>NZ_JCADBN010000002.1:0-692266 GCF_059359135.1 Pseudonocardia sp. OZ21
TTGTCTGTCAGCTCGCCCCTGCCCGCCACCTGAGCATGATCACCGATCGCAGGCCACAACCCTTACAGGACACGCCCAGCTAGCCCCCTATCTCAGCTTCTCAGAGTCACAAGACATCAGGTCGAGTCCAAGCGCCGGCCATGTCGGCGCAGTGAGCGCGGCGGCGTCGAGTCCGCGATGGATCATCGAGAGCGTTGCGAGAAGCTCGAGCAGCTCAACATCGGCGACGCCTCGCCGTAGGCCACACGGCCCCCAGCCTGGCGCGGGGCGACGGGCTCGAACGGCCCTTGCACGGGGCCTCGGTCACCGTCACGACTGCCCCACGTAGACCCGGCGCACTTCGGCCCGCCCTGCCGCGTGCTCGTCAGGGTGGTGAAGCGCCTTGCGAGTGCAGCGACGGCAGGCTGAGGCCCAGGGCGTCAACGATGACGTCTCAGTTGTGCCCGTCACCTCGGGCACGCTTGGCGAAGTGCTTAGCGCGCTCGTCGGCGTGCGCCCGGACGAACCTCGCCGTCGCGATCGCCTGCAGCGACGCCGGCTCCGTGTACGTCGACTCCCTGCCTCTGCTGTAGGGCACTCCACCGTCGTGCCGCCGCGATGCGCGACCCACCAGGCGGACGAGGGACGCGGCCGGGACGAGATGGCGTTCGAGCTGGTCGCCGGCGAGCCGTCGATGCCCTTTGACCGCGTTTGTGTACGGGTGGTTAGTAACCGCTTCGGGTGGTGTGTGTGGCGGAGCGGTGCGCCGAAGCAAGGTACGTCGTGTGCTGCGCCTAGGTGTGGCGACGCACCCGGACGACGCCCAGTGGGAAATACTCGGGGATTCTCGAACACGCGTTCGAAACGCGGTAGCGCTTCCTGCGCCGGTCGGGCTCGTGTCGACCACCAGCCACGGCACTTGTGCCGTCGGCCGGCGCCACCCGACCCCACGTTGGCAACCGGATCGACCTGATGTCCCGGTCGTTGTTGAACACGCTCACACCACCTTTCGATCAAGATGGGTGAGGTCTACCGATCAGCCCCGGCTCAGCCTCCGCACGATCTCGGCGTGTCGCCCCGTAGTTCGGTCAATAGGTCAGGGCGGGGCGGGCAGGGTGAGCCCGGCAAGCCAGTTGATGCGCGCGACCGAGTGCACGACCCCCGCCGGGATCAACAGTGCTCGCTGAGCTTCACTGCGCCGAAGTCGATGCGGGTGTCAGGCGTGATCTCCGCTCCGGGAGACACGTTCTGGGTGCACACCTTCCAGTCACGGTCCAGCACCTGCATGCGATCAGCGCTGCCCGCATCGTGCGAGGTGGTGATGGGGATCCCGTAATCGGTGAGGTGCTGGATCGCGTCCTGGGTGTCCTGCAGGCCGGTGCCGACCAGGTTGGGCATTACCCAGCTCGACGGCGCCGCGGCCGGCGGGTCGTACACCGCGTCGCCCGCCACGATCGTCGGCGCAGGCGTCGGCGTCGGCGTGGTGTGCGTCGCTTCAAGCGAGGAGGACGCTGCCGGGGGGCGAGCTGGGGCCGCAGGCCGTCAACAGCCCGCCCAGGACGAGCAGCGCGAGCACGCTCACAGCGGTCGACCGGAAACGGATAATCACAACGGAGGGGCCGGCTCGAATTCGTGACCGAGCCCGTGGGCGTGGCCGATCTCGAGCGCACGAATGGGGAGCAGGCCCTATTCCGAATCGGTGGGCTGGCCCCCACCTGTCGGGGGGCTGCCCTCTGGTTTCCGCGCCGGCGAGTCGCCAGGGTTGGGGACGCAGCAACAGCGAGATGTCGGAGCGGCATCTTCACCACCCCTTACCCGAAGGTATCCATGAAACTGAAGCGCATGGCCACCAGACTTGCCGCTGGATCACTGCTGGCCGGAAGCCTGGCCCTCGCAGGCACCACCGGAACCGCACTCGCCGACACCCCCTCGCCGGCACAGCAGCAGAATGCGGCCGTATCAGCACAGCAGCCGGGTGCGGTGCCGGCGGCGGCCTGCTTCACCCGGGACGGCTCCGCGCGTGACGGTCGGCGCGTCGGAGCCAAGCCCATTCGGTTCGACTATCCCGACAGCCCGTACGTCGGTGCGCGCTACGACAGCTGCCAGGGGGTTGTCCGAATTCACTTCGGCGGCTACGTGTCAGGCGTCACCCATTACAACGTGAGAGTGAATGGTGGCCAGGTCGAAACCCGTGCGGGGGAGACCCTGCTCATGACTCGTCAGGTGGGTCCGGGTGGGCCGGTCTCCATCGATGCTCAGGCGTGCACGCGCGGTAGGATCATCACCCCTGTCCCCGGCTTCCCGCCGATCAGGGAGCGCTCCAGCTGCACCCGCTTCTCGCCGCTCGTCACTGTGCAGACCCGCTGACGGTGCAGGGCCGGAGCCGAAGGGCCACTGTGTGGGCGGGAGCAGCGTTCCGGCGCTTGCCTCCGCCCGTCACATGCGCAAACCATCTCCTGGTCCGGGACGGAGCCGGGCGAGAAACAACCCTGACACTGAGTCCCGGACCTACGGGGTATGGGCCTTCATTGCATTCTGGACGGCATTGACCAGGTTTGCGGCTCTGGGGTCCGGTACCCCTTCCTGAATATGGTTCATGACATAGCTGAACGCAAGGCCGGTGGCCGGATCGGCGAAGCCGAGCGACCCCCCGAAGTCGGGGAACCCGAAGGCCGTCGGGCTGTACCAGAATGCGTCGGGTGTGGGCAAGTCGAAACCGGTGCCGATCCGGACGGGTACGCGCAGGATGCGATCGATGCCCCTGGTCGGTTCGGTGGTCGCCGCGGCCACGACGTCGGATGCGAGAATGCGATGCTCATCGACCTCGCCGATGAGCGCGACGTAGAAGCGGGTCAGTGCGCGAGCGGTGCAGATGCCGTTGGTCGAGGGCATCTCGGCGGATTGCTCGTCGGGGTCGTTGTGGTCGAGCGGAGGTGCGACGACGGTCAACGACCGCACTGTCAGCGATGTCGGATCGCGCTACGACGACATACCGCTGGGCCACTTTCATGTCGTTCGACAGCGAGGGAGCCATTGTGGAACGACAGTAGAACGACAGTCCGACGGCGCCACCAAAATGACAGTGCTATCCATCGGCCGGTGCCGACGCACGGCTCCGCCGTCACCGACGCACGGCTCCGCCGCCATCTCGACGAGATGTTCGGAGAGACCGACAACTACCTGGGCGAGGCCGCCGTCATTGCACTGCAACAGCTGGGCCTGGTTGCGTCGGCCTGGTCGGGGGTGAGGATCTGGCGGCGGATCAGCAGCCAGCGACCCCAGCCCGCCGGGGTGCGCTCCCCGGCCTGCACCGGCCACAGCCCAGTCACACCCGCGGCCCCTTGCCCCGTCCGCGCAGCTGCGGCGCTTCCACGCTTGTTCCGGTGCGCCGGCGGCGGCGTGATCCGCACGGATGGATCCGCCCCCGGCGGGGCCGAGGCGCTGCTCGACGGCCGGCGCGTCGTGTTCATTGACGTCGACCACACGGGCCGGAGGCGACGGTCGGCCCACCACGTTGGGATCAGATAGAACAGTGGCTGTCCCTCATATGAGGGACACCCGAGCGAGCGGGACACCCTGTCCTACCTCGATCAGTGATCATTACGCCACGGTCAGTCGCGTGTCGCCACTAGCATCAGCCGCGTGGTGAGGGTGCCGGCGGAGTAGGAGACGACGGTCATCGAGATGCCGGCGTTGGTGAACTCGTCCTCGGCCCGGTGAATGTTGAACAGCGGGATCGTAGGGCCCACCGCGGCGAACGCGGCCACCAGGGAGGGTGCCGCAGATAGAAATGCCAGCCGGAGCGTTCTGCTCCGGCCGGCCACGTTGGTCACTGGTGCCACGTTGTGCCTCGAGCAGTGCCTTTCTCGGGCTCCGGATAGCGCCGGAGTTCTGGAGGCCAGGGCGGTTAGGCGATCGCGCGCGGATCGGGCGCGCAGGCCGCAACACACACCCAGGTGCCCTCACGCTTCTGGTACGTGTCCGTGTACAGAGCTTCTTTGGCCACTCCATCGTTGAGCGTGGTGAGTGTGACGCGAGCGTGGATCAGAGCAACGTCACTGAGGATGCGGATGTTGACGTCGTACACAGCGAGATCCTTGAAGGGGCGCGGCTTAGCGATGACCTCGAGGTACTCGTCGCGATTGAGGGTGCGACCCTCAATCTGAATGATGAAGTCTTCCGCAAGGAACTCCTTGAACCGCTCGACGTCGTTCGACTGGTCAGACTTGATGTAGTCGAGGTTGAGCTGCTCGAGGATCGCCAGGTCTTCGGCCGACTGCTTGGTGTCGCTAATTTTCTTTGCTCCTTCTGTGTGCGGTTTGCGGTCGCTGAGGGTGTGCAAGACGCGATGATGCGTCAAACCGGTGATGGCCGGCGGGACTTGCCGATCGATGGCACAATACTCTGTACTGGACGCGATAGTCCAGTTGCGCGACTGCGACTGGACTGTCGTCGAGCTCGACACCGCCGCGTTGCCCGAAGGGTGGGGGCACTGGCTGCTGGCGCGCCGCCAGGTCCAGCCCGCCGAGGGCAAAACCGTGCGCCCCCGGCCGGGAGGCAGGCCACACGCGTGGCCGCCGACACCGCGTCCAGTGGCCGGACGGCACCGGGTAGTCCAACCCGCCGAACAGGCCGCCGCAGCGCGTTTCGAGGAGTTCGCTGACACGTGGGGCGGAGGGCTGTGGCGGGCGGCGTGGTCGCAGTTCGTGCCGTTCCTGGACTACGACGTGGAGATCCGCCGGGTCATCTGCTCAACGAACGCGATCGAGTCGACCAACGCCCGCTACCGGCGCGCGGTCAAGGCCCGGGGGCACTTCCCGAGCGAACAGGCCGCGCTCAAATGCCTCTACCTGGTCACCCGCTCACTCGACCCCACCGGCACGGGCCGAACCCGCTGGGCGACGACCGGTTTACACCGGTCCTCGGACACTCCCGGTACTCGATGGCGAGCTGGGCGAGCAGGTCGTTGCGCTGCGAATCCTCTGGGTAGCCGTGATCGGTAGGCGCGACGGCGACGTGGGCGGCACCGAGCCGGTCGACCAGCCAACCCCACTCGGCTGCGGCGCCGTCTGGGCCGTCCTGCTCCAGGGCGAG
This sequence comes from Pseudonocardia sp. OZ21, assembly GCF_059359135.1. Classification (NCBI taxonomy): domain Bacteria; kingdom Bacillati; phylum Actinomycetota; class Actinomycetes; order Pseudonocardiales; family Pseudonocardiaceae; genus Pseudonocardia; species Pseudonocardia sp. OZ21. Next base: position 5,074 of record NZ_JCADBN010000002.1, read on the forward strand.
CCGGACCGGGCCCTGGCGGCCGCCGGTGAGCATCAGGGCGTGCCCGGCCAGCTCGTCGACTGTCTCGTCCAGGTCGTAGACCGGGCGGCCCTCGCTGCCCGCGCAGGTGCGCCGAGGAGAGCACTCGGGCCAGGCCTCGGTAGCCGGGCAGGGCGTGGGTCAAGGACCAGCAGGTGGGTGCTGGCCTGGTCCGGGACGCCGTTCTGTGGGCCGGGCAGGTCCAGGCTCAACTTGGCCGAACGCGGTGCGCACGCCAACCTTCTTGGCGGCTTCGGCGAAGCGCACCACGCCGTAGAGGCCGTCGTGGTCGGTCAGCGCGAGGGTGTCGATGCCCATCCGGGCGGCCCTGCTCGGCCAGTTCCTCAGGGTGGCTGGCGCCGTCGAGGAGGCTGAAGTTGGAGTCGCAGTGTGTCGCACCAAGCGTGGCGAGCTGAAGCTGTTTACGCTCCCGGACGCCGTCGCGGCCAGACTTGACAGTCCAGTGAGCTTCGCCAATAGTCGACCGAGCCAGGCCGTCGCAGGCCTCCGCACGGGCGTCACCGTCGACTGCGCCGTCGGCCCGCAAAGATCTCAAATAGGAGCTCAGATGCCCTCAACGAGGGCTTCGCCGCCCGGCGTCGCGGCGTTCGCGACTCAGGACTGCCTCCCGTGCACAACGACGCGGGTAGGACGTCTCGGTCCAACATGGCGATGCGTGCACGCCGGCGAGGTCGTATGCCGGCCTCGACTCGCACTTCAGGGTCTTACTGGGGTGAAGGCCTGGGCCGCGTGTGGAGGCCGAGGCGGATCTCGCCGGGCAGCAGCGGGCGGGTCGGCTGTCCGAGGGCCGAAGGTTGCTCCTCCTGGACGCTCACTTCCGAAGATTCACTGAGCCCATAACTCGATCTGGTTGATGTGGGGTATCGGGTGGCGGCCGACTCCAGCCTTCAGGCGAACGAACAGGGAACGGGAGCATGGTCCGACTGTACTTTTCCATCCGGCCCGGTCTCAGCTCGAAGTGAAATGACCGAGCGGGTCAGTTCACCGTACTCATGCGTCTGGTGACGCATAACGAGATACCGACTTCAGATAGGACAATAATGCGAATCGGAATAGGAAAGACCAACAGGCTCTTCGCGTTCATCGCGGCTTTGGTGGCCCTCCTGGTGGTTTCCGCGACTTTGAGCCCCCGAGCATGGGCCGAGAGCTACGAGCATGGCTCCGTGGCGGCGCAGTCACCGTCGCCTTATCCGCAATCGCAACCACCTGCTGGTTTTCAGTCCAAGTACGCGGAAGTAAATGGCTTTCGTATGCACTACGTGCGGGGTGGCAAAGGTTCGCCTGTGGTAATGATCCACGGGTTTCCCCAGTCGTGGTCCGAGTGGCGGCAGGAGATGGGCCCGCTGTCCAAGACCCACACGGTGATCGCCGTCGACCTGCGTGGTTATGGCGAGTCCCAGGTCACCGAGGGTGGTTACGACGCAGCGCAGTTGGCGAAGGACGTGCATCAGCTGCTGACGCAGCTGGGGCTCAACAACGGCGTCCAAGTAGTCGCCCACGATATTGGTGAGGTGGTCGCCTACGCTTACGCGGCGCAGTTCCGGTCGGAAGTGCGGAGCATGGCCGTGATGGAAGCTCCCATCCCGGATGAGAGCTTTTACCACTTCCCCGTGCTCAACGCCGACCCGAATCAGCCCGCGGCGTGGCACTTCGGCTTGTTCCAGCTGCCCCTCGCTGAAAGGCTCATCGCCGGTCACGAACGTGTCTTCGTCGAGGACTTGATGCTTGAGTATGTGGCGGGCGATAAGTCGCCGTTCACGTCGTCGGACTTTGACTACTACGCCCACTTTCTCAAGGAGCCCGGCCGCCTGACGGCCATGTTGAGTGTGTACCGTGCGTTCCGCACAGATATTCAGCAGAACAAGGAGTTCTTGGCTCAGGGCAAGTTGCAGATGCCCATCCTCGCGATCGGTGGCGAGCGTTCCTTCGGTTCACTGATCGCCGACCAGTGGCGTGAGTACGCCGTGAACGTCCAGGGACGAGTCCTGGAGGGTTCGGGCCACTTCGTGAGCGAGGAGAGGCCGACGGAAGTGACGGCTCTGCTGCAGTCCTTCCTGCAGAAGTAGCTCTCACCTTCAAGGGACGAACCACGACGACCTCTGCAAACGGCGGGCAATGACACGGGACGGACCGCTTCGGACGGTGCTCAGCGAGGAGAACACATGACCGAAACCGACGAGGGGACGCCGACGCACCGTGCACCGCGGGTGCGCGTGGTCGCGGCATCGTCGTGCGCCGCGGCCGTCCCGACCCAGCCTGCGGCCGCCCGCGCTGCCGCCATTGCCGCGGAGCCCGGCAGCAGGCGGGGCTGGGCGTCCGTCGGTGCCGTCGCGCTCGGCGCGTTCGTCGTCGTCATGACGGAGACGATGCCGGTGGGGCTGCTGCCGCAGATCGCCGAGGGACTGCATGTCTCGCTCGGCCTCGCGGGTCTGATGGTGCTCGTGCCGGGTTTCAGCGCCGCGGTGTCGGCGCCGCTGTTCTTCCTCGGATCCGGGCGCTTCAACCGGCGCTCGGTCATCCTCGTCCTGGGTCTGACGGTGCTGGTGTCGAACGCGGTCGTCGCGGTGGCGCCGAACTTCGCCCTGGTGCTGATCGCCCGTATGCTCCTCGGCGCCACCATCGGAGCCTTCTGGACCGTGGTCTCACCGGTCGGACCCAAGCTGGTGGGCCCGGCCGGCGGCACGCGCGCCATCACCATCATCGCGGCGGGTATTTCCGGTGGGACGGTGGCGGGGCTGCCGGCGGGACAGTTCCTCGGCAACCTCCTCGGCTGGCGGCTCACTTTCGCCGCCGCGGCGGCGGCGACACTGCTTGTCGTGGTTGCGCAGACGGTCCTGCTGCCGGGTATTCCGCCGGACGGGCGTACGCACCTGCGTGATCTCGTGGGAGTCGTGACGCGGCGGGCCGCCCGATTTGGGATGGCTGCGGGCGCGGTGGTGTTCATCGGACAGTTCACCGCCTGGACGTACATCACCCCGTTCCTGATGGACCACACGCATCTGTCCAGCGGCGTGGTCTCCCTGCTGTACGTCATCTACGGCTGCGGTGGCATCGTCGGCTCACTCGTCGCCGGATCACTGTTCAAACACGGGGTGATCGGCAGCTTCGCCGGGTCGGCGACGGTGGTGGCCGCATTGCTCATCGGGCTGGCGAGCTCGGGCACCCTACCCTGGCTGGCCGGCCTGTTGCTCGTGCTGTGGGGCCTGTTCTGGGGAATCGTGAACCCGGGAACGCTGGTCTGGATACTCGACGCGGCCCCGGAGACCCCGGAGGCCGCGTCGGCGGTGAATGTGACGAACCTTCAGATAGCCCTGGCGGCAGGGTCTGGCCTCGGCGCGATCCTTGTTTCCTCGACAACCTTGCAGACGGTGTTCCTCACGGCAGGCTTCATCGTCCTCGCCTCCGCCGTGCTCGCCGCGGCGGCGGCGCGGTTCGTGACACTCGTCCGGAGGGAATGAGGAGACCGGAGCGAGGCAGGGGGCGCACTCGAGAAGGCATCACGCAGAAGCCGAGGAGTGGCCCTTGACACGCGAAAGGCATCTTGCGCGGCCTAGGATCGACGACGCCAGCACCCACATGAAATGCCGCTTATCCCCAATGACTGTCAATGGCGGTGCTACGACCTCTTCAGACTCTGTCAGATCCTGGAGACAGGTCGGCACGAATACCAGCAGCCAGGGACAGCTCTTACGTGAGCGGCGAACCCTCCGGGCACAAGAAGCCCCCGGCGTCGCAGTAAGTGCGGACGCCGGGGGCGCACGGCAGAAGTCCGGGTCCCGCTGAAGCTCCTCACGAACGGCACCTGGGGCACGTACATGACGATCGTCTGGGACGCCCCCTACTAAAGCCTCATCGGGTTAGCATGCGATCGATGCCTAAAGATGATGCCGGGGAGGACGCTCCGCTGTGGACTCACCGCGTCGATCAGGCAAAGGAACTCGTCCCGCACTGAAGGAAGAGGTTCACTATGAAGACACCGCTGCAGAAGGTCGCCATCATCACTGGAGCCTCGCAGGGCATCGGCTCCGCCCTGGTGGACGCCTACCGCAAGCTCGGCTACGCAATCGTCGCCAACTCGCGCTCTATCACGCCCTCCGACGACCAGCACGTCCTGACCGTCCAGGGCGACATCGCCGACCCCGCCACCGCCGAACGCGTCGTCGCTGCTGCGATCGACCGCTACGGCCGCGTCGACACCCTCGTCAACAACGCGGGCATCTTCTTCGTCAAGCCCTTCACCGAATACACCCTGGATGACTACGCCGCCTTCACGGGCACCAACCTCGCCGGCTTTTTCCGCATCACCCAACTCGCCGTCGAGCAGATGCTCGCCCAGGGCAGCGGCAACATCGTCAACATCACCGCCAGCATTGTCGACAACGCCGACGCCCGCGTGCCCTCAGTGCTGGCGGCGCTGACCAAGGGCGGGCTGCAGTACGCCACGAAGTCCCTGGCGATCGAGTATGCCGCCCGGGGCATCCGCACTAACGCCGTGTCTCCCGGCACGACCAATACCCCCATGCACCCGCGCGAGGCCCACGACACCCTCGCCGCTCTCCAGCCGGTCGGCCGGTTGGGCGAGCTGAGCGATGTCGTGGACGCGGTGATGTACCTGGAGAACGCCTCGTTCGTCACCGGGGAGATCCTCCACGTTGATGGCGGCATGAGCGCAGGCCACTGAAATGGGAACACAAGCAAGGGGCGGCAAGAACGACACGGAAGCGATCCTGCATGGCGTTCTTGACCAGTGGAAGGATGCCCGAGCGTGCCGGGCGTCCACTCGTCAGGCTCGACGCCCTCGGGGTAGATGCTGGCGGCGGGCGACGTTCACCCGCATTCGCGACGAGGAGGGCACCATCGAGTGGCAGTCTCCCTCGCAGTAGGCGGGCACGCTGCCCGCGATGCTGGCCCGCCAGGCGAGCCTGGATCCAGCCGGGTGATCACCAGCGTGTCGCCGCCGCGCAACGGGCTGGGCGGGGAGCGGGTGCGACGGTGCCGGTGTGAGGTCAGTGGCTCAGGGCGATGTTGTGCAGGTCAGGTCCGCTACACCCCGCACGACCTGCGGCAGATCGAGATCTTCCGCGGGGACACCTGGTTGTGCACTGCCCATCCGCAGGGCCTGCTCACCGATGAGCAACGCGCCGCGGTGCTGGACCAGCGGCGGGCGGACGCTGTCGAGCTGGGTCGGCGGCAGCGCCGGGCGAGCCGACGGGCCCGGACGAGGCTCGCGCCGGTCACCGCCCCGGGCCGGTCGAGGACATCACCGTCGTTACCGACGAACAGGCCGCCGCTGACGACGACGCCGCCACGGAGACGCCGAGCCCAATCGGGGGCAGCGGTCGATGAGGGCGCGGCCGAGCCGCGAACCGGGATCGGGACCTGCAGCGCCTCGGGCTCACCGACCTGCTCAACCTCCACGACGACTTCGCGTACTGGAACCCGGACCTCGTTGAGCTGGACGGCAGCGTCGATGCGCCGACCGATGGGTCGGGCTCGGAGTGATGGTGCGCCACTTCCTGGACCTCGATGGGGCGCGGACGTTGCCGACCGAGCCGCTGCTGCTGGTCGAGCACGCGGTGACTGATCTGGCCGCGGCCGGGGCGATGGGTGCGGTGCACGGCCCGGCCGGGTTGGGCAAGACCTTCGCAGTCGAGCAGGCCCTAGCCCGCCGCCCCGAGCTGTCCGCGTGCTGGACGTCGTTCCCCAGCCGCACGACGATGCGGCTGGTCGCCGCGACGCTGCTGGAGGAGCTGACCGGTGAGGTCGTGGGGCGGGCCAACCCGGTTCGCGTTGACCGCCCAGCTGCTCGAGGAGCTCGCTGCGCCGGCGCGGGTACTGGTGATCGACGAGGCCCAGCAGCTCAACCGGGAGTGCATCGAGTTCCTGCGCTACCTGCACGACCACCCGCTGACCCGGTTCGCGCTACTACTCGTCGGTGGCGACGGTGCTTGGAAGGTGCTGTCCCGCGAGCCGATGCTGCGCTCGCGGCTCTACCGCCGGGTCAGCTTCACCACGCTGAGCACCGAGCAGGTGTGCACCCTGATCCCGACGTTTCACCCGCTCTACACCGGCGTGGACGCGGAGCTGCTGCTGTTCGTCGACGACCACTTCGCACACGGCAACCTGCGCGACTGGGCGGCATTTACCCACACCGCCACCGGCCTGTGCCGCGGCCAAGGCCGCGACCGGGTCGATGAGCGCATCGCCCGCAACGCGTTCACCCTGCACGGCGGCCGGCGGTGACCGCGACCGGCACGCTCACCGCATCCGCCACTGCGGGATCTTCGTCGGGGCCGATTCGCCTGCTGGTCGACCCGGCCGACACGGTGGACTGCGTACGCGCGCTGACCGCCCGCCACTCGGTGCCCGATGGGATCGCGGTGTGTCATCCGATGCCTGGCGCGGACAGCCGCACGGTGCTGGCCGGAGAGGTGTTGGTCGCGCTGGGCAAGCGGCCCGGAGGGCTGGCCGCCGAGGGCCTGCTGCGGCGCGGCTGGGCGCTGGCCGGGCTGTGGCTACGCGCCGAAGGCATCCGTCACCTGGTCGTGCTGCGGGCACACCTGCTGCCCGCCGAGCAGTGGCGGGACTTGACCGAACTGGCCGCCGCGGCCGACGCCGTGCTGTGGTTGGTCTCGCACCGCGTCGGGCTCGACCCATCGCACCGGCCGGTGCTCGCCGAGCACGGCGTCACGGCCCGCGGGCAACCCTGGCGCGACGCACTCGCGGCGCTGACACCCGCGCCTGGCGAGTCCACCGAGATGCCCGACGCGCGGCCGTTCCCGGCGGTGCCCGACGTCGACTTCCCGACGTTCCGCGGCGCCACGCACCGGCTCCTTGACCCGGACGCGTTCGCCCGCGTCGACGCCGTCTACCGCGCTGTGCTCACCGCCGCGCGCAGCGAGGCGCACACTTTGCAGGTGTTGGCCCGGCGCACCGACGCCGACCCGCGGCCAGCCGTCGACCATTCAGCGGATGACGGTGAGCGCGGTCAGCGAGGCCGAGGTCTTGACCCGCCTACGGGCGGCGCAGGCGGGGTTCTTCCTCAAAGGCACACTCCTTCGCGTTCGCCTCTACCGCCATCGCGGCCAATCCGGTTTCAGCCTGCGCCCGCGTCTTCCCGCACCGGTCGTTGCGCGGCTGCGCACGCTCTGCGCGCCGGCAGCAGCCGGCGCTCTCGCCATCCGTGTGGCGACCGGGTTCAGCGTCGACGTGCTCGTCCGGCTGCGCGTCGGTGACCTCACCGATCGGGGCCAGGAAATCGACATCAGCGCCTCCGGTGGCCTCTGGCGGATACCCGCGCCTGTCGCGGCCATCGTGCGCGCCGCCGTCGCCGACCATCCCGCCACCACGAGCTTGGGTGGGTGGCCCCCGGCCCACCTTCCCGTGTTCATCCGCGACGATGCGCCAACGCCCGCGCGGACGATGCGGCGCCAGCTCAAGTCAGCGGCAGCGCGAGCCGGTGTCGGCCCCGTCGGCCGCGGGGGAGGGGTCGACAGCGTGGACCTTCAGGCCACCGATGAGCCCCGATTGTCCAGGAGGGCGGCGCGACGAGGAGGCTGAGCATCAACTGGAAGTTCGTCGAGCAGCGCCGCATCGCGGTCGGCTTCACCCGAGCGCAACTCGCCGACCGCATCGGCGCAGCAGGGGAGACGTGGCCGGTCCAGCTCTGGCGCGACGGCGAGTACGACGATATACCGCTGGGAATCTTGGAGGAACTCTGTCACGTCCTGGACCTGCAGCCGGCCGAGCTGTTCAGCCCACCGCCCCGGGCCGCGGATCGAGCCCGGGTGCCGTCGCCGCCGGTCGGCACCGACGACGCCATCGTCGAGGCCGCGCTCGCCGGCCTGGTCGAGGTGAACCCACCAGCGATCAGCCGGGCGAGGCTGGCCAACGCGCTCGGCTGGTCGTTGGACCGGCTCGAGATCGCGCTGGCGAGGATGGAGATCCGGCTTGAGACCGGGGGTGTGCGGTTCGACCGCGACGTCGTGAACCGGGCGGAGCCTCTCCAAGGCCTGCGGCCTCGCCACGGTCTGCTCACCGAGACGCAGCAGTACGCGCTGCATCAGCTGCGCGTCGCGGACGACGGTCTAGCCGAGCCCGTCTTGCGGGCGCTCTACCAGATCGTCATCGTCGGCTACGAATACACCGAAGCCACCCTCGACCTCAGCGCCGAGACCGCGATCGAACTCCAACGACAGGGACTCGTCCGCCGGCGACCGTCTGGCGGCGTCCTCGACCCGTCTGGCGATGTCCGGTTCTCGCTGCTCCTCGACCCCGCTGCCAGCATTGAGATTTCACCTGCGGCTCCTGACACCACGCCTACGCAATCCGCTGAAAACACGACAGCCGTGACGCCGACATGCGATCGCGCTTCCGCGACGGGGATCAGGTCGACGTGATGGGGGAGTCGGTCACAGGGCCGAGTCGGCGTGCTCGTGCGGAGGGTGGGCGCTCTCGTTCGGTCCGGGTGTCGTTCTCGGACATGGAGCTGGGAACGGTCAGATCGGCCGCGCTCCGCGCTGGCTTGTCGGATGCGGCGTGGCTTGGAGAGGTTGGTGTCCGTGCGGCCGAGCCCATCCCGCGGCCGGCCCCGGAACCGGCGGTGGTGGGGCCGGTCATCCGGCGGCTGATGGGTCTGCATGCGAAGTTGATGGACGCTCGCCGGATCTTGCGGAATGTCGGTGGCAACCTCAACGGCGTCGCGCGACACGCGAACTCGACCCGGGAGGTTCACCAGGAGACCCGGCGGATCGAGGCGCTGGTGGAGAGGGTCGTGCAGCGCCTCGATGAGACGGTGTCCGACATCGGCGAGCTCATGGCGCTCGCTCGCGACGTGGGACGGCGCACCTGAGTTGCACCAGCCGTCGCCCTCGGGTGACGGGAACTTCGATGTCACAAAGCTCGCGGATGACCTTGCCGATCCTGCTGTCGCGGCGGGCATCCCGCGGCGCGAGCCTGTCATGGACGATGTCGAGACGAAGGTCCCGCGCGGTCCTGTGTGGCATTGCTCACTGCGTGACTCTGCGGGTGACCGTGTCCTTTCCGATGCGGAGTGAGCGGAGATCGTGACCGATCTGATGGACCGGGGACGGGGAGCGCCCCGCGGGCCGATCTCGGCGCCTGTCGGTGGGTGGCCGTTCGACATACGGATGACCACGTGCACATCGCCGCGGTGCTCGTGCGGCAGGACAACGGTCGCCGGGTGCATCCGCGCAACGACTTCCACAGAGCCCGGGGAGTCTGCCGTGATGCGGAGGCGCGGTTGGGTCTTTCCGCGACCCCACAGGTGGGACCGCACGACCGCCGAACCGGCCACTCGAGCGGAGATGGAGAAGGCAGCCCGGCGTGGGCTGGACGAGACGTCACGCGAGTGGCTGCGCCGTGCGGCGCGTATCGGCGCGGTGCAGGCGCGCGATCCGACGCGGTTCTTCCATTGCCTTGCCGACCTCGGCGTGCGGGTTCGGCCGAACGAGCAGCCCGCGGGACAGCTGGTTGGCTACGCGGTCGCGGCGCCGGGCGATGAGACGGCGAAGGGTCTGCCGGTGTGGTACTCGGGGAGGGCACTGGCGCGGGATCTCTCGCTCCCGCAGCTGCTGCGACGATGGGCGTCCGCCCCGTCGCCTGTGCCGCCGATCGCGCCGGCGCCTGGCGAGCGCAGTCAGGTCGGGCGGGCGGAACGTGAAGCGGCCGTGGGAGACGCGCTCGCCGCGCTCGAGCAGGCGACGGCGGCGGTCGCGGCGGGGGAGTATGACGAGGTTCCCGGTATTGCGCACGCCGCCGGGGACATGTTCACCGCCGTCGGCGCGGTCACGCAACATAGTGGCCACGGTGAGATGGTGCCGCGGGAGGCGGTGGATCTGTTCGACCGGGCGTCGCGCCTGCGCTCAACAAACTGCCGCGTCGCGGGCTGGCGTGAGGGGCGGGACGGTCGCTGCTACCGGCGGACTGGGCATCTGGCCGTCGCGGTGTTGGTCGAGCGTATGACACGTCTCACGCCGCGCGAGAGCGGGCCGGAGACCGATAACTGTCATAACGTCGATTATCGGTTATCGACTCAGGGGAGCGGTGGCCACTTCCGACCTGGGCACCGCGACCGTCCCGGCCGGCACGACGGCCGCGCAGTGCCCACGTCGGCTGCAGGATCCGGGACTCAGGATCCGGGGCTCAGCGGCCCCGGCCGGTACGCGCCTGCAGTTCGTCGATCCGCTTGGAGGCATCCGCCTTGGACAGGTCGTCGACAGGCGCCTGCTCGCCGGCTTCCTGCGCGAGCGTCTGCAGGTAGGACTTCTGGGCGCCGGTCATCGGCTCGTCGCCCGTGGTCCAGTCGTCCGGGTCCTTTGCCGCGGTGGGGTCCGCCGCCGTGTTGTTGTCAACCATGGATCGAACATATCTTCGAACCCGGACACTCGCCAGCCGGGGCGCGAGCGTGGTCCACACCCTCCGACCGGGTGCCGGACCGATGCCGCGCAGCTCGGATGCGTGCACTCCCCCACGTCTCACGGCAGTCTGAGCACGTGCCCCGTGGCGAGCGTGACGGCGTGCCCGATTCCGCGCGGGTCGCCGCCTCGCTGCGCGCCATCCTGGCCGCCGTCGACGCCGGGGAGGTGGCCGCCGACGACGCCCAGCGGGCCCATCTCGCCGGTGCGGCCGAGGCCTTGGAGGCCCTGGCCACTCCCCCGGCCCCCGATCGGTCCCCCACGGATTTACGTTAAAGGCCCGTATCTCGTAAAGTCGGGGCGTGACCAGTCCCCGCCGCACCCGCCGCGCGCGCTCCGTCCACGATCCCCGGGTGATCGCCTACCGGCGGGTGAGCACGGAGCAGCAGGCCGAGTCCGGCGGCGGGCTCGACGCGCAGCACATGGCGATCGAGGGCGAGATCGCCCGGCGCGGCTGGACCAGGGTGGAGTGGGTGACCGACCCGGCCTGGTCGGGGAAGGACCTCGACCGGCCCGAGCTCGACGCCGCGCTCGCCCGGCTGGAAGCCGGCGACGCCGACGTGCTGATCGCGTCCAAGCTCGATCGGATCTCCCGCTCGGTGCACGACTTCTCCGGCCTGCTCGACCGCGCCTCCCGGCAGGGCTGGCAGCTCGTGTGCCTCGACGTCGACGTGGACACCTCGACCCCTTCCGGCGAGCTGGTGGCGCACATGGTGGCCAGCACGGCGCAGTACGAACGCCGCGTGATCTCGCAGCGGACGAAGGACGCGCTCGCCGCGAAGCGCGCCGCCGGGGTGCGGCTCGGACGACCGGCGGTGGTGCCCGAGCGCGTGGTCCGCCGGGTGCTCGAGGAGCGGGCTGCCGGGTCGACGCTCCGCGCGATCGCGGAGGGCCTGACCTCCGACGGGGAACCGACCGCCCGGGGAGGGGCGGTGTGGTCGACCAGCAGCGTGCAGGCGGTGCTCGGCGGGCAGGACGCCATGCGGCTGCGCTGGGTCACGGCCCGTGAGGTGGCGCTCGGCGTGGTGCACGCCCTCGACATGGTGACGAACACGCCGGCGCATCCGGTCGAGTCGGAGTGGACACCCCAGCCGGGCACGACGTGGCGAGAGCTGGTGCCGGACGGTCGGTGCGAGACGTGCGAGCAGATCGTCCGGGGCGCATCGGGCGAGTGACGCGGCTCCCCGGCCCGGCCCCAGTGGGAGCCGGGCCGGGAGCGCGTCACTCGACGAAGATGTCCACCGAGGGGCGCATCTCGGCGCAGACCCGCAGCACGTCGTGGATGACGTGCCCTTCGAACGCCTCGAACGGCTTGGTGTCCACGGCCTGCTGGTCGCTGTCCACCGCGGGGTAGGACTGCTGGGTGAGCAGGTAGTCGAACCGCGGCGCCCACTTACGGGCACCCAGCCGGGCGGTGGTCGAGCAGTTGTCCACCATGTACGCCACGCCGCGGGCGTGCATGTACGGGTTGAGCGAATCGACGGCCTCGATCACCGACTCGTTGGCGATCTCCGAGTACGGGTGGCCGCGCTCGAGCAGGACGTCGACCTGACCCATCATCACGCCGCAGAAGACGCCGGCGGTGAAGGGGTCCAGCGGGATCTCGTTCTCGACGCGGTCGGCCCGCACCTTCTGGCCCACCTGCCACATGTCGGCCTGGTCGATCTTGCCCATCGGGAAACGGGAGAGCCGCTGTCCGGCGAGCACCACGCTGTTGATCTCGTCGCCCGAGAGCACCTCGTCGTAGATCTCGTGGGTCAGCTCGAACCCGACGGGATAGGCGGCCGAGTACGCCTCGGCGAACACCGCCCTGCCGTCGCGGTCCAGTCGCCGGTACAGCCCGTCGAGGCCGTCCTTGGAGATGATCTTCGAGATCGGGCCGGTGACCGACTCGGTGGAGTGCCGGAACGCGTTCTCGTCGCTCATGCCGTGGTCGCGGTAGCGGCGGTAGAGGCTCTCGACGATTCCGTGTACCCCGGCCAGCAGCATGGCGCGCTCGCCGGAGAGGTCGGACAGGTACTCCGAGCGCAGGGTGGTCTGGAACGTGTACGGGGCGCCGAGCGCGACCGACCAGCCCAGTGCGCGGTCGGTGGCGTGCCCGGTGACGTCCTGCTGCACCGCGAAGCTGGCGTTGATCCCGGCTCCGTTGACCTCGACACCCTGCACGTAGAGGGCCCGCACCGAGGCGCCCATGCCCTTCGGGCAGACGGCGATGATGTCCACCTCGGTGGGGAACTGCTTACCCTCGGCGGTGAGGTGGCCGAGCAGGAAGCCGTGGGAGAACCCCAGGGTGGTGCCCGGCCGCACCGCCGCGAAGATCTGCTCGTACAGCTCGGCCTGGGCGGCGTCGGAGATCAGCAGGATGACCACGTCCGAGGCGCGGATGACCTCGAACATCTCGCCGAGGGTGCCGTCCTCCTCGCTGAAGCCGGCCGCCCGCGCCAGATCGAAGGATCCCGACCCGGTGCGCAGGCCCACCGCGACCTTGACGGCCCCGTTCAGCGAGTCGCGCAGGTTCTGCGCCTGCGCCGAACCCTGAGGGCCCCAGCCGATGACGCCAATCTGGTTCACCCCTGCGAACGCCTGGGGAAGCCTGTCGAAAAGGTGACGTCCACCACGAACGATCGCCTCCTGGCGCCCGCCGAGCGAGATGTACTCCTTGTCGAAAACGGTGGTCTCGAAATCGAGAATCTGGTCCGGCATGGCCCTCTCTCATCAGATCATTTGCGTGGTCGTGCACAGGTGTTGCCCCGTGGTACACGGTGTGCGGTTTCATTATGCCGAGACCGGCCGAGCCGTTGTGATCGGGATCAAAGATGCCTCGTCCGGATTGTCAAAAATGCGTGCCAATTCCTGGGGAGCGACTGGGGCGAGGCCCTGGCGATCGAAACATGGGACGTTAGGATGTGAGGATGAGGTTGGTCGCCGTGCACACGGGAAGGCTGTGCGATGAGGTCGTCGCGCAGTTCGAAGAGCTGATCGAGAGCGGTGAGTGGCCACTGGGATCGAAGATCCCGGCCGAGCCGGAACTGGTGGCGGCACTGGGGGTCGGCCGCAACACGGTGCGGGAGGCCGTCCGGGCCCTCGAGCACGCCGGACTACTGGAACCCCGGCGGGGCGACGGCACCTACGTCCGCGCCACGAGTGGCCTCGGCGCCGCCATCCTGCGCCGGGCCCGGCGCTCCCGGGCGCTCGACGTGCTCGCGGTCAGGACGAGCCTGGAGAGGGACGCCGCCGCGGCGGCCGCCGTCCGGCGCACCGAGGCGGACATCACCGCCATCCGCGATGCCATCGCGACTCGCCGGACCTCGTGGGACGGCGGCGATCGGGCCGCGTTCGTCGCCGCGGACCTCGCCTTCCACCGCGCGGTGATCGCCGCGACCGGCAATCCGGTGCTCATCGACCTCTACACCGGGCTGACCGACGCGCTGCAGCGAACGGTCGCCACGATCCACGAACTCGATGACGACCCACCGTCCTTTCCCGGCCACGAGGAGCTCGCCGCGGCGGTCATCGCCGGCGACCCGGTCGCGGCGCGCGCAGCGGCGGAGAGCTATCTCGACGCCGCACGCCGCCTCGTCGAGGGCAGCCGATGAGCGCCGACGTCACCGCCACGGCGGCCGGCGTCGGCCGCTCGTCGCGCCTGCCCGCGTGGTGGGTGGGCATCACGATCGTGCTGGTCGCGGCGAACCTGCGGCCCGCCGTGGTCGGCGTCGCGCCCGTGCTGGCCCAGATCAGGGCCAGCGAGGGACTCTCCGGCACGGCAGCAGGAGTGCTGACGGCGTTGCCGGTGCTGTGCTTCGGCCTGCTCGCGCCTGCGGCGCCGCGCCTGGCCCGGCGGTTCGGCATCGAACGCACGGTGCTCGGCGCGCTGGCGCTGCTCTGTGTCAGCTTCGTGGTCCGGTCCACGGGCTCGGTCGCCATGCTCTTCGTCGGCACCCTGCTGGCCGGGTCCGCGATCGCCGTCGGGAACGTTCTGCTCCCGGCTCTGATCAAGCGCGACTTCTCCCATCGCACCGGCCTGATGACGGGGCTGTACACGATGGCGATCTCCGCGGGCGGCGCGCTCGCCGCGGGAATCACCGTTCCGGTGGCGAACGCGGCAGGTCTCGACTGGCGCGGGGCACTCGCCATCTGGGGACTGTTCGCTCTGCTCGCCCTGGTGTTCTGGCTACCCCGGGTACGGGGTGGCGGTGGTGTCGGCCGAACCGGCGGGCCACGGATCACCGGGCTCTGGCGCAACGCGGTCGCCTGGCAGGTCACCGCGTTCATGGGGCTGCAGTCACTCGGTTACTACGCCGTGTCGGCGTGGATCCCCGCGGTGTTCGCGGACCGTGGGTTCGATCCGGAGGCGGCGGGATGGCTGCTGTCGCTGGGGAGCTTCGTCGGCATCGCCGGCTCGATGGCGGCGCCGATGCTGGCCAGCCGCTACCGGAGCCAGCGGCTGGTTGCCGCCGGCCTGACGGTGGTCTCGGCGGTCGGCCTGCTCGGGGTGATCGCGCTGCCCGGAGCCGAGGTCGTCTCGATGGCGCTGCTCGGTTTCGGGCAGGGCGCGGCGCTCGGGCTCGCACTGACGCTGGTGGCGCTGCGCTCCCCCGACGCCCCGCATGCATCGCAGCTGTCCGGGATGGCGCAGAGCGTCGGGTACGTCGTGGCCGCGATGGGACCGTTCCTGGTGGGAGCGGTGCACGACGCCACCGGCTCGTGGACGATTCCGCTCCTGTTGTTGCTCGTCCTGTTCGTGCCGCAGGGCATCGCCGGCGTGCTGGCAGGGCGGGAGCGGTGGGTGGGGTCACCGGCCGCTCCCTGATCGGTATCGGTCGATTCGACCCGTGGCGCGGTTGTTTTGTCGGTATTGACCCCTACTCTGCCGGGCGGGTGTGATGCGCGCCCGAGGAGAAGGGGACCCGGATGACCGATCTCGCCACCGCCGATGCCGTCCCGCCCACCACGTGGGAGCAGCATCGGGTCGAGCTCACGGCGTACTGCTACCGGATGCTCGGTTCGTCGGCCGACGCCGAGGACGCCGTCCAGGACACGATGGTGCGGGCGTGGCGCTCGTTCGACCGCTTCGAGGGCCGGTCCTCGGTGCGCTCGTGGCTGTACAAGATCGCCACCAACGTCTGTCTCACGATGCTCGACGGTCGCAAGAGGCGGGCCCGGCCGATGGACTTCGGCCCGGCCGGGTCGGCCGACGCGCCGGTCAAGGAGCCCACCAACGAGATCTCCTGGCTCGAGCCCATCCCGGATGCCCGGGTCCTGCCCACCGTGGCCGACCCCGCCGAGCTGGCGGTGTCGCGGGAGTCGGTCCGGCTCGCGTTCGTGGCCGCGCTGCAGCACCTGCCGGCCCGCCAGCGCGCGGTGCTGATCCTGCGCGAGGTGCTGCAGTGGAAGGCGTCCGAGGTCGCCGAGCTGCTCGGCACCACTGTCGCCTCGGTCAACAGTGCGCTCCAGCGGGCGAGGGCCACCCTGGCCGAGAACAACCTCGACGGGTCCGCGCCCGTCGACGAGATGGACGACGACCACCGCGCGCTGCTGTCGCGCTACGCGGAGGCGTTCGAGCGGTACGACATCGGCGCCCTGGTCTCGCTGCTGCACGAGGACGCCGTCCTCAACATGCCCCCCTACAACCTGTGGCTGCAGGGCCCCGAGCAGATCAGCAGGTGGTTCAGCGGGCACGGTGCCGGCTGCGCCGGTTCCCGGCTGGTGCCGCTCGAGGCCAACGGACAGCCCGGCTTCGGTCAGTACCGGCGCCATCCCGATGAGGACGGCTACTACGCGTGGGCCGTGCAGGTACTGGAGTTCCGCCAGGGCCGGATCAGCGGTTACAGCTCGTTCCTCGACGTGGAGACGCTGTTCCCGATGTTCGGGCTCCCGCTGCGGCTCGACGCGGCAGGCGAGCCGGTGCCGGCCGCGTCCCCAGCGGCGGAGCCTCCGGCCGCGGTCAGCGTTCCGCCGAGCGGGCCCACAGGTTGATCCCCGCATCCACGGCGTGCTGATCGATGCGCTCGAGCTCGTCAGTGCTGAACCCGAGGTTGTCCAGCGCTCCGAGGTTGTCGTCGAGTTGCTGCACGCTGCTGGCCCCGACCAGCACCGACGTCACCCGGGAGTCGCGCAGCGCCCAGGCCAGCGCCATCTGCGCGAGCGACTGGTTGCGGGCCGCCGCCATCTCGTTGAGTGCTCGGACGTGGGCGATGGTCGTGTCGGTGAGCAGGTCGGGCGAGAGCGACTTGCCCTGCGTCGCGCGTGAGCCGGCCGGCACCCCGTCGAGGTACTTGCTGGTGAGCATGCCCTGCGCGAGCGGGGAGAACGCGATGCAACCCACGCCCGTCTCCCCCAGCACGTCGAGCAGGTCCTCCTCGATCCAGCGGTTGAGCATTGAGTACGACGGCTGGTGGATCAGCAGCGGCGTGCCGAGCTCTCGCAGGATCCGGGCGGCCTCGCGCGTGCGGTCACCGCTGTAGGACGAGATGCCGGCGTAGAGCGCCTTGCCGGAGCGCACCGCGGTGTCGAGCGCCCCCATCGTCTCCTCGAGCGGCGTGGTGGGGTCGAAGCGGTGGCTGTAGAAGATGTCGACGTAGTCCACGCCCATCCGGGCGAGTGACTGGTCGAGGCTCGCCAACAGGTACTTCCGCGACCCGCCGCCCTGGCCGTACGGGCCGGGCCACATGTCGTAGCCGGCCTTGGTGGAGAGGATCAGCTCGTCGCGGTACGGGCGGAAGTCCTGCGCGAAGATCGCGCCGAAGTTGCTCTCCGCGCTGCCGTAGGGCGGCCCGTAGTTGTTGGCCAGGTCGAAGTGCGTGATGCCGCGGTCGAACGCATGGCGCAGGATGGCGCGCTGCGTCTCGAGCGGCTTGTCGTCGCCGAAGTTGTGCCAGAGCCCGAGCGAGACCGTGGGGAGATCCAGGCCGCTGCGCCCACAACGACGGAACGTGCCGCCGTCCGGCTGGAAGGACTCGTAGCGGTCTGCTGCGGCAAGGTACGTCACACGCCCATCCTGCCCCGTCGGGTCGGGCCGGCACGGACCGGCCGAGGGTGCCCGCCCGCTCCCCGATTGCCTTTCTTGAGCGGTCGATCCAGTGGAGCGCTACCGTGCCACCCTCGCGGCGGAGGCCCTGCGGAGCCTCGACGAGGGGGGCGATGCGCGGTCGGCGATCCGCTCGATGCTGGTCGGGCGGGTCCGGATCGCGGTCGAACACGGCGGCCGGGGCTGCCTGGCGGCCAACGCGGCGTGCGAACGCCTGCCGGAGGACCAGGCGACCCGGCGCACCGTGCGCGACATGCAGGACGCCGGCCGGGACGCGCTCGCCGACGTGCTGCGCGGCGCGGCGGAGCGGGGCGAGATCTCCACGCGCCACGACCCGCACACCCTGGCCGCCTTCCTCGTCACCTTCCTCAACGGGCTGCTCATCTCCGCGAAGATCACGCCGGACGCCGGGGTGCTCGAACCTCTCGTGGAGGTCGCGCTGGCTGCCCTGGACTGATCCCGTACGCCCTCAATCTGTATCAAATGATCCAGAAAGTTGGAACGAAATGATCGTCGGCCATCAGGGAGACCCCCTCCGCACGGGCCGTGCCACCGTCAACGGAACGAGCCTCCACTACCGCACGGGCGGATCCGGTCCGGCGGTGGTGCTGCTGCACGGCGTGCCCAAGACCAGCTACCACTGGCGGCATCTCGTCCCGAAACTGACGGCGCAGCACACGGTGGTCGTGCCCGACCTTCGTGGTCTCGGCGACTCCGCCCGCCCCGCGGACGGATACGACTCCGCGACCATGAGCGACGACATCGCCGCGCTGATGGCCCACCTCGGGCACGAGTCCTACAGCGTGATCGGGGAGGACTGGGGAGCGGTGATCGGCTACCAGCTCGCCGCCCGGCACCGCGGCGAGGTCACCGCCCTCGTGTTCGCCGAGGCGTTCTTACCCGGATTCGGCTTCGAGGACCGCACCGCACTCACGCCGGAGAACGTCTCCACCGGAATGCACTTGTGGCATCTGGGTTTCTACTTCCAGCCCGACGTTCCCGAGATGCTGATCGCCGGGCACGAACGAGAGCTCATCACCTACATGCTGAAGTACGAGCGCACCTATCCCGACACCGCCACCCCCGAGGCCGTCGACGAATACGTGCGCTGCTACTCCATGCCGGGCGGTATCCGCGCGATGCTGGCGATCTATCGCGCCATGCTCGTCGACGCCGAACAGAACCGGCAGGCCGCCCGGCAGAAGCTGGACATACCGGTGCTGGCACTCGGCGGGTCGGCGTTCATCGGTGATCGCAACGAAGCCCAGATGCTGGACGTGGCGCACGACGTCACCGGTCACGTCTTCGACGCGGGCCACGACCTCGCCGAGGAGGTACCGGACGAGATGGCCGCGGTGGTGGTGCCGTTCCTGGCCGAGGTTCTCTAGCTCAGGGTGTCAATGGTTCAGGCGAAGGCCGCGGCGAGCGCGTCGAGGCAGTCCTGGCCATCCGTGCGGGCGACGAGCAGGTGACCGGGAACCTCCACCGGCGGGTCCAGCGGCCGGACCACCACACCGGGTGCGACGTCGCCGGCGCACCCGAGAACCACCGTTGCGGCGCGGTCTCCCAGTCCGATCTCGACCACGGCGTCCTCGACGGAACGGACCGGGCGCCCGAGAGTCGGGGCGATGCCTGCGGCCCGGCACGCGGCCAGCACGGCGTCGTGGAGCGTGGCGTCGGTGGATCGCTCGGGAGTCGCAGCACCACCTCCGACAGGACGGCGATCGGTACCGGCCGCCTGCCCGCGTCGTGATGGTCCGCCGGCAGCACGACGTGGAGGGGGTCGCGCCACAGCTCGACGGCCTGCCCCGTACCCGGTCGACCGCGGCGAGCACCGAGCGCGCCTCGACCCGGGTTCGCCAGGGCGTGGTTCGGGCAGCGGACGGGATGGGACCCGCTCTCCCTGATCGCGGCGGTCGGGGATCGGGCGCCGGGGATCGGGCTCGGCACGGCGGTCATGGTGACGTGGCCGCACCACCCGCTGTCCCTCGCCGCGCAGGCCCTCTCCACCCAGGCCGCGACGGGCGGCCGGCTCACGCTCGGGGTGGGTCCGAGCCGTCAGATGATCGTCGAGAACCGGTACGGCTACCCGTGGACCCGCCCGGGGCAGCACGTCGAGGATCATCTGGCCGTCCTCGCGCCGGCGCTGCGGGGCGAGGACGTCGACGTCAGAGCGGCGACCGTCACGGCATCAGGCCGGGTGAGCGTCCCCGAGGTGACCCCACCGCCGCTGCTGCTCGCGGCGCACGGTCTGCGGCTCGCGGGCGAGCGGGCCGACGGCGTGATCACCACCTGGTCGGGCCCGCGGGGCCTCGCGGAGCACGTCGTGCCGCAGGTGCACGCAGGTACCGCCGGACGACCGGCCCCGCAGGTCGTGGTCGGCGTGGTCGCGACCGTGACGCACGATCCGGACGCCGCCCGCGCCTACGTGGCGGACGCCTGGCATCGCCGGTGAGCTGCCCAGCTACCGGCGTTCCCTGGACCGCGACGGGTTCGCCGGCCCGGCCGACACCGTCGTCGCCGGTGACGAGGCGGAGCTGGAGAAGGAGGTGCGGCGCTTCGCCGACGCCGGCGCCACCGAGTTCCAGCTCTGCCCGGTGGGACCCCCTGCCGAGCGGGCGCGCACGGTCGCCTTCTTCGCCGAGCTCGCCCGCGCTCAGCCCCGCGCGTAACGGCCGGGTGTGGTCCCGACGTGGCGGGTGAAGTGCCGGTGCAGATGTGCCTGGTCGTGGAACCCCACGGCGACCGCGACGTCGGCGGGCGGCTCACCGTCGAGCAGGCGGCGGCGGGCCGCCTCGATCCGGCGGCCGGTGAGGTAGCGATGCGGCGGGAGCCCGTACGCGCTGGTGAAGCAGCGCACCAGATGGGCGGGGTGCGCGTGCAGCAGTGCGGCCGCATCGCGGAGTGCGAGGCCCGGGACGGTGTGGTCGTCCAGCAGGTCACGCAGGTTCGCGGCGAGCCGGTCGGGGGCGGGTTCGACGGCAGGGGCGTGCAGGTGCCTGCGGATCCGGTCGGCGATCAGCGCGAGCCTGCTCTCGGCCTCGAGCGCGGTGCCGGGGACGGCCAGAACCCGGTGCAGCTGGTCCACCCGGGTGCGGAGCGGATCGTCGTCGAAGCTCGGCGCGTCGACCGAAGCGCCGGTCAGGGACTCGTCGAGCACCGCCGTGTCGACGTAGAGCACGCGCTTGCGGAAGCCGTGGTCGGTGGCCGAGCGCCCGGTGTGGGCCACGTGCGGCGGGAGCAGCGTGACCCCCGGGCGGAGGGCGCCGTGCTCGTGGCGGTCCAGGTCGTAGCGGATCGCGCCCTCGTCGACGACGAGCAGCGTCCACGTGTCGTGGGCGTGCTCGGGGTAGGCGTGGTCGGTGAACTCGGCGTGGAAGACCTCGACGATGCCGGGCACCGGTGGGGCCCAGGCCCGTACCGCAGGCATGTGAACAACGTACAAGAACCGTGGGGCCGGCCAGGGCCACGCTCGTCCGGTGCGCTTCGACACCAAGATCGCCGTGCTGCTCCGGGACGACCTGGAGATGTGGCAGCGGCTGAACGTCACCGCCTTCCTGGCCAGTGGGATCGCGGCGAACCCCGAGCTCCTCGGTGAGCCGTACGCCGACGCGGACGGCACGCCGTATCTGCCGATGTTCCGCCAGCCGGTGCTCGTGCTGGCCGGTGACGCCGAGGTGCTCGCCGCCGCCCACGAGCGCGCGGTGCGCCGCGGGATGCCGGCGGCGGTGTTCACCGAGGAGCTGTTCACGACCGGGCACGACGAGGCCAACCGCGCCGCGGTCCGGGCGGTGGCCCGCGACGACCTCAAGCTCGTGGGCCTCGCCGTGCACGGTTCGCGCAACGCGGTGGACAAGGTCCTCCGGGGCGCCACGATGCACCCCTGAGGGACTCTGGTCAGGCCACCGGCTCGTGCCGGATCACGGACGGGTGATCGTCTGCACGAACAGCTGCGGGTCGGGCGGCGTCGCCGCGCAGCCCTGGCCCTCCCTCGCGACGAAGATCGAGGCGGTGTCGCCGGGCGGGTAGACGCGCAGGCCCCGCACCGGGGTCGGACGGCACGCCGCCGCGTCGAAGTTCAGGACGTTCACCAGCCGCAGTGGCGCCACAGCGGTGCCACGCGGAGCGATGACCACCTCGGGTCCGCGGTCGCCCGACATCTCCGCGGCCGAACCCACCTGGTGGCCGTCGTCGCCTGCCACGTAGGAGACCCCGGGGAAGCCGCGCAGCTCACAGGTCCGCGACCCCGTGTTGGTGAACACCAGCGGCTGCATCACCGATCCGGCGCCCGCGTCGCCCTGGCCCATCGAGACCGACAGCTCTGCCGTGGTGCATCGCTGCGGTCCCGTGCTGCCCCCGCTCCCGGTCGGCTGCGCGCCGCCGGTGGGCTGCGCCCCGGCAGGCTGCGCGCTGGTGGTGGGGGCCGCCGTGGGCGCGGGTGCGGTGGCCGACGCCGCCGCCGACGTCGATCCCGGTGGCGGTGCGGTGCCTCCGGAACAACCCGCCACCGCCGCGAGTGCGACGAAGCCTGCGACGGCCCACCGCATCTGTCGTGTTCTCTTACCGTGCCTCTTCAGTGCGCGCACTGCTCCACCGTTCTCCTCGCGGGCGCCCACCCCTCGGCGCCACGACACTGTGTGTCAGACAATCATCCAATCGGGCGAGCGCCCGGGACTGTCCTACCCTGGCGCCGGTTCGTGACGAGAGGTGGCGGATGTCGGCGACGCGACTGCTGGTGCTCGGGATCGTGCGGGGGTACGGCCGGGCGCACGGCTACCGCGTGGGCAACGACCTGCTGTCCTGGGGTGCCGACGAGTGGGCGAACGTCAAGTGGGGCTCGATCTACCACGCGCTGAAGTCGCTCACCCAGAGTGGTTTCCTGCTCGACCACAACGACATCCCGGGCCGCACCGACTACGAGATCACCGAGCGTGGTGAGGCCGAGTTCATGCGGCTGCTGCGCGACGCCGTGCGCCGTCCCCAGCCTCGCCCCGACTTCCTGGGGGCCGCGCTCGCCATGCTGCCCTCACTCCCCCGCGCCGAGGCGATCCGGTTGCTACGCGAGCGGTTGACGACGCTGGAGGAGACACGGGACAAGGCGCGGGCCCAGGTGGACGCGCTGGTCGACCCGCCGCACGTCGGGGAGCTGTTCGGACTGTGGGAGCACAACGCGGCGAGCAGCGCGGACTGGACGCGCGGGCTCATCGAGCGCCTCGAGGCAGGCGCGTACCCGATGGCCGGGGAACCCCGCTCCCCCGGCAGGCCGGGCAGCTGGCCCGACCTGCACTTCCCGCCGTACCCCCCGCCCGACTGACCGATGGGCGTTCCGGCTAGCCACCGTCGGGCTCGGTGAACGCCCGCCGGCTGTGCACGAGCAACTCGCGCAGGCCGGGGCCGTGCGAGCTGCGCCAGATCAGGGCGAGAACGGCGGGGATGTCGGCGTCGTCGATGGCGACGGTGGTGAGCCGGTCGCGGTAGCGGGCGGCCATCGACTTGCTGAGGACGGCGACCGCGAGTCCGCGGCCTGCGAGGTCGGCGATGGCGTCCGCGGCGCTGGCCTGCAGCGTGATCACGGGCCGGAGGTGCTGCGCCGCGCAGGCCTGGTCGAGCACCGTGCGCAGGCCGGTGCCGGGTGGCATGCAGACGATCGGGTGGGCGACCAGGTCGCGCAGACCGACCCGCCCGCGTCCCGCGAGGGGATGCCCCAGCGGGACCGCCGCGACGAGCCGCTCGCTGATGATCGTCAGCGCCTCCAGGCCGTCGGGGGTGGCGGCGGTGCCGATGAGAGCCAGGTCGAGGGTGCCGGTGCGCACGCCGTCGACGAGCCGGTCGGAGTTGTCCTCCAGCAGCGAGATCTCCACGCCGGGATGTGCCCGGTGGAACGTGGCGAGCGCGTCGAAGAGCGGTGTGACGGTGCAGCCGATGACCATCCCGACGGTGAGCCGGCCCCGGATCAGCTCGGCCACCTCACCCACCGCCTCGCCGACCGAACCGGCGGCGGCGAGCGCGGCGCGGGCGTGCTCGAGCGCGGCCTTCCCCGCGACGGTCAGGGTGGCGCTGCGGGCCGACCGGTCGAACAGCTCCGCACCGAGCTCACGTTCCAGCCGGCGGATCTGGGCGCTGACGCCGGACTGGCTGATGTGCACCCGCTCGGCCGCGCGCGTGAAGTTCTGCTCCTCGGCGACCGCGACGAAGTACTCGAGCTGCCGCAGTTCCATAACTGCTGATACTAGCTCCCAGCAGAACCATCTGTTGGACTTCTGATCCGGACGCGACGACCCTCGGATGTGCGCGACCACTACCCCAGGAGGACGTCGTGACGGAGTACGAGAAGGCCATGCGGCCCGAGGACATCACCCGCTTGTTCGTGGAGCGGTCCAACGCCGGGGACGCGGCCGGCGTGGCCGCTCTCTACGAGGAGGACGCCGTACTGGCCTACCCGCCGGGCGGCCGGACGGTGGGCCGCGAGGCGATCCGCGACCTGTGGGCGAAGGTGCTGGCGAACCGCCCCCACTTCGAACGGGAGGAGCCGCTGCCGACGCTGGTCAGCGGCGACATCGCCCTCACCTCCACGCCACCGAAGGACGGGGCGGGCGCCCGCGCGCAGGTGGTCCGGCGCCAGCCGGACGGAAGCTGGCTGCGCCTGCTCGACCAGCCCGAGTTCGTCCCCCCGGCCCGCTGAACCCTCGCCCGGGGTAACGCCCGTCCGCTTCCTGGCGATTCAAGTTTGCATACCGCGCGGCCGTCGTGCACACTCGGCGCCCCGCAGGCTCAAGTTTGAATATAACGGGAGGGACATGACCCCCGCCGTCACCGCCGAGGCGATCCGCAAGCGCTACCCCGGCTCCGGCGCCCTCGCACTCGACGGGTTCGACCTCTCCGTGCCGCCCGGCACGGTGCACGGACTGCTCGGCCCCAACGGGGCAGGCAAGACCACCGCCATCCGCATCCTCACCACGCTGCTGCGCGCCGACAGCGGCCGCGCCACCATCGCCGGGTTCGACGTGGGGACGCAGGCAGTGGACGTGCGGCGGCAGATCGGGCTCGTCGGCCAGTACGCCGCCGTCGACGAGATCCTCGACGGCAGGCGCAACCTGGTGATGTTCGGCCGGCTGTTCCACCTCTCCCCCGCGGGCGCCCGCAGCCGCGCCGACCACCTGCTGGAGCGGTTCGGGCTGACCGGGGCGGCGAGCCGACCCGTCGGGCGCTACTCCGGCGGGATGCGCAGGCGCCTGGACCTGGCGGTGAGCATGATCCTCGCGCCCGCCGTGCTGTTCCTCGACGAGCCGACCACGGGCCTCGATCCCCGGGGCCGGGCGGAGGTGTGGGACGCCGTGCGGGCGCTCGTCGCCGGCGGCACGACCGTGCTCCTGACGACGCAGTACCTCGACGAGGCCGACCAGCTGGCGGACCGGATCTCGGTGCTCGCGCACGTGGGCGAGACGGGTGGCCGGGTGATCGCCGAGGGCACGCCGGACGAGCTGCGGTCGCGGATCGGCGGCGATCGGATCGACCTGGTCGTGCGCCATCCCGCCGACCTGGCGGCTGCGGCGGCGTTGGTCGGGCGGGTGACCGGCCGCGAGCCCGAGGTGGACGCCCCCACCCGGCGCGTGGCCGCGCCCGTCGAAGACCGCATGGCGGCGCTCGCGGCGATGGTGCACGGGCTGCGGGACGAGGGCATCGACGCCGAGGACCTCACGGTCCGCCGCCCGACCCTCGACGAGGTGTTCCTGCAGCTCACGGGCGCGCCGACGGTGGAGGTGGCGGCGTGAGCGCACCGGCGGGTACCGAACCCGACACGAGCCACGCCGGGGACATGGCCGTGCTGCCCGCGCCGGGCTCCCGGCTGCGCTGGGCCCTGACCGACGCCGCCACTCTCACCAGCCGCTACCTCGCGCACCTGCGCCACCAGCCCGCGGAGCTGGCGGGCGCGATCGGGTTCCCGATCCTGCTCGTGCTGATGTTCGCGTTCCTCCTCGGCGGGATGATGGCCGTGCCGGGCGGCGGCGACTACCGGCAGGCCCTGCTGCCCGGCCTGTTCACGATGACCATGCTGTTCGGGCTGTCGGCCACGATGGTCGCCGTGGTCACCGACGCGCAGCGCGGGATCACCGACCGGTTCCGCTCGATGCCCATGGCACCGTCGGCGGTGCTGGTCGGGCGAGCGGCGGCCGACATGGTGACCTCGACGATCACGCTCGGCGCGCTGCTGCTGGTGGGCCTCGCGGTCGGCTGGCGACCCTCCGGCGGCCCGGTGGCGTTCGCGGCGGCGGTCGGGCTGCTCCTGCTGCTGCGGTTCGCGCTGCTCTGGGTGGGCATCTACCTGGGCCTTCTGGTGCGCAGCCCCGGCGCGGTGACCGCCGTGCAGACGCTCGAGTTCCCGTTCGGGTTCCTGTCGGGGCTGTTCGTCGCCCCGTCGACGATGCCGCTCGTGGTCGGGGCGGTCGCGGAGTGGAACCCGCTGTCGTCCACCGCCGCGGCCACCCGCGCGCTCTTCGGCAACCCGGGATGGGGCGGCGACTCGTGGGTCGCCCAGCACCCCGTCCTCATGGCCGTGGTCTGGCCACTCGTGATCGTCGCGGTGTTCGCGCCGTTGTCCGTCCACCGCTACCGGGAGATGAGTCGATGACCCCCAGGAAGACCGGCACGCCACCGCGCTGGCTCAAGCCGATGAACCGCGTGCTGATGACGATGCAGCGCCTCGGGCTCGGGATGCGCGACCTGCCCGTCCTCACCGTGCCCGGACGGCGCAGTGGCGAGCCGCGCCGCACGCCCCTGTCCGTTCTGGACATGGACGGGCACCGCTACCTCCTGGCCGGTTTCCCGGGAGCGGACTGGGCCGCCAACGCCCGCGCCGCGGGCGTGGGCACCTTGAGCGTCGGACGCACGCAGGAACGGGTGCGGCTGGTCGAGCTCGACCCCGCGGCGGCCGTGCCCGTCCTGCGGGCCTGGCCCGTGCGCATCCCGGAGGGCGCGAAGATCATGCAGGACGCCGGCGTCGTCTCCGAGTCCACACCGGATGCGTTCGAGGCGCTGGCCGGCCGGTGCGCGGTGTTCCGGCTGGAGACCCCGCAGGACGGGGCGGGGTGAGCGCCTCCGGCGTCACCGATGAGATCGGGACCCGGGGTGGGTCCTCCCTGTACCGACCGCCGAGCCCACCCACTCAGGGCGCAGCCACGAGGAGCCGCATGCAGCAGGAGTTCATCACCGTCACGGGCGCGCGGGAGAACAACCTGCACGACGTGTCCGTCCGGATCCCGAAGCGGCAGATCACCGCGTTCGTCGGGGTGTCCGGATCGGGCAAGTCGTCGCTGGTCTTCGACACGATCGCGGCGGAGGCGCAGCGCCAGCTCAACGAGACGTTCTCCGCGTTCGTGCGAGGCTTCCTGCCGAAGCTGGGCCAGCCCGACGCCGACCTGATCGAGAACCTTTCCACGGCGATCGTCGTCGACCAGAAGCGGCTGGGCGGCGGGAGCCGCTCCACGCTGGGCACCGTCACCGACATCAACTCGTTCCTGCGGCTGCTGTTCTCCCGCCGCAGCACGCCGCACCTCGGGTACAGCAACGTCTTCGGGTTCAACGACCCAGCGGGCATGTGCCCCGAGTGCAAGGGCATCGGCCGGAAGATCCAGCTCGACCACGACAAGATGTTCGACCGGTCCAAGTCGCTCAACGAGGGCGCGATCCGGCACCGGAACTGGGCCGTCGACAGCTGGTACTGGCACACCTACGCCGGGTCGGGCCGGTTCGACCTCGACAAGCCGCTGCGCGACTACACCGATGAGGAGTGGAAGCTCCTGCTCCACGGCGCCGACGAGAAGGTGACGCTGCAGTTCGTCGGGCGCAAGTCGATGAAGGTCGACTTCGAGGGTGTCGAGACCAAGTTCAACCGGCTCTTCGTGGACGTGGAGGAGGCGTCCGACGCCAAGCGCGAGGCCGTGGCCGCGTACACCACGTCGGTGCGCTGCCCCGGCTGTGGCGGCACGCGGCTGGCCGAGGCGCCCCGGACGGCGACGGTGGACGGACACACGCTGCCCTCACTCACCGCGCTCGACCTGGGGTCGCTGCGCACCGTGCTCGCCACGCTCCGCACGCCCGAGGTCGCGCCGCTCGTGGACGAGGCCCTCACCCGCGTCGGGGCGCTGATCGACATGGGGCTGGGGTACCTCACGCTCGACCGCGAGACGTCCACGTTGTCGGGCGGGGAGTCGCAGCGGATCAAGATGGTGCGCCACCTCGGGTCGTCGCTGGTGGACGTCATGTACGTGTTCGACGAGCCGACGATCGGGCTGCACCCCCGCGACGTCGGGCGGATGAACGCGCTGCTGCACCGGCTGCGCGACAAGGGCAACACCGTGCTCGTCGTCGAGCACGACTCGGACGTCATCACGGCGGCCGACCACGTCGTCGAGCTCGGTCCGCGGGCAGGCACCGGGGGCGGCCGGATCGTCTACGAGGGCGAGGTGGCGGGCCTCGCGTCGTCGGGCACGCTGACCGGGGAGTTCCTGCACCGGCAGGTCACGCTGCGGGAGAAGCCACGCACCCCCGCGGGGCAGCTGCGCCTGGAGAACGCCTCGGCCAACAACCTGCGCGGGTTCGACGTGGACATCCCGCTCGGCGTGCTCGTGGCGCTCACCGGGGTGGCCGGGTCGGGCAAGAGCACGCTCGTCCGCGAGGTGCTCGTCCCGCAACACCCCGAGGCGATCGTCGTCGACCAGACCGCGGTGTCCACGTCCATCCGCTCCACCCCGGCCACCTGGACCGGCGTGATGGACCCCATCCGCAAGCTCTACGCCAAGGAGACCGGCGTCAAGCCCGCGCTGTTCAGCTTCAACTCCGCGGGCGCGTGCCCAGGCTGCAACGGCCTCGGCGTGGTCTACACCGACCTCGCCTTCCTCGACGGCGTTCGCTCCACGTGCACCGACTGCGGGGGCAGGCGCTACACCGACGAGGTGCTCGCCCTCACCGTCAACGGAAAGTCGATCTCCGACGCCCTCGACATGACCGCCGAGCAGGCGCTGGAGTTCTTCACCGCCCGCGACATCCGCAAGCGGCTGCAGGCCGTGGTGGACGTCGGCCTGGGCTACCTGACGCTCGGTCAGCCGCTCTCCACGCTCTCGGGCGGCGAGTGCCAGCGGCTCAAGCTCGCCGGGCGGCTGCACGAGAAGGGCAACATCTACGTGCTCGACGAGCCGACCACCGGCCTGCACATGTCCGACTGCGGGCACCTGCTGGGGCTGCTCGACCGGCTCGTCGAGGGGGGCAGCTCGGTGATCGTCGTGGAGCACAACCTCGACGTCATCGCGCACGCGGACTGGGTGATCGACCTGGGCCCCGACGGCGGGGACGCCGGCGGCCAGGTGGTTTTCGAGGGCCCGCCCGCACAGCTGGCGACGACCCCGGCGTCGTTCACCGGTGAGCACCTGGCCCGCTATCTCGGGACGGCGGCGAGCGCGCCGATGACGTCCGGCACGACGGGTGTGGGCGAGGTCGCAGCCGTCCCGGGCGGTTCGGCAACAGCGCGCGATTAGGCTTTCCCCGTGGTCATCGGCACCTTCCTCCTGCTGGTCGGGGCCGGTGTAGCGGCGGGTCTCTCCGGGTCGATGGCCGGGCTGGCGTCGCTGTTCTCCTATCCCGCGCTGCTCGCCGCGGGCATTCCCGCGACGGCGGCCAACGTCACCAACACGGTCGCGCTGGCGTTCAGCTCCGTCGGCTCCACCGCCGGGTCCCGGCCGGAGCTCACCGGCCAGGGGCCGTCCGTCCGCCGCTTCGCGCTGCTCGCGGTGGGCGGGGGCGCCGCGGGCGCCGGCCTGTTGCTGGTGACTCCCGACGGACTGTTCCAGCGGGTCGTGCCGTTCCTCGTCGCCGGCGCGTCGCTCGCGCTGCTCCTGCAGCCCCTGATCAAGTCGGCGGCCGTCACCGCGTCGTCGCACCGAACGAGCCCGGCCGTCATCGCCGGGATCGTGGCCGTCTCGGTGTACGGCGGCTACTTCGGCGCCGCAGCCGGCGTGCTGATGCTGGCGCTGCTGCTGGTGGGCCTGCCGGTCTCGCTGCTGCAGGGAAACGCACTCAAGAACGTGCTGCTCGGGCTGGCCAACGGCATCGCCGCCGTCGGCTTCGCGGTGTTCGGGCCGGTGCAGTGGTGGGCGGTGCTCCCCCTGGCCATCGGTCTGCTCGTCGGCGGCTGGACAGGGCCCGCACTGGCCCGCAGGCTGCCCGCGTCGGTGCTGCGCGTCGGGATCGGGCTCGCCGGGCTGGTTCTGGCCGCCGTTCTGGCCGTGCAGGCGTTCTGACCGCCTTCGGGGGTCAGCGGGCCGGTGCCGACGGCGCGGGGTCCAGCAGCCGCCGCACCCGGCGGGCGGTCCCGGACACCACGGACTCCAGCGGGCCGCGCCGTCCACACAGCCACAGGGCGACGCCGATCGCCGTGGCGGCCAGTACGTGACCGAGCCAGAGGGCGCCATCGCCCGCCCTCCCGTCCGGCCCCGTGCCCGGGTAGACGGCCAGCGCGACGACGTGCAGCGTGTAGAGCGTCAGCGGCGCCGCACCCACGGCCGCCGGCACCAGGACCAGCGGCCGGGCCCGGTGCGCCAGCACCAGCATCGCCCCCAGCACGGCCAGCGCGGTGCCTGTGGTGTGGGCGAGGTCGAGGGAGGCGCCGGAATGCGGGATGTCGACCGCGAGCCACCACCACGTGTCGGTGGGGGTGGTGCCGTAGCGGCGCTGCTGTAGTACCGACGGGCCGAGCACCGCGGCTCCGCCACCCGGGCCGAGCAGCAGGGCCGACGTGGCCGCGGTCAGCAGGGCGAGCGCCGCCCCGCCGGCCAGCAGACCCCACCCGACGCGGACGCTGCGCAGATCCAGCCGGCCCACCGCCATCCCGGCGAGCAGGTAGGTGGTCCACTGCAGCACCGGGTAGTAGCCGGTGAGCGTGAGCGTCTCCAGCAGCGCACCCGGCTCGGCGAGCGCCGCGAGACCGGGCTGCTCCCCCGGCCCGGCGGGAAGCCCGCGCCGGAGCAGCAGGCTGACCAGCGGGGTCACGACGCAGGCCAGCACCGCACCCGCCGCAAGCGCGGGTACCGGTAGCCGCAGCAGCGGAGTGGCCACCACGAACAGCACCCCGTAGTAGGCCAGGATCACCGCGACCGGCGGGTCGAGACCGGCGAGTGCCAGGCCGAGCAGTCCCACCAGCACCCCACGCACGATCAGCCCGGCGGCGGCCGCGAGGTGGACCCGGCCCCCGGCCGGACGCACCGGGCCGCCGGTGGACAGCGCGATCCCCACCCCGGCCAGCACGGCGAAGAGCGCCGAGGCCCTGCCATCGGCGATCAGCCCGGTCGGCGTCTCGGCTCCGCCCGCGCGCAACGGCAGGATGTGCGTGGCGAACATGCCCACCAGCGCCACGGCGCGGGCCGCGTCGACACCGAGGATCCGCCCGGTGCGGGACGTGGGGAGGCCGGCCGGCCCGACGCCCGTCACCGGCCTCGCGTACCGGCCGTCATCTGGCTGCTGGGAAGGACACCGCTGCGGCGCATCCAGTCCTCCAGCGCCCGCTGAACGGCCCGCAGCGGGGGCCGGCGCGTGGGGTCGTTGTCCATCCCCGCGTGCAGGAGCGCGAGATGGGCCGACCGCCTCGGCAGATGGGACAGCGGGGCGCCCGAGGCCGCCGCTCGCAGCCCGGACACGGCGTCGGGGTGGCCGCCGCGAGGGGGGTGCCCGGTGAGCGCGTAGGAGATGGTGGCCGCGAGCTGCCAGGAGTCGGACGCGGGGGTGGCCCGCTCACCGCAGGCCACCTCGGGCGCGAGGAAGTCGGGCGTGCCGAGCACGAAACCCGCCAGTGTCATCGTCGCGTCGCCGGTCTTGCGGGCGATGCCGAAGTCGATCAGGTGCGCCAGACCGCCCGGGTCGACGACGACGTTGCCCGGCTTGACGTCGCGGTGCATCACCCCGCGGGCGTGCGCAGCATCGAGAGCACCCGCGACCCCCGCCCAGATCCGGGCCGCGGCCACGTCGTCGAGGGTGCCCCGGGTGCGCACCAGCTCACCGAGAGAGGCGCCGTCGACGTACTCCATGACGATGACCATGCCGTCGAGTTCGGCCAGCCCCGGGTCGCTCGCCGCGGGCACCAGGTCGTGGATGCGCACGCAGTGGGGGTGACGCACGGCCGCGAGCGCCCTCGCCTCCCGCTGGATCCGCTGTTCGGTCTCGGCGTCCGGGGCGTGGGCGGCCTTCAGCGCCACGGGATGGCCGAGCCGGGCGTCGTCGGCGAGCCACACCCGCCCGAACCCACCGGAACCGAGCCTGCGGACGAGCCGGAACCGGGGTGCGGCGGCCGAGCCTCCGGCCCCGGTGAGCGGCGGGGCGACGGGCAGCGGCGCGCCGACGAGCGTGGGGGGTGGGGCACCCACCCGGACCGGCGGTCCGACCGGCGCCTGCGGACCGCGGTCCAGCGGAGCCTGGGGGCCACGGTCCAGCGGCGCCGACCGCGGCACGGGCACGACGGGCGGGGCTGCTTCCCGGGCGGCGAAACGCTCGGCGAGCCGGTCGGAGAGCTTGGGCCGGGCCTGCGCGTCCGCGACGGCGGACGGCGCGGACCGCGCGGACTGCATCGACGGTGCCCGGCCTGCGACGGCCGGGCGCGGATCGGCGGCGGGCCGCGGCACGGGCTGCGCGAGTGAGCGGCGCACCGTCTCCCGGGACGGCACGCCCGCGATCAGCACCACGAAGATCCCGAGGAAGGACCCGGCGGTGAACCCGAGCCACAGGTGGCCCGACGCTCCAGCCGGGGTGTCGGCGGTGAGGAAGACCAGCGCGAGGACCGGCAGCCAGAAGAACTTGGACGGCCACGTCGGGCCGCGGCGCAGCGCGAGCCGCGCCTGCACGGCCACGAACATGCCTGCGACGACGGGGAACCCGGCCAGCAGCACCACCGCGAGCCCGAACTCGACCGGCCGCGACACGTCGAACGCGTTGGCGACGCTGTAGCCGCCGAGGTAGGACGACTGCGGCCCCGCGACGCACACCGCGCTTCCCAGGTCGTCGAGATCGGCGCCGCTCAGGCCGGGAACGTCGGACCCCGCCGCGGCGAGCCGGAACACCTCACCGGTGGCGGCGAAGGCCAGCAGGGGCAGTAACCCCGCGGCGAGCAGCCCGGTGCCCACCAGCAACGTGGACTCGCCGAACCCGTACCGCGACCCGATCCGCCTGCGCAACCCGGCCACGACCACGAGGCCGGCAGTGGGCAGCAACCCGACCGCGATACCCAGCACGGACACCGCCCACGGCCACCCCCCGGGGCACACGTCGGGAGGCACCAGCCCACGCAGGCCCGCGATCAACTGGGCCACCAGGCCGGTCAGGCCGTCCACGAGATGTTCCCCCTCCACCAGCCCATGGATCCGTCCATTCCAACTATGGCATCACCGTGTCAGGTCAGGGTGGCGCAGGGCACTTCTCGGCGGCATCCGGACGAACTCTGACGGATGCGACGCAGCGTCCCGTCAGGGCAGCGTCCCGTCAGGCGCCCTCGTCGCGGAGGCGGTCGAGGTCGGCGTTGAGGCGGCCCAGCAGGTGGGCCAGCGCCTCGCTGTCGGCCTCCGACCAGTTCGCGAGCACCGTCCCCAACGTCCTCCGGCGCACGTCCCGGACGCGCTCGACCCGCTCGACCCCCTCCGGCGTCAGGACGACGGCCACCGCGCGCGTGTCCCGGCGGTCGGGGCGGGTCGTCACCAGCGCTGCGCCGGCGAGCCGGGCGACGTGCCGGCTCATCGTGGGCTTGGTGAGTCCGAGCCGGGACGCGAGCTCACCGAGCCCCAGCGGACCGCGCTCGGCGAGCATCACCAGCACCGGATAGGTGTAGCGGTCCACCGGTCCGTCTCCGTAGCCGCGCGACCACACCGACTCCAGGGTCCGGCGGAGGAACACGGTGAGCTCGCGCTCGACCCCGCCGACCGGGTCGGACGTGAGCAGAGTCACCGAAAACCGATCGGGATGTTCTGGCACGAACCGAGCGTACTTCGTTGCACGATGCAACGTTGCGGCGTGCAATGGTAGTTACAGAAACGTAACGATCAGCTAGAGGGGCAGTTATGTGCGGCATCTGCGGATGGGTGGACTACGAGCACGACCTGGGGACC
Organism: Pseudonocardia sp. OZ21; assembly: GCF_059359135.1. Lineage (NCBI taxonomy): Bacteria > Bacillati > Actinomycetota > Actinomycetes > Pseudonocardiales > Pseudonocardiaceae > Pseudonocardia > Pseudonocardia sp. OZ21. Next base: position 38,712 of record NZ_JCADBN010000002.1, read on the forward strand.
CCGGAGGCGCGCCGGGAGCTCGCCGACATGACCGCCACGATGGCGTGCCGCGGTCCGGACGACGAGGGCACGTGGGTCGACGGGCCGGCCGCGCTGGGCCACCGGAGGCTGGCGATCATCGACCTCCCGGGCGGCCGGCAGCCGATGGCCCTGCAGGACGAGGGGCGTACCGCGCTGGCGCTGGTCTACAGCGGGGAGACCTACAACTTCCGGGAGCTGCGCGAGCGACTGGCCGCCGGGGGGCACCGGTTCGAGACCAGCAGCGACACCGAGGTGGTGCTGCACGCCCATCAGGAGTGGGGCCGCAACGACCCGCGGGACGCCGTACGTGAGCTGAACGGGATGTTCGCCTACGCGATCTGGGACTCCGCCGCCCGCGAGCTGGTGCTGGTGCGCGACCGGCTGGGCGTCAAGCCGCTGTACTACTACCCGACCCCGCACGGCGTGCTGTTCGGGTCGGAGCCGAAGGCGATCCTGGCCAACGCGCTGGCCGAGCGGGTCCTGGACGCCGACGGGCTGCGCCGGGCGCTCACCCTCACCGGCAACACGAGGAATGCGGTGTTCCGCGGGCTCCGGGAGGTGCCCCCCGGCCATGTGGTGCGGGTGAACCGCGACGGCATCCGCGAGCTGCGGTACTGGCAGCTGGAGGACACCGGCCACACCGACGACGTGCCGACCACGGTCCAGCACGTGCGGGAGCTGCTGGAGGACACCGCCCAGCGTCAGCTGGTGTCCGACGTGCCGTTGTGCACGTTGTTGTCCGGCGGCCTCGACTCCTCCGCGCTGACCGCCCTGGCCGCCCGGCACAGCACCGGGCGCGTGCGGTCGTTCTCCGTCGACTTCACCGGCTACACGGACAACTTCGTCGCCGACGAGGTGCGGTCCACCCCGGACTCCCCGTACGCCCACGCGGTGGCCGAGTTCGTCCACACCGACCACAGCGACATCACCCTCTCGACCGCGCAGCTGATGGACCCCGCTGCGCGCGCCGCCACGCTGCACGCGCGTGACCTCCCGGTCACCACGGGCGACCTCGACACGTCGCTCTACCTGATGTTCCAGGCGGTCCGGCGGGAGTCCACCGTGGCGCTGTCCGGAGAGTCGGCCGACGAGGTGTTCGGCGGCTACCGCGACTTCTTCGACGCCGACACCATCGCCGCGGACACCTTCCCCTGGCTGGCAGGGCGGATGCTGAACCGCGACATGACCAAACCGGACGTGTTCGACCAGGCCCTGACCAAGCAGCTCGACCTGCCCACCTACGTCGCCGACCAGTACCGGACGGCGATCGCGGCGGTACCGGCGCTGACCGGGCCGGCCGCCGCCGACCCGCACGAACGCCGGATGCGCGAGATCTGTCACCTCTACCTCACGCGCTTCCTGCCCGTCCTGCTCGACCGCAAGGACCGGATGAGCATGGCCGTGGGGCTCGAGGTGCGGGTGCCGTTCTGCGACCACCGCCTCGTCCAGTACGTCTTCGGCACGCCGTGGTCGCACAAGACCTTCGACGGCCGGGAGAAGAGCCTGCTGCGCGCCGCAACCGCGGACCTGCTGCCCGAGTCGGTGGTGCAGCGGGTGAAGAGCCCGTACCCGTCCACGCAGGACGACGGCTACGAGCGCGGACTGCGCGAGCAGCTCTCCACGCTGCTCGACCGGCCCGACTCGCCCGTCGCCCCGCTGCTCGACCGCGACGCCCTGCGGGGACAGCTGGCCGAGCCGATCACCCGTCGGTCCGGGGTGGGCGCACGGTTCCAGCAGGAGCAGGTGCTCGCGCTCGACGCCTGGCTCACCGACTACCAGGTCACCGTCGACATCTGACGCGCTTCGCTCGCTCCCCCGGGAAGTCTGGGGGAGCGAGCGGCGTTGGCGGTTGCATGGGCCTGACTCGCAGTGACGCGCCCCTGTCGGCGCACGCACCGAAGACCGTCAACTACCGCATCGACGGACCTGCCCACAAGCTCCTGATGCACCCGTTCCCGCGCCGCGTCCGCGCCGAGGTCGCCGGCCGCACGGTGCTCGACACCACCCGCGGCGTCCTGCTGCACGAGACCGCACTCCCGGCCCGGTTCTACGTTCCGGAGACCGACCTCGACGCCTCGGCGTTCGTCCCCAGCGACCTCACCACCCACTGCCCGTTCAAGGGCGACGCCACCTACCGGTCGTTGCAGGTCGGGGACCGCTTCGTGCAGGACGCGCTCTGGACGTACCCCGACCCCACGCCCGAGGCCTCGTGGCTGGCCGGCTACGCCTCGCTGTACTGGGAGGCCGCAGACGCCTGGTTCGACGAGGACGAGCAGGTGCGGGCCCTGACCGACCCGTACCACCGCGTGGACGTCCGCCGGTCCAGCCGGCACGTGCAGGTCCTCGCAGGCGACACGGTCGTGGCCGAGTCGCACGCTCCCGTGGCGCTCGCCGAGACCGGGCTGTCACTGCGCTGGTACCTCTCCCCCGACGACGTGCTCGTGCCGCTGGAGCCGACCACCACCAGTACGTACTGCCCGTACAAGGGCGACGCGGACTACTGGACGGTCCGGCTGCCCGACGGCCGAGAGCTCACCGACGCCGCCTGGGCCTACCCGCAGCCGTTCCCGGAGTCGACCGGTATCGGCGGCCGCGTCAGCTTCCTGCACGACGACCTGCGGGTGCTGGTGGACGGCGAGCCGGCCTGACCTCAGTCGTCGTCGTCCACGAGCAGCGCCTCCAGCGCCGGCATCGCAGCGTCGAGGTTGCGGCGCTGCTCCACGTCGAGGCGGGCCAGGCGCCGGGCCACCAACGCCGTGCGGTGCGAGCGGACCTCGGCCAGCCGTGCGGCACCGTCCTCGGACAGCACGATCCGCACCCCGCGGGCATCGTTGGGATCCGGGGTGCGGATGACGAGCCCCTGGTCGTCCAGGGAGGCGAGCACCCGGCTCATCGTCGGCGCCGTCACCGCCTCCCGGCGGGCGAGCTCGGAGAGCCGCAATGGCCCGTGCTGCTCCACAGTGACCAATGCGGACAGCTGTAGCGGCGGGATCGACTCCCGGCCGTCGATACGGATACGGCGGTGCAACCTCCCGACGACCAGCCGCAGCCTGGCTGCAAGGTCGGTCTGCTCGTCGGTGTCCACGCGCTCAGCGCTGGTCATCGGCCCATCGTGCCAGGTCCGGCCACGGGCGTCGCCGGGGTCATACCTTGCGGAGACGGATGCCGGTGATGTTGTGTTTCGGACCCTTGCGCAGCACGAGACTCGCCCGCCCCCGTGTCGGTTTGATGTTGCGCTCCAGGTTCGGCCCGTTGATCTCCGCCCAGATGCTCTCGGCCCGGGCGATCGCGCCCGCCTCGTCGAGCGCGGCGTAGCGCCGGAAGTACGACTCGGGGTCCCGGAACGCCGTCTCCCGCAGCCGCAGGAAGCGCTCGACGTACCAGCGCCGGATGTCGTCGGTGGCGGCGTCGACGTAGACGGAGAAGTCGATGAAGTCGCTGACCGCCAGCGCTGCGCCGCCCTCACGCGCGGGCTGGGCGGGCTGCAGGACGTTGAGGCCTTCGAGCAGGAGGATGTCCGGGCGGTGCACCGTGAGCCGCTCGTCCGGGACGATGTCGTACACCAGGTGCGAGTAGACCGGGGCGGTCACCTCGGAGCGCCCGGCCTTCACCTCGGTGACGAACCGCAGCAGCCCGCGCCGGTCGTAGGACTCCGGGAAGCCCTTGCGGGTCATCAGCCCGCGCCGCTCCAGCTCGGCGTTGGGGTGCAGGAACCCGTCGGTCGTCACCAGTTCGACGCGCGGATGCTGGGGCCAGCGGGCGAGCAGGAGCCGCATCAGCCGCGCGGTGGTGGACTTCCCCACCGACACCGAGCCCGCGATCCCGATCACGAACGGGGTGCGGGCGGTGTTGGCGCCGAGGAAGGTCCGGTACGCGCGGTAGAGCCGGCCACCCTCCTGCACGTGCATCGTGAGCAGCCGTGAGAGCGGCAGATACACCTCGCGCACCTCGTCGAGGTCCACCTCGTCACCGAGGCTGCGCACCCGGTCGAGCTCATCCGCCGTGAGCGGCAGCGGCGTGTTCTCGCCCAGCTTCGCCCACGCCTCCCGATCGAAGTCCACGAACGGCGAGGACGCCTCGCGCGCACCGTTGCGACTGACGTCCATGACCGTGCAACTTAGATCCCCACAGTCGGTCACCGCTTCGAGACGTGACCGGCATGACGTCGGAAATCCGGCGCGCGGGCCGCGGTCAGCCGACCGGCGCGACGCACCCTAGACTGGAGGCTCCACCTGACGAGGAGCACGCCCGTGCCCCCTGCACACCCCGCTGCGCCGGGTTGCAGTAGTAGGCCGGGTCCTACCCGGCATTCCCATCCGCCCTGCCGCAGCGCCCGTGGCGAGTACCGCCGATGAGCGAGCTTGCGAGCGAATCAGTGTCACAGGGCCTTCGCACGGTGACGTCTCCCGTCGGGCCGACCGAGCGCAGCGAGGACGAGCGATGAGCGTTCTGCTGTCCATTCTCGGCCTGATCGCGGTCGCCGCGCTCACGCTGGGCACGGCGATCTCGGTCGCCTCGGAGTTCGCCCTCACCGCGCTCGAACGCAGCCAGGTCGACGGCCACGTCGCCGAGGTCGGCGACCGGCGCGCCCGCACCGTGCAGAAGGCCCACCGCAACCTGTCCTTCCAGCTGTCCGGGAGCCAGCTCGGAATCACCGTCACCACGCTGGTCACCGGTTACATCGCCGAGCCCGCCATCGCGTCGTTGTTCCGGCCGGGGCTCACCGCGCTCGGCATCTCGGACGGACTGTCCGCCGGCATCGCCACCGTGCTGTCGCTGCTGTTCGCCACGGCGCTGTCGATGGTGTTCGGCGAGCTCGTACCGAAGAACCTCGCCATCGCCGACCCGCTGCGCACGGCACGGGCCGTGGTCTGGCTGCAGAGCGGGTTCGCCCACGCGTTCCGCTGGTTGATCACCGGGCTGAACAGCGCGGCCAACACCGTGGTGCGCCGGCTGGGCATCGAGCCGGCCGAGGAGCTGCGCTCGGCCCGGTCACCGCGGGAGCTGAGCTCGCTGGTGCGCACCAGCGCGGAGCACGGCACCCTCGACGCCGGCACCGCCACCCTGCTCGACCGCTCACTGCGCTTCACCGACCGCGTCGCCGAGGACCTGATGACCCCACGGGTGCGGGTCGAGTCCCTCGACGCCGACGACACCGTCGCCGACCTGGTCTCCCTGTCCCGGCGCAGCGGGTTCTCCCGGTTCATCGTCCACGACCGAGACCCCGACGCCGTGCTCGGCGTGGTGCACGTCAAGCAGGCGTTCGGCGTCCCCGCGCAGGAACGCCGGCGCGTCGCGCTGCGCGGCATCGTGCAGACGGTCCCGACCGTCCCGGAGTCGCTCGACGGCGACGAACTGCTCACGCGGCTGCGCAACTCCGGTCTCCAGCTCGCCGTGGTCGTCGACGAGTACGGCGGCACGGCGGGCATCGTCACCCTCGAGGACCTCATCGAGGAGATCGTCGGCGACGTCCGTGACGAGCACGACCGCGCCGAGCAGGCGCGGGTGCGTCCGCTCGGGCGCGGCAGCTGGCTCGTGTCCGGCCTGCTCCGCGGCGACGAGGTGGCCGAGGCCACCGGGTTCGAGATGCCCGAGGGCGACTACGAGACGCTCGCCGGGCTGGTGCTGGCCCGGCTGGGCCACATCCCCGACGTCGGTGAGGACATCGTCGTCGACGGGTGGCGGCTCACGGTGATGCGCCGCGACCGCAACCGGATCGCGGAGCTGCGGCTGGCCAGGGCCGGCAGCACCGACCCTGCCCCGAGCGCCAAACGTGAGGAGGCCGCACGTGGCTAACGACCTGCTCGCCCTGCTCGCGGCCGTGGCCCTGCTGGCCGCCAACGCCTTCTTCGTCGGCGCCGAGTTCTCCCTCATCTCCGCCCGCCGCGACCGGCTCGAGGCGATGGCCGCCTCCGGCACGCCGGCCGCGCGCACCGTCCTCCGGGCGGGCACCGACCTCTCCCGCATGCTGGCGGCGTCCCAGCTCGGCATCACGATCTGCTCGCTGCTGCTCGGCCGCCTCGGCGAACCGGCGGTCGCGCACCTCATCGAGCGGCCCCTGGAGTGGGCAGGCCTACCGGACGCCGTGCTGCACCCGATCGCGTTCGCGGTGTCGCTGGCCATCGTGGTCGTCGCGCACATCCTGCTCGGCGAGATGGTGCCGAAGAACATCGCCATCGCGGGCCCCGAGCGCACGGCGATCTGGCTGGTGCCGCCGTTCCTCATCTTCACCAAGCTGATGCGCCCCCTCATCGAAGGGTTCAACGTGATGGCCAACGGCGTCCTGCGGCTCATCCACGTGGAGCCCCGCGACGAGCTCGAGTCGTCCTTCACCTCCGGTGAGCTGGCCGACCTCATCGCCGAGTCGGGGCGGGAAGGCCTCCTCGACGACCACGAGTCCAGCCGTCTCAGCCGCACCCTCAGCTCGGCCGAGGCGACCGTCGCCGACGTCCTCGTCACCACCGAGGAGCTGGTGTCCCTTCCTGCCGACCCGACGGTCGACGACGTGGCACGGGCCGTCGCCGACACCGGCTTCTCCCGGTTCCCGGTGCAGGCAGCCGACGGCACTCTCGCCGGCTATCTCCACATCAAGGACATCCTCGACCTGGTGGACGACCCGACGGCCGCGGTGCCGGTGGAGCGGATCCGCGGTCTCCCCGAGGTGCCGGTGTCCTTCCGGCTCGACGAGGCGCTCGCCGTGCTGCGCCGCTCCCGCGCCCACCTGGGCCGCGTGGTGGGTGGGCGCGGCGAGACCGTCGGTGTGGTGGCGATGGAGGACCTCGTGGAGCACTACGTCGGCGAGGTCCGCGACGCCACGCACGCCCCGCGCGCCCAGGCCTGACGGGCACGCCACGTGCCGCCCGGCCGGCTACCGGCCGGGCGGTAGCGTGGGCCGTCGTGACGGGCAAGCTCACCTGCGCTGCACCCCTCGTCCTCGACGAGGCGGTGTGGAGGGAGCGCGCGGCCGCGCACCGGGCCCGGGTCGAACGGTGGACCGTGCCCCACCGGGAACGTCGTCGCCGCGGCGAGCCGCACCCCGTCATGGACTTCCTGTTCACCTACTACTCCCTGCGCCCGGTCCGGCTGGAGCAGTGGCAGCCCGGCCCGGGCGCTCTGCTGCTGGGCGGCGACGAGGTGCTGGCGGTTCCTGGCCACGTCCGCGACGGTGACGGCGTGCGGCTCGACGTCGACGCCCTCCCGGCCCGCGTCGCCGCCACCGCGTCCTTCGTGCGTGACCTGCTCCGCGCCACCGCGTCCCGCCCGGCCCGGCTGGGCTGCTTCGGGCTCCACGAGTGGGCGATGGTGTACCGCAGCGACGCCCCCCGCCACGAGCAGGTGCCGCTGCGGCTCGGCGCGGCCGGCACCGACGCAGTGGTCGAGTCACTCCCGGTGCACTGCACCCACCACGACGCCTTCCGCTTCTTCACCCCGGCAGCGCGGCCGCTCAACGCCATGACCCCGGAGCGGGCCGACCAGGTCGCCAACGAACAGCCCGGCTGCCTGCACGCCACCATGGACCTCTACAAGTGGGCCTACAAGCTCCTGCCCGCCACACCGGCGGAGCTCGTGGCCGACTGCTTCGCCCTCGCCGTCGAGGTACGGGAGCTGGACATGCGCGCCAGCCCGTACGACCTCTCGGGCTACGGCTACTCCCCCGTCCACATCGAGACCCCGGCCGGCCGGGCCGAGTACGCCCGCGCCCAGGCCGGGTTCGGCCGCCGCGCCGTCCCGCTGCGACGCCGCCTCGTCGAGCTGTGCGAGGCCCTCCTCCCCGCCTGAGGTTCCCCGGCCCTGCTGTTTTCTTGGCGTGGTCCGTCGGTCAATGTTTGATCGACGACATGTGGGCGTCAATGAACGATTGACATGTGAAGCAGAGCAGGCGTCGATCCCCGAGTGATCCAAAGTCCGTGTATCAGGCCCGCACCCAGCGCTTCTTCCTTGTGCGGGCGGGTGGCCAGGAGGGGGCACACCCGCCCGCACGGCACGACCGGCGCCCCTCCCCCGCCCCCAGCCGCGCCGACCTCCGCGAGTGACCCGCCAGCCGCGCGAGTCGCCCACTTCCGGCCCGCGAGTCGCCCGTTTTTGGCCGGCGAGTCGCCAGTGATCGGCGCGAGATCCGGGGTTCGGCCCTTCGCCGGGCGAACAGGCGGATCTCGCAGCGATCATGCGGCGTTGCCGCGCCGCGCCGTCCCACCCAGCGTGCGCGGGACCCGTGGCTGACCCTTCAGCCCCCGCGAGTCGCCCAGTTCCGGTGCGCGAGTCGCCCGGTTTTGCTGCGCGAGTCGCCAGCACGGGGCTCCTGATCCGCACGAGACCGGCGGTTCTGCCGTTGCGAGGGCGAAGAGCCGTGTCTGGGAACGATCATCCCGGTTCGTACGAGCCTCCCGTCCGGCCGCCGGCGTTGCTCATCGGCGCGAGATTCGCCCTTCGGCCCTCCGAAGGGCGGAACCCCGGATCTCGTAACGATCATGCGCCACGCGACGCCGCCGCTCCCCCACAGGCGCGACCGCCGCCGTCATCGGCCGCCCCGGTCCGGCCGGCGCCCCACTCCCCCGTAGCCCGGCCTGCTGTCTTTCTCGGCCAGCGCACTGGTCAATCTCTCGTTCACGAGTTGCTGGCGTCATTGATTCGTTGACAACGGTGGGGGGCAATTCGGCGGGGGGTGATGAGGGCGGCGGACCGCCGCCCTCATCACCCCCCGGGCGCCTCGGCGTCCTACGCGTAGGCCTCCACCGGCGGGCAGCTGCACACCAGGTTGCGGTCGCCGTGGGCGCCGTCGATGCGGCGCACCGGCGGCCAGACCTTGCGGTCGTGGACGCCCGGGGTGACGCCCGTGGGGTAGGCCGCGAGCTCGCGCGGGTACGGGTGGTCCCACTTGTCGATCACGGAGGCGGCCGTGTGCGGGGCGCCGCGCAGCGGGTTGTCCGTGACCGGCCACTCCCCCGCCGCCACCCGCGCGATCTCGGCCCGGATCCCGACCATCGCGTCGACGAAGCGGTTGATCTCGGCGAGGTCCTCGCTCTCGGTGGGCTCCACCATCAGCGTGCCGGCCACCGGGAACGACATGGTGGGGGCGTGCAGGCCGTAGTCGGCCAACCGCTTCGCCACGTCGTCGACGGAGACGCCGGAGTCACGTGTGATCCCGCGCAGGTCGAGGATGCACTCGTGGGCGACGTGGCCCTGCTCCCCCGCGTAGAGCACCGGGTAGTGCTCGCCCAGGCGCTTCGCCACGTAGTTGGCCGTCAGGATGGCGGTGAGGGTCGCCTGCCGCAGCCCGTCGGTGCCCATCAGCCGGATGTAGGCCCACGAGATCGGCAGCACTCCGGGGCTGCCGTGCGGAGCCGCGGACACCGCGCCCACTCCGTCCGGTCCCCCGCGTCCGGGCAGGAACGGGGCCAGGTGCTCGGCCACCGCCACCGGCCCGACGCCCGGGCCGCCGCCGCCGTGCGGGATGCAGAACGTCTTGTGCAGGTTGAGGTGGCTCACGTCGCCGCCGAACGCACCCGGCCGGGCCAGCCCGACCAGCGCGTTGAGGTTCGCTCCGTCGACGTAGACCTGGCCACCCGCCTCGTGGACGGCGTCGCACACCTCGCGGACCCGGGTCTCGAACACGCCGTGCGTGGACGGATAGGTGATCATGAGGGCGGCCAGCGCCGGGCCGTGCTCGGCGATCTTGGCGTGCAGATCGTCGAGGTCGACGTCGCCGGTCTGCGAGGTGGCCACCACGACCACCCGCATCCCGGCCATCACCGCCGACGCCGCGTTGGTGCCGTGGGCGCTCGCCGGGATCAGGCACACGTCGCGGTGCGCCTCCCCCCTGCTGCGGTGGTAGGCCGCGATCGCGAGCAGGCCGGCGAACTCGCCCTGGCTGCCCGCGTTGGGCTGCAACGACACGGCGGCGTAGCCGGTGAGCTCCGCGAGCCAGCGCTCCAGGTCGGAGATCAGGGCGAGCGTGCCCTCGGCGTCGGCCTCGGGCGCGAACGGGTGGAGGTCGGCGAACGCGGGCCAGGAGATCGGCTCCATCTCGACCGCCGCGTTGAGCTTCATCGTGCACGACCCCAGCGGGATCATCGTGCGGTCCAGCGCCAGGTCGGCGTCGGCGAGGCGACGCAGCCAGCGCATGAGTGAGGTCTCCGAGCGGTGCTCGTGGAAGACCGGGTGCGTGAGGAACTCGGTGGTGCGGGCGAGCCCGGCCGGCAGGGCGTCCTCGGTGGCGGCATCGAGCGCCACGGCGTCCCCGGAGACGCCGAACGCCCGCCAGACCGCCTCGAGGTGCGCCACGGTGGTCACCTCGGAACAGGCGATACCCACCGTATCGGCGTCCACCCGGCGCACGGAGATACCGGCGTCGTGCGCGGCGTCGGCCACCTCCTCGGCCCGGCCCGGCACGTGTGCCTGCACGGTGTCGAAGAACTCCCCGTGCAGCACCTCCACTCCCCCGGCCCGCAGGCCTGCCGCCAGCACGGCCGCCATCCGGTGGGCCCGCTGCGCGATCCGGCGCAGCCCCTCCGGCCCGTGGTAGACGGCGTAGCAGGCGGCGACGACGGCCAGCAGCACCTGCGCGGTGCAGATGTTCGACGTGGCCTTCTCCCGGCGGATGTGCTGCTCACGGGTCTGCAGAGCCAGGCGAAGGGCAGGGTTCCCGTCGGCGTCGCGGGACAGGCCCACGAGCCGACCGGGCAGCTGCCGGGCGTGCTTCTGCTGCACCGACAGATAGCCGGCGTGCGGGCCACCGAAGCCGAGCGGCACCCCGAAGCGCTGGGTGGTGCCCACCGCGGCGTCGGCTCCCAGCTCCCCGGGCGGGGTGAGCAGGGTGAGGGCCAGCAGGTCGGCGGCCACGGCCACCAGCGCGCCGCGTTCGTGCGCCTCCGCGATCAGCGCGGTCGGGTCGGTGACGGCCCCCGATGCGCCCGGGTAGGACAGCAGCAACCCGAACAGCTCACCCTCGGGCAGCCCGTCGCCCAGGTCGGCCACCACGAGCTCGATACCGAGCGGCTCGGCGCGGGTGCGCAGCACCTCGATCGTCTGCGGCAGGGTGTCGGCGTCCACGACGAACCGCGGCGACGCGGCACGGCCTGCCCGGCGCAGCAGGGTCATCGCCTCGGCGGCCGCGGTGGCCTCGTCCAGCAGCGACGCCCCCGCGACCGGCAGCCCGGTGAGGTCCGCGACGGTGGTCTGGAACGTCAGCAGCGCCTCCAGCCGGCCCTGGCTGATCTCCGGCTGGTACGGCGTGTAGGCCGTGTACCAAGCCGGGTTCTCCAGCACGTGGCGGCGGATCACCGGCGGCGTGACGGTGCCCGAGTAGCCCAGCCCGATCATCGGGACGGTCACCGTGTTGCGGGCCGCGAGGGCGCGCAGCTCGGCGAGGACCTCGGTCTCCGACGCCGCAGGTGGGAGCGTGGAACCGACGGTCTCCCGGTCGCGGATGCTGTCGGGCACCACCGCGTCGGCGAGCGCGTCGAGCGACTCGGCCCCGATCGTGGCGAGCATGGTGTCGAGCTCCGCGGCACGCGGGCCGAGGTGCCGTTCGACAAAGGGGATGCCCCGCTCGAGGTCGGTCAGCGCGGGGCGGTCGTCGGTCACGGGGCCTCCGAGGTCAGGCGATTGGGCAGGCAACTGCTGCCCTCCCCCTCTGTCCCCGCCCGGGTACCCGGGCGCCTGAGAGATTCACCCCGTGCAGAGCGGGCTTTCCCCGTCGGCGGACGGGCACGCCCGTCGCTTTCCAGAGGCGTCTCGCCCGAGCGGTCCTGGATGCCTGAGAGATTCCGGGGAGGATTTGCTCCTTCGGCGCCCGTACGACGTGTCAGCTGCGACGACGTCCGGGACTCTCCCGCGCGGGTTCGGCGACTACCGGGCACATGGTAGCCCTCCCGGCGGACCGATCCCCGGCGCGCCGCATGTCAGGTTCGTGTCCGGACCCGGAGCTCTGCCCGCAAACGCACCGGATACGTAGTTCTTCCGATGCGACCGGGATGGCTCGCACCTCAGACTTCCGTCATGACCACGACGCCGCCCGCAGCTCCGACGACCGCCGCCTTCCACGTCCAGGCCGTGATCTCGTTCGCCGTCTCGCTCATCGCGATCGGCCTGGCCGTCGCCTACCTGCCTGCCGACCCGTGGGTCCGCGCGTTCCTCGCCCTCGCGGTGCTCTACGTGGTGACATCCGCGTTCACACTGGCGAAGTGCGTGCGCGACCGGCAGGAGAGCGCGGGCGTGATCAGCCGGGTGGACCAGGCGCGCCTCGACAAACTGCTCGCCGAACACGACCCGTTCAAGGTCGATGCGTGAGGCGTCAGCTGATGGCGCGGCGGGCGCGGCGTCGGGACAGCTCGTCCTCCGGGCTCTCGTCGACGCTGCCACCGTCGGCGCGTTCCACCGGGAAGTCCTTGATCGAGCCGCTGATCTCCCGCATCGCGCCGCTGACGGCGATACCGAAGACACCCTGACCGCCCTGCAGGAGGTCGACGACCTCCTCGGGAGAGGAGCACTCGTACACCGTGGTGCCATCGCTGAACAGCGTGATACCCGCGAGGTCACGGATGCCGCGGCGACGCAGGTGCTCGACGGCCACGCGGATGTTCTGCAGCGACACCCCGGCGTCCAGGAGCCGCTTCACGACCTTCAGGACGAGCACGTCCTTGAAGGAGTACAGCCGCTGCGAACCCGAACCTGCCGCTCCACGGATGGAGGGGACGACAAGACCGGTGCGGGCCCAGTAGTCGAGCTGCCGGTAGGTGATCCCCACGACCTGGCAGGCAGTAGGCCCCCGGAAGCCGACGAGCTGATCCGGCATTCCGTCGAGACCGGCTCCCAGCAAGGGATCGGGGAAGAGCTCGCCCTGTTCGGGTGAGCCGGACGGCGGGTTCTCCACCGAGCTCCTTCCGCCGGGGCCCGCAAGGGCGGGCCGTCACAGCCGACGGTAAGCGCGTGCGCGCGGCCGGTCAACGCGGCGCGCCGCCGCGAGTCACCCGGTGCTGGGCGTGTCGAGGCCGAATGGCCTCTCGAGGCCTACGGCTGGGCGCCGCGGAAGTCCTCGGGCGAGATCGAGTCCAGGAACTCCCGGAACTTCTCGACCTCGTCCTCCTGCTCATCCGGGATGACCAGACCTGCCTCGGCGAGTACGCTCTCGTCGGCGTGGATCGGCACCCCGATCCGCAGTGCGAGCGCCACCGAGTCGCTCGGCCGCGCCGACACCTTGATCCCGCCGTCGAAGATGAGCTCGGCGTAGAACGTGCCTTCCTGGAGGTCGGTGATCCGCACCTGCTCCAGGCGGCGCCCCAACCCCGTGATCACGTCCTTCAGCAGGTCGTGGGTGAGCGGTCGGGCGGGTTTGACCCCCTGCTGCTCCAGGGCGATCGCAGTGGCCTCCACCGAACCGATCCAGATCGGGAGGTACCGGTCGCCGCTGGTCTCCCGCAGCAGGAGGATCGGCTGGTTCGCGGGCAGTTCGACCCGGACGCCCACGACGCGCATCTCGCTCATGCGCTTCCCTCCTCCTGACGGTCCTGCAGTGTCGACGCTACACGGCGCACCCGGCCCGCGCCCGCCTCCGGACGGGCGGCGAGCCGTTGTCTTGGCGCCTGTTTCAGCCGGTGGCGCCGGACTCGCGCGGGCCGGTGAGGAAGACCAGCCGGAACTTGCCGATCTGCACTTCGTCACCGTTGGCCAGCACGGCGGTGTCGACCGGCTCGCGGTTGACGTAGGTGCCGTTGAGGCTGCCCACGTCGACCACGACGAACTCGCCGGCATCGCTGCGGAACTCCGCGTGGCGCCTCGAGACCGTGACGTCGTCGAGGAAGATGTCGCTGTCGGGGTGGCGGCCCGCGCTGGTGGACGGGCGGTCGAGGAGGAACCGCGACCCCGCATTGGGCCCGCGCTTGACCACCAGCAGGGCGGAGCCCGCCGGAAGCGCGTCGACGCCGGAGACCGGCTGGTCCTGGGCGGGGGGCTCGACCTCGGAGAGGAAGTCCGCACGGAAGACCGAGGTGGTCTCCGGGGAACGCTCCGGGGGTACGCCGGGCCCGTCGTTCGTGGTCACCTCGGGGTCTCCTCCTGCATGGATGTAGCTCGTCGTTCTGTGATGTGGCGGCCCCACGTGCCGTGGGTCCAACAAACCTACCGCGCGGCGGCGTCCGGTTCCGGGCCGGTCAGCTTCCGGTCAGCTCGCTGTACGCCGCGGCGTCGAGCAGGCCTTCCGGTGTCCCGGAGGCGCCGTCGGCCAGCTGGACGTCGATCATCCAGCCTGCCTGGTACGGCCCGGTGTTGATCAGCTCAGGGCTGTTCTCGAGGGACTCGTTGACGGCGACCACCGTGCCGGACACCGGAGCGTAGATGTCGGACACCGATTTGGTCGACTCGACCTCCCCCACCACCCCGCCCGCGGCAATGGAGTCACCGACAGACGGCAGCTGCACGAACACGACGTCACCGAGCTGGGACTGGGCGTGGTCGGTGATGCCGATCCGAACCACCCCGTCCCCCAGGTCGCGCACCCATTCGTGAGCTTCGGTGTAGCGGAGGTCCTCGGGAATCACGCGACGACTCTAGTCCCCGCTCCTGGCGGCGCCCGCGACCCCCGGCGGCGCCGCATCGGAGCGCATCGCCAGCACGAACTGGGCGAGGTACAGAGCGCCCGAGTACAGGTAGAGCGCGGTGCCCCAGATCGCGAACCCGTACCCCAACGGCCGCGCCAGCTCGGCGTACCAGCCGGTGCCCTGGCCGAGAAGGAGCAGCGGGAACGCGTACAGCAGCAGGAACGTGGCGCCCTTGCCGATGTAGGTGACCCGGTAGGGGCCGTAGCCGCGGCGGCGCAGCAGGGGCAGCGTGGCACCCAGCACCAGGTCGCGGCACACCAGCGCCGCAACGGCCCACCACGGCACGACGTCGCGGGCGCCGAGTGCGACGAGCGCCGCGAGGATGTAGAGCCGGTCCACCGCCGGGTCGAGCAGGGCGCCGAGGCGGCTGTACTGCCCGAGCAAGCGGGCGAGCTTCCCGTCGAGCCAGTCGGTGAACCCGCCGACCGCGAGCACGAGGATCGCCCACCCGTCGGCGCGCGGGACGAGGAGCAGGTAGAGGAACAGCGGTACCCCGGCCAGCCGCAGCACGCTGAGCAGGTTCGGGACCGTCACGATGCGGTCGGCCCGGGGCCGCGTGGTCGGCAGGTCGGGCACATCAGGAGAGTACTGGGGTACCGCGCGCCATTCGCGGGTGCACACGAGAGCTCTCCCGGGCAGGATCCTTGCCATGGACACGATCTCGCTGCGAGAAGCACAGGCCCCGCTCAAGGCCCGCTACCGGGATGATCCGGACGCGGCGTTGATCACGCTGCGAGCCGAGGGTGAGCTCGACGGCACCGGTGTGGCCTGCCGGGTCCGCACCGCGACCACGCTGGCCGAGGCCGGCCTCCACCCGGCCACCGGCGGGGACGGCTCCCAGCTGTGCTCGGGCGACATGCTGCTGGAGGCACTGGTCGCCTGCGCAGGCGTCACGCTGCGCGCGGTCGCCACGTCGCTGGGGCTCGAGGTGAGCGGCGCGGTCCGTGCCGAGGGCGACCTCGACTTCCGCGGCACGCTGGGCGTCGACAAGGAGGCGCCCGTCGGCTTCCGCGACATCCGGCTGACCTTCGACCTCGACACGACCGCGGACGCCGACCAGGTCGCCACCCTCATGAAGCTCACCGAGCGCTACTGCGTGGTACTGCAGACGCTGGTGTCCTCACCCGCCACGGCGGTGGAGGTACGGACCGAAGGAACCGACGGGACCGGGGCCCGGTGAACGGCGCTCACGCTCTGATCCGGTCCCTCGTGACCAGCGGGGTGGACGTCTGCTTCGCCAACCCCGGCACCTCGGAGATGCACTTCGTCGCGGCGCTGGACGGTGTGCCCGAGATGCGCGCCGTCCTCACCCTGTTCGAGGGCGTCGCCACCGGGGCGGCCGACGGCTACGCCCGCATGGCCGAGCGGCCGGCGGCCACCTTGCTGCACCTCGGCCCCGGGCTGGGCAACGGCCTGGCCAACCTGCACAACGCCCGCCGGGGCGCCACACCGCTCGTGAACGTCATCGGCGACCACGCCACCTACCACGTGAAGTACGACGCCCCGCTGCAGTCCGACATCGGGGCGATCGCGGGCTCGATGTCGGGATGGGTGCGCCACAGCGCTCTCACCTCCGAGGTCGGCGCCGACGCCGCCGCGGCGGTGGCCGCGGCCCGGGAGGGCCAGGTCGCCACCCTCGTCCTGCCCGCGGACGTCAGCTGGGAGCCCGACGGCGGCGTGGTCGCCGACCCGGTTGCCCCCCGGCCCCGGGCCGGAGCCGACCCCGACGCGGTGCGGGCCGCGGCCGACGCGCTGCGCTCCGGTGAGCCGTGCATCCTGCTGGTGGGTGGCGACGCCACCCGGGCCGGCGGCCTCGCCGCCGCCGATCGGATCGCCGCCGCGACCGGGGCGAAGGTCCTCACCGAGACGTTCCCGGCGCGCCTGGAACGCGGGGCGGGCGTCGCTCCCGTGGATCGGGTGGCCTACCAGGTCGACACGGCCGTCGACCAGCTTGCGGGGGCGCGGCATCTGGTGCTCGTGGGCGCCCGCTCCCCCGTGGGGTTCTTCGCCTACCCCGACAAGCCGTCGGACCTGGTCCCCCCGGGCTGTCAAGTGCACACCGTGGTGGCCCGCGAAGGAGCCGCCGCCGCGGCCCTCGACGAGCTCGCGGACCTCGTGGCCCCGGACACGACGGCCCGCGTGGCAGCGCCGGCGCGCCCCGACCTGCCCACGGGTGCGCTCACCGTCGCGAGCGCCGCCGCCGTGGTGGGCGCGCTGCTGCCCGAGGGCGCCATCGTCGTCGACGAG
This sequence comes from Pseudonocardia sp. OZ21, assembly GCF_059359135.1. Lineage (NCBI taxonomy): Bacteria > Bacillati > Actinomycetota > Actinomycetes > Pseudonocardiales > Pseudonocardiaceae > Pseudonocardia > Pseudonocardia sp. OZ21. The sequence goes on from NZ_JCADBN010000002.1 coordinate 55,574, forward strand.
GCGATCACGTCCGGGTTCGCACTGCCCGGCGCCACCGCCGGCGCGCCCCGCCACGACTGGCTCACCCTTACGGGTGGGGCGATCGGATGGGGGCTGCCCGCGGCCACGGGTGCGGCCGTGGCATGCCCGGACCGGCCGGTCTGGTGCCTGCAGGCCGACGGGAGCGCGATGTACACGATCTCCGCGCTCTGGACCCACGCCCGCGAGGGGCTCGACGTCACCACTGTGCTCTACAACAACAACGCCTACGCCATCCTGCGGATGGAGCTGCAGCAGGTCGGAGCGGCCGGCCTCGTCGAGCGCGACGGCAAGCGGGCGAAGGCCCTTCTCGACCTCGGCGGACCCGACCTCGACTTCGTCTCGATCGCCCGCGGGATGGGCGTGCCGGGGGTGCGGGTGACGACGGCCGAGGAGATGGCTGATGCACTGCGCCGGGCCTCGGCGGAGCCGGGCCCGCACCTCGTGGAGGTGATGGTGCCACCGTTGGTGGCGTGACGGCCCCGTTCGTCGCGGCTGATCGCCGTTTCGCCGCCCGGCCCCGTACCCGAACGAACCGGACACCCGGTGAGCGGACGTAGAGTGTCGCGGACGTGACGCAGCGTTCTCCCCCGTGCTGGGGTCGCCGCGTCCGGGTCCATGGCGGGCGGCACCGCAGGGATGCGTGATGACGAGAACGGTCGGGGAGCTGCGGTCCGTCGACCACGCCTGCGCCGTCCCGGTGAGCGACGAGCAGCTCTGGGAGATGACGGCCGCGTTCGTGGCCGCCGGGCTGGCCGCGGGCGAGCAGGTCGTGTACTTCGACGACGGCACCGTCGACGGCGTCCTCGAGCGGCTGACCGACGACCGCGTGGCGGTGGCCGAGTCGCTCCGCGAAGGCAGCTTCGCCATCGTCTCGCCCGACACCACACGCGCCACGCTGCGCAGCCCGCCGCCGCAGGTGCGGGAGCTCATCTGCAGCACCGTCGACGGCGCGCTCGAGCGGGGATACACCGGCATCCGGGTCACGGGACAGTTCAACTACGGCCTGAGGCGCGCGGGCGGGGCCTCCCTGCTCGAGTACGACACCGTCTTCGACGAGGTCGTCCGGGTCCGCCAGGCCCGGGTCCTGTGCCTCTACGACCGGCGCCGCTTCCCCGAGGGCGCGATCGAGGAGCTGCGCGCCCGTCACCACACCGAGCTCGTCGTGCCCGCGATCTACGACGACAACCTGCTGCGGATCACCAGCACCGGCGCAGGCAACGCGCGGCTGGCGGGCGAGGTCGACCACAGCAACCGCCCCCGTATCCGCAGGCTGCTCGAGACGGCGCTCGACCAGGCGCTGCGGTCGCACGCCGGGCCCACCGACATCACTCTCGACCTGTCGTCACTGCGGTTCCTCGACGTCGCGGGGGCCGTCAGCCTCGTGCACGCGGCCGAGGAGTTCCCGAGCTCCCACCGCCTCGTGCTCACCGGCGTGCGGCCGCGTGTGCTGCGCGTGCTGGACCGCTGCGGTGCACCGTTCGCCGCGCAGCTCGTCGTGCAGTCCCGTCCCGAGTACGCGTCTTCGGAGGCCCGATGAGAATCGAGACCACCCGCTCGGCCGTCGGGGTCCGCCTCGAGCACGCGGTCGGTTACCACAGATCGGACGCCGACCTGCTCGCCCAGCTCGTCGGACTGGCCGTGGCGGGGTTCGCGCGCGGCGAGCCGGTCGCGCACGCGTTGCGTCCGCGCACGGAGCGGGCGCTGCACGCCCAGCTGGGGGCAACGACGGGGCTGATCCAGCTCGGCCACCCCGACGGCCCGGACGGCGCCTCCGGCCAGACCGTGGCCACGCGCAGGGCGCTGGAGCTGCGCGAGCTGACCTCCAGCACCGGCGGACCGGTCACCGTACTGACCGAGCACACCGCGTTGCTCGACGGCGCCGACGGCAGCTTCTGGACCGAGCTGGACGCGGCGTTGAACGTCGCGCTCGCAGACCTCCCGGTGCGGATGACGTGCTTCTACCCGGACCTGCCCCTCCATCTCGAGATCCTCGACGGCGCCCGGCACAACCACCCGCTGCTGCTCGTCGACGGCAGGCTCGTGCACAACCCCCAGCACCGCTGCCCGCGCGACGTCCTCACGATGCGGCCCGCTCCTGCGCCTGCGCTGCTCGGACCACCCGACCTGCGGATCACGTTCAGCGCGTGGCAGCTGCACGAGGTGCGCACGGCCGTCGAGGAGGCCCTGCGGGCGGCAGGCTACGGCCGGTCCCGCGCCGAGGACCTCGTGCTGGCCGTCAACGAGGTGGCCACCAACGCCGTCGAGCACGGTGCGTCCGAAGCCGAGCTGGCGATCTGGACCAGCACCGGCAGCGGGGTGGTGTGCGAGATCCACGACAGGGGCGTGCTCGCCGACCCGTTGCCCGGACTGCAGGCCCCCCACCCCTCCGACCCCCGCGGCCGCGGGGTGTGGATCGCCCGTCAGCTGTGCGACACGCTCCATGTGTGGGCCGACCGCTGGGGCACCCACGTCCGCATGCAGGCCACCCCGTGACGTAAGATCGCGTCCGGCGCGTCACCCGCATGGCCCGCGCCCGGCCGTGAGTGTGACGAATATGCCCCTTGGCAACAGGCCCGGTCGGGAGAACACTCCTTCGCAGGCTCGTGCGCCATCGGGACGCCGACAGGCCACATGCGTAGCACCAGCTTCGGGCACAACCATAGTCAGCACCACATTCGGGCACCATCACATTTGGGACCACCATGTCTGACGACCAGCGACGATCTCGCATGATGCAGGCTCACTCCGGTTGCCGGCGCCGGGTCACCGTGCTCGGCTCCTTCACATTGACCACCGACGACGCCACCGTGCCGCTCGGAGTCGATTCCCGCAGACTCGTCGCCTACCTCGCCGTGCACCCCCGGCCGCAGGAGCGCTCGAGTCTCGCCGCCGACCTGTGGCCCGGTGTTCCCGCCGATGCGGCCGCGCGCATGCTGGCCGACGCCGTAGCGGCCGTGGACGTACCCGAGCTGTTCGTCGAGGACGACGACGAGACCGCGCCGATGGCGCTGGCCGCCGACGTCGAGGTCGACCTCGCCGACGCGATGGGGCTCGTGCGCGCGATGCCCGAGATCCCCACCAACCACGACCCGGACATCGCGCTGCTGTCGGCCGACATCCTGCCCGGCTGGACGGCCCCGTGGATCGCCGTGGAGCGCGAGCGGTTCCGCCAGCTGCGGCTGCACGCGATCGAGGAGCGGAGCATGCGGCTGTCCTCGGCCGGCCGCTACGACGAGGCCGTGGCGATGGCGCAGACCGCCGTGCAGACCGCGCCGAGCCGGGAGAGCGCCCGCCGCGCCCTCATCGAGGCCCACCTCGCCGAGGGCAACATCGCCGCCGCCGTCGCCGAGTACGACGACTACCAGGAGCTGCTGCGGTCGAGCGTCGGCGGCCCCGCGCCGTCCGGGCTCGAGGCACTGTTCCCGCCGTCGCCCGCGTGGCCGGTGCTGCGGGCACGCCGTCCGATGCCGCGCTCCGCCGTGCAGCTGCCGGGTCTGCGCTCGGTCCGCGGCGCCGCGGCCCCCGGCTCGCGCCGCCTCGTCGCCGGTGGTTCGGTCCCGGGCACCTCCACGCGCTGAGCTCCGGGCGTCGTCGGGCGGGTCTAACCCGCCGACGACTGCTGCAACCGGTCCAGGGGGATCTCGAAGCACACGCGGGTCCCCTGGCCCGATATCGACACCTGCATCCGTCGTGACAGCTCCCGGATGAGGGCGAGCCCGCGACCACGGTGTCCCGGGTCCACCGGCACCGGTCGCCACCGGCCGTGGTCCGTCACCGTCACCGCAACCACCGGTCGGGACGGGCTCCCGTCGAGCTCCAGCTCCACCTCCACGGTGGCGGCCTCGCCGGCGTCCGGACGGTCGGCGTCCGGGTCGGCGACGTAGGCGTGCTCGACGCCGTTCGCCACGGCTTCCCCGACGGCGAGCTGCAGGTCGACCACCGTGTGGGCGGGGAGGTGGTTGCCACCTGCCCACGCGGAGATCCGTCTGCGGATCGCACTCAGCTCGGCCGCACGCGCGTGGTGCCGTAACCGCAGCCTGCGGTCCGACCGCTGGTCACCCAGGTACGTGATCGCTCCGTCGTCCACCACGCAGACAGTGGTGCCCGGCTCAGCAAGGTCCAAACCGTGTCACCGAGGCACCGATCGGGTACTCGCCGTTCATGCATGGTTCCTCCGAGCCCGACGTGGCCGCCGACCCGAATCTCGCGAGCACCCGCGAGACCGGTGGGGTGGACCCCGACCGCAAGAAGCACCCCGACGACTCCGGAGCCGACCCGGACGGCGCCGGCACCACCGGTACCGACGAGAACGAGGAGTTCGTCGGACGCGTGAGTGGTCAGGACGCGGGTTACGCCGGGGAGACCGGCGCCGAGGCGCGCGCCGAGGAGCCGGCATGAAGCGCGACGGAAACGAGCTGACCGGACTCGCGAAGCTCGCCTACAAGCCGATCGGCCTGATCTTCGGGATGATCGGAGGCCTGGTGGCGGGGCAGGTCTTCGCGCTGGTGTGGAAGAAGCTGTCGAACGAGGACGAGACACCGCAGCCGCTGTCGAACGACTACAGCACCCGCGAGGTGCTGCTCGCCGCCACGCTGCAGGGCGCGATCTTCGGTCTGATCAAGACCGCGGTGGACCGGTACGGGATGAAGGGCGTGCGGCGCTTCCTGGACGCGCCGCGGGCACCGGTCCGTGGTCGAACGGAGGTGTGAGGGATATGCCCGGCAAGGACGAGGTTCCGAGCACGGTGGAGCGCTCGGACGACAAGGCCGAACGGACGTGGGAGAAGACCTACGACTCCGCGATGGACAGCTACGACGGTGATGGCGCCCGGGCCCGTCGCGCGGCCTTCGCTTCGTTGAAGCACACCCACGAGAAGGTCGGCGACCACTGGGAGCCGAAGGACGAGAAGGGCCCGTCCGACGAGCAGGCCGCCCGCGGAGGCCGCGACAGCGACCTCCCCACCGCGGGCGGTGTGGACGTGAACGCCTCGAAGCAGCATCTGCTCGACCTCGCCAAGAAGCTCGACGTGCCCGGCAGGTCGTCGATGAACAAGGACGAGCTGGTCGAGGCGATCGGCAAGGCGAACGACCGCGAGACCGCGAAGGCGCGCAAGAAGAAGTAGCCCGAAGAACACGGAACCACAGGACCTCGGTCGGCGTGGCCGACCGAGGTCACGGCGTGCCAGCGGCCTGTGCTCAGCCCAGGGAGCGCAGCTTCGGCAGGACGTCCTCGGCGAACTGGGTGAGGAAGCGCTCCTGGTCCGCGCCCGGCCCGTGGAAGACCAGGTGGTTGAGCCCGGCGTCCACGTAGGGCTTGATCTGGGCCACGGCCTCGTCGGGGTCCGACGCCACGATCCACCGCTTCGCCACCTGCTCGATGGGCAGCTCGTCGGCGAGCCGCTCCATCTCGACAGCCGAGTCGACGCTGTGCTTCTGCTCGGGCGTGAGCGACAGCGGGGCCCAGAACCGGGTGTTCTCCAGGGCCTTCTCGTGGTCGCGGTCGTAGGACAGCTTGATCTCGATCATCCGGTCGACGTCGTCGACGCTGCGCCCGGCCGCCTCGGCGCCCTCGGCCACCGCCGGCAGCAGCTTCTCGGTGTAGAGGTCCATGCCCTTGCCGGAGGTGCAGATGAAACCCTCCGCCGAGCGGCCCGCGTACTTCGCCACGACCGGCCCACCCGCCGCCACGTACACCGGCACGGGCTGCTCGGGCTTGTCGTAGATCGTCGCGCCGACCGTGCGGTAGTACTCGCCCTCGAACGAGACCTCCTCGTCGGCCGTCCACAGCTCACGCATGAGCTTGACGGCCTCCCGCAGCCGGGCGAAGCGCTCCTTGAACTCCGGCCACTCCCGTCCGGAGACGGCGATCTCGTTGAGGGCCTCTCCCGTGCCGACCCCGAGCATGACACGGCCGGGGTAGAGCATCCCCAGCGTGGCGAAGGTCTGCGCGAGCACCGCCGGGTTGTAGCGGAACGTCGGGGTGAGCACCGACGTACCGATCTGCACCCGTTCGGTGCGCTCTCCCACTGCCGCGAGCCACATCAACGAGGCCGGCGCGTGGCCGCCCTCGTGCCGCCACGGCAGGAAGTGATCCGACGTCACCACGCTGTCCAGGCCCAGCCCTTCCGCCCGCACCGCGTACTCCACGAGCTCCCGCGGCGCGAACTGCTCCGCCGAGGCCTTGTAGCCGATCCGCAACGCCACGTCCTCAGATCCTTCCCGACCCGACTGTTTCTGCTCCCTCCAGAGTGCTACAGCCGCAGGCTTGACCTCCACTCGCATCGAGGTCGCACCGTGGCGGCATGACAGAACTCGCATGCGTCGCGGTTCGGAAAAACCTACCGTGATCGATGCCATGAGCGACCACCTCGAGCAGCAGCCCCACCGCGCCACCCTCGGTGCGCTGCGCCGCCTCGCCCCGTACGTCCGTCCCCATCGTGCCGCGCTGATCGGGGGTGGTCTCGCCGCGCTCGCCAGCAGCCTCGCCGGGTTGGCGATCCCGCTGGTCACCCGGGCCATCGTGGACGGGCCGATCGCCCGGTCCGAGCTGTCGGTGCTGCCGTGGCTGGTGCTCGGGGTCCTCGCGTTCGGTCTGCTCGAAGCGGGGCTGATGTTCCTGCGGCGGCGCCTCGTCGCCCGCCCGAGCACCCGCATCGAGGCCACCATGCGGGAGGACCTGTTCGCGCACCTGCAGCGGCTGCCCGTTTCCTTCCACGACCGGTGGCCATCGGGGCAGCTGCTCTCCCGGGCGACGACGGATCTCAACACGATCCGGTGGTTCGTGGCGTTCTCGGGGATCTTCCTCGTCGTCAACGTGCTGACGATGGTGACGGGCATCGGGGTGCTGCTGTGGCTCTCCCCCGTGCTGGGTCTGGTCATCGCCGTGATCGCGGTGCCGCTGATCGTGCTCACACTCGCGCTGGAGCGCCGCTTCTCGGTGGCCGCCCGCCGCTCGCAGGACCAGGCGGGCGATCTCGCCACGGTGGTCGAGGAGTCGGCGCTGGGCATCCGCGTGCTCAAGTCGCTCGGCCGGGGGCGCAGGCTCACGGCCCGCTTCGTCGCCGACGCGCGCGGGCTGCGCGGCACCGAACTGCTGAAGATCCGGCTGCTCGCGGCGCTGTGGGCGGTGCTCGTGATGCTGCCCGAGTCGGCGATCGCGCTGATACTCGGGCTGGGGGCCTACGGCGTCGCCACCGGCACCCTCACCCTCGGCACCCTCGTCGGGGCCGTCACCGTCATGACCTACCTCTTCTGGCCGATCGCGTCGATCGGCTGGCTGCTGGCGGAGGCCAGCAACGCCGCGGCCGCCACCCGCCGGTACTGGGAGGTCCGCGACGTGGTGCCGTCGATCACCGATCCGGCGGCACCGGTTCCGGCGCCGGACCCGGTGCGGGGCGAGCTCGTCCTGCGCGATGTGTCCTTCCGCTACCCGGGCGGGAGCCGCGACGTCCTGCACGGCGTCGACCTGGCACTGCGGCCGGGCGAGACGATGGCGCTGGTCGGCGCCACCGGCTCGGGCAAGACCACCCTCACGGCGCTCGTGGGCAGGCTCTACGACGTCACGGGCGGTGCCGTGCTCATCGACGGGGTCGACGTCCGCGACCTGCGGCTGGCCGACCTGCGCACGATCGTGGCCACCGCCTTCGAGGAGCCGGTGCTGATCTCGGCGAGCGTGCGGGAGAACGTGGCGCTCGGCTTCCCGTCCGCGTCGGACGAGCAGGTCTGGGAGGCGTTGCGGGTGGCCAGCGCCGACGGCTTCGTCGCAGCGCTGCCGTGGGGCCTCGACACCCGCATCGGGGAGCAGGGCATGTCGCTCTCGGGCGGTCAGCGCCAGCGGCTCGCGCTGGCTCGTGCGGTGATCGGGCACCCGCCCGTCCTGGTGCTGGACGACCCGCTGTCCGCGCTGGACGTGCACACCGAGGCCGAGGTCGAGGCGGCGTTGCGCCGGATGCTGGGTGGCGTGACGGCGCTGGTCGTGGCGCACCGGCCGTCCACGGTCCAGCTCGCCGACCGGGTGGCGCTGCTCGTCGACGGGCGGATAACGGCGGTCGGCACCCACAGCGAACTGCTCGCCACCGACCCGGAGTACCGGCGGCTGCTGTCCAGCCCCGACGAGGAACGAGCCGACGAACGAGAGGAGGTGGACGCGTGAGCACAGGTACGGAGTCCGGCACCGGCACCACCACGGATACCGGCACCAGCAAGGACACCGACGCCGCCGGCGAGGCCTGGCGCGGTATCGCGGCGGAGGACGACGAGGCCGACGCCGTCGACCGGCGCACCGGGCTGAAACTGCAGCAGCGCGCCCGCCTGCTCGTCGCGGAGCAGCTGCGTCCGCACCGGCGTGCCGTCACGGTGGCGCTGGTGCTGCTCGTCGCGGAGAACCTGGTCATGCTGGCCGGCCCGCTGCTGGTGGCCACCGCGATCGACACCGGGGTGCCCGCCGCGCTGGCGGGCCGGCCCGCTCCGCTGGCCTGGTCCATCGCGGGGTACGCGGCCACCGGGATCGCCGGCGCGGCACTGCGCTCGGCGTTCCTCCTGCTGTCCGGCCGGGTGGGGCAGGACGTGCTGCTCGACCTGCGACGGCGGGTGTTCGCCCACGGGCAGCGGCTGTCGCTGGACTTCCACGAGTCCTACACCTCCGGGCGCCTGATCTCGCGCCTCACCAGCGACATGGACTCGCTGTCGGACCTGCTGGAGAAGGGCCTCGACGGGCTGTTCGGTGCCGTGCTCTCGCTGGTCGGCGTCACCGTGCTGCTGGTGTGGCTCGACCCGACGCTCGCGGCGGTCGTGCTCGTCGGGTTCATACCGCTGATGGTGATCACGCGCTGGTTCCAGCGCAGCTCCCGGGCGAGCTACCGGCGCACCCGCAGCACCGTCGCGCGGCTGATCGTGCACTTCGTCGAGACGATGAACGGCATCCGTGCGGTGCAGGCCTTCCGTCGCGAGCGCCGCAACGACGAGATCATGGACCGGCTCACCGTCGCCAACCGCGACGCCAACACCGAAGCGTTCCTGACCGTCGCGTGGTTCGTGGCGGGCATCCGGGTGGTGGGCAACGTGTCGCTGGCGCTCGTGCTGCTGATCGGCGGCCTGCGGGTGGTCGACGGCACGCTGGCTCTCGGTGCCCTCACCGCGTTCCTGCTGTACCTGCGCCGGCTCTACGATCCGCTCGACGACCTGGCGCAGTTCTTCAACAGCTACCAGTCCGCGGCCGCGGCCCTGGAGAAGATCGCCTCGGTTCTCGACACCCCGGCCGGGGTGCCCGAGCCGGCCCGGCCGGTGCCGCTGCCCACGCCGGTGCGCGGGGACCTGCAGTTCGACCACGTCCGGTTCGCCTACCGGAGGGCGGCCGATCGCACGGTGCTGCCGGAGTTCTCGCTGCGCATCCCGTCCGGGCAGACGGTCGCGCTGGTGGGAGCCACCGGCGCCGGGAAGTCGACGCTGGCCAAGCTCGCCGTGCGGTTCTACGACCCGACCTCGGGCGCGGTCCGGCTCGACGGGGTGGACCTGCGTGACGTCGCCGACGCCGACCTGCGGTCCGCGCTGGTGATGATCACGCAGGAGGCGTTCCTGTTCTCCGGGTCGGTGGCCGACAACATCGCGATGGGCAGTGGCTGGGACGACACGGACGACCGGGACGACCACCGGCCGCCCACCCGCGCCGAGATCACGGCGGCCGCCGAGGCGGTGGGCGCCCGTGAGTTCATCGAGGCACTGCCCGACGGGTTCGACACCGACGTGCGCAAGCGCGGCGGCAGGCTCTCGGCAGGCCAGCGTCAGCTCGTCTCGCTCGCGCGGGTGGTGCTGGCCGACCCGGCGGTGGTGCTGCTCGACGAGGCCACGTCCTCGCTGGACATCCCGTCCGAACGAGCGGTGCAGGCCGCGCTGGAGACCGTGCTCGCCGGCCGCACGTCGTTGATCATCGCCCACCGGCTCTCGACGGTGCTGATCGCCGACCGCGTGCTGGTGCTGGCCGACGGCCGGATCGTGCAGGACGGGTCACCGGAGGAGCTGCTGGGCGGCGCCGGCGAGTTCGCCGACCTGCACGAGGCGTGGCGCGCGTCCCTCGCCTGAGCGGCAGGATGGCGGGATGCCTCCGGAGCCCGTCGCGCCCGAACCGGTGTCCGTCGTCGCGCCGGCGCTGCCCCACCCGCACCTGCTGCGGCAGCGCTGGCGCGACGTCGCGTTCCTGCACTGGGCCGTCCGGCCCGCCGCGGTGGCCCGGTTCTTCCCGCCGGGCGTCGAGCCGGACGTCCTCGACGGCTGGACCTACGTCGGCCTCGTGCCGTTCCGCATGACGGGCACGGGCTTCGCCCACGGGCCCGCCGTGCCGTGGGCGGGCACGTTCCTGGAGACCAACGTGCGCCTGTACTCCGTGGACGCGACGGGGCGTCGCGGCGTGGTCTTCCTCAGCCTCGACGCCGAACGGGCCGTCGCCGTGGCGGCCGCCCGCGCGGCCTTCGGGCTGCCCTACCGGTGGGCGCGGATGCGTTTCTTCGCCGACGGGGACGTGCGCGGCTACGCGACGCGGGTGCGGTGGCCCGGGGTGTCCGCGCGCAGCCGCATCGTCGTGCGGGCCGGCGCGCAGGCCCCGGACGGCCCACTGGAGCAGTTCCTCACGGCACGCTGGGGCCTGCACGTGGCTCATCTCGGCCGCACCTGGTACCTGCCCAACGACCACGGCACCTGGCCGCTGCGCACGGCGGAGGTGCTGGAACTCGACGACGGGCTCATCACCGCGGCGGGCCTCGGCGACCTCACGAAGCGCCCCCCGGACCACGCGGCGTTCAGCGCCGGCGCAGAGGTGAGATTCGGGACCCCGACCCCGGCAACCACCCCCCGGGACCGGGTCACGTGAAGGCGCTGTGGCCGGTGATCGCCCGGCCCACCACCAGCGTGTTGATCTGGCGGGTGCCCTCGAAGGAGTAGAGGGCCTCGGCGTCGGCGAAGTACTTCGCCACCCCGTAGTCGAGGATCACGCCGTTACCCCCGACCACCTCACGGGCGAGCGCGACGGTCTCGCGCATCCGGCTCGTGCAGAACTCCTTGGCGAGCGCGGCGTGCTCGTCGCGGGCCTCCCCCTCGTCCTGCATCTGCGCGAGCCGCACCGCCATCCCGAGCGACGCGGTGATGTTGCCCAGCATGCGCACCAGGAGGTCCTGCACGAGCTGGAACGCGGCGATCGGGCGGCCGAACTGCTCGCGTTCCTTCGCGTACGCCAGCGCGATCTCGTAGGCGGCCATCATCGTGCCGGTGGAGCCCCACGCCACTCCACCACGGGTGCGCCGGAGCACCTTGTTGGTGTCGGCGAAGGAGTTGGCGTTCTGCAGCCGGTCGGCCTCGGGCACGCGGCAGTCCTCGAGCACGATGTCGGCGTTCTGCACGGTGCGCAGCGCCACCTTGTTCTCGATCTTGCTGGTGGTCATGCCGGGGTTGTCCTGCGCCACCACGAAGCCCTTGACGGCGTCGTCGGCGACGTCACGGGCCCAGATCACGACGAGGTCGGCGAAGGTGCCGTTGCCGATCCAGCGCTTCTCGCCGTCGAGCACCCACTCCGCGTCCGGTCCGGAGCCGACGCGGCGGGCGGTGGTCCGCAGCCCGCGGGCGACGTCCGACCCGCCGTCCGGCTCCGTGAGGCCGAACGCACCGATCCGCTCCATCCGCGACATGGCAGGCAGCCAGCGCGCCCGCTGCTCGGCCGAGCCGCACAGGTCGATGCTGCCCATCGCGAGACCGTTGTGGATGCCGAAGAAGCTGTTCATCGACGGGTCGGTGTGGGCGATCTCCAGGGCGATGAACCCGATCAGCAGGCGGCGGGCGGCCGGGCCGTCCAGGTCGTCGTAGGGCAGGGCCGCGATGTCCAGCGCGGCGAACCCCGGGACGAGGTGGTGGGGGAACTCCGCGCGCGTCCAGTGCTCGACGGCGACCGGCGCCACGTCGGTGCGCAGGAACTCCCGCACCCGGGCCACCACCTTCTGCTCCTCGTCGGTGAGGAGGTCGGCGTAGCGGAAGAAGTCACCGAGGAGCGGAGCGGTACCGGTCGCTGGATCCATACCCGACGATCGCACCGGTCCGAGGGCTCGGCAACCCGCCGCGCGCCTACCCTGGGACCGTGTCGACGGAGCTGCTCGATCGTGCCCCCACCCTGGATCGTCGCCACGGGCTGCCGGTGCACGCGCAGATCGAGCAGTGGCTGATGGACGAGATCACCCACGGCCAGATCGCCACCGGCGACCGGTTGCCCGGGGAGCGCGCACTGGCGGCGGCGCTGCGGGTGAGCCGCATGACGCTGCGGCAGGCGCTGGACGGCCTCGCCCGCCGCGGGGTGCTCGTCCGGCTGCCCGGGCGCACGGGCGGGGCGTTCGTCGCCGAGCCCAAGATCGACTGCGATCTCACGGGGCTGGCCGGGTTCACCGAGCAGATGCGCCGGGCCCACCGGCGCGCCGGGGCCGAGGTGCTGTCCGCGCGGACGGTGGCCGCCGAGGAGGCGGTCGCCGCGGCGCTGCGGATCCCGGTGGGCACGGGGGTGCACGAACTCGTGCGGGTGCGCTCGGCCGACGGCACGGCAGTCGCGCTGGAACGGTCCTGGTTCCCGGCCGAGCACCTCCCCGATCTGCTCGACCACCCGCTGACCGGGTCGATCTACGACCTGCTCTCGGTGCACTTCCGGCTCGCCCCGCACACCGCCGTGGAGTACCTGGAGTCGGTCAGCGCCGGCCCGGTCGACGCCGCCGCGCTCGGGGTGCCCCGCGGCACCGCGCTGATGAGCGTGGAGCGGGTGGCCCAGTCGGTGGCCGGGCTGCCCGTGGAGTTCGCCCGCGACGTCTACCGCGCCGACCGCGTCCGGCTGATGGTGCGCACCGCCGTCCAGGAGCGGCGCCACCAGGACCCGGACGACCGGCACCCGGGCGGCTAGCGCTCGGCCGGCCTGGCCTCCCGCTGCTCGGCCAGCCGGACGACGGACGCGGCGATGGCGGGCGACTGCTCCTCCGGCAGGAAGTGCCGGGCGCGCAGCAGGGTGGCGCTCTCCACCCCCAGCGCGTCCTGCACCGCGCGGCGGCGGTTCTCCCCGAGCGCGGGGTCGTACTGCCCCCACACCACCTGCGCCGGGTAGGGCCGGGAACGGAGACCCTTGTAGAAGAACGCCTGCTTCGCCTCGGTCAGCTCGAACCCGCGCATGATCCGCAGGAACGCCCGCCCGCCGTCCCCGCGCTTCAGCAGGGCGAAGTAGGCGTCGATCTCGGAGCTGTCCATGGCGGTCTGGTCGGCCAGGCCCACGTGGCGGAAGAGCCAGCGGGAGCCGGGAGGGCGCAGCCCGGCGAGCCAGGCCTCGCCGACGCCGGGGATCGCGAAGGGCTGCATCGACCACGGGCGCCGGAACACCGCGACGTCGACGGGCGAGTTGAGCACGGTCAGCGAGAGCACGCGTTCCGGATGGGTGATGGCCCATTCGAACCCGATCGGCCCGCCGATGTCGTGCACGACCAGATGGCACCGATCGATCTGCAGCGCGTCGATCGCGTGACCGGTCCATTCCGCGAGGCCGCTCCAGGAGTAGTTGAACCCCACCGGGCGATCGGCCAGACCGAGGCCGGGGAAGTCGAAGGCGACGCCTCGGAGTCCGCGACCGGCGAACTCCGGCACGAGCTTGCGGAAGAGGAACGAGCTCGCCGGGACGCCGTGCAGGCACACCACCGGCGCTCCGTCACCCCGGTCGAGAACGAAGCTCCGCACCCCTTCGGCCTCGAAGGCGCGGCCGGACGAGCGGTGCCTCTCCACCACGTCGGCGACAGTGCGCAACATAATCCCCCCTCATGGGAACAATCCCATTCCGCCGATATCGGACCAGCTCCCGGAAATCATCGGGAGAGCGGCGACTCGAATTCGAGACTACCCACTCGGGGTCGCCGCCCGGGGCTCGTGAATGCACATCTTCGGCAGGACGGAGGCGATCCGCTCCTCGTTCCGGACGTTCACCGGCGGCCTGTCGGGGTCGGCGCCTACGATCGCCGGGTGACGCTCCCCCGGACTGCCGACGCGCAGCAGGTGCTCCACCGGGTCTTCGGCTACGACACGTTCCGCGGGAACCAGCAGGAGATCATCGAGCACGTCTGCGACGGCGGCGACGCCCTCGTGCTCATGCCCACCGGTGGCGGCAAGTCGCTGTGCTACCAGATCCCCGCGCTGGTCCGCGACGGTGTCGGGGTGGTCGTCTCACCCCTGATCGCGCTCATGCAGGACCAGGTGGACGCCCTGCTCGCCCTCGGCGTCCGGGCGGGGTTCCTCAACTCGACCCAGGGCCCAGACGAGCGGCGCGCCGTGGAGGCCGCGTTCCTCGCCGGTGAGCTGGACCTGCTCTACCTCGCCCCGGAGCGGCTGCGGGTGGAGTCCACCCTGCGCCTGCTGGAGCGGGGCCGGATCGCGCTGTTCGCCATCGACGAGGCCCACTGCGTGGCGCAGTGGGGCCACGACTTCCGCCCAGACTACCTCGCGCTCTCACAGCTGCACGAGCGCTGGCCCGACGTGCCCCGTATCGCCCTCACGGCCACCGCCACGGAGGCCACCCACGCCGAGATCGCCGGGCGGCTCAACCTGGAGGAGGCCCGGCACTTCGTCGCGAGCTTCGACCGGCCCAACATCCAGTACCGGATCGCGCCGAAGGACGAGCCCCGCCGCCAGCTGCTCCACCTGCTGCGCACCGAGCATCCCGGCGACGCCGGCATCGTCTACTGCCTCTCCCGCAACTCGGTCGACAAGACCGCCGAGTTCCTCGTGGCCCAGGGCATCACGGCGCTGCCGTACCACGCCGGTCTCGACACCGCCACGCGCGCGGCCAACCAGTCCCGCTTCCTGCGCGAGGACGGCGTGATCATGGTCGCCACCATCGCGTTCGGCATGGGCATCGACAAGCCCGACGTCCGGTTCGTCGCGCACCTGGACCTGCCCAAGTCGGTGGAGGGCTACTACCAGGAGACCGGCCGCGCCGGGCGCGACGGGCTGCCGTCCACGGCCTGGCTCGCCTACGGGCTCGCCGATGTCGTGCAGCAGCGCAAGATGATCGACGACTCCGAGGGCGACCTCGCCCATCGCCGCCGCCTCGCCCAGCACCTCGACGCGATGCTGGCGCTCTGCGAGACCGTCGAGTGCCGGCGGGTGCAGCTGCTCAACTACTTCGGGCAGCAGGGGGCCCCGTGCGGCAACTGCGACACGTGCCTCGCGCCGCCCGAGTCGTGGGACGGCACGGTCGCCGCGCAGAAGGTGCTCTCCACGGTGTTCCGGCTCGACCGGGAGCGCCACCAGAAGTTCGGGGCCGGGCAGATCGTCGACATCCTGCTCGGGAAGCGCACCGCGAAGGTCGAGCAGTTCGACCACGACTCGCTCACCGTGTTCGGCGTGGGCACCGAGCTGAGCGAGGGCGAGTGGCGCGGGGTCATCCGGCAGCTGATGGCGCAGGGCCTGCTGGCCGTCGAGGGCAACTACCAGACGTTCGTGCTCACCGAGGCCAGCCGCGGGGTGCTGCGCGGTGAGCGACAGGTCATGCTGCGGCGCGATCCGAAACGCCAGGCGCAGGGCCGCACCCGTTCCGCACGGGCGCCGCAGGTGGAGCTGCCCGCCGCGGCCGCACCGGTGTTCGAGCGGCTGCGGGCCTGGCGCGGGGCCACGGCCAAGGAGCAGGGCGTGCCCGCCTACGTGATCTTCCACGACGCCACGCTGCGGGAGATCGCCACGCGGATGCCCGCCACCACCGCGGAGCTGGGCACCATCAGCGGGATCGGGGAGAACAAGCTCGCGAAGTACGGCGAGCAGGTGCTCGAGGCGCTCGCGGGCTGACCTCACCCCGCACTTCGGAGCCGTAGTGCTGTCGTGACCCACCTCCCCACAGCACTACGGCTCCCCAGTGACGAGGGCCGGAGCGGGGGCGGTTAGAGCATCTCCAGCGGCTGGGGGCGCCGCGGTGGTGGGAACGCCGCGTCCAGCGCCTCCAGGTCGTCGCCCGTGAGGGCGAGGTCACGGGCGGCGGCGTTCTCCCGGACGTGCTCGGGGTCGCCGGCCTTCGGGATCGCGATCGTGGCATCCCGGTGCAGCACCCACGCCAGCGCCACCTGGGCGGGCGTCGCCCCGTGCCGCCGGGCCACCTCGGTCAGCCCGGGTTCGGCCAGCAGCCTGCCCTGCTCGATCGGCGAGTAGGCCATCACCGGCACGCGGTGCTCGCCGCACCACGGCAGCAGGTCGTACTCCGGACCGCGGCGGGTCAGGTTGTAGAGCACCTGGTCGGTGGCCACGGCGGCGCCGCCGGGCAGCCCGTACAGCTGCTCCATGTCGTCCCGGTCGAGGTTGCTCACCCCCCAGTACCGGATCGCGCCGGCGTCGACCAGGTCGGCGAACCCGGCGAGCGTCTCGTCGAGGGGCACCCGCCCGCGCCAGTGCAGCAGGTACAGGTCGATCCGGTCGGTGCGCAGCCGCCGCAGGCTGTCCTGGCAGGCGCGCACCGTGCCGGCGCGGGTGGCGTGGTGGGGCAGCACCTTGTCCACCAGGAACACCTCGTCGCGACGACCGGCGACGGCCTCCCCGACCAGTTCCTCCGACGCGCCGTCGCCGTACATCTCGGCCGTGTCGACCACGGTCAGGCCGAGGTCGAGGCCCAGGCGCAGCGCCGCGATCTCCTCGGCGCGGCGCCGGGGATCGTCGCCCAGATACCACGTGCCCTGGCCGAGCGCCGTCACCTGCTCGCCCGACGGCAACGTGACGACGTGGGGACCGGTCACCATCGGCACCTCCGTTGTCGCGGCTTCCCTGCCATTCTGGCCGGACCCGCGGTGGCCGCGGTGCGGCAGCCTGCGGGGACGCCCCGTCAGCCGTCGGCGCGGATGCGCTCGCCCTTCGGGTCGTAGAGGACCGACGCCGCGACAGCGCCGTCCACCCACGTGCCGTCGACCTGCACCGCCACCGGCGCCCCCTCCGCCGTGCCGGCGGGCAGGTAGGCGTAGGCGAGGGAACGGCCCACCGTGTAGCCGTAGCCGCCGGAGGTGACCTGGCCGACGACCTCGTCCCCCACCCGCACGGGCTCCCCACCCAGCGCGACCGCGCGGGGGTCGTCGAGCCCGAGGCACCGCAGCTTCCGGGCGACCCCTCGCGCCCGGGCGGCCAGCAGTGCCCCGTGCCCGACGAACTCGCCGTCGCGACGGACGGCGAAGCCGAGGCCGGCCTCGTCGGGGGTGGTCTCGGGCCCGATGTCGGCCCCCCACACGCGGTAGCCCTTCTCCAGTCGCAGGCTCTCGATCGCGCGGTAGCCGCCGGGTCGCAGCCCGTGGGGCGCGCCGGCCTCCACGAGCGTGGTCCACAGCGCGGCGCCGTACTCGGTGGAGCAGTACAGCTCGAAGCCCAGCTCCCCGACGAACGTCACCCGCAGCGCGCGCACCGGGACGTCCCCGACCGTGGTCTCGCGCATCGACGGGTACGGGAAGCCGGCATTGGACAGGGATGCGGGCGTCAGCGGGGCGAGCACCTCGCGGGAGCGCGGACCCCACAGCCCGAAGCACGCCCAGGCCCCGGTGACGTCGGACAGCCGCACCGCGGCACCGGTGAGCCGGGCCTGGCGGCGCAGCCAGCCGAGGTCGTGTGGCCCGAACGCCGTGCCCGTCACCACGAGGAACTCCTCGGGGCCCAGCCGCGTGACGGTCACGTCCATCTCGATGCCGCCGCGGTCGTTGAGCGCCTGGGTGTAGACGACGGCGCCGGGCTCGCGGTCGGTCCGCCCGGCGAAGACGTGCCGGCAGAACGCCGCCGCGTCCGGTCCGGAGATCTCGATCTTCGAGAACGAGCTCTCGTCGAACAGGCCCGCCGCCTCCCGGACGGCGACGTGCTCGGTCTCGACGCAGGGCGACCAGTGCCGCCCGGCCCAGCCCCGCGGGCGTAGCTTCTCCGAGCCGGGCTCGGAGTAGTGGTTGACCCGCTCCCAGCCGGCCTTCTCCCCGAACACGGCGCCGTGGGCCGCGTGCCACGGGTAGGCGGGCGAGGTGCGCAACGGGCGCCCCGCAGCGCGTTCCGCGGCCGGGTACCGGATGTCGTAGTAGCTCTCGTAGTTCTCCCGCACCCGCGCGAGCGTGTAGCCGGGAGAGCGGTAGTGCCGCTGCCCGAAGCGGCGCACGTCCATGTGCCACAGGTCCAGGCCCGGATCACCGTCGAGGATCCAGGCGGCCATGACGCGCCCGATGCCCCCGGCACCGGCGATGCCGTGCGCGCAGAACCCGGCGGCGACGAAGAACCCGGCCACCTCGGTCTCACCGAGGCAGAACTCGTTGTCCGGGGTGAAGGCCTCCGGCCCGTTGATCATCGACGCCACGCCAGTGTCGGCGAGCACCGGGACCCGGACCTGGGAGTTCTCGAGGATCTCCTCGAACCGCTCCCAGTCCGGCGGGAGCAGCTTGCCGTTGAAGTCGGCCGGGACGGCGTCGAGTGAGCGGGGGGTGGCCGTCCAGGGCGCGCTGTGACGCTCGTAGCCGCCCATCACCAGCCCGTCGATCTCCTGGCGGTAGTAGACGAGCAGGTCGGGGTCGCGCAGCGACGGCAGCGGGCGGTCCGGCAGGGTGCCTGCCGGGAGCGGGGCCGTCACGACGTACTGGTGCGACATCGGCACCACGGGCACCCGGACGTCCACCAGCCGGGCGATCTCGGCGGCGAACATGCCGCCGCAGTCGACGACCGCCTCGCACTCGACGTCGCCGCGGTCGGTGCGCACACGGGTGACCCGCCCGCCTGCGGTGTCGATGCCGACCACCCGGGTCCGCTGGGCGATCGTCACCCCACCCGCCCGCGCGAGCGCGGCGAGCGCGTAGCAGAGCCGGGCGGGGTCGACCTGGCCGTCGGTGGGCGTGTACGCGGCGCCGAGCACTCCCTCGACCGACATCAGCGGGAACAGCTCCCGCGCCTCGTCGGCCGAGATGAGCTCCAGCGGCAGCCCGGAACGCTGCGCCCAGCCCGCCTGCCTGCGGATCTCCTCGAGCCGGGCGGGTGAGGACGCGAGCCGCAGCGACCCGGACTCCACCCACCCCGGGGCGTGCTCGCCCTCCTGCAGCCTGCGGTAGAGCTCGACGGACCAGCCGTTGATCGTGGTGAGTGCCGGGTCGGACCGCAGCTGCCCGACCAGGCCGGCCGAGTGGAACGTGGACCCGCTCGTGAGCTCGGCGCGCTCGACGAGCAGCACGTCCCGCTCGCCGCGCTCGGCGAGGTGGAAGGCCACGCTCGTGCCGCCCACTCCCCCACCGATCACCACGACGCGGGCCCGCCCGGGGAGCGCTTGCACCATGCCTCGACCCTACGGTCTAGACCGTTCCCGGAGCGAGCCCTACGATCCTGCGATGGAAGTCCGATCCGCGGTGCTCGACCCCGCGACGGACGCGCTGCTCGACTCCATCCCGTGCACCTCCCGGCGACCCCGCACGGTGGAGGAGCTACCGGGCGGACTCACCAACCGCAACCTCAAGGTCACCAACCCCGACGGATGCTGCGTCGTGCGCATTCCCGCGCAGGACGGCGGCGGCCTGCTCGGTATCGACCGCGACCACGAGTACGCCAACTCCGTGGCCGCGGCGGCGGCGGGCGTGGGAGCGCGGGTGCTGCACCGGCGGCCGGGCGTCGGGCTGACCGTCGAGTACCTGCCCGGCCGCCCGCTCACCGACGACGACCTCCACGATCCCGCCGTACTGGCCCTCGTGGCCGCCGCGTGCCGGCGGCTGCACGCGGGGCCGCGCTTCGTCAACGACTTCGACATGTTCACCGTGCAGGCCCGCTACCGGCGCATCGTCGCCGAGCACGGCTTCCGGCTGCCGCCGCGCTACGACGAGTTCGCCCCGCTGGTGCCGCGGATCCGCGCGGCGCTCGGCCCCCGCGTGACGGCGCCGTGCAACAACGACCTCCTCGCCGCCAACCTGCTCCTGTGCCCGGACCGGAGCGGGCGCGAGCAGGTGCGGATCATCGACTTCGAGTACTCGGGCAACAACGACCCGTGCTTCGAGCTGGGCAACATCTGGAGCGAGGCGGCACTGCCACCCCCGCTGCTCGACGTGCTGGTCGGCGCCTACTACGAACGGCCGTGTCCCCGCCAGGTGGCACGCGCCCGGCTGTTCGCGCTGATGGCGAAGTACGGCTGGATGTTGTGGGCGTCGATCCAGGACGGCTCCAGCCCGCTGCACTTCGACTTCTGGTCATGGGGGATGGAGAAGTACGACCGGGCCGTCGCGGAGTTCGACGGCCCCGACCTCGAGCACCTGCTCACGGCGGCGCGCCCGCCCGACCGAGATCCGTGACACCTGGAGGCCGCATGACCGCCGACGACCGGAACAGCGACGACAGGCGCAGTGACGACAGGCACGGCGACGAGGCCACTCTGCACCGGCTCGGCTACGCGCAGGTGCTCTACCGCGAGATGGGCGGGTTCTCCAACTTCGCCATCTCCTTCACGATCATCTCGATCCTCGCGGGCTGCCTGACCTCGTACTACATCGCGTTCAACAACGGCGGCCCGGTCGCGATCACGTGGGGCTGGCTGCTGGTCGGCGGGTTCTGCGTGCTGGTGGCGATGGCCATGGGCGAGATCGCCTCGGCGATGCCCACCGCCGGAGCCCTGTACTTCTGGGCGTCGAAGCTGGGCGGCCCGGCGTGGGGCTGGTTCACCGGCTGGTTCAACCTGATCGGCCAGATCGCGGTGACCGCCGCGATCGACTACGGCGCCGCGATCTTCACCACCGCGCTGCTCAACCTGTGGTTCCCCTCCGTCGTCGGCACCGGGACCGGCACGGTATTCGTGGTCTACTCGGTGATCATCGCGCTGCACCTCGCGCTGAACCTGCTGAACGTGAACCTGCTGGCCCGGCTCAACACGTTCTCCGCGTGGTGGCACATGGTCGGCGTGCTCGTGATCGTCGGCGTCCTGATCGTCGTCCCCGACAACCACCAGTCCGCCGCGTTCGTGTTCGGCGAGACGCTCAACAACTCCGGGTTCTCCGGGGACGGCTTCGGCGACGCCGGCTTCTGGTTCGTGTTCGGCATCGGCCTGCTGATGGCCCAGTACACGATCACCGGGTACGACGCATCGGCGCACATGAGCGAGGAGACGCGCCTGGCGTCGCGGGCCGCGGCCTGGGGCATGGTGATGTCGGTCGTCGTCTCGGTGGTCTTCGGCTTCGTCCTGCTGGTCGCGGTGACGTTCGCGGTGCCCGACGTCCAGGGCACGCTCGACGCCGCCGGCAACGCCGTGGTCTACATCTGGACGGAGTCGCTCGGCGAGGCGTGGGCGGAGTTCCTGCTGCTCATCGCCGTGGTCGGGCAGTTCTTCTGCGGCACGGCGTCGGTGACGTCGGCGTCGCGGATGATGTTCGCGTTCTCCCGCGACGGCGCCGTGCCCGGCTCCCGGCTGTGGCGCAAGGTCGCCGCGAACCGCGTGCCGGTGAACGCCGTTGTCGCGATCGCCGCGCTGAGCTGGGCACTGATGCTGCCGACGCTCGCCAACGGCGTGGTCGGCTACCTCGTCGGCACCTCCATCGCGGTGATCGGGCTCTACATCGCGTTCGCACTGCCGATCGTCCTGCGGATCCGGGCGGGCTCCCGGTTCGAGGGCGGCGCGTGGAGCCTCGGGCACCACTACCGGTGGGTCGCGCCTGCGGCCGTCGCGTGGATCGCGATCGTGTGCGTCCTGTTCCTGCTGCCGGTCTCCCCCAAGGGCATCCCGGGCGCCGCCGACTTCGACTGGAACGTGGTCAACTACGCCCCGCTCACGGTGGGCGGAGCGCTGATCCTGTTCGGCGGCTGGTACCTGCTCTCGGCACGCCGCTGGTTCACCGGCCCGGTCCGGGAGGCCGGCACCGACGAGGAGCTGACCGACATCGAGCGCCAGCTGGAGGCCGAGGCTCCGTGAGATCCTCCTCCGCATGAAGCCACGCGGGATGCTCACGCTCGACCAGCTGCAGACCGCGGTGGACGACGGGTCGATCGACACCGTGCTCGTCGCGTTCACCGACATGCAGGGCCGGCTGCAGGGCAAGCGCTGCGCCGCCCCGTACTTCCTCGGGGAGGTCGTGCCGCACGCGGCCGAGGCCTGCAACTACCTGCTGGCCGTCGACGTCGAGATGAACACCGTCGGCGGCTACGCGATGTCGAGCTGGGAGAGCGGCTACGGCGACTTCGTGCTCAAGCCCGACCTCGCCACGTTGCGGCTGGTCCCGTGGCTGGAGGCCACCGCGCTCGTGCTGTGCGACGCGCAGTGGGCCGACGGGTCGCCCGTCGTCGCGTCGCCGCGGCAGATCCTGCGCGGCCAGCTGGACCGCCTCGCCGAGCACGGCCTGCACGCCGACGTGGGCACCGAGCTCGAGTTCATGCTCTTCGCCGACTCCTTCGACACCGCCTGGCGCAAGGGCTACCACCAGATCGAGCCCGCGAACCTCTACAACGTCGACTACTCGATGCTCGGCACCGCCCGCGTGGAGCCGCTGCTGCGCCGGATCCGCAACGGGATGGCGGGTGCCGGCATGGTCGTCGAGTCGGCGAAGGGCGAGTGCAACCTCGGCCAGCACGAGATCGCCTTCCGCTACGCCGACGCGCTCACCACGTGCGACAACCACACGATCTACAAGACCGGAGCCAAGGAGATCGCCGACCAGGCCGGCATGGCGCTCACCTTCATGGCCAAGTACGACGAGCGGGAGGGCAACTCCTGCCACATCCACATCTCGCTGCGCGGGGAGGACGGGCCGGTCTTCTCCGGGGAGTCCGAACACGGCTTCTCCCCGCTGTTCGAGCATTTCGTCGCGGGACAGCAGGCCTGCCTGCGCGAGCTCACCTACCTGTTCGCGCCGAACGTCAACTCCTACAAGCGTTACGCCGAGGGCTCGTTCGCTCCGACCGCGGTCGCCTGGGGGCTCGACAACCGGACGTGCGCGCTGCGTGTCGTCGGGCACGGCCCCTCGCTGCGGGTGGAGAACCGGGTGCCCGGCGGTGACATGAACCCGTACCTGGGGGTCGCCGCGCTGATCGCGGCCGGGCTGCACGGCATCGAGAACGAGCTACCGCTGGAGCCGGAGCTGCGCGGCAACGCCTACACCTCCGACGCGCCGCGGGTACCGTCGACGCTTCGGGAGGCCGCCGAGCTGTTCGCAGGCTCCACGGTGGCCGTCGACGCCTTCGGCCAGGAGGTCGTCGAGCACTACGCCAACGCGGCACGGGTGGAGCTGGCCGCCTTCGACTCCGCCGTCACCGACTGGGAGCGCCGGCGTGGCTTCGAACGGCTCTAGCCGCCCGGTCATCGGGCTCACGGCCTACGGGGAGCACGTCCGGTACGGGGTGTGGGAGCACGACGCCGTGCTGCTCCCCGTCACCTACCCCGACGTGGTGCTCGCCTCCGGCGGTATCCCCGTGCTGCTGCCACCCCGCGTCGAGTCGGCGGTCGCCGTCGACCGGATCGACGCGCTCGTGCTGTCGGGCGGCCCCGACATCGCCCCGGAGCGGTACGACGAGGCACCACATCCGCGCACCGGGGAGCCGCGGCCCGAACGCGACGCCGCCGAGATCGCGATGCTGCACCGGGCACTCGAGCGCGGCATTCCCGTGCTCGGCGTGTGCCGGGGGGTGCAGCTGTTGAACGTCGCCCTCGGCGGCACGCTCGTGCAGCACGTCCCCGACGCCGTCGGCCACACCGGGCACAACCCCACCCCGGGCGTCTTCGGCACCACCACGGTGGACCTCGTGCCCGGCGGGCGCGTGGCCACCACCGTGGGCTCCACGGTGACTGTGCTGTGCCACCACCACCAGGCCATCGACCGGGTCGCTCCGGGGCTGAGGGTCACCGGGCGGGCCCCGGACGGCACGGTGGAAGCCGTCGAACTGGACGGTGCGCCGTTCGTCGTGGGCGTCCAGTGGCATCCCGAGCAGGACGCCACGGACGTGCGGCTGATGACGGCGTTGGTCGCGGCGGCGACCGGGAACGCCTCGCTTCCGACGCGGTAGCCGAGCGGGCTGCGGGGACTCTTCCCGCGACGGCACACCGCCATCCGGGCAGCCAGGTGCAGGTCCGTTCGGGCGACTGGCGGCCGCGATGTTGACCATGACTTGACGAGCTCTTGACCATTGCTCACGCTCGGTGCGTGAGCACTCGCGGAATGCACATGGTCGGGAGCTACCCCGCCCGCACGACGGGCGAGGCGATGACGGAGATGCTGGAGCTGGTGGGGCCACACCTGTCCACGCTCCCCGACGGCGAGACCGGCACCCGGCGCAACTGGGTCGCCGGAGTCATCGAGAGCCTGCGCACCCACCCGGACCTGCAGGTCAGCCGCGAGGGCGACTTCTCGGACTACGACCGCCTGCTCACCTTCCGGGTCCGTCGCGGCCACCGCCTCACGGGCGACTCCCTGCGCTTCGGCTACCCGGAGGCCCACACCGCGGCGCGTCCGGTCTTCGACGCGGTGTGCGCGGCGCACGGCCGTAGCGACCTGACGCTCCAGATCGGCCTGCCCACCGGCCTCGGCATGGCGATGTTCACCATGGGACCGAAGGGGCCGCTCCTGCACCGCCGCGCCTTCACCGAGGCCATCGCCCGCGAGATCACCCGGATCCGCTCCGACGCGGGCGAGGACGTGCTCGTCCAGCTCGAAATGCCCGCCGAGCTCGCCTTCGTCACGATGGCCCCCGCCGCCGCGCGCCCCGCGGTGGCGGCCGTCGTCGCCCGCACCGTCACCGCTCTGGTGCGCCGCATCCCCGAGCGCACGCGTTTCGGCCTGCACCTGTGCATGGGCGACCTGCGCCACCGGGCGCTGTTCCGGATGCGCGACACCGCACCCGTCGTGGCGCTGCTCAACGCCGTGGCCGCACGCTGGCCTGCCGGCCACCGCCTGGAGCTCGTCCACACCCCGCTGGCCGCGGGTGTCGAACCCCCGCCGCTCGACCCGGCGTTCTACGCGCGGCTGTCGGCGCTGCGCCTGCCGCCGGGCACCCGGTTCGTCGCCGGGCTCCTGCACGAGGCCCGGACGGTGGACGACGTGCGCACCACGGTCGCGGCCGTCGAGGACGCCCTCGGGCGCCCGGTCGATGTGGCCGCCTCGTGCGGGCTGGGCAGGCGCGCCCCCGAGACCGCCCGCGTGATCCTGCGCCAGGGCGCACAGCTCTGCGCGGCCGTGGCCGACCCGTCGCAGCCGTCGCCCGTCACCGACGGCGTGCCGCCGGGCCCGGCCGGACTGGACGGAGCCCGTCACTAGGCCGTGTCCTAATCTGCGGACATGATCGAGCGGTTCGCGGGGCGCACGGCGGTCGTCACGGGCGGGGGCAGCGGCATCGGGCTGGCCACCGCCCGCAGGCTCGCCGAGGAGGGCGCCAGCGTGGTTGTCGCCGACATCGACGCCGGGCCCGGACAGGCGGCGGCCGACGAGGTGAACGGCCTGTTCGTGCGCACCGACGTCACGTCGGAGGACGAGGTGCAGGCGCTGTTCGCCGTCGCCGCGGAGCACTACGGCAGCGTGGACGTGGCGTTCAACAACGCGGGGATCTCGCCGCCGGAGGACGACTCGATCCTCACCACGGACCTGGCCGCCTGGCGGCGCGTCCAGGAGGTGAACCTGACGTCGGTGTACCTGTGCTGCCGCGCCGCGATCCCGCACATGCAGCGGGCCGGCCGCGGCGCGATCGTCAACACGGCGTCGTTCGTGGCGGTCATGGGTGCGGCCACCTCGCAGATCTCCTACACGGCGTCCAAGGGCGGCGTGCTCGCCATGTCCCGTGAGCTGGGCGTGCAGTTCGCGCGCGAGAACATCAGGGTCAACGCGCTGTGCCCCGGACCGGTGGACACCCCCCTGCTGCAGGAGCTGTTCGCCGCCGACCCCGAGCGGGCCCAGCGCCGGCTGGTGCACATCCCGATGGGCCGGTTCGCGCGGCCCGAGGAGATCGCAGGCACCGTGGCGTTCCTCGCCAGCGACGACGCCTCGTTCATCACGGCGTCGACGTTCCTGGTGGACGGCGGGATCTCCGGCGCCTACGTCACGCCCCTGTAGCGCGCTCCTAGTGTCCCGCGCCGGAAGTCCGGTGCGTATATCGGCGGATCCAGGTTTCGGCTGGGTGCGCCGGTGGACGGTCCTCGTACCGGGTGTACTCGGGCCGTCCGCAGGTGCGGCCGGCGGGGAGCTGGGCCGTCGAGATATGTGGTGGACTTCCGGCGCGGGACACTAGCCCTCGGCCAGCCGGTGCAGCATCGCCGGGAGGGGCTGGGCGTGCACGACCGCGAGGCGCTGGGTGGAGCGGGTGAGGGCCACGTAGAGGTCGTTGGCGCCGTGGGGCGACTCGGAGAGCAGCTCCGCGGGTTCCACCACCACGACGGCGTCGAACTCCAGGCCCTTCGCCGAGTTCACCGGGAGCACCACCACAGGGGCGCTGAGGTCGATGTCGGGCGCGTCGGCCGGCGGCTCGCCCACCAGGCGTTCCCGCAGTGCCGCCACCCGCGCGGTGGGGGCGAGCACGGCGGTGCGGCCCTCGCCCACGGCGCCGGTCTCCTCGGCGAGCACCTTGGCGACCGCGTCGTCGAGCCGGCTCCCGTCCACCGCCACCGCCCGGGGCGGCACGCCGGTGCTGCGCACCGAGCGCGGCGCGGCGAGGCCCGGCTCGATGGCGGCGAGCACGTCGTCGGCGACGTCGGCGATCTCCGACGGCGTCCGGTAGTTGACCGTGAGCTGCTCGAGCCGCCACCGGTTGGCCACGAACGGCGAGAGCACCCCACCCCACGACGCGGCGCCGGCCAGGTCGCCGGTCTGCGCGATGTCACCCACGATCGTCATCGAGCGGGTCGGGCAGCGCCGCATGATCAGCCGCCACGCCATCGGAGACAGCTCCTGCGCCTCGTCGACGATCACGTGTCCGTAGGTCCACTCCCGGTCGGCCGCGGCGCGGTCGGCGGTGGAGTCGTAGCGGCGCACCGCCTGCCGTTCGGCCAGGCGGTCGGCGTCGACGACGTCGGTGGCGCGCAGCAGTTCGGGATCGAGGTCCTCCTCGAGGTCGAGCACGTCGAGCACTCCCTGCGCGTACATCACCTCCTCGCGCAGCGCGGCCGCCTCCCGCGCCGCCGCCTCGGCTCCGTCGTCACCGAGCAGCTCGGCGGCCTCGTCGAGCAGCGGGACGTCGGCGGGGGTCCACCGCTCGTCCGGCGGGACGTCGGCGGCGGGCGCGGGGCGCAGCAACAGCTCCCGGTCGGCCGCGGGGATCCGCCGGGCCACCGTGCTGAGCCGCTTCTGGGAGGCGAACAGATCGGTGAGCAGCTGCTCGGCCGACAGCGTCGGCCACAGGGCGTCGAGCTCCCGGGTGAGCTCCCGGCTCTCGCTCAGCTCCTCGCGGATGTCGGCGAGGTCGCCGGCGTCCAGCAGGCCGCGACCGCCCAGCGAGCGCGCCACCTGCTCCGCGAGCAGCCGGATCGCTTCCTTGTGGAAGATGCGCTTGGCCTCGTTGTGCGGACGGCGCGAGCGCCGCGCGCGCGTGCGTGCCGCGTTGGCCACGTCGCGGTCGAGCCGCACGCGCTGCTGCTCGACGACGAGCTCGATCGGGCGCCGCGGCACCTGCTGACGGTCCCGCACCGCCGCGGTGATCACGGCCGCCATCTCGGCGCGGCCCTTCACCGCTGCGGCCAGGGTCGGTTCCACCCGCCTCGCGTCGAGGCCGGGGTGGAGCTGCCCGACGGTGCCGAGCACCACGGCCGTCTCCCCGAGGGACGGCAGCACCTGCCCGATGTAGCTCAGGAACGTCGGGTTCGGCCCGACCACCAGGACGCCACGGCGGGCCAGCCGGTCGCGGTGGGTGTAGAGCAGGTACGCGGCACGGTGCAGCGCCACCGCCGTCTTGCCCGTGCCAGGGCCACCCTGCACCACGAGCACGCCGGTGGGCTTCGAGCGGATGATCGCGTCCTGCTCGGCCTGGATGGTGGCGACGATGTCGGACATCCGGCCGGTGCGCCGTGCGTCGACGGCCGCGAGGAGCGCCGCCTCACTCGTCAGCCCACCTGCCTGTGACGTGGCCGTGGCGTCGTCCAGGTCGAGCACCTCGTCGTCGACGGCGATGACCTCCCGCCGCCGGGTGCGCAGGTGCCGGCGCCGCCGGATGCCCTCGGGAGAGGCCGCGGTGGCGGTGTAGAACGGGCGCGCCGCGGGCGCCCGCCAGTCCATCAGCAGCGGCTCGTACTCGTTGTCCTCGTCGAGCAGCCCGAGCCGGCCGACGTAGCGGCGCTCGCCGTCGTCGATGTCGAGCCGGCCGAACGCGAGCCCGTGCTCGGCCGCGCGGAGAGCGGCGAGCCGGTCGGTGTACATCGCCGCGGCGGCGTCACGCTCGGTGAGCGCCTGCGGCGTGCCCACGGTCTCGTCGTGCAGCACGCTCTCGAGGCGCCGCGCGGTGTCGGCGCGCCGGGCGTCGAGACGCTCGTAGAGCATGCCGACGTAGCGGCGCTCGTACTCGAGCCCATCCTCGACGGGAGCTGCACCCCCGCTGCCGTTCGTCCCCGCGGAGCCGGCGGAGGTATCCGCGCCCGGAGAGCCGCTGCCGCTACGAGCGGGGGACGTGCTGTTCGACACCGGCAAATTCACCTTCGCGAAGCGGGCGGACGGAATGGCGACTTAACAACGTACCAGCGCGAGCGTTTTCTCCCGCCGACCCGCGGGTAGCTCAGGGGGTGCGATCCGTCCCGTGCCCGAGCTGCCCGCGCTGCCGTGTCTGACACCTCCCGCGACTCCGACTACGCGCACTTGGCGCCGTTGTTCGCCGAGTTCGCGGCCTTGCCACCGGACGACCCGGGCCGGGCCGCGCTGCGCCAGAAGCTCGTAACAGGGTACCTGCCGGTGGCCCAGCACATCGCCCGCCGATTCGCCGGACGAGGTGAGCCGGTGGACGACCTGGAGCAGGCGGGCACGGTCGGGCTGCTCAACGCGGTGGACCGGTTCGAACCCGACCGCGGGATCGACTTCCTGTCCTACGCGGTACCCACCATCACCGGCGAGATCCGGCGCCACTTCCGCGACCGGACGTGGTCCATGCGGGTGCCCCGACGGCTCAAGGACCTGCAGAGCGGGATCAACGGTGCGATCGGGCCGCTGTCCCAGGAGCTGGGACGCGCGCCCCGGCCGAGCGAGATCGCGGGGCGTCTCGGGATCCCCACCGAGGACGTGGTCGAGGGCCTGGACGCACAGCAGGCCTACCGCAGCAGCTCGCTGGACGAGCTCGTGGCCGGCGCCGACACCACCCTGACCGACACGCTGGGCAGCGCGGACGCGGAGCTCGAGAAGGTCGAGTACCGGGAGGCCCTCGCCCCGCTGCTCGACGAGCTGCCCGAGCGCGAGCGCACCATCCTGCTGCTGCGGTTCTTCGGCAACCTCACCCAGACCCAGATCGCCGACCGCGTCGGGATCTCGCAGATGCACGTGTCGCGGCTGCTGTCGCAGACGGTGGCGCAGCTGCGCCGCCGCATGATCGAGGAGGACGGGTAGCCGGGCGGCACCCACTAGGTCCGGGCGGGCACCCGTCCGTTCCCGGCCCGGTCGCCACCCGGCGCGCCGACGCCTGACCTCCCGGCCCGCCCGAGCAACCGGAGCGGGAGGACGAACCACAT
This sequence comes from Pseudonocardia sp. OZ21, assembly GCF_059359135.1. Taxonomy (NCBI): domain Bacteria; kingdom Bacillati; phylum Actinomycetota; class Actinomycetes; order Pseudonocardiales; family Pseudonocardiaceae; genus Pseudonocardia; species Pseudonocardia sp. OZ21. The sequence goes on from NZ_JCADBN010000002.1 coordinate 85,214, forward strand.
CGTGAGCAGGACGATCCCGACAGCGGTGGCGACCGGCACGGCGAACGCCAGGCTGATCGCGACGTCGAGCACGAGCAGCACCGCACCCGTGAGGGTGAGTGCCAGCGTGGCCAGCCCCACGGTGCACAACCGGTGGCCCAGCTGCACGGTCTCCATCTTGAGCCCGCGGCGGAACGTCACCCGGTGGACGGCGGCCGGCGCGACCAGCAACCCGGCCGCGACCACCGACAGCAGCAGCGTGACGACGTAGGTCCAGCGCTCCACGTCGTCGAGGCCGGCGAACCGCTCGGTGAACGACAGCGACAGCAGGAACGCGAAGAGGATCTGCACACCCGTCTGCGCCACCCGCAGCTCCTGCAGCAGCTCGACCATGTTGCGGTCGGCGCGCTGCAGAGGGCCCTCGCCGGGGCGCTCCGGCCCAGGCGCGGGAGCGCGGCGGTCCGGGCACCCCATGCTCGGGGAGTACCCGGACCGCGCCGGAAAACGCCTGGATCAGCCGACCGTTGCGCCCTCGTCGTGCACCTGGTGCGCACCCTCGGCGAACTCCTCGACGATCTTGGCGCAGAAGGCCGGCAGATCGTCGGGGTTGCGGCTGGAGACGAGGCCGTGGTCGGTGACGACCTCCTCGTCGACCACGGTGCCGCCTGCGTTGCGGATGTCGGTGCGCAGGCTCGGGTAGGACGTGAGGGTCCGCCCCCGCACGAGGTCGGCCTCCACCAGCGTCCACGGCCCGTGGCAGATCACGCCGACCGGTGTGCCGGCGCGGAAGATCTCCTGCACGAACCCGACGACGTCGGGATCCATCCGGAGGCGGTCGGCGTTGACCGTGCCACCCGGCAGGATCAGCCCGTCGTAGTCGGCTGCCGACGCCTGCTGCACCGTCTTGTCCGCGGTGAAGGTGTCGGCGGGCTCGATGTCGTTGTTCATCGCCTGGAACGTGCCGTCGGACAGCGAGATGATCTCCGTCCGCGCGCCTTCCTGCTCCACCGCGTCGCGTGGACGAGTGAGCTCCACCTGCTCCACACCATCGGTGGCCAGGATCGCGATGCGCTTACCGTCCAGCTTGCCTGCCATGTTCGTCCCTTCCTCGTTGCCGTACGCAGATCGCGTACCCGGGCCCGACGCCGGGTAAGCGCCCCGCATGAGCGAGTTCGAGAAGGGCGACCACGTCACGTGGAAGAGCCACGGCAGTACTGCCGAGGGCGAGGTCGAGGAGGAGATCACCGAGGACACCGAGGCGGCGGGCCGCACCGTGCGGGCCACTCCGGACGACCCGCAGTACCGGGTGCGCAGCGAGAAGAGCGGGCGCGACGCGGTGCACCGGCCGGAGGCCCTCACGAAGAAGGAGCCGACGGGCGACGACTAGCCGGTCTGTTCCCGTCGGCCGCGCAAGCGCCTCAGGAGCCGATGAGCCGCACCACCGCGCGCTCCACCGCGGCCCGGGTCGTGTCGTCGGTGAGGTCGGGCACCGCTGACATGCCCTCGAGCTTGTGCAGGGCGGGGAGCACCGTGCGCCCCTCCTCGAAGCGCTCCAGCACCCGCGGGTCGACGTACGAGTTGCGCGCCACCGTGGGGGTGTTGCCGAGGTGCTCGGACACCTCCTTGATCGCCAGGTTCACCACGCGCTTGCGGGCCCGTTCGTTCTCCGGGACGCCGCCCTGCGCCACCCCCGCGGCCAGTGTGACCGCGGCCAGCACGGTGGCGTTCCAGGTGCGCAGGTCCTTGCAGGTGTACTGCTCCCCCACCAGCTCCTTCACCGCCGCGTTCAGATCCTCGGAGCGCACGTCGTGCCAGGCTCGGCCGATGCGGTAGACGAGCAGGTCGTCCCCACCGCCGTGGCGGCGCAGCAACGAGTTGACCACCCGGTGCAGCAGCGGGTCGCGCAGCGCCAGGGTGCGCGGGATCCCACCCTTGGCCGGATAGGAGAACAGGACGGCGCCCCGCTGGAGCCGGACGTGCTCGCGGCGCAGCGTCGCCAGCCCGAACGTGCCGTCCTCGTCGTCGTCGCCGGGGGCGTACTCCTCCCCGCCTGCCCGGAACACCCCGACGTCGAGCATCCGGACCCCCGCGGACAGCACGCGGTCCCGGCCGAGGCCCTTCTCCGTCAGCCGGGCCAGCACCTCACCGCGGACGTCGACCAGCCGCGCACCGAGCCGGAGGACCCTGTCGTGCTTGTCCCGGTCGCGCAGGCGGCGCCACTCGTCGTGGTACCGGTACTGGCGGCGCCCGGCGACGTCCGTGCCGACGGCCTGGATGTGTCCCTTCGCATCGGGAGATATCCACACGTCCTGCCAGGCAGGGGGAATGACCAGCGACTTGATCCGGGCGGTCTCCGCGGGGTCGGTGATCGGCAGGCCGCTCGTGTCGTGGAAGCTCCATCCGCGGCCGCGGCGACGCCGCGTCAGCCCGGGCGTGGCGGGGTCGACCCGGACCAGTCCGGGAGGTGGCTCACTCACACATCGCGCAGTACCCACCGGAGAGTCGGGCGAACCGGTCAGGTGACCACAGGGGTGTCGGCGTGCTCCCGGCACGTCGCCGCCTCGGGACGGGCCTCCAGCCGCTCGTCGTCGATCTCGCGGTCGCAGACCGCGCAGCGGCCGTAGGTGCCGGCCTCGAGCCGTTCGACGGCGTCGATGATCCGGCGACGCTGCTCGTCGATCGTGTCGACGCTCAGCTCGGCCTCCATCGAGGTGCTCACCTCGGTGCCGTAGTCGGCGGGGTGCTGGCCGAGCGCGCCCTCCTGGCCGAGCGTGTCACCCGACGCCTCGGCCCGGCTCTGCTCGGCGAAGCGGGCGCGCTCGTCGAGTTCGGCCAGCTCGGTGGTCAGCATCTTGCGCGCGCGATCGAGGTCCACGTTCGTCCTTCCGTCCATGCGGGAAGCATCAGCGTTCTCGCATACCCGGCCCGCCGGGCCCGTACGCCTCCACCGGGAAGTGCAGGCGTACGGGTGGCCGAGCGGGCCGACGGACGGGTGGAGCGGACGAACGGAGCCGTCAGCTCCCCGGGTGACGGGCGTTGGGGGCCCGGCCGTAGGGCTGCTCGACGGGCTCGACGGGCTCACACGCCGGGATCGGCCGGACCTGCGGGGCGTCGGCCAGCGCCAGCGGCTCGCCGTGGTGGCGCAGCCGCATCGGGGCCCCGCTGACGAGCCGGTACTCGGCCTCGCCCGGCCGGATCTCCACGCGCAGCTGGCGGCCCTGCCACAGCAGCCCGAACGAGATCCGGGACAGTGCGGGCGGCAGCTGGGGCGCGAAGGCGATGCCCCCGTTGTCGAGCCGCATCCCGCCGAACCCGGACACGACCGCGGTCCACGTGCCGGCCATCGACGCGATGTGCACGCCGTGCTCGGTGTTGCCCGCCAGGTTGTTCAGGTCGACCAGCGCGGCCTCGGCGAGGTAGTCGTACGCCAGGTCCAGATGCCCCGTCCACGCCGCCACGACGGCCTGCGTGCAGGCCGACAGCGACGAGTCGCGCACCGTGATCGCCTCGTAGTAGGCGAAGTTGCGCTGCATCTGCTCCGGGGTGAACGCCTCCGGCCGCAGCTGGATCGCCAGCACCAGGTCGGCCTGCTTCGACACCTGCTTGCGGTAGAGGTCGAAGTAGGGCACGTGCAGCAGGAGCGGGTACTTCTCCGGCGGGGTGTTCTCGAAGTCCCAGCCCTGGTGGTTGGTGAAGCCCTCCGACTGGGGGTGCACACCGAGCACCTCGTCGTAGGGGATGCGCATCGACTTGGCGGCGTCGCGCCAGCTCGCCATCTCCTCGGCGTTGACGCCCAGCCGGGCCGCCGCGCGCGCGTGGCGGGCCGCCGTGTCGGCGGCCACCCGCAGGTTCTGCTGCGCCATCAGGTTGGTGTAGACGTTGTTGTCGACGATGGCCGTGTACTCGTCCGGTCCGGTCACACCGTCGATCCGGAACTGCCCCGCCGAGTCGTGGTGCCCGAGCGAACGCCACAGCCGCGCCGTGGCCACCAGCAGCTCCAGGCCGACCTCGCGCTCGAAGTCGACGTCACCCGTGGCCGCCACGTGGCGGCGCACCGCGTCGGCGATGTCGGCGTTGATGTGGAACGCCGCGGTGCCGGCAGGCCAGTAACCCGAGCACTCGTGCCCGCGGATCGTCCGCCACGGGAACGCCGCGCCCCCGAGCCCCAGCTGCTCGGCACGCTCGTAGGCCATCGGCAGGATCGACTGCCGCCAGCGCAGCGCGTCGGCCGCGGCCTCCGGAGCCAGGTGCGAGAGCACTGGCAGGCAGAACGTCTCGGTGTCCCAGAACGTGTGCCCGTCGTAGCCCTCGCCGGTGAGCCCCTTGGCCCCGATGGCCCGCCGCTCCGCGCGGGCGCCCGCCTGCAGCACGTGGAAGACCGCCACACGCACCGCCTGCTGCAGCTCCGCGTCGCCGTCGATCTCGACGTCGGCGGTCTCCCAGAAGTCGTCGAGGTACTGGCGCTGCTCCGCCAGCATCCCCTCCCAGCCCGTGTAGCGCGCCGCGGCCAGCGCCGCCCGCACCTGGTCGTGCAGCGCGGGCTGCGACCGGCGCGCCGACCAGCCGTAGGCCAGGTACTTGATGATCCGCAGCTTCTGCCCCGGCTCCAGCCGGGCGATCACGGTGGTGCGGCCGATGTCCTCGGTGGCCTCCGAGGTGATCTTCACGCCGTCCGGGCCGTGCACCTCGTGGTCCATCGCCGCCGCCACCCGCAGCGCGGACCGGCGCGTGTGGTGGATCAGGATCGCGCCGGCCTCGTCGCTGCGCCACTGCTCCGCGACCAGCGGGTCGGTCAGCGCCGCCTCGACGCGCGGGTCGTCGTCGCTGCGCGACGGCAGCTGCTCGTTGGCCACCAGCTCGGACTGCACGACCAGCAGGGCGGGGGCGTCGAGCACCTCCACCTCGTAACAGATGGCAGCGACGGCGCGCTGGGTCAGCGACACCATGCGCGTGCTGCGCACCGACACCACCCGGCCGGCCGGGGACGCCCACTCCACCTCTCGGGTGAGCGTGCCGGCCCGCAGGTCCAGCACCCGCTCGTGGCGGCGCAGCTCGCCGTAGCGCAGGTCGAACGGCTCGTCCTCGACGAGCAGCCGGATCAGCTTGCCGTTGGTGACGTTGATGATCGTCTGGCCCGACTCCGGGTAGCCGTAGCCACCCTCGGCGTACGGGAGAGGGCGACGCTCGTAGAAGGAGTTCAGGTAGGTGCCCGGCCAGGCGTTGGGCTCGCCCTCGTCCAGGTTGCCCCGCAGCCCGATGTGGCCGTTGGAGAGCGCGAACACCGACTCCACCTGGCCGATCGCGTCCAGGTCGAGCTTGGACTCGCGGACCACCCACGGCTCGACGGTGAACGGCCGTCCAGGATCAGGACTCATCGCACGTCCTCGCTGCGCTCGGCCGGCGCTTCGCGCGGGCACTGTGTCAATGATTCGCTCGCAAGCTCGCTCATCGCTCGCCCTCGCTGCGCTCGGCCGGCGCTTCGCGCGGGCACTGTGTCAATGATTCGCTCGCAAGCTCGCTCATCGCTGCTCCTCCAGCAGTTGTGCGAGGTCGGTGACCACGGTGTCGGCTCCGTGCTCCCGCAGTGCGTCGGCCTGCCCGAGGCGGTCGACCCCGACGACGAAGCCGAACCCGCCCGCCTTCCCCGACGCCACTCCGGCCAGCGCGTCCTCGAACACGACGGCCTGCTTCCGGTCGACACTCAGGTCGGCCGCCGCGGCGAGGAACGTGTCGGGTGCGGGCTTGCCGGGCAGGCCACGCTCGCGGGCCGTGACGCCGTCGACGCGGTGGTCGATCAACGAGCTGAGGCCTGCGACATCGAGCACCTGGGCCGCATTGGCCGAGGAGGAGACACAGGCCGTGGCCAGCCCGGCTTCCTTCACGGCCTTCAGGTAGCGCACGGAACCGGGATAGACCGTGACGCCGACGGTCTTGATCTTCTCCTGGACGAGCCCGTTCTTCCTCGTGGCCAGCGCGTAGACCGTGTCGGCGTCGGCGGCGTCATCGGGGCCGCCCTCGGGTAGCACGATCCCGCGCGAGCGCAGGAACGCGTCGGTGCCGGCCATTCGTGGCTTCCCGTCGACGTAGGGGCCGTAGTCGGCCTTCACGTCGAACGGCTTGAAGGGGGTGCCGTCGTGCTCGGCGCGGGAGCGCAGGAAGTCGTCGAACGTCTGCTTCCACGCGGCGGCATGCACGCTGGCGGTGTCGGTCAGGACACCGTCGAGATCGAAGAGGCACGCGCGGGTGCCATCAGGAAGGCCGAGCATTTCTCCACGGTACCGAAGTCCATGATCACCTTCGGCGGTACACGGGTCGGTCCATCCCTCAGTCGGGTAGGGCCGCGAGCAGCAACGTGGTCGGAGCCCGTTCGCCCGCGGTCACGGTGACCGCACAACCCGTCGCCGTCCGGCGGGCGACCAGGGCGAGCGTGCCGCCGTCGGGCAGCGGTTCGATCTCCTGCTGCACCGCGCTGCGCACCACGTCGAGCACCTGCATCGCGCTCACGGGTACCGGCTCGACGCCGCTCTCGACGTCCACCTCGACCCGCAGCCGCGCACCGAACCTCGCCTGCTCCAGCTGCAGGTAGCCGCGCACCGCGTCGAGCTCCTGGCCGAGCGTGCTCGTGCCCGGCCGGTCGGCCACCCGGGACAGGTCCGCGAAACCGAACAGCAGCTCGCGCGCCCTCGTCGGGTCGGTGCGGATCAGCGCGGCGATGGTGTTGAGCGAGTTGTAGACGAAGTGCTGCTCGAGGCGGCGGGCCTGCACCGCCGTCCCGGCAGGGCCGCCGGCACCGGTCCCGGGCGCAGCCGCGGCGTCGGGACCGGCAGGACCGGGTTCGACGGCATCGGGTCCGGGGGACGCGGGTCCGGGTGACACCGCCACCGGCGGGGCGACCTCCGGAGCCGGCACCTCGACCACCGGCTCGGGCGGACGGGCCCAGCCCGACTGCTGCACCGCCGACGGGGCGAGGAGCCCCCGCCAGTGCGGGCGTCGCATCCGGCCGCCGCCGATCCAGCCGGTGAACTCCACGAGCCCCACCAGCTCGGGGGCCGCCCAGCTGGCGTGGCGCCCGGCATCGGCGGGAACCTCCCCCGCGAAGGGCCGCTTCGGCAGCCTGCGGGCCACGAGCTCGGCGGCCAGTTGGCGGCGCTGCTCCAGCGACACCCCCACCCGCCCGACGTAGTGCAGCCCGCCGCCGACGGGCACGCCGAGCAGGAGCGTGCCGACGGTGTCGGGACGCCGCGGGTCGGCGGGCGTCCAGCCGCCCACGAGCACCTGGCGCGTCCGCCGGATGGGCACCCGGAGCCAGAAGCGTGACCGGCCCCCGGGGTGGTAGCGGCCCCGGAGATGCCGGGCGTGCAGGCCTTCCGCGCCCTTCTGGTCGGCGATCGCCAGCATCGTGTCGAGCTCGGTGGCCGGCAACGGCGACGTCGTCCACACCGGGGGGCTGGCGAACCCGAGGCCGTCGAGCAGCGCCCGCCGGTCGGCGTAGTGCAGGTCGGTGGTGCTGTGCCCGTCCAGCCAGAGCAGGTCGGCGACCTGGAAGTCCACCGGGATCCGCCGGATCGTCTCGTCGGAGGGACGATGCCGCGCGCTGCGCCGCTTGAGCAGGCGGGGACGCACCGCGTGCTCCTCACCGCGCGCGACGAGGGTGCCGTCGATCACCATCCCGCCGGGCGGCGAACGGCGCAGCAGCGGCTCGGACAGCTCCGGATAGGCGGCGCTCATCGAGTTGTCGCCGCCGCTCAGGAGCCGCACCCGCTTGCCAGGCTGCACGTACGCGATGCACCGGTGGCCGGTCCAGGCCACCTCGACCACCCAGTCCGGCCCGGTCGGTGGATCCCCCGCCACCGAGGCCGCCTGCATCGGGGGAACGAGACCGGGCAACTCGCCCGAAGTCGGCCCCCCTGTCACGGGACACACGCTAACGGTTACCGGCGGCGTTGAACGCCGCGGGCGCCGCTGACGTGGCCGTTCCGGGCCCCGCGCATCGGCCCGACGGCCCGGCGAGGGACGATCGGGGCATCATGACGCTCACCGACCGGCTCCCACCCACGCCCGACGACCCCGACGCGCTCGTCGAGGCGTTCACCGACTGGGCGTTCGAGGAGCAGGGACTCTCGCTCTACCCGGCGCAGGAGGAGGCGCTGGTCGAACTCGTCACCGGCAGCAACGTCATCCTCTCCACGCCGACCGGGTCCGGGAAGTCGCTGGTGGCGGTGGGTGCGCACGCCGCGGCGCTGGCGCGCGGGCAGCGCACCTTCTACACGGCGCCGATCAAGGCGCTGGTCAGCGAGAAGTTCTTCGCACTCATCGACGTTTTCGGGGCCGACAAGGTCGGGATGCTCACCGGGGACGCCGCGGTCAACGAGAAGGCCCCGATCATCTGCTGCACCGCGGAGATCCTGGCCAACATCGCGCTGCGCAGCGGCCGCGATGCCGACGTGGGCTCCGTGGTGATGGACGAGTTCCACTTCTACGCCGACCCCGACCGCGGCTGGGCCTGGCAGGTGCCGCTGATCGAGCTCCCGCAGGCCCAGTTCCTGCTGATGAGCGCCACGCTGGGGGACGTGTCCTTCTTCGAGGAGGACCTCACCCGACGCACCGGCAGGCCGACCGCGGTGATCACCTCCGTGGAACGGCCCGTGCCGCTGCACTACCGCTACGTCTTCACCCCGCTGCACGAGACGATCACCGAACTGCTGCAGACCCACGAGGCGCCGGTCTACGCCGTGCACTTCACGCAGCAGTCGGCCGTGGAGCGGGCGCAGTCGCTGATGAGCGTGAACGTCACCTCCAAGGAGGACAAGCAGGCGATCGCCGACGTGATCGGCAACTTCCGCTTCACCTCGGGCTTCGGCAAGACGCTCTCGCGGCTGGTGCGTCACGGCATCGGCGTGCACCACGCCGGCATGCTCCCGCGCTACCGGCGCCTGGTGGAGACCCTCGCCCAGGCCGGGCTGCTGCGCGTCATCGCAGGCACCGACACGCTCGGCGTCGGGATCAACGTGCCGATCCGCACGGTGCTGTTCACCGGCCTCGCCAAGTACGACGGGCAGCGCACCCGCCCGCTCAAGGCGCGCGAGTTCCACCAGATCGCCGGCCGCGCCGGGCGCGCGGGCTACGACACCGTGGGCACCGTCGTCGCCGAGGCACCCGACCACGAGGTGGAGAACGCCCGGCTGCTCGCGCGGGCGGGCGACGACCTCAAGAAGCGCAAGCGGATCGTGCGCAAGCAGCCGCCGGAGGGCTTCGTCGGCTGGTCGGAGACCAGCTTCGAGAAGCTGCAGAACGCCCAGCCCGAGCCTTTGACCAGCCACTTCAAGGTCACCCACGCGATGCTGCTGAACGTCATCTCCCGGCCGGGCGACGCGTTCGCGGCCATGCGCCATCTGCTCGAGGACAACCACGAGCCGCGGCCCCGGCAGCGCCGCCACATCCTGCGCGCCATCGCGATCTACCGGGCGCTGCGGGCGTCCGGGGTGGTGGAGGAGCTCCCGGAGCCCGACGCGGAAGGCCGGCGGGTGCGGCTCGTCGGTGACCTGCAGCTCGACTTCGCCCTCAACCAGCCGCTCTCCCCGTTCGCGCTGGCCGCGATCGAGCTGCTGGACCGGGAGACGCCGACCTACCCCCTGGACGTCCTCTCGGTGATCGAGGCGACGCTCGACGACCCGCGGGCCGTGCTCTACGCGCAGCAGAACAAGGCGCGCGGCGAGGCCGTCGCGGCGATGAAGGCCGACGGGATCGAGTACGAGGAGCGCATGGCGCTGCTCGAGGACGTCACCTACCCGAAGCCGCTCGACGAGCTTCTGCACGCCGCACTGGAGACCTACCGGCGGGGCGCACCGTGGGTGGAGGACGCCCGCCTGTCACCCAAGTCGGTCGCCCGCGACATGTTCGAGCGGTCGATGACCTTCGTCGAGTACGTCTCGCACTACCAGCTCGCCCGCTCAGAGGGCCTCGTGCTGCGCTACCTCGCCGACGCCTACCGCGCCCTGCGCCAGACCGTGCCCGACGAGGCGAAGACCGAGGAGCTCACCGACGTCGAGGAGTGGCTCGGCGAGCTCGTCCGTCAGGTCGACTCCAGCCTGCTCGACGAGTGGGAGGCCCTCGCCGCCGGAGCGGGGGCAGGCGAGGAGCCCGCTCCCCCGTCGCTCGACCAGGGCCCTGCCGGGGTCACCCGCAACGTTCGCGCCTTCCGCGTTCTCGTGCGCAACGCGCTGTTCCGCCGGGTCGAGCTGGCGGCGCTGCGGCGCTTCGACCTGCTCGGCGAGCTCGACGCCGAGTCCGGCTGGACCGCCGGGGCCTGGCGCGAGGCGCTCGAGCCCTACTTCGCCGAGCACACCGACATCGGCACCGGGCCCGACGCCCGCGGGCCGGCCATGATCACCATCACCGAGGAGCCCGAGCGCTGGCTCGTCCGGCAGGTCCTCGACGACCCGGCAGGCGACCGGGACTGGGCGATCACCGCCGAGGTCGACCTCGCGGCCTCCGACGAGGAGGGCTCCCCCGTCGTCTGGATCACCGCGGTGGAGCCGCTCGGCGGCCTCTGAGCAGCTGTGTCGTCCGCCGCGGCGCTGTTGCGCCGCGAGGGTCAACCGATCATTGCCGTTGTGCTGGCGTCATTGTATCATTGACAACATGAAGTACGAGGAAGCCCGCCTCTGGCTCGAACGAGCCGATCCCAGCATCACGAGGGCCGCCCGCTCCCTCACCGATGAGCTCGAGACCTTGAAGCAGCGCAGCGCCGACGGGCCCCTCACCCGCGACGCGGCGGCGGCCTGGTACGCGATCGTGCACGAGATGCACCGCGTGGCCGACCGGTACGAACGCGACCTCATCCGCAAGCTCCGCCAGGACGGCCTGACCTGGGCCCAGGTCGCGGAAGCGGTGCAGGCTCAGCTCGGCAGCCGGCAGGCCGCGCAGGCCAAGTGGAAACGCCTGGTCGACCCCGGCAGGCGCGTCACCACCGGCAACATGCAGCGAGGCGGGCGCCGTAAGCAGACCGACCCGCAGGCCTGAGCTTCGCCCACCGCCGGTCCACTCCCCGCCACCTGCCCCACCCCGGTGCACTGATCATTCCGAGATCCGGCTGCCCGCCCCGGCGAGGGCAGATCCGCGGATCTCGCAGCGATCACCGGGTCCGGTCGACAAGCCCCGCCACTCTGATCGTCCGAGATTCGGCTCTTCGCCCCCACCAGGGCGGATCGGTGGATCTCCCGGCGATCAGGTGCCCGGTGCGCGGACCCCGCCGCATGCTCGGTGCGAGATCCCGCGTACGCCCCCGCGACGGCGCATTCCCTGAGCTACGCCCGCCGTCGGCCCGCTCCCCCACCCACCGGCCCGGCGGTGGGTACAGCGGGAGGGCCGTGGTCAGAGCCGGCGGAGCCCGGCGAGCACGCGCTCCATCAACGCGAGATCCGGGCCGGCCACGCCGACCGTGCGGTGGACCGCCACGGCACCGTTCGCCACCAGGTCGCCCAGGAGCACCTTGGCCACCCCGAGCGGAATGCCGAGCAGCGCCGCCACCTCGGCGACGGAGCGGGGCTCCTGACAGAGCGAGATGACGGCCTCGTGCTCGGCCGCGGCAGGCCCGCTGGTGGCCATGGGCACGGCCGAGACCAGCGTCTCGATGGACAGTTCGTACTGGGACCGTGTGCGACCGCGCGTCAGGACGTAAGGTCTCACGAACGACGTGGGGCCCTCGACCGCCGCTCCTGACTCCGCCCCGTAGCCGGACGTGGGGTAGTCCCCGCCCGACTGGTAGGGGTACGCGGATGCGGGGTCAGCGCCTGCCGGGTCAGAACCGGCCGATGGACCGTTGATCGGTCCCTCCTCGAGGTCAGGGGGGTCTGGTTGGGCGCTCTGGCTGCGATCACGAGGGGCTCCCCCGAACCGCGCCCCGGTGAGCCCCACGGGCGAGGAACGATACACGACGAATCCGTCATCCGGTGCGTGGTCGGGCTTTCCCTCCACCTCACTCCGGGGAACCGCCGCCAGCGCCTCGGTGTCCAGGTCGGAGGCCGGTTGCCCACCAGGACCGCGCCGCTTCGTCTTCCGTCGCCGGGAGGCACCGCCGAACCGCGCCCCGGTGCGCCCGACCGGAGGCTCCGCATCGTCGGGGTCCACCTGCAGGCCCTCCTTCCGGACGTCCGTGCCAGTGCGGCGGACCCGACCCTGGCGACTCTGCGTTACGAGTACGTTACCCAACCGTTGCGCCGACATCACGATTGGTCCGTTTCGCTCTGTCTGCGTGCTCCGTCCGGTCCATCCGACGGCCGCCGGTCGTGGGACGCGGGCAATCCGTCCGGGGGCACCGGACAGCTCGTCCGGGCGGCGGCGACGCGCGCCGTCCGCTCTGGAGGGAGGCGGTCTGCCATGCTGCGCCGGTGGCGGCTGTGACACTGGCGCCGGGACGGCGCCGCAACCGCGCCACTCCGGCCACGACGGGGACGGCAGCGACCGGGATGGCGACGGCATGACCGTGCTGAGCGCCGGTCTGCTGCTGTTCCGGTTGTGTGCAGGCGGTGACATCGAGGTGCTGCTCGGGCACATGGGCGGCCCGTACTGGGCCCGCAAGGACGACGGCGCGTGGTCCGTCCCGAAGGGCGAGCACGACCCCGACGAGGACACGCAGGCAGCGGCCGAGCGCGAGTTCACCGAAGAGCTCGGTTCCCCGCCCCCACCCGGTCCGGTGCTGGAGCTGGGCACCGTCCGGCAGCGGACCGGGAAGCTGATCACCGTGTTCGCCAGGGAGGGCGACTTCGACGCCGACCACATCACGCCTGGCGTCTTCGAGCTCGAGTGGCCCCCACGGTCGGGCACCGTGCGCGAGTTCCCTGAGATCGACCGCGCAGGGTGGTTCGACACCGACACGGCACGTCGCAAGCTCGTCACGGCCCAGGCGGAGTTCGTCGACCGGCTGCTCGGTTCGCTCTCCATCGCTCCGGATACGGCACCGTCGTGAGTTCGAGCTGGACCGGCCTCGCCCGCGGAGCGGTCGCAGGCGCCGCCGGCACGACAGCACTCAACGCGACCACGTACCTCGACATGGCCGTGCGCGGGCGCGCCGCCAGCGAGGCACCGCAGCAGATGGTGGCCGCACTCGCCGACGCGGCAGGGCTGCAGGTCCCCGGGACCCCCCGGGAACGGGCCCGCAGGCTCTCCGCACTGGGCCCGCTGACCGGCACCGTCACGGGTGTGGCGATCGGCAGCGTGGCGGGCGTGCTGCGCGCTGCCGGACTGCGGCTGCCGACGATGATCGGAGGCCCCGTGCTGGGCCTGGCGGCGATGGCGGCCGCCGACGGGCCGCTCGCCGCACTGCGCATCAGCAACCCCCGCACCTGGAGCGCCACCGACTGGGTCGCCGACGTCGTCCCGCACCTCGTCTACGGGGTCGCCACGCACGCCACCCTCGTCGCCGTCTCCCGAGTGGCCGAGAGCCGTGAACCGGTACCCCCCGGCAGCCCGGCGACCCTCCTGCGGGCCGCCGCGCTCGGCGCGGCCACCGGGTCCCGCAGCACCGCGGGCGTCACCGCGATCGCCCTCACCTCCGGCCGCGACGACCCCGGGCTCCTGGCCTCCCGGCTGGGCGGTCGCGTCGGCACGGCGATCTTCGCGCTGGCCTCCGCAGGCGAGCTCGTGGCCGACAAGCGGCCGGCCACCCCGAGCCGGCTCGCGCTGCCAGGACTGCTGCCCCGGGCGGTGCTGGGCGCCACCTCCGCAGCGGCGATCGCCCGTCGCAACCACTACGACACGACCCTGCCCGCGCTGGTCGGACTGGCCTCAGCAGGCGCCGCCGCAGCGCTCGGCGTGCGGCTGCGCGCCGCCGCAGCGCGCCGTTTCGGCTCGGACAAGCCCGGGGCGTTCGCCGAGGACGCGATCGCCACGCTGCTCGGCTGGCTCGGTGCCCGCCGCGCCGGACCCCCGGCCGAGCTGATCACCGCGGAGCCGCTGGCCCGCTGACCCGCCAGGGTCGCTCGTCCAGCGGCACGGTCACCTGTCGCTGCGTCCCGCGGCCACCCGAGAGACGGCGCGTCTCGATGCCGTGGCGGCACGGAACGCGCACGCACGAGGCCTCCGGCGCGGCCGTCGGACTAACGCCGCGCGGTCACATCTGTGGCCGGCCGGCCCTAATTGCCGAGGGTCGATCTTTTACGTCGTGATCTGTGAACCTTTACCTCCCGGCCACCTGCACCGCCAGGCAGCCTACTGTTGTCGACCAATCGGCGCCCGCTCTCCGCCAACCGGTCGCACGGCCAAATGACGGTCGGCCGCACGGCTGCTCGCCGGGAGATCATGAAATCCGCCACGCCGAAATGACAACCTTGCACCTCGGTGAAGCAAGCGTACGATGAGAAGGCGTCATCAGGGGGCGGCCACTGACGGTTCTGTCCTACACTGGCCATGCGCACTCCGCTCCGGGTTAAGCCCAATAGACCGGGCCGGATGTCATCTCGAGAAAGATCACAACGCCGATCGCCGGCGGGGAGCAATGCGGGTATCGATCGTCATGGTTCCGTCAATCTGGACATTTGTGATTGCGTGCCGGACTCCTGGCGAGACAGGGCAGGCGGCACGCGACCAGCCTGCCTACCTGCGGCGACAGCGGTCGCCGCGGTCTCGTTTCAGTGGTCTGCGCCCGGCATGAACCGGACGTCCGGACGAAGGGGATGGTCTGCGGCTGCCACCGGTGATCGATGACGAGTACGCCGATCCGGGAGAAGAATGCACCAAACGATCTCCGTCGGTAGCGGGGGACGACAACGAGATCATCGACACATTTGATTCTTCTGCGCGCCTGCCGAGCTTCGGCCGCAGGCGCTTCAGGTGATGTTGCAAGCAGGGTGAAACGACCATACGTGAGCGCGGAGATCCGATCGAGAACCTGCGCGAGGGGCCAGTGATGCAACAGTTTTTGGACGCTAAGTGGAGTTATGTCACCCGCGGGGTGATTGATCGTGGAACGGTCACGCTGGGGAGTCTTGACCGGGAGCCGCGGTTAGGGGATCTCGTCGGAGCCAGGATCGTGAGCGTGGGGGCCCACGACCATCTGGAGGACACGCACGGCCGGCAGGTTCGGCTGTATCCGGGGGACGTGGTCGCGGGTGCGTTCGGTAATCGGTATGCCACCGATTACTACGAGGGGTATTTGCCGACGGGGACCGTGGCGCACCTGTTGACCGCGGGCGGCGTGGTCGGGCAGGTGGCCTCGGCGCATGCCCGACGGGCCGAGCCCACGGTGCTGGAGGTGCTGGGGCTGCTGGCCGACCCGTCCGGTCGGCCGTTGTCGCTGGACGGGTACGCGCTGCCGACGCCGGCGCCGGCCCGGCCGGAGTTGGGCACCTTCGTGGTGGTCGGCTCGTCGATGGGCGCGGGGAAGACCACGACGGCGTCGGCGCTGGTGCGGGGGTGGTCACGCTCCGGGTTACGCGTCGGGGCGGGCAAGGTCACCGGATCCGGGAGCGGCAAGGACCGGTGGATGTACCAGGACGCGGGGGCGTCCGAGATCGTGGACTTCCTGGACTTCGGGATGCCCTCCACGTTCGGTTACCCGCCGCAGCGGTTGCGGGCCACCATGGAAGGGATCCGCGACGCGCTGGTCGCGCGCGGTGCGTCGGTGGTGGTGCTGGAGATCGCTGACGGCCTGCTGCAGGAGGAGACCCGGGAGCTGGCCGCCGGTCTGGCGGGATTCGCCGACGGGGTCGTGCTCGCGGTGGCCGATGCGCTCAGTGCCGTGGCAGGCGTCGGGATCATGGCGGATCTGGGCACCCCGGTCCGGGCGGTGAGCGGGTTGCTGACCGCGAGCCCGCTGGCGTCCCGGGAAGCGGAGGCGGCGACCGGGCTTCCCGTGCTGTCGCCGGCGGAACTGATCGCCGGCGGTGCGCTCGACCTGCTGAGCGGCGCGGCGGTTCCGGCGTGACCTGCGCCGCGGTCTACCTCCCTGATCCGCCGGGCTGGTCGACCGGGCCGGGCCGGCTCGGGGAGGTCGAACTGGACGTCCTCGAGGTCGGGCCGGCGCAGGTGGTACTGCCCGAGGTCACGGTCCGCGACGAGCGCGGCGGGGAACTGTTCACCGGCGGTCGGCTGGTGTTCGACCCCTCCGCCGGTGGTGGGCCGCTGGCCGGCGCGGCAGCCGACCGGTCGGCGCGGGCGTTCGGCGTGGTCAACACGGCGTTCCACGCCCAGCGGGCGCTGCGGTACGTCAGCGGCCTGCTGGGGCATCCGCTGCCGCACCTGCTCGTGCGCATCGGGATACACGAGCAGACGCGTCGATGGCGCGGCGGGCACTACCGGCTGCCCGGGCAGGGTCTGGGGGCCGACCCGGACGCGGCCAGCCCGGACGGCGAGGTGCACCTGAGCGGTGGCGCCGGGTTCGTCGCCACCGTCGGCGCCGAACCGTACTTCTGCGCGCCCGCGCACAACGCGGCCATCATCTGTCACGAGGTCGGCCACCACGTCTGCCGGCACACCGCGGACTTCCGGCTCAACCGGCTGCGCCCGCCCGAGCAGCAGACGAACAAGAAGACCGCCCTGGACGAAGGCACCTCCGATGTGATCACGGCGGTGCTGCTGGGCACCCCCGACATCTACGGCTGGCACCGCCACACCGTCCCGGAGACCGAGCAACGACGCCGCAAGCTGGACCCCCGCTGGACGATGGCCCACTTCCAGGGCGGCCCGCACAGCGACCCCCACGCCGACGGCACCGTCTGGGCGTCCGCGTGCTGGAGCGCGCGGACCCGCATCACCGACGCAGGCGCCGACCCCGTCCGCTTCGACGCCCTGCTGCTCCGCGGGCTGGAACTGGTCGGCCGGGACAACCCGACGGGCTTCATCGGTGACGCCCTCCGCGAACGGCGGCATTTCTCCCGGCTGGCTGCTGCGATGGCCGCCGCCGACCCTGCCCTCGCTCCCGACGTGCTGGCCGCCATGGCCGGGCACGGGATCCACCTCGGTGTCAGCAACAACGACCTCTCCCGAACCGCACGAGCGGAACTCGGCAGACAGGAGCCGTCCCGCACCTCGCCGACGCCCCGGAGTCCGGCGATCGCCTACTCGACCTCCCCTTCGCGATGAACCAGGCCGTCAGCAGTGCAGGCAGGAATCGACACGAATGTGAGCGATCCGGCAGATGACCGTGACTGCCGGACTCGAGGGTTCGGAGGTATCGCACATGACGACAACCGCATCATTCACCAGCATCGTTCGCCTGGAGACGGACGACGCAGCAGAGTGGTGGCAGGCGGAGAAGGACTCCGTCAGGGCCGCTCTCGTCGACCATTACGGGGTTGATGTCGCGGGCGAGGCGCTGGCTCCTCCGCACGATTGCGCCGCTCTACGCGAGCGACTACGGGAGGCCGCGCCACGCCTCACCGCGCTCACCGACCGCATCCGCTCGGCGTTCGACGACGACGAGGCGTGCGCGGTGATGCTGACGGAATTCGGCCTGCGGGAGCAGGCGGTCGACGACAAACGCAAGGCCGTCTTCGCACTCGCCGTGCTGCTCGGCGATCCGACCGCCAACATCCCGTTCGACCACGTTCTGTGGGATGTCCGGAACCGGGGAGACGAGTCGTCGGGTCACACGAGTTTCTCGGAGAACGACCTCAAGGCGGGCTACCACACGGACAACGGTGCCCTGCCCATTCCGGAGCGCTTCTTCCTCCTGTATGCCGTGCGGGCCGCCCAGTGCGGCGGTGGAGTGTCCTTGCTCCGCGACGGCCGCGTCGTCGTGAACCAGCTCGAGGAAACCCCGGAAGGTCGCGCAGCGGTCCGACTATTGAGCGAGACGGCGCTGCCCCGGCGTATTCCGGAAGCGTTCAAGAAGTACGCAAGCGTTGCCTCGGATGGCTACCTCTACGCCCCGGTACTCGCCGAGAAGCCCATGTGGCGCTGGCGAAAGAACGGGATCCGGAAGGGGATCAAAGCCCATCCCGAATACCAGAAGCCGGAGGTGTACGAGGCGGTGGACACGGTGAGCAGGCACCTCGAGCAGGGTGCTGGGGAGATCCAGCAGGTCATCCCCACCGACGGGATGCTGATCTTCAACAACCACATCGCGCTGCACGGTCGCACCGCCTTCACCGATCCCGAGCGCCATCTCCTGCGCCTGCGCTTCCACGAGCCGACCCCGGCCCAGACCCAGCCGGCCCGGTCCCATCCAGCCCAGGCCGACCTATAGGGCAGACCGTTCAGCTCAACTCAACCGGGCCAACACCGACCGCACGTCCGACTTCCCGCTGCGCAGCCAGCGCGTTCGCAGGGAGGTCAACGCACTGCATGATTGGAAAAGTCGCATGAAGAATTCCGGACGAGCCGACGTGCTCGCGATACCGTCGGTCCCGGCGGCGGGCACGTCATGAGGGACGAGACGAGTTCCGCCGAGCATCAGAAGCTCGTCGACACCTGGCTGCGGGAGTACGTTTCCGTCGGCGACCGGAGAGTCGGCCGGTCCGGGCCGGTGTGCCCGTTCATCCCGCGCACGCTGGCCCAGCACGCGCTGGAGAGCACCATGCGACACGACATCCACGGAACCAGCGAGGCGGAACTGACCGAGCAGCTCCGGGCGGAGATCATCGCGTTCGGTAAGGCCGGGCGCCCGGCGCAGAGCAGCGGAGTGGTGCTCGACAGCCGGCTGATAGTCATGCCCTGTATGGGACCCGAGGGCTGGCGACGCCTGGATGCGGTGTACGACAACCACCTGAAGGACTTCGCTGTGGAGGCGGGCCTGATGATCGGGCAGTTCCACCCGAACTGCGACGAGCGAGCGGTGCGGAACCCGGACTTCCGAGTCTCCGTGGCCCCGGTCGCCATGCTCGCCATACGACACATGGCGCCGCACGACATCCTGTTCCTGCATCATTCCGCGCAGTGGTTCAAGGAGTACAACGCGCGCTTCCGGTCACACTTCCAGCGTGGCAAGATCCGCGACTCGCTCCTCCTCTCGCTGTACTACAGGGGATGCGAACGTCATGGTCTGCCGGCGTAGTCGGGAGCGCTGACAGTGACCTCGCCATCGAGCGATCTCCGTACCGCCGCCCCCCTCGCCGCGGCAGAAGTTCGCGGCGGCGCCGGCAGCGAACCCCTCGACCTCCTGGTCCACGACGCGTGGGACGCACTCCCCGCCGAGTTCCGCCGCGAGTTCCTCATCCGCCGGACGTCGACGTCGACCGGATGGGGGTCCCACCGGCGCCAGGAGTCGGACGGCAGGCGCTGGGAACCACTTCGGCCGGTCATCATCGGGGAAGGGGCCTACCGGGGTCTCGAGTCGGTTGCCGCCCGGCTGCTGCACCTGGCCGTGGACGCGTGCCGGCGCCGGGCCTCGACGCTGGGTGAGCTGCACCGGGCACTCCGCTTTCCCCATGAGCTCCCGCTGATGGACCACGACCGCCCGCTGGTGGCCGCGGAGCTCACCCGGTATGCCCGCCCCGACATCCTGATCGAGAACGGTCGGCCCCGCCTCCTCGAGTTCAACAACAGCACCCGGCTCGGCGGCGCCATGGTGACGCCCCGCCTCGCCGATGCCTACGCCCGGCTGTGCCCGGCGAGCGGTCTGTACCCGCCGCCCTCCACCGTGCCCACGCGTTCCGCGGCACTGCTTCGAACGCTCCGGGCCGAGATGGGGAACGGCAACGGCACCGCGGGCCGGGTGCTCATGCCGACGTACCGGGCGCTCGACAACGACGGGGCGGTCCAGAGCTACCGGACGGCCAGGCCGGCCATTCTCGCCGATGCCCGGCAAGCGGGAATCGAGGTGGTCCAGGCCGATCTCGCCGACCTCCGCCTCGACGCTGCCGACCGGCTGCTCGCGGGTGATGTCCCGATCGATCTCGTGCTGCTGAACTGGGGCGGAAACCGCATCGTGGACGACGGCGGCGGACTCGCCGCGCTGCGTGCCGCTGACCGGGCCCGCACCGTCGCGCTGTTCCCGCGCACGGAGTCGGCCCTCATCTCCTCGAAGGCGGTGCTGGCCTGGCTGCACGAGGACAGCGACGCCGGGCTGCTCGACCCGGCCGACCGCGCACTGGTACGTGCCCACGTTCCCTGGACCGCGTGCCTCGGCCTGGACGCCGATCCGGCCGTGCACGAGGCACTGCTGCGCCGGATCACCGGGGACCGCGACCGGCTCGTGTCGAAGCCCGCCGTCGGCAAGTCGGGGAACAACGTGCTGTTCGGAAGCCAGAGTTCGGAGCAGGACTGGGCCGCGGTCATCGAGGCCGCCCGCGAGGCACCGGTGGTCCTGCAGCAGCGCATCGGATCGGATCGCATCACGATGCCGTTCCGCGACCAGGACTCCGGGGAGCAGGTCACCGCGCGGGTGCCGTTCGTGCTCGGCCCGTACATGATCGACGGTGCCGCGGCCAGCGTCGCGGTGCGTCACATGGGCCCGGGCGTCCCGGCGGGGGACGTGGTGATCAGTGCGATCCGGGGCGCCTGCCAGAGCACGGCTCTGCTCGCGGCGGAGCCGCCCGAACCCAGCGGGTGGTTCACCGGTGCCGACGGGATCGACCAGCTCGACGTCAGCTAGTGCGGCCCGGGTAGGGCTGAGTCGGCCGGCGGCGGGCCGGCCGACTCAGCCCCTCCGCATCCTGGACACGCGGCGGCGCACCGCGTCCAGGAGAGCTCCGATCGCGAGCCGCAGCGGGGACGGGCCACGGCGCGAAGGTGCCTCCCGCCCTGCCGCGGCGGCATCCACGGCCGTGGCGAACTGCTCGAACAACCGCCTGCTGACGTCCCCGGCGAGCGCGCGCCCGAACTGCGCGATGCGGCCCGACAGGTAGAGGTCGGCGTCCGCGCGCAGGACGCTGCCGCCGCCCGGCGCCGGCTCGGCGCGCAGCCGGATGTCGGCCTGCGTCGCGCTGCCGCCCGCGTCGGAACCCTGGCCGATCATCCGGAGCCGGTGGCCGCCCGCGTCGCGCTCGACGATCTGGGCGAGCCCGGCGAACGAGAGCTTCACGGGCCCCAGCGCCACGCCTGCGGTGCCGCGGTAGCGGTCGCCGCCCAGTGCCTCGGTGAGCTCGGCGCCGGGAAGGCAGGCGACCATGCGCTCGACGTCGTCGAGCACCGCCCACACGGCGTCGACGGGAGCGTCGAGCACGCTGGTCACCTCGACCGTCGCGGAGGGGGAGCCCGCCGGGACGGTGAGGTCGGCCCCGCTGTCGACGCCGTGCGGGCTCTCCGGAGCCGCGTCGCCCGACCGCTCGGTGTGGCCCTGGCCGGACCCTCCGCTGCGTCCCATGAGCACGCGGGGCCGGCAGTTCAGCGGCGCGGGCACCCCGGTGGGATGGGCGGCGGCGACGTCCGTCACGGCGGCCAGGATGCCGCGGTAGCCGGTGCAGCGGCACAGCACTCCCGACATCTGCTCGGGGAGGGCCTCGGGGGTGACGGCGCCGTCACCGGCCAGCAGGTCGTAGGAGCTCATGAGCATCCCCGGTGTGCAGAAGCCGCACTGGAGTGCGTGGTGCGCGGAGAACGCCTGCTGCAGCGGGTGCTGCTCCTCGGGGCTGCCGAGCCCTTCGACGGTGACGATCTCGGCTCCCTCGCACTGCACGGCGAACAGCAGGCACGCCCGCGCCGCGGCGCCGTCGACGAGGACGGTGCACATTCCGCACACCCCGTGCTCGCAGCCCAGGTGGGTGCCGGTGAGGCCGACGTGCTCACGCAACGCGTCGGCGAGGTGCATCCGTGGCGGCACGCGCACGGTGGCCTCGCTCCCGTTCACGCGGAACGTGACGGCCACCCGCTCCTGGGCAGGCACCCGCTCACGGGCCCGCTCGGGCGGCCGGGTCCCGTTCGGCTCCCGGCTCGCCGGCTCCCGGCGTGGGGTCGCGTCGGCGGCGGTGCGGTGGGCGCGGGCCAGCTCGCGGGCGGCCAGCACCGCCAGCAGCCTGCGGCGGTAGCCCGGGGAGCCGTGCGTGTCGCCCGCGGTGTCGACCATGCCGGCGGTGAGCTCGGTCATCGCCTCGCGAAGGGGCCGCTCGGCCCCCTCCGTCGCACGCACGAGGTCGGTGACGTCGCGGGTCACCGGACGGTCGGACACCCCGAACGCGGTGAGCCGGGCGGCGAGGACCGCGCCGCCGGCATCGCGGCGGACCCGCGTGACCACCCCGGCCAGTGCGAAGTCGCCGTGCCGGCGGGCGATCTCGGCGAAGCCGTGGCCCTCCCCTGCTCCGGCCACCGGGAACCGGGCCGCGACCAGCACCTCGTCGGGCGCGACCGTGGTGGTCATCGCTCCGGCGAAGAACTCCCCGGCCGGGACGGTGCGGCGGCCACGCGGGCCGGCGATCTCCAGCTCGGCGCCCAGGCAGCAGGCCACCGCCGGGAGCTCCGCGGCCGGGTCGGCGTGGGCGAGGCTGCCGCACACGGTGCCGCGGCTGCGCAGCTCCCGGTGCCCGACGAAGGGCAGCGCCATCCCGAGCAGCGGCACGGCGCGGGCCTGGGCGGCGCGCTCCACGGCACGCTGCCGGACGGCCGCCCCCACGAGGAGGGCACCCCCGTCGACCTCGAGCCGGTCGAGCCCGTGGGCCGCGGTGATGTCGACGAGTGTCGCCGGCCGGCCCAGGCGCATCGCGAGCACCGGTACCAGCGACTGGCCGCCGGCGAGCACCTTGGCGTCGTCGCCCGCGAGCTCGGCGAGCACGCCGTCGAGGCTCCCGGGGCGCACGTAGGCGAAGGGGGCCGGTTTCATGAGCTCCTCACCGTCCGGTGAACTCCGGCTTCCGCTTCTCGGTGAACGCGGCGACGCCCTCGGCGAAGTCGTGCCCGGCGCGCAGCATCGCGTAGGCCTTCCGCTCCAGCTCGATGCCCGTGTAGAGCGGGCCGTCGACGCCCTTGTCGAGCACCTCCTTCGCCGTGCGCTGGGCCGCCGGGGAGAAGGCGGCCATCCGCACGGCGAGCTCGTCGGCGGCCGCGTACAGCGCCTCCCGGTCGTCGTGGAGGCCGGCGACGATCCCCCACTCCAGCGCCTGCGCGGCCTGGATCCGGGTGGCCGTCATGATGTGGAACTTCGCCCGCGACAGCCCGATCAGCCGGGCCAGTCGCTGGGTGCCGCCCGATCCCGGGATCATGCCGAGGTTCATCTCGGGCAGGGCGAACTGGCTGCGCGGGGTGGCGAGGCGGATGTCGCAGGACAGCGCCATCTCCAGCCCGACGCCGAAGCAGTACCCGTCGACCGCGGCGATCACGGGTTTCGGGCTCCGCGCCGCTGCGGTGACGTTGTGGCCGAGATCGGTGAAGTCGATCGGGTCCACCTCCATGAACCCCGCGATGTCACCGCCGGAGGTGAAGTGCTCGCCGTCGGACCGCACCACGACCACCCGAACGTCCGGATCGGCGTCGAGGACGGCGAACCGCTCCGCCACGAGCTGGCGCATCTCCCACGTGATCACGGTGTAGGGGCCGTTCGAGAGCGTCAGGTACGCGACGCGCCCGTCGTGCCCGCGCTCGATCAGGACCTCTCCGCCGGTCAACGCCATGGTGGGTTCTCCTTCTCGTTCTTCTCCAAGAGCTGGTGCAGCACCTCGCCGTGCAGCGGCAGCCGGGTGATCTCGACGCCCGACGGCGCGAGCGCGTCGGCCACGGCGTTGGCGAACGCCACCGGGAAGCTCATCGAGGACCCCTCGCCGCAGCCCTTCGCCCCGAGCGGGGTGAGCGGCGAGGGGTTGACGACGTGGTCGGTGCGCAGGTCGTAGCCGGTCTCCGCGCTGGTGGGGCAGAGGTAGTCGAGGAACGTCGCCGACGTCGGCTGCCCCGACGGCGCGTAGGTGAACTCCTCGTACGCGGCGCCGCCGAGGGCGTGCACCAGCGCGCCGTGCACCTGGCCGTCGAGAAGCTGCTGGTTGAGCACGGTGCCTGCATCGTGGACGGACGAGACGCGGTCGATCGCGATCTCCAGGGTGTCCGGGTCGACCCGCACGGCGACGATCTCGGCGACGAACCCGTAGCAGAGCGAGGAGTTGATCCGGTCGTCCCGGGTGGCCGCGCTGGTCTCCCGCGGGGTGAACGCCGCCTCCTCGTAGAGCCGTGCCGAGGTGCCGGGCGGCAGCGACGCCGGGTCCCAGTGCACCACCCCCGCGGCGTGCCGGAACAGCACGCTCGGCCCGGAGGGGTGTGCGACCGTGCCGTCCACGAGGCACAGCTCGTCGGCGGGCACATCGAGCATCACCGACGCCGCGGCGCGCAACGTCGCCGCGATCCGGTCGGCCGCCTGCACCACCGCGCTGGTGACGAGCGGCGCGAAGCGCGACGAGTAGCTCCCCGACGTCACCGTCCACGGTGTGGTGGCGGTGTCCATGTCGACGACCACGCGTACCTGCTCGACGGGCAGCCCGAGCCGGTCGGCCGCCACCTGGCGCGCGACGGTGGCGTGGCCCTGCCCCTGGGGCACCGAGCCGAGCAGCACCGTGACGATCCCCTGCACGTCCACGGAGATCCGCACGTGCTCGGTGGAGCCGGACTTGTCCCGCCCCGGCCTGCGCTGCTCGGCGGGGGTGGCGAGCCCGACGTAGCCGATGTTCGTGCCGGAGGGATCGACGACGAGCCCGACGCCGATGCCGTAGTGCACCCCCTCGGCGCGGGCCGCGGCCTGCCGCTCCCGCAGCTCGCCGAGGTCGGCGCACCGGACGGCGAGGTCGAGGGCGGCGGCGTAGTCGCCGGAGTCGTAGCAGCCGCCGGTGGGCGTCTCGTACGGGAAGGCCTGCACGAGGTTGCGGCGCCGGACCTCCACGACGTCGAGCCCGGTCGCGCCGGCCACGGCGTCCATCAGCCGTTCCAGGCCGAAGTACAGCTGCTGCCCGCCGAAGCCGCGGTTGAGCCCGGTCGGCATCGAGTTGGTGACCACCGCGCGCGCCCTGATCTCCACCGCCCCGATCCGGTACGGCCCGGTGATGTTGCCGTAGCAGCGGTAGAGCGTGGACGGTTCCGGCGGGCGCAGGTAGGCGCCGACGTTGTCGACCAGGTCGACCCGCAGCGCCGTCACCTCGCCGGACGCGGTCACGGCCGCCGCGAACCGCATCACCCGGTCCGCGCCCGACGAGCTGGCCAGCAGGTGCTCGACGCGGTCCTCCGTCCACCGCACCGGCGTGCCGGAGTGCTTCGAGGCCAGCGCCATCAGCACCACGTAGGGATAGATCCCGGCCTTGATGCCGAAGCTGCCTCCGATGTCGGCCGGGACGTGCAGCCGTACCGCCGACGTCGGCAGACCCAGCGCGCCTGCCATCACCGGGACCATCGTGAACGGCCCGTGGAAGTTGGCCCACGCCTCGACGCCGGGCCCGCTGTCGGTGCGCTGCCAGTTCGCGATGACGCTGTAGCACTCCATCGGCACCGACGAGTAGCGCGGGAAGTCGTACTCGCCCTCCACCACGTGCCCGCCGTCGCGCTCGGCGGCGGCGAAGGCGTCCTGGACGGGGCCGAACCGGAAGGTCCGGTCGGTCGCCACGTTCGAGCCCGCCTCCTCGTGCAGCAGTGGCGCGCCGGGCGCCAGCGCCGCGCGGGCGCCGACCACCACGTCGAGCGGCTCGTAGTCCACGCGCACGAGCTCGGCGGCGTCCTCGGCGGTGAACCTGTCCGTGGCGACGACGACGGCGATCGGCTCCCCGACGAACCGCACCTTGTCGACCCCGGTCGGGTAGTACGGCATCGCGGTGCCGGTGGACAGGGGGAACGGCCGCAGCACGGCGCGCACCTCGTCGGGCCCGACCACCGCGGCGACGCCGGGGTGCGACCGCGCCCGGGACAGGTCGACGGAACGCAGCCGGGCGTGCGGCTGCGTCGAGCGCACCACCGCGGCCACGAGCGTGCCGGGCAGCGGGTCCATGTCGTCGAGGAAGCGGCCCTGCCCCGCCACCAGCGGCCCGTCCTCGATGCGCACCGGTGCCCAGCGCGGGGCCGGCTCCGTGGCCCCTGCGTCGGCCGGAGACCCGACCGCTGACTCAGACATCGGCCAGCGCCTCGAACTCGCCGGCGACGAGCGTGCGTCGCAGGGTCTTGCCCACGCCGGAGCGGGGGATCGCCTCGACAGCGACGACCCGTTTCGGGCGTTTCAGCGACGGCAGCACCGTCCGGGCGTGGGCGACGGTCTCCGCCACGGCCGTGTCGGGGTCGACGCCGTGTGCCGGCACCACGAACGCGGTGACCGCGTGCCCCCACCGCTCGTCGGGCAGGCCCACCACGCACACGTCGGCGACGGCCGCGCAGCGCACGAGCGCCGCCTCGATCTCGTCGGGGTAGATGTTCTCGCCGCCCGAGTTGATCATGTCGTCGACCCGGCCGGACACCCAGAGGTCGCCGTCGTCGTCGGTCGTCGCCAGGTCGCCGGTGTAGTACCAGCCGTCGCGGATCGCCTTCTCGTCCGCGTCGGGCCGGTGCCAGTACCCGGTGAACGCCTCCGGGCTCCCCATCGAGACGATCACCTGCCCCTGCTCGCCCGGTCCGACCAGCGCGTCCGGGGGCGCACCGACCTCCGGAGACACCAGCCGGACCTCCGAGAAGATCCCGGCGCGGCCGGCCGAGCCGGGCTTCGCGGCCACGTCCGGCCCCACGCTGAACGTGTAGATCTCGGTGCTGCCGAAGTGGTTGACGAACGCCGTGGGCGCCGCGGTGGCCACAAGCTGCTCGACCAGCGTCGGCGTCATGGCCGCGCCCGCGTAGGCGAGCCGGTCGAGGGTCGCCACCTCGCCGAGGCGCCCGCTGTGCAGCAGCGACCAGTAGATCGTGGGCACGAGGTACAGGGAGGTCACGTTCTCCGCGCGCATCAGCTCCAGCGACGACTCCGCGTCGAACTCGGGCTGGGCGACCCACGTCCCCCCGACGACGATGCTGGCCAGCAGGGTGCGCAGGCCCATGGTGTGGAACATCGGCATCACGCCGAGCACCACCTCGCCCTGGCGCTGCTGGGTCTGGATCGCGTGCGCCACGGCGGCGCTGTGCTCGGCCCGATGGGTGCGCGGCACGCCTTTCGGGCGCCCGGTGGTGCCGGAGGTGTAGAGCATCACGCTCACCCCGTCCTCCGGGACGGGCGGCAGCGCCCCGTCCGGTTCGTCGGCGCCGCGGGCGTCGAGGTCGGTCACGTCGCGGACGGGAACCCCGCCCGTGACGCCGGCCGCCCGCACCGCCGTGGTCGGGTCGGTGACCAGCAGCGCCGCGGCGGCGTCGTCGAGGCAGTACCCCAGCTCGTCGGGGCCGAACCGGGTGGACAGCGGCACCGACACCGCTCCGAGCTTCTGCGCCGCCAGGTGCAGGCTTGCCAGCGGTTCCCCGCCGGTGAGCGAGAGCGCGACGCGGTCGCCGGGCCGCACGCCCTCGGCCGCCAGTGCCCTGGCGAGCTGGTTGGTGCGGGCGTCCCACTGACGGTAGGTGAGGTGCCGCCCGGCCCCGCCGACCGCACGACGGCCGGGATGACGCTGGGCCGCCCAGGCCAGAGTGGTCGCCAGGTCCATGACCCTCCCTCATCACATGGTCTGTCTCGGACCGTACTGAGGAGATGTTCGTCCGGCAACTCGGACGGACGCGCGGCGTGTCAGGGACCGAACTGCAGGTACATCACATGCGGGCCGACATACCCGTGGGCCCGTGAGCGGAACGCGCCCGGCACCGTGCCGACGATCGCGAAGCCGAGGCTCCTCCACAGGCGCACGGCCGGGGTGTTGGTCTCGACCACGGCGTTGAACCGGATGCCCCGGTAGCCGTGGTCGCGGTGCCACCGCACCACGTGCTCGCCGAGGCGGCGCCCGACGCCACGGCCGCGAGCCGCCTCGTCGACCATGAACGAGGCGGTGCCGACGTGGCTGCCACGGCCGGGACGGTTCGGACCCATCGTCGCCGAACCGAGCACCCGCCCGTCCTCGTCGAGGACGGCGGTGCGTGCCGGCGGGGGCATCAGCCAGAGGCCGCGGGCCTCCTCGGCGGTGAGGTCGGCGCGGTAGGCGTAGGTCTCCCCCGCCTCGACGATGCGGGAGAAGAAGGGCCAGATCTGCGGCCAGTCCTCCTCGGTGGCCGTCCGGATCGTCACGACGCGGTCGAGCCGTCGAGGAGGCCGAGAAGCATCGTGCGCTCGTCGGACCGATGGGCCACCCGGAAGCGAGCGGTCACGTGCCGCGACGCTAGCCGCCGCGACAGGCTGAGCACAGGGTTTACCGCCGCGGCCGCCACAGTCGCCGGGGCTGTGCCGGCGAGACATCCGACCGGCAAGACCGGACGGTCCTACCCGGATGGTTCGCTAGGATCCGACCGTGTCCACGGTCCGGCTGTCCCCGACGTCCTACGTCGTTCTGGGGATGATCGCGCTACGCGGCCCGTCCACGCCGTACGACCTCAAACGGGCCGTGGGGCACTCGGTCGGCTTCTTCTGGAACTTCCCCCACGCGCAGCTGTACTCCGAGCCGGAACGGCTCGCCGACGCCGGGCTGCTCGCCCTCTCGGTCGAGGACAGCGGACGGCGGCGCCGGACCTACACCCTCACCGGCAGCGGACGGAGCGCCCTGCGCGCCTGGCTCGCCTCGCCCACCGAGGAGCACTTCCAGATGCGCGACATCGCCGAGCTCAAGCTGTTCTTCAACGAGGTGGGCGACCCGGGCAACGTCCCGAGTCTGGCCACCGAGCAGATCAAGCAGCACCAGGAGCGCATCGCGGTGTACGAGGCGATGGTGGAGCGGTTCGGCGACGACCCCGCGAGCCGTCCCCGGATGATCACCCTGGAGCTGGGTCTCGAGATGGAGCACGCCGCGCTACGGTTCTGGACGGCGCTCGCGGAGGGCGACCTCGACCGACTGCGCCGCACACGGGAGAGGGCGACCGGCACTCCGGGCACCACCACAGCGGAATGAATCGGGCTCCCGGAGGATTTACCCCACCATGGCGGGCATCACACGAGGATTCTTCGGGCGCCGCGGCGAACGCGACCCCCGGCTCCCCCCTGGCCAGTACGACGCGCGCGACCAGTGGCCGGTGCTGCACGCCGAGGCCACGCCGCGGATCGCCACCGACACCTGGACGTTCACCGTCGAGGGGTTGGTCGAGCACGAGGTGAGCTGGACGTGGGACGAGATCCACGCCCTCCCCCGCTCCCGCTACGACGGCGCGATCCACTGCGTCACCACCTGGTCCAAGTTCGACATGACCTTCGACGGCATCTCCGTCGACACCCTGCTCGACGCGGCGCGCCCGTTGCCCAGCGCCACGCACGTGATGGCCGTGTCACACACGGGCTACACCACGAACCTGCCGCTGGCCGACATCACCGACGGCAAGGCCTGGGTGGTCTGGGACGCCGACGGATCTCCCCTGACCGTCGAGCACGGCGGACCAGCGCGGCTCCTGGTGCCGCACCTGTACTTCTGGAAGAGCGCGAAGTGGGTGTCGGGCCTGCGCCTGATGGACCACGACGAACCGGGGTTCTGGGAGCGCAACGGCTACCACGACCGGGGCGACCCGTGGGCCGAGCAGCGCTACCAGGGCGACTGACGCCCAGCAAATACCGATAACACCTATTTCTCGGTATATTCGAAATTCGTAACCGGTCCCGCCATGGCATCGGAGGCCCCACTCGCGCACGGCGCGCGAGCGGCCCATCCGGCCGGCGGGCCGACCCGCGTCCGGGATCCTCGCGATCAGGCGCCCGCGACACCGGCCACGCGCGTTTTTCGAAGTTTCCCACCGCATCTTTGGTCGAATGACTGACGTTTGTCGGCTACTCGTACATCATGCGGGAGTGTCGCAGCGAATGTGTTGCGCTAATCCGGCCAGGTGCCCTACGGTGTCTTTCATCTTCTGACAGCCCCCGGTCAAGATCCATTCTTCCATCCCTGAACGGAGAGGGCATCCCCATGGGCACCCGCATGCAGTTCGTCGACGACGTCTCTGGCGAGGAAATCTCGGCAGAGGGTGCCCAGGTCACGTTCGCCTTCCAGGGCACCACCTACGAAATCGATCTTGGCCAGGAGAACCGCGCGGCGATCACCGCGGATTTCGAAAAGTGGATCAGGTTCGCCCGGATCGTCCGGCCCGGGCCGGTAGCGGCGCGGCGCCGGGGCGGCGGCGGCAGGCCCACATCCACACCGGCCGGCACCGTCGGCAAGATCGCCGCAGCCAACGACGAGAACGCCATGGCCCGTGCATGGTTCAAGAGCACGGGCGGCGAGATCGGCATTCGAGGCCGCCTTCCCTCCCACGTGCTGGCCGGGTACCGGGAGGGTGTTGCCCGAGGCCAGATCCCCGCCGAGTTCCTCGTGTCGGAGTCCACGGCCGCCGCGACGGGCCCCGTCGCGGACGAGACGGCGGACGAGACGGCGGACGCCGTTCCGGCGATGGCCTGACCTGGCTCCGGGCCCGTCACCGATCCGCGCGGGAGAATGACGGCCCGGCTCTTGATACCGGCGACGACGAAACGCGCCGGACGCCGGCGCGGGCAGCACCCCGCGACGGCGCCCGAGCGCGCGCACGCCAGTGACACGCAGGACGAGCCGCTCATGCACCGTGGGCCCGACTCCGCTGCGATCGCCACCTCCCCGTGTCGCCGCAGGTGGGCCTGCCGCAGTGCGGCCCCACGGCCCGCAGAACGTCGCCTCTACCCGCGGATCGCGGGGTGACTCTCATTGTTCGGCCGTCCGACCACCGGCGATTCGGAATCAGCGAACAATAATCGACCGACCCGGCTACCCGGCCCGCCCGGCACCTGAGATCACGCACCCCCGGTAGCAAGTGAGTGAACCTGTCACATCACACTTGACACCGCGGAAATGCACGCGAACCCTCGGGGACGGCAACGCACCTCACAAAGAATGGTCCATTGTGTATAACATGATTAGCCACTGCTCTCACCCATCCCCCCGCACGGCAGACAATCGCCGCGCGGATCCGATCGCGCCACCCGTCAACCACAGCCGGTGGTCCTGAGGACCGCCGCCACATGGCTCTGGATCCACTCGCTCCTCACCGATGCGTACGCGTTCGCCTCCGACCATCCCGGCACCGTCCTGCTGGCACTGATCGTGATCGGGGCAGCGTGGGCGATCCTCGCCGGTCGCCCGCCGACCACCGGCCTCTGCGGCTGCGGGCACCCGGTGGCGGCCCACGAGCACTACCGCCGCGGCAGCGAGTGCAGCGCGACCGGCTGCGGCTGCCCCCGGCTGCATGCGTAGAACGCCCACTCAGCCCTTGCCCCTCACCGCGCCCCTCACCGGATGACGGCCGCCGACGAAACCGGCGGGCACAAGCTTGACCGCCTCCGAGACACCGGTCGGCTTCCACAGGCCGAAGTACGCCGACACGGCCACGATGAACGTGCCGAGCGCGGCGAACGCGGAGACCTGCCACGCGAACGCGTCGCCCGCCGCAACGGCTCTCCCCCACTCGGTGAGCACCGCGGTCGCGACGGCCAGTGCTGCCAGCAGGACTGCCCGGACCGCGCCCGAGGCCGCATAGCGGGTGACCGCGGCGACCACCACGGGCAGCACGATCCCGATCACCAGCGAGAGCAGCTGCGCGATGTCGATCATCATTTCGTCCGACCTTCCTCCGGCGGCAGGTCGGCGAGTGTCGTCTTGATCTCCGCGAGCTTGGCTTCCATGCGCTTGACCCGCGCGAACGTCGACATGTTGTGCCCCCACTGGGTGTCCCGGTCGGGACCCGGCCGACCGGCCATGCCGTCGAGCACCACGCAGAGCTGCCGGTGCATGGCGGTCAACATGTTCCGTACGGACAGGATGTGGCCGTACATGTTGTCCGGGTCACCCATGTGATGCACCCGAGAGTCGATGCGCTTCACGAGCTCCGCGTGGATCTCGTCGATCTTGCGTTCGGTCTCAGCGGACATTTCATTACCTCCGATAATCGCCCGGGCCCTGGAAATCACGCCCGGAATCTGTGCAATGCGCCGGTTTCCCGGACAAACCTTGCCGGCGGCCGAGGACCATAGTTCCCCGCCCGCGACCATGTACGGCCGGACGCCCTGCCGGTGATATCCGATGCCGCGCCGACCCGGCCGGCTGTCCGGAATCAGCACACAGGGAATGTCGTACTCGATGCAGCACCGAGCGATGATCTCCGCTATGGAGTCCATCTGCGCGGCGGTCCACGCCGGCACCTCTGCGCCGTCGGCCGTGTTCCACTTCGGAAACTCCGGACCGATGTCGGCTGTCTCCACGGAGAGAATGTGATGATTACCGTCCAGGTTGGCCTCGGCCACGTAATCCGTGTCCTGCCACTGGAACACCCGTCCATCGCCCCCGACGCCCCAGTGGGACTCGACACCGCCATAACCGGACTGCCGGAAATAAGAGTCGGTGCCCGCGAGCGTGCCGACCATCGAGTGCAGGCAGATGATGTCGTGTCGCGACATCTTCGACTGCGTCTGTGGACCCAGGGGGCGCCACTCTCCCGAACGCACGCTCATCTAGGCCTCCTGCCTCTCGATATGGTGTGTGAGCAGTGCCGGCGGCGGCTCCAGTACCACGCCGGCCTTCCCTGCCTCGACAATCGCGTAGACATCCCACGTCGCGTGTTCCATGACCATCTTCCGATGGGCAGCGGCGTCCGTCTCGAGTGCAGTGACGCGGGTGGCCAGGTACTCCATCTGACGTGTCAGGTCGGCGACCCGCGCGTCCTCCACCTCGTCGACCCGCTTCATCTTGCCCAATGCCCGGCCCCGACCGAGCCACCAGAAAATGGGCTTCAGCAACTCTCGCAACTTCGCGCTGATCAGCACCAGTAAGGTGATCACGCTCAGCGCGAGAGTGAGATAAACCGTGAGGAGATTTACGTTATCTGTCATCCCGATCAGCCATCCGATCGACGAGCCGGCCCTCGGTACCGCGTTCGACCGGACAGCAGCACCCGGCACCGCCTCGGCGACGTCGTCTTCATGGCACGACTTCGGAGGTCAGTACACCCGCCGACCTCCGACCGGTCACGACACCGGGCACGACCGGTTCGTCGATCAGCACGTGAAGCCGCGGGGCGCCGACCGGAGATATCGGCGAAGATACCGGCTGGGCGAACGTCATACTGCCACCTCCATCATCGGGACCTTTCGGTCCGAGTGCTAAACGTCGTATCGCCGGCCGCGCCTCGATATCAGCTCACCGCCGATCAGGTCGAGCCGGCCGCCAGTCACCCGGAATAATTTTCCAGGCCCGTCCGGTCCACTCCCGAATTTCGCCACTGGACAACAGGGCACGCTCTCCCGTGATGAGCAAAATCGTGCCGAGCATCTCGTCGGTCTTCGCAGGTGGCAGTTTTGCACGCGCCACGTCTGATCCTATGTGACAGTGCGGGCAAACGAAATGGACCGGCCGCACAGTTCCCTGGCGAGGTGCCCGGGCCGCCTCATCCCGGCCGACACCTCACTGAGTATCTACTTCATGCTCGGCGGTCAACTCCTTGTCGGAGGTGCCGATGACGGCACCGAAATAGACCGCGCGTCCCGCGGGCTGCGCCTCCGCTCCCGGAACAGAGGTTCCACGTGCTGCCGCGGCGGCCGTGCGCGCGGCTCTGATCGTTCTGGTCGCCGGCGTGGCGGGCGGGAGACCCAGCGCCACGTTGATTTCGGCCAGCACGCCGACCAGGCCGTTATCGGCGTCCAGCAGGTCACCGCACGTCGGCCCGTGATCCGCGGACTCGCCATGCCCTGCCCGGTAGATCAGAAACGCCCGGAAAGCGGCGCCGCCGGCACCCTGCTCGTCCGGAACCAGCGCCTCTCCGATCCTCCGGATCGCGGCCCAACAGTCCTCGCCGTCGCCGTTCATCTCTTCCACGATTCCCCGCGACCCCATCAGGACCGCTCGGTTCCGAGCGGATATCGGGCCGCGTCCTCGGACAGAGAACGACTCCGAGGTTTCCAGATTTCACTTGCCATGACGTTCTCCCTGTCGCATCTGATGTGACACCGAGTACCTGCGTAATCAAGCCAAAGGTCCGACTGGTGTCCGGAGACAGCAACCGGCTAAATATTATTCGAGCGGCGCGGCCATGTTATGGATACGCATGGCGTTCGCCATGATGTGCGCGGGCACGACGATGACGACGAAGTTCCGACCACAACTCACGCATCGACCGTCGACGAGCACGCGGTGACTATCGCCGTCCTGCTCGTTCGACTCGAGTATCGAGGCGAGGATGAACTTCAGCGCCTCGATATACCAGTCCGCGACCGGTACGTCGCCATGCTCGACACCGGTATTTTCACCGAGATTCTCGTCTAGGTTTTTGTCGGGATTCTCGTCGGGACGGTCAGCACCGTGTCCTGTTATATTTGACGCCTCGTTCACGGTGAAATCCTGGGGCCTTCGTCCGGGGTGGTCGGTCCGGAGACCAGCAGGGGCAGGGGTGGTGGCGGATGAAAACTACCGTGCATTTATTCGGCCTCGACTTCCGAACGCGGTAGCGGACGTCGCGCTTACCGATATGGACATACGTTGGACCCATCCGTCCGACTCCCGACGCCGGAGGGACCACCTACTCACAGGCGCGCGCCCACTTCACCTCTTAACCAGTTGTTCTACCCCTGTCACTGTCTCACCTGATTAGACGAACCTGCGACG
Source organism: Pseudonocardia sp. OZ21 (assembly GCF_059359135.1). Lineage (NCBI taxonomy): Bacteria > Bacillati > Actinomycetota > Actinomycetes > Pseudonocardiales > Pseudonocardiaceae > Pseudonocardia > Pseudonocardia sp. OZ21. Next base: position 119,731 of record NZ_JCADBN010000002.1, read on the forward strand.
GCGTGCCATACTCTCTGTTATCGTCACCTGGTGGTGCAGGTCACCGGGAAGGGCGAGGCCCACCAACAGGGCGGCCGCGTCCTCCGATGACAGCCCTGTTTGATGTTGTTCATGCAGATCGTTCGGAGGAACCATTGGTACACCCGGGCGGTGCTTGTGTCAAACAACACAGGACACCAATGATCACGACCTGGGGCCGTGATCATGGTGCCTACCAGCGCTTTTCTCGACCGCTATCACGCCAATGGTCATTCACGACGGATCACGGGCGGCCCGTAACCCGAGACGAAGGCTCGCGAACGGAGCAGCAGAAGATCATGACGACCTCGGAGATCGGAAACTTACTCACGCGGGTTGGTGTCGGCGGCCAGTACAGCTATCGGGACGCCGCGCGGCTGACCGGCCTGTCGCACGCGACCATAGAGCGTTTACACAAGTCGGCCCATGTATCGGCGGACGGCTCGATGCGGGCACCGCACCCGGCGACGATCGACGCCCTGTCCCGGCTGCCCGGGTTGACCCTGTCCGAGCTGCGCTGGGCCATCCTCGTCGATCTCGGCTACCTCACGGATTACGCCGAGCAGCAGGTTCGCGACCACCTGGGAAAATCCAGCCAGCGGCGGGTGCTGACATTGGAGGAGATGGCGCAGGAGTTGGCCAAGCTGCCGTCACAGCAGCGCGAGGCGGTTTATGCGATGGTCGAGGATATTCTCGGTTCGGTCTGACGCCGGCGGATTATCGACCGGAACTCACACCGACCTCGGTCGGATATTCGACTTCCGGCAGCGCGCGGGGATACCCGGCGACGTGCTCGCGATCGCTGCCCGGGTGCCGGCCCGACAGGCGCCTGCTGCTTCCGCGACGCCGTACAGTCTGATGAGCGGTTCGGCCGACCGCCCGAAACCCGATCCAGCCCGGTCCTGGAGTGTGCATGCGACGTAACACGTACCCGCGCAGGTCGGTGAGCCCCGGGGGCCCTGACCGGCGTCATGTCGCGTGCGAGAACCCCTGCTTCCGCACCCGGGACGACCGCTCGGTGGCCGGCCGATGAGCCTCACCCCCGGTGACACCACCCACCGCCGGACGTTGCGCTGGCAGACGGCCCGCGTGCTCACCGTCCGGGACGAGACACCGCGGGCACGCACGTTCCGGCTCGCGCTGCCGGACCCGCGCCCGCACCTCGCCGGGCAGCACTACGTCCTGCGGCTCACCGCGCCCGACGGCTACACCGCATCGCGGTCCTACTCGGTCGCGTCCGCACCCGACGGGTCCGGGGAGATCGAACTGACCGTCGAGCGGCTGGAGGGCGGCGAGGTCTCGGAGTTCCTGCACGAGGTGGTGCAGCCCGGCGACGAACTGGAGGTCCGCGGGCCGATCGGCGGCTTCTTCGTCTGGACGGGCGACACTCCGGCACTGCTCGTCGGTGGCGGTTCCGGCGTGGTGCCGCTGATGGCGATGCTGCGCCAGGCGCGGGCCACCGGCCAGGCCGACCTCCTGCGCCTCGTGGTGTCGGCCCGCTCGCCGGGCGAGCTCTACTACGCCGACGAGCTGCCCGGGCCGGAGACCGTGCTGGTCTACACGCGCCAGGCCCCACCGGGAGCCGGTCGCACGGCGGGCCGTATCGCCATGGCCGATGTCGCGCCGCTCGTGCGCGGTGGCGAGGACGTGTACGTATGTGGCTCCCCCGGCTTCGCCGACGCGGCCACCGGAGTGCTGCTGGAGGCCGGTGTGCCGGTGGATCGCATCCGGGTGGAGCGGTTCGGGCCCTCCGGCTGACGCCGGCACGGTGGCGACCCGGGACGAACCGGTCACCATCGACATACTCGCCGATGATCGTTAGGTTGTCAGGACCAATAGTGGGCCCCGGCACCCCGATCGAAGCGAGGCAGCCAGCGCATGACCGGAACGACGACCGGGGCACTCCCCACCAGCGCAACCACGACCGGCGCGGCCGCGGCGAACGGGCAGGCGGAGACCGCCACCGCGACCGTCCACCTGGTTCCCCACACCCACTGGGACCGCGAGTGGTACGAGCCGTTCCAGCGCTTCCGGCTCCGGCTGGTCGACCTGCTCGACGACGTTCTCGAGTGGGCCGAGGCCGACCGCCGCTTCCACTTCACCCTCGACGGCCAGATGGCCGCGGTCGACGACTACCTCGAGGTGCGGCCCGAGAACCGGGACCGCATCGCGGCGCTGGTGCGGCGCGGTCAGCTCGCCGTCGGCCCCTGGCAGATCCTGCTCGACGAGTTCCTGGTCTCCGGCGAGAACATCATCCGCAACCTGGAGCTGGGCCGGGCCCGGGCCGACGACCTCGGGGGGACGATGCCGGTCGGGTACCTGCCCGACGAGTTCGGGCACTGCGCGCAGATGCCGCAGATCCTCGCCTCCGCGGGCTTCGCCCATGCCTGCCTGTGGCGCGGCGTTCCCGCCGCCGTCGACGGCCATGCGTTCCGCTGGGTCGCACCGGACGGCAGCGCGGTGCGCGTGGAGTACCTGGTCGGGGGCTACGGCAACGCGGCGTCCCTCTTCGCCGACCCCACCCGGTTCGCGCAGCGGGCGGTGGCCCTCGAGGCTGCGCTGCGGCCGGTGTTCGGCACCGAACCGGTGCTGGGCATGTACGGCACCGACCACTCGGCGCCGGTGCGCTCGCTGGTCGGGCTCGTCGAGGGGCTGGCGGAGAACGGCACGCCGGTGCGGATGGAGATCACCACCCTCGGCGACTACATCACCGCCCGCAATGCGGACGACGATGGCATCGCGGTCGTCCGGGGTGAGCTGCGCAGCCACGCAGCTGCCAACATCCTGCCCGGTGTGCTGTCGGTGCGCCCGCACCTGAAGCAGGCCATGGCCCGGGCCGAGCGGATGGTGGAGCGCTACGCCGAGCCGCTGGCCGCCCTGTGGTCGCCCGCGTGGCCGCAGCGGTTCCTGGACATGGCCTGGTGGCGGCTCGTCGACGCCTCCGGCCATGACTCCGTCACCGGGTGCGGCGTGGACGAGACCGCCGTGCAGGTGTTCGCCCGCATCTCCGAGGCCGAGCAGCTCGGCCAGGCCGTCCGCGACCGGGTGGTGCGCGGCATCGCGCGCGGCGTCCCCCGGGACGCGCTCGTCGTGGTCAACCCCTCGGCAGCCGACCGCACCGACGTCGTGACGCTGGACCTGGAGGTGCCCGCCGAGTGGCGGGCGGTCGCGCTGCAGCACGCCGACGGCAGCGTGACGCCCACGCAGGTCGAGAGCCGCACCCCGGCCCTGCTGCACGAGGAGCGGATGGCCGCGTCGGCGCTCCCCACGTTCTTCCCGCGCATCCACGGCCGCGAGCTGTTCGGCCTGGAGATCGTCACGTGGGCGGTGCACGCCGGCGAGCGCGTCCTGGAGTTCGACCTCGCCCGGCACGGCGGCGCGGAGCCCTTCGACCCGGACGCCCTGCGCGCCGCCGTCACGGCAGCGGCCGTCGACGGCACCTGGACGGTCCGGCTGCGGGCCCGCGAGCGCCGGGTGCTCACCGGACCGGTGACCGTGCCCGCGCTGGGCTGGAGCTCGGTGCGGCCGGTGGCAGCCCCCGACGCAGCGCCTGGCCAGGACGTCGTCCCGCATCCGGTGCGCGCACAGGACCGCTGTCTCGACAACGGGCTCGTGCGCGTGGACGTGCACGACGACGGCACCCTGCGGATCACCGCGGCCGACGGCACCGTGCTCGACGGGGTCGGCCGGATCGTCGACGGCGCAGACCGCGGCGACACCTACAACTACGCGCCGCCCGCCACCGACACCGTGCTCGACACGCCGCAGACCGTCGAGGTCACGGCGCCGGACGGGGGGCCGCTGCGCGCCGCGATCACCGTCGGGCGTTCCTACTCCTGGCCCGCCGCGATGGACTGGGAGCACGACCGGCGCAGCGACGCGTGCGAGCCGGCGAGTGTCGCGATGCACGTGGAGCTGCGGGCGGGCGAGCCGTTCGTGCGCCTGGAGCTCACGATCGACAACCGCAGCGCCGACCACCGGGTGCGACTGCACGTGCCGCCCGCCCGGCCGGCGGCGACGTCGCACGCCGAGGGCCAGTTCGCGGTGGTCGAGCGGGGCCTCACCGCGGAGGGCGGGGACGGGCTCGACGCACGGTCGGCCGGCTCCGCACCCAGCGGTGAGCACCCGCTGCCGACGTTCCCGGCGCACGGCTTCGTCGACGCGGGTGGGGCGGGGCTGCTGCTCACCCAGGCCTGCGAGTACGAGCTTGCCGACGGGGAGCTGGCCCTCACCGTCCTGCGCTGCACGGGACAGATCAGCCGCAACGTGCACCCGTACCGGGAGGAGCCGGCGGGCCCGCAGATCCCCACCCCGCAGGCGCAGATGATCGGCACCACCACCGTCGCGCTCGCGGTGCTCCCCCACGCCGGCACCTGGGTCGACGCCGACCTCGTCGGTGCGGGCGAGCGCTACCGGCATCCGCTGCACGTGGCGGCGGGCGAGGGCAGTGGTGAGGAGGGGGGCGCAGGCCCGCTGGAGAGTCATCGGGGCCTGACCGTCGAGGGGGCGGTGCTCACGAGCGTGCGCCGCCGCGACGGTGGGATCGAGGTGCGCATGGTGGCGCAGTCCCCCGAGCCGGTCACGGCGGTGCTCAGCGGCCCGTTCCACGCCGCCCGGACCGTCGACCTGCGCGGCGGCACCACGCGGGAGCTGCCGGTGGCCGCGGGACGGCTGGAGCTGCCGCTGCGCCCCTGGGAGATCGCGACCGTCCGGATCGACGAGTCCACGGCGACGAGGAGCGGGTGATGGCCGACCGCCCGCAGGTCGTCGTCGACCGGGCCAGCCCGGTACCCCTCTACTTCCAGGTCGCCCGCCAGCTCGAGCAGGCCATCGAGTCCGGCGAGCTGCCCCCGGGAGCGCGGCTGGACAACGAGATCGCGCTCGCCGAGGAGCTGGGGCTCTCCCGGCCCACCATGCGCCAGGCGATCCAGTACCTCGTGGACAAGGGCCTGCTGGTGCGCAGGCGCGGGGTCGGCACGCACGTCGCCCGGGCCCGGGTGCGCCGCCCGGTGGGGCTCACCAGCCTGTTCGACGACCTGTCCGGCTCCGGCCAGCAACCGACGACGGCGGTCCTGTCCCACACCGTGCAGGCCGCATCGGGTGTGGTCGCCGCGGCCCTGGAGGTGCCGGAGGGCACCGCGGTGCTGACGCTGGAGCGGCTGCGCCGCACGCGGGGCGAGCCCCTCGCCATCCTGCGCAACCACCTGCGCGCCGACCTCGTCCAGCTCGACCCCGCGGTGCTCGAGGAGCGCGGCCTCTACGAGGTGCTGCGCGACGCCGGCGTCACGCTCGCCGCCGCGCAGCAGAGCATCGGCGCCCGCAAGGCGTCCGGGGCGGAGGCCCGGCTGCTCGACGAGCCGCGAGGCGCGCCGCTGCTCACCATGCGTCGCACGACGTTCGACGACCGCGGCGTCGTGGTGGAGTACGGCGACCACCTCTACCGGGCCTCCCGGTACTCGTTCGAAGTGGCACTCACCGGACGTTGAGCCGATATCCAACTGTCATCGACGAACCCACATAAGTCATGACATAGTCCCGCTGATCATGTCGTCACGTACGCACAATGAGGTGGGCATGGCAGGCAGCAGAACGGCCCGGATCGCGGCGGCACTCGCGGCGGTGACAACGCTCGCGCTCGCGGGCTGCGCAGGTGGCGGGACGGCGAGCGGGGGCGACCCCCAGCGAAACGCCGACGCCAAGACGGTGTCGCTGACGATCGCGGCCAACGTGGCCCAGGGCGGCAAGAACGCCCAGGAGGCCGACTGGATCGTCGACTACGTCATCCCGCAGTTCACGAAGCAGATGGCCGACCAGGGCGTGCAGGCCACCGTCACCCTGCAGCCATCGGGTGTCGACGACGAGCAGTACAAGACCAAGCTGTCGCTCGACATGCGCAGTGGCGGCGGCGCCGACATCGTCGCGCTCGACGGCATCTGGGTGGGCGAGTTCGCCCAGGCCGGCTACATCCAGCCGCTCGACCAGCTGGTCGGCGAGGCCGCGGGCAGCTGGGACGGCTGGGCCCAGATCCCCGACCCCGTCGAGCAGCTGGCGACGTTCGACGGGCAGCGCTACGGCGTCCCCTACGGCACCGACGGCCGGGTGCTCTTCTTCAACAAGGAGCTGTTCGCCCGGGCCGGGCTGCCCACCGACTGGCAGCCCACGAGCTGGCAGGACGTGCTCGACGCCGGTGCCAAGCTCAAGCAGCTGCCCGGCGTCGACCCGATCCAGCTCAACGCCGGCACCGCGATGGGCGAGGCCACCACCATGCAGGGCGTGCTCCCCCTGCTGGCCGGCACCGGCGCGGCGCTGTACGCCGACGGCAAGTGGATGGGCGACACCCAGCAGCTGCGGGACGCGCTCGGGCTCTACCAGTCGATCTACGGTGGCGGGCTCGGCGATCCCCAGCTGCAGCAGGAGGCGAAGGGCCGCGACAAGTCGTTCCAGGAGTTCGCGGCCGGTCGGATCGGCATCCTGCTGGAGAGCGACTACTTCTGGCGTTCGGTCGTGTCGCCCACGGACGGCATCGCGCCGATGCCGGACCGGGACCAGGTGGTCGGCTACGCGAAGATCCCCGCCCAGCAGCCGGGCAAGGGCCTGGGCGGCCAGGACTTCGTGAGCATGTCCGGCGGGTCCGTGCGGGCGCTCAACCCGCACACCGAGTTCCCCCAGCAGGCATGGCAGCTGCTCCAGTTCATGAACTCGGCCGAGGCCGTGCGCACCCAGCTGGGCGACACGGCCCGGATCACCCAGCGCGAGGACGTCAACGCCGCCGTGCTCGGCAACGACCCGATGCTCGGCTTCGTGGCCACCCAGGTGCTGCCCGTCACCGCCTACCGGCCGGGACTCGCGGAGTACCCGCAGGTGTCGCAGGCGCTGCAGGAGGCCACTGCGGCGGTCGTCGGCGGCACCGCGCCCGACCAGGCCGCGCAGCAGTACCGGACCGCTCTGGAGGGTGCGCTCGGTGGCGCTGACGACATCACCTCCGGCTGACCTCGCCCCCGCGCGGGAGACCGCGACGGACGCCGCAGGCCTGGGACGGGTCCGCGCCTCGGCGTTCGTCGTGCCCGCGCTGGCACTGATCGCGATCTTCCTGGTCTACCCGGCGCTGTGGACGCTCTACCTGGGGCTCACCAACTACCGGCTCACCGGCATCGCCGCCGCGCGGCCCCAGTTCGTCGGGCTCGACAACTACGTCAGGGCACTGCGCGACCCCGAGTTCCTCAACTCGCTGTGGCTGACGCTGCTGTACGTGCTCGGCTCGGCGGTGATCGGGCAGAGCATCCTCGGCTTCGTACTGGCCTGGACGATGCGTACGGTCCCCCGGGTCGTGCGCAGCGTCGTCGAGTCGTTCGTGATGCTGGCCTGGATCCTGCCGAGCTCGGTGGTCGCGTTCCTCTGGATCGCGCTGCTGGACCGTGACGGTGGCACGTTCAACGCGCTGCTCGGCACGCCGGGCATGGCGTGGCTGCTCGAGTACCCGATGCTGTCGATCATCGTGTTCAACACGTGGCGCGGCACGGCCTTCTCGATGCTGCTGTTCAGCGCGGCGCTGAACGCCGTGCCGCCGTCCCAGCTCGAGACCGCGCGCATGGTGGGCGCGTCCGGGTGGCAGCAGCTGCGCGACGTGGTCTTCCCGCACATCCGCGGCCACGTCCTCACCAACCTGCTGCTGATCAGCCTCTGGACGTTCAACGACTTCGCCCCCTACCTGATCACGGCGGGCGGCCCGGACAACCGGTCGGAGATCCTCCCGGTCTTCGTCTACGAGTCGGCGATCTTCGACGGGCAACTCGGGTTCGGCACCGCGATCTCGCTGCTCATGCTGCTGATCAACCTCGTGCTCGCGGTGGTCTACCTGCGCCTGCTGCGGGAGCGCCGGTCATGAGCCCGCGCGAGCTCGTCGGCCGGATCGGCTTCTACGTGCTGATCGCCGTCATCACCGCGTTCATGGCCCTCCCCGTGCTGTGGCTGCTCCTCGCGCCGTTCGACCGCACGCCCACGCTCACCACCTCGCTCCCGGAGTGGACCTGGCAGAACTTCACCGGGCTGCTCGACAACCCCTACGCGCTCACGTCGCTCGGCAACTCCGTGCTGCTGGCGCTGGGCTCCATGGTGGTGGTGACGGTGCTCGGCGCGCTGGCCGCATACGCGCTGTCGCGCGTGCGGATCCCGGGCCGCGACGGCCTGCTCTACGCGCTGCTGCTGCTCTCCTCCATCGTCACCGGCACGGCCGCGATGGTGCCGATCTTCCTGCTGATGTTCGAGCTGAACCTCATCGACTCGCAGCTCGGCGTGGTGCTCGTGCTGAGCGGGGGGCTGCTGCCTGCGGCGATCTTCATCCTCAAGGACTTCATGGACGCCACCCCGCGCTCCTACGAGGAGTCGGCGCGGGTGTTCGGCGCCGGGCCGCTGCAGATCCTGCGCGACATCGTGCTGCCGGTGGTGCGGCCCGGGATCGCCACGATCGCGGTGTGGACGGTGGTGAACGTGTGGGGGAACTTCCTCACCCCGTTCATCCTGCTGCGCAGCCCGGACAAGTCCCCGGCCGCGGTGGTGCTCTACACCTTCTACACCGAGGGCGGTCAGGCCGACCTGGGGCTGATCTCAGCGTTCTCGTTGCTCTACTCGATCCCCGTCGTCGCGATGTACGTCTTCGTCAACCGGCGCTACGGGTTCCGCTTCCACGGAGGGATCAAGCGCTGATGGCCGACATCGAGCTGCGCCGGCTGGTCAAGGAGTACCCGGGCGGCGTCCGTGCCGTCGACGGCCTGGACCTCACCATCGCCGACGGCGAGTTCTTCGCCCTGCTCGGGCCGTCGGGCTGCGGGAAGACCACGCTGCTGCGGTCCATCGCCGGCCTGGAGACGGTGTCGGGCGGGCACATCCTGATCGGCGGCCGGGACGTCACGGGGCTGGCGCCGGGGGCCCGCGACATCGCGATGGTGTTCCAGGACTACGCGCTCTTCCCGCACATGACGGTGCGCGACAACATCGCCTACCCGTTGCGGATCAAGAAGATGGGCAGGCCGGAACGCCAGGCCAAGGCCGAGGAGACGGCCGAGGGGCTGAGCCTGGGCGGGCTGCTCGACCGGCGCCCCGGCCAGCTGTCCGGCGGCCAGCAGCAGCGGGCGGCGCTGGCCAGGGCGGTGGCGTGCCACCCGAAGGTCTTCCTCTTCGACGAGCCGCTGTCCAACCTCGACGCCCGGCTGCGGCTGGAGGCCCGCACGTTCCTCAAGCGGCTGCAGCGCGACCTCGGTGTCACCACGGTCTTCGTCACCCACGACCAGGCCGAGGCGCTCGCGATGAGCGACCGCATGGCCGTCATGGACGCCGGGCGGATCCGCCAGATCGGCACCCCCACCGAGGTGTTCCAGCACCCGGCCAGCACGTTCGTCGCGAGCTTCATCGGGTCGACGCCGATGAACCTGCTCGACGCCGTGGCCGACCGCGACACCGTGCGGGTGGCGGGCACGACGCTGCCGCTGCCGGCGGTCGCACGCCCGCACGCCCGCGACGGGGAGAAGCTCGTGTTCGCCGCGCGGCCGGAGTACATGACCCTGCACACCGCGGCCGAGCCGACCGGCATCGAGGGCGTGGTGGCCATCGTCGAGAACATGGGCGTGGGCTCGCTCGTCTCGCTGGAGGTGCCCGGCGCCGCCGGCGGCGCGAGCATCGTGCAGGTCACCGTGCCCGAGGGACAGGAGCCGGAGATCGGCTCGCGCGGGTGGGCCGTGGCGGCGCCGGAGCGGGTGCTGCTCTACCGGCACGACGACGGCGAGCTGGTGGGCAGCGAGCGGGCAGGCGCGGGCGAGCCCGTGCTGGCCACCGCGGGGGACTGACCGTGGCACGGACGGTGCACCGCGGCCGCTGGAGCCTCGACGACCGCGCCGAGCACTTCTACCAGGAACTCCCGGTCGACGTCCCGGCCGGGGCGAGCGCCCTCTCCGTCCGGCTCGCGTTCGACCGCGGCGCAGGCGTGCTCGACCTGGGTTGCTTCTCCCCCGCGGGCTTCCGGGGCTGGTCCGGCGGGGCCCGTGACTCGTTCACGATCACCGCGGACCGGGCGACGCCCGGCTACCTGCCCGGGCCGCTCGACGCCGGCACCTGGCACGTCTGCCTCGGGCTGCACCGGGTGCCGGTCGACGGGCTCGAGTACGAGCTGGTGGTGGACACCACCGTGGGCACCCCTCCCCCCGCGCCGCCCCCGCCGGCCGCCCCGCCCGTCCCGGCCCGGCCGCCGCGGCGTGAGCTGCCGGCGGAGCCCGGCCTGCGCTGGCTCGCCGGTGACCTGCACAGCCACACCGTGCACTCCGACGGCGCGCTCACCGTCGACGAGCTGGCCTGCCTCGCCGCCGCGAGCGGCCTCGACTTCCTGGCTGTCACCGACCACAACACGGTGAGCCACCACCCCGCGCTCCCCGCGGCGGGGCGCCGGGCCGGGGTGCTGCTGCTGCCCGGGCAGGAGGTCACCCGCGACACCGGGCACGCCAACGCCTTCGGCGACATCGGCTGGATCGACTTCCGCATGCCCGCCGACGACTGGCTGGCCGAGACCGAGCGACGCGGCGGCCTGCTGTCGGTCAACCACCCGCTGGCGAACGACTGCGCGTGGCGACACCCCATGGTCCGCAGGCCGCGCTTCGCCGAGATCTGGCACTGGACCTGGCTCGATCGACGGTGGGGTGGCCCGCTGGCCTGGTGGCTCGCCTGGGACCCGGCCGTGCTCCCGCTCGGTGGCAGCGACTTCCACAACCCCGCCCAGGGTCGCCCGCTCGGCGTACCGACGACGTGGGTGCAGTGCGCCGGGGACGACGTGCTCGGCGGGATCGACGCGGGCAAGATCGCGCTGAGCGCGGGGCGGGACGCCCCGGTGCTGCTCCGCGTGGGCGACGAGCTCGTGGTGCACGACGGCGACGGCAGCTACCTCGTCGACCAGGACGGCGGACGCCGGGTCGTGCTCGGTGACCGTCGGTCGTTCCCGGGCCGTCCCGGGCCGCACCGGCTCGAGTCGGCCGACAACAGCGTGCTCGCACTGGTCACCTGACCTGCGGCGCGTCGGGACACCTTCGAGTGAGAATGCCGGGACGATGGGGTCTCACAAGCCCCAGCAGTCCAAGCTGTCCCCCATGCAACGCACGTCACTGACCGTCACTGCTGTTCTTGTCAGCGCGATGGCCGGCGCGATCCTCCTCGGCGGCGCGCCGAGCGCGGAGGCCTCGCACGACGTGCCCGGCAACCGCGGCTGGGACTCGGTGAGCAACCGCGGGTGGAGCCAGGACGTGCGCGACACGTCGCACCTGGCGGACCACTAACCACGAGACCGGGGCGACACCCCGCCCCGTCGACCGCCGCCGCCCACCCCTCCCCCCGGTGCGGCGGCGGTCGTTCGGGTCAGGAGCCGGTCCCGTGTTCCTGCGCCAGCCGCCGGTACATCTCCGCGGCCGAGCGGGAGAACCCGTCCGGGACGCCCACGGCCGCCACCGTGTCGCCTGCCTCCTCCATCTCGCCCACCCAGCGCCACGCCTTCGGACCGGCCTGGGCCTCCAGCTTGTCGAGCACGGCGGTGAGATCCACGCCGTCCCGGGCCAGCAGGTCCGCCAGCGCGTCCTGCACGCCGTAGCCGTGGGCCGCGGCGGCGACCGCGAGCCAGACCGCAGGCATCGCCTTGCTCTGCATGGCGTAGCAGGCCTTGAGTGCGCTCGCCGCGCCCAGTTCGGTGCCGAGCACGCGGGCCTCGAACGGCGAACCGCTGAACAGACGGGCCACCGCACCTGCCGCCGCGCCGGAGAGCAACAGCACGGTGTGGCCCGCCTCCCACGCCGGCGGCCCGATCACCGCGCCGTCGACGACGTGCTCGGCGCCCAGAACCGCGCTGATCCGCCGCACCGTGTCCGGGGAGACGGCGTTCGCGTCGACGTACACCGGCCGGTCCGGGCGGTCGCCCAGCGCCTCGGCGACCTGCTCGGCCATCTCGACGGCGGCGTGCGGCGGACAGATCGAGATGATCACGTCCGACCGCTGCGCCAGCGAGGCGAGATCGGGCACGCCGACGAGATCCGCGAGCTCGGCCCGTTTCGAGGTGGCGTTGCTCCGGCCGGCGGCGGCCCAGATCACGGCACCGGCCACGGGTTTGAGGGCCGACCCCAGCGCCGCGCCCATGGCGCCGGGGTGCAGCACGCCGATCACCGGGCGCGGCGGGAGGTCTGCGTCTTCGTCCACGCGACCATCATCGTCCCTGTGGACCGGCCGGACGCCTGTGCGTCGCCGCTCAGCCTCCGGCGACGAGCCGCTCGAAGCCGACGCGCAGGTCCAGCAGGAATGGGGCGACCCCCGGCACCACGTACGCGGCCAGCAGGAACGTCGCCACGGTGAGAGCGGGGGCCACCAGCCAGGTCTCCACCACGCCGCCGGTCCGGAAGCGCAACGGGCGCGGCGGTCCCACCGGGTACCAGCTGCGCCGGCGGATCCGGATCGGCCACAGCAGCGGGGCGCCCGACTCCGTGATCGCGTCGCCGACCGAGTGCACCACCATGCCGAGCGCCACCGCCGTACCGAGCCAGCCTGCGGTGCCCGCGGTGCCGCCCGGGACGAACTCCTCCACCCCGTAGGTGAGCCCTGCCGCGATCACCAGCGACGGGGGGCCGGGCACGATCGCGTCGAGCCCCTTGATCGCCAGCGCGATGCAGACGAACAGCGTCCCGACCAGCACCGGGGTGCCCCACCGCGCCGACGCGAAGTTGATGGCCAGTCCGAGCAGCACGGCGGCCACCACGGTGTGGGTGAGGCCGCGGTGAGTGCCCTTGCCCGTGTCGCGACGGCCCTTGGTCAGGTCGTAGACGAACCCGGACAGCGGCCGTACCGCGTTGCTGGCGAGCCAGGACGCGATGGAGAACCGCTTGGTGGCCATCGACGACGGATGGTCGAGGTCCGGGAGCAGTGCGGCGCCCGCGCACACGGCCGCGAAGGTCAGCACCGATCCTGCGCTCGAGTCGATCTCCACCCACTGCTGCGCGAAACCCGCGACGGCGAGGCCGAGGGCCGCGCCGGATGTTGCATGACTTACCCCGAGCACCGGACGACGTTAGCGATCTTGAGCCGCGCGTCGCCGGAGGCGCGCCGGGCCACTTCCCGCGGACGACCGGTCAGCGGGTCCGCACGCCCAACGCGCCGTACTGGGCGCCGCGCACCCGGCCCGGCGAGAAGACCTGACCGAGCGCGGCCACATCGTCGGCGCTCAGCGCGACGGCCGTGGCCGCGGCGTTCTCCCGCACGTACCTCGCCCGCTTGGTGCCGGGGATGGGGGCGACGTCGTGGGGCTGGGCGAGCAGCCACGCGAGAGCCACCTGTCCCGCTGTCACACCGTGGGCGTCGGCGAAGCGCGTGAGCTCCTCGACCAGCGACAGGTTGTGCCGGAGGTTGTCGTCGGAGAACTTCGGCAGGGTCGCGCGGAAGTCGCCGGCGTCGAACCGGGTGTCCCTCCCGACGTTGCCGGTCAGCGCCGCCCGGCCCAGCGGGCTGTACGGCACGAGGGTGATGCCCAGTTCGCGGCACGCGGGCAGGACCTCGGCCTCGAGGCCGCGCTCCCAGAGGGAGTACTCGCTCTGCAGGGCGGAGATCGGCGCGACGGCGGCTGCCCGGCGCAGGACGTCCGCGTCCACGTTGCTCACCCCGATCGCCCGCACCTTCCCCACGGTGATCAGCTCGGCCATCGCGCCGACGGTCTCCTCGACGGGCACCGACGGGTCCAGCCGGTGGCAGTAGTACAGGTCGACGTGGTCGGTCTGCAGTCGCCGGAGGCTGGCGTCGCACGCGGCCCGGACGTACTCCGGACGGCCGTCGAAGACCACGCCGCCGTCGGGCACGGGCCGCGCACCGAACTTCGTCGCGAGCACGACCTCGTCGCGGCGCCCGCGGACCGCCTCACCGAGGAGCGTCTCGTTGTGCCCGAACCCGTTCGTGGTCGGCGCGGAGCCTGCTGCACCGTAGATGTCGGAGGTGTCGAAGAAGTTCACCGCCGCGTCGATGGCGACCCTGATCGTGGCGATCGACTCGTCCCGGTCGGCGACGCCGTAGAACTGCGACATCCCCATGCATCCCAGGCCGATCGGCCGGATCCGGATCGTGCTGTGCCCCAGCGTGATCTGTGCTTCGTTCACGCCGTCGACAGTATCGGTCCAGTGGCCCGTTAACAAGGGGCCACTGGTCCGCTAGGGTGCTTGTGAGCCACGAGACAGCAGGGGGTGCGCGGTGACCCAGGCACCGGAACCGGAGTTCCGACGCGCCAGGCGCCCGGAGCAGCAGGACCAACGACGCCACGCCATCCTCGAGGCGGCCGAGGCCATGCTCGCCGAGGTACCGCTGGAGGACGTGGGCCTGCGCGAGCTGAGCCGCCGTCTCGGCATCCCGAAGAGCAACGTGGTGCGCTACTTCGGCACCCGCGAGGGCGTGCTGCTCGAACTGCTCCACCGCAGCCTGGTGAGCTGGCTCGACGAGCTCGACCGCGAGCTCGGTGATGGCCCGTGCGGCACCGAGCGGCTGGTGGCGACCTGGGCGCGCACGCTGGCCGCACACCCCCTGCTCTGCCGGCTGTGGAGCCAGCTGGCCACGGTGCTCGAGCGCAACGTCTCGGCCGACTCGGTCCACCGGTTCAAGCTCGCCGACCTGGAGCATCGACGCCGACTGGGCGGGATCATCCACCGCTGCGTGCCCGAACTCGACGAGGCGAGGTCCCTCTACGTCACGAGGATCGCGGTCGTGGCCGTGGCCGGCCTGTGGCCGTTCTGCACACCGACGCCCACCGTCGTCGAGGCCACCACCGATCCTCGCCTCGCCGAGGCCAGGCTCGACTTCGCCGCGATGTACGCCGACATCCTCCGGATCACCATCACCGGACTGCTCGCGCTCCCCCAGGATGCCGCGGCCCGGTAGGTCCCTCGCTCAGAGACCCAGCCGCTTCATGATCTCCTGCGCGCCCAGCGTGGGGGTGAGCCCGCCCGCGCGCACGTCGCGTTCCAGCTCGGGGATCGCCGCGCGCACCTGCGGGTCGGCGTGCAGCCGGTCCATCAGCTGGTCGCGCACCATCGTCCACATCCACTGCACCTGCTGGTCGGCGCGCCGCCGGACCAGCTCGCCCGCCTCCTCCACCGCGGCGCGATGAGCCTCGACCGCATCCCACACCTCGGCCATGCCGGCACCGGTCTGAGCACTGCACGCCAGCACCCGCGGGTGCCAGGACGCGCCGGCCGGCGTGACGAGCCGCAGTGCGCCGGTCAGCTCGCGGGCCGCCGCGGCTGCCTCCTTCTCGTGCGGGCCGTCGGCCTTGTTGACCGCGACCACGTCGGCCAGCTCCAGGATGCCCTTCTTGATCCCCTGCAGGGAGTCACCGGTGCGGGCCATCGTGAGCAGCAGGAACGTGTCGACCATCGCGGCCACGGCCACCTCGGACTGGCCGACGCCCACCGTCTCCACCAGCACGACGTCGTAGCCGGCCGCCTCCATCAGGACGATCGTCTCCCGGGTGGCACGCGCCACCCCGCCGAGCGTCCCCGCGCTGGGCGAGGGCCGGATGAACGCGTTGTCGTCGACGGCCAGAGCGGCCATCCGCGTCTTGTCGCCCAGGATCGAGCCCTTGGTCCGGGTGGACGACGGGTCGACGGCCAGCACCGCCACGCGGTGGCCCGCGCCGGTGAGCCGGGTGCCGAGCCGCTCGATGAACGTCGACTTCCCGACGCCGGGCACCCCGGTGATCCCCACCCGACGGGACCCTGAGGCCACCGGCAGCTCCATGAGCAGCTGCTGCGCCGCCTGGCGGTGGTCCGGGCGGTGCGACTCCACGAGGGTGATCGCGCGCGCCAGCACGGCCCGGGATCCGCCGAGCACACCCTTCACCAGCGCCGGCACATCGATCTCGCGGGCCACGGCCCTCCTCCCGAGCTCACCCAGCCGCCGACATCGACCTCAGCGTGGCCGGCCGGGCGCCGGGCCACGCCGACGTCGAGCTCGGCGCGTCACGTCCTCAGCCGTGCGCGGCCGCCAGCTTCTGCAGCAGATCCACCGCGGCCTCCGCGATCACCGTGCCCGGCCCGAACACCGCAGCGGCGCCTGCCTCCCGCAGCGCCGGGTAGTCGGCAGGCGGGATCACCCCGCCCACCACGACCATGATGTCGGCGCGGTCGAGCTTCGCCAGCTCGTCGCGCAGCTCGGGCACCAGCGTGAGGTGCCCCGCGGCGAGCGAGTTGACGCCGACGACGTGCACGTCGGCCTCCACCGCCTGCCGGGCCACCTCGCCAGGGGTCTGGAACAACGGGCCCACGTCGACGTCGAAACCGAGGTCGGCGAACGCCGTGGCGATCACCTTCTGGCCACGGTCGTGCCCGTCCTGCCCCATCTTCGCCACGAGGATGCGCGGCTGGCGCCCCTCCTCCGCCGCGAACTCGTCCACCAGCTCGCGGGCCCGCTCGATCGCCGGGCTCGACCCTGCCTCCTCGGAGTACACACCGGAGATGATGCGGACCTGACCGGCGTGGCGCCCGAACACCTTCTCCAGCGCGTCGGAGATCTCCCCGACGGTGGCCTTCGCCCTCGCGGCGTTCACCGACAGGGCCAGCAGGTTCTGCTCGTCGCCGCGCTGCGAGCCCTCCGCGATCGACGCGGCCGCGTTCGTCAGCGCCCGCAACGCCGCGTCGACCTCGCGCGAGTCGCGTTCCTCGCGCAGCCGCCGCAGCTGCTCCAGCTGCTCGCGCCGGACCCCCGCGTTGTCGACCTTCAGGACCTCGACGTCCTCGGACTGGTCGGCAGGATCGAGCCGGTACTTGTTCACGCCGATCACCGGCTGGCGGCCGGAGTCGATCCGCGCCTGCGTGCGCGCCGCGGCCTCCTCCACGCGCAGCTTCGGGATGCCGGCGTCGATCGCCTGCGCCATCCCGCCCGCCCTCTCCACCTCCTGGATGTGCGCCCACGCCCGGCGGGCCAGGTCGTAGGTGAGCCGCTCGACGTAGTAGCTGCCGCCCCACGGGTCGATGACCGTCGTGGTGCCCGACTCCTGCTGCAGCAGCAACTGCGTGTTGCGGGCGATCCGGGCGGAGAAGTCGGTGGGCAGCGCGAGCGCCTCGTCCAGCGCGTTGGTGTGCAGGCTCTGGGTGTGGCCCTGCGTCGCGGCCATCGCCTCGATGCAGGTGCGGATCACGTTGTTGTAGACGTCCTGCGCCGTGAGTGACCACCCCGAGGTCTGGCAGTGGGTGCGCAGCGACAGCGACTTCTCGTTCTGCGGGGAGAACGGCGTCACGAGCTTCGCCCACAGCAGCCGGGCGGCCCGCATCTTGGCGACCTCCATGAAGAAGTTCATGCCGTTCGCCCAGAAGAACGACAGGCGCGGGGCGAACCGGTCGATGGACAGCCCCGCGTCGAGCCCGGCCCGCAGGTACTCCACGCCGTCGGCCAGGGTGTAGGCGAGCTCGAGGTCGTTGGTCGCCCCCGCCTCCTGGATGTGGTAGCCCGAGATGGAGATCGAGTTGAACCGCGGCATCTCCCGCGACGTGAACGAGAAGATGTCGGAGATGATCTGCATCGACGGCTGCGGCGGGTAGATGTAGGTGTTGCGGACCATGAACTCCTTGAGGATGTCGTTCTGGATGGTCCCCGTCAGCTTGTCGTGCGGGACGCCCTGCTCCTCCGCCGCCACGATGTAGAGGGCGAGCACCGGCAGCACGGCGCCGTTCATGGTCATCGACACCGACATGTCGCCGAGCGGGATGCCCTCGAACAGCCTGCGCATGTCGTAGATGGAGTCGATCGCCACGCCCGCCATGCCGACGTCACCCGCCACGCGCGGGTGGTCGGAGTCGTAGCCGCGGTGGGTGGCCAGGTCGAACGCGATCGACAGGCCCTTCTGACCGGCGGCGAGGTTGCGCCGGTAGAACGCGTTCGACTCGGTGGCGGTGGAGAACCCGGCGTACTGCCGGATCGTCCAGGGTTGCGTGGTGTACATCGTCGGGTAGGGGCCGCGCAGGTACGGCGCGATCCCCGGGTAGGTGGCGAGGAAGTCGACGTCGGCGAGGTCACCCGCCGTGTAGAGCGGCTTCACCGCGATGCCCTCCGGCGCGTCCCAGGCCGGGACGTCGCCGTGCCACTCCGCGGCGGGGACCCCGTCGCTCTCCAGGGGGACCTGGGTGAAGTCGGGAAGGTTCATCGCACGCCCTCGCTGCGCTCGGCCGACGTCTCACCCCGGCGCTGTGTTGATGACTCGCTCGCAAGCTCGCTCATCGCTCCTCCTCCTGGGCCGCGTACACGGACTCGATCACGTCGAGCGCGTCGACTCCGGCGTAGAGCGTGCCGTCGACGCCGGGGACGCCGTCCCGCCCGGCGAGGAGCACCTGCCGGGCGCCCGCCTCGCGCAGCGCAGCCACCGTCTCCGCGCCGCGCTCGCCGTAGACCGCGTCCGTGGAACAGAGCACCGCCACCGGGATACCGGCCGCGATGAACGCCGCGGCCACCTCGTCGGCGGTCTCGGTGGGCCCGGCCTCCACGACCTCGATCCCGCCGGCCTGCAGCAGGTTGCGGGCGAAGCCGGCACGGGTGGTGTAGGCCGCCAGCGGCCCGAGCGTGGCGAGGAACGCGCGCGGCCGGGAGCCGGTCTCCGCGAGCCGGGCGTCGGACCGGTCCCGGTAGGCCTCGTAGGGCTGGGCCGGGCGGAACCACGGCAGCCCGCCGCCCGGGTGCTCCGGCAGCGGACGCCGCCGCACCGGCTTCTCGGCCGGGTCGGCGAACTCGCTCACGCCGGTGACGGGATCCCGGCGCGTGGCGACGTCGGCCAGCCGGCGGCCGCGGACCACCGCGACCTGCTCCGCGACGAACCCGGAGTCGAGCGCGGCGAGCGCCCCGCCCTCGGCCTCGACGTCCTGGAAGAACGCCCAGGCCGCCCTGGCGAGCTCGGCCGTGAGCGACTCGACGTACCAGGAGCCACCGGCGGGGTCGATCACCCTGGCCAGGTGCGCCTCCTCCACGAGCAGCGCCTGCGTGTTGCGGGCGATCCGCCGGGAGAAGGGCTCGGGGGCGCCGAGCGCGGCGTCGAACGGCACCACCGTGACGGCGTCGGCGCCGCCCACGCCGGCCGCGAAGCCGGAGAGGGTGCCGCGCAGCAGGTTCCCGTAGGGGTCGCGCCGGGTGAGCATCGTCTGTGAGCCGACCGCGTGCTGCCGCTGCGGCTGCGGCGAGCCGCAGACCTCGGTGACCCGCGCCCAGAGGCGGCGGGCGGCGCGCAGCTTCGCGATGGTCGGGAACTGCTCGGCGGTGGCGGCGTAGCGGAACTCCAGCAGCCGGGCGGCCGTGGGCAGGTCGAGCCCGGCCCCGGCACCGTTGGCCCCGGCGGCGGTGAGCACCCGCAGGTACTCCAGGCCCGCCGCGAGCGACCAGCCCAGCTCCTGCGCGTCGGACGCGCCGGCGCCGTGCACCGGCAGCGCGTCCACCACGATCGCGCGGACCTGGGGGAACTCCGCGGCGACGTGCCGGGCGAGCGGCACGACCGTGGCGACGTCCGGGCCGTCCCCGGTGCGCGCGCGGCGGCCGACGGGGTCGAGGCCGAGCGTGCCGAGCAGTTCGGCCGGCCGGACCCCCCGCTCGGCGGCGAGCGCGAGGAACGCCTGCGCGGCGTCGGTCTCGGCGTCGGCCGGGGCGGCCGCGGCGTCGAGGACCACGGGAGCGAGATCCAGACGCACGTCGGCGAGCACGGCGGGCAGATCCGCGACGGTGCTTCCCCCCTCGCCCACGGCGAGCCAGATCGACCGCACGCCGTTCTCCAGGTCGGCCTGCACCGCCTCGCGGGCGAGCCGCGCGTCGGGCTCGGCGACGCGCTGCCGGACGTCCCATCCGGCGGGGGCCGCGCCGTTCGCGCCGGATCCTCGGACGAACGGCGCCGCGCCCGGCACGCCGATGTCGACCGTGGGGGCGTCCTCCGCGGTGTAGAGCGGCAGCACGCGGACGCCCTCGGGGCTGCGCCGGGTGAGCCTCTCCACCCCGGCGCCCGGCGAGGCGCCGCCGGGCTCCCTGCCCAGCAGCCCGGCCTTGCCGACGACCTGGTCCACGAGGCGCACCCAGGCGTCCCGTGGGGCGGCGGGGAACTCCCCCGCCAGCACCAGCTCCTCCGGCTCGGCCGGTGCGCCGGCATCCAGCGCCTCGCTGTCGACCTTCGCCGTGTTCATCGGTCCGCCGCGCTCGTCGCCGGCCACGCCGTGGTCATCCCCGCCTTGATCATCACTGCCATGATCATTACTGCGACTCCTCCGCGCCCCACGGCCACCGCGCCGTGTACGGGCCAGGTCGGCAGGAGTCTAGTGCGGAGGCGGTGCCGAGCCCGTCCCGAGCGCGTGACCCGGGCCACCGGACCCGGGTCACGCCAGGACGATCGAGGTGCCCTCCACCTTGATGTTCTTCGCCGGCAGCGGCGACGCGGCCGGCCCACGCACCACCGAACCGTCCGCGACCGCGAAGCGGCTCCCGTGGCACGGACAGTCGATCGTGCCGTCCGCCACCTGGGAGACCGTGCAGCCCTGGTGGGTACAGATCGCGGAGAACGCCTTGAACTCCCCTGCCGTCGGCTGGGTCACCACGACCTGCTGGTCGGCGAAGACGGCGCCGCCGCCGACCGGGATGTCCGAGGTGCTGGTCAACGCCGCACCGGTGGCTCCCCCCGACGGGGCTGCGCCCGGCGCGCCGGTGGGCACCGGAGCCGGGGGCGCCGCGGGAGCAGGCGCACCGCCGGAGCCGTAACTGCTGCAGGCGCTCAGCGCGGCGACGCAGGCAGCGCCGCAGGCCCCGGTGACGACCGCGCGCCGGGAGAGGGCCGGGGTGGTCAGGTTCGCGTGCACGAGCATCTCCTCAGAAGGTCAGTCCCGATGTGGTGAAGAACCACACCGAGGAGGTCAGCCAGAGGGCGGTCATGGCCGTGAAGACCATCCCTCCGAGCAACGGCAGGCTCCATCGTGGGACGTGTGACCTTTGTAGGAGCAACATCTTCGTGACGAAGGTCCCGTAGAAGAAGCACCCGAAGAGCGAATGCAGAAGCGTGCGCATCGTGCCCGTCTGGAACCCCAGCGCGTAGAGACAATGCACCGCAATCGGCACGGTCACCAGCACTGCCACCCGTCCTGACCACCGGTGCAGGGCCGCGACCCAGGGCCCGGGCGTGATGCTGCGGATCCGCCCGTACATCACCATCGCCGAGCCGAGCTGCACCAGTACCAGCAGGAACGCCACGGTGGCGAGCCAGGACTTCACCGCGAGGCCGCTGGAAAAACCGGCGAGGTTGATCGCCACGAACGTGGGCTCGTGCACCCGGCCGTACGCGCCGAGCCCGACAGCGACCAGCGAGCCGACGGCGCCACACAACAGGACCCCTCCGGGACCGGGACGCCTGCGCGCCGCGTGCGAGGCGCGCATCGTGGCACTCATCGCTCGGCCTCGCTGCGCTCGGCCGGCGCTTCGCGCGGGCACTGTGACATTGATTCGCTCGCACGCTCGCTCATCGCCTGATCACCGCGGAGCCGCCGTCGAGCGCTGTCACCTCGACGGGCACCCCGTCGAGCACGACGGCACCCGGCTGGGCGGGGTTCAGCACGGGCGCGGGCCGCCGCTCCCCCGCGGCGGACGCCACCCCGGTCACCTCCCCGTCACCGGTGACGACCCAGCCGACGCGGGTGGCCACCCCGCGGACGTCGGCCCGTCCCTCGTAGAGCCCCGCGGGTGCCGAGGCGCCCTCGGCCTCGAACGGCCACTCCTGTCCGCCCCCGGTCACGGTGCCCGCCGACGACGCCTCGTTGGCGGTGCCGGTGATCGTGGTCGAGCCGTCCTTGCTCGTGAGCGACAGCTGGTCACCCGACAGGGTGCCCTCGAGCCACGCCTCCGTCGCGTCGCCGTCGCACACGTAGCCGACCGCGCGGCCGTCCTTCACCGCGATGGCCACCGAGAGCTCCCGGCCCGAGGTCCAGCCCGCGTAGGCCTTCTCGGCGACGGCCGGGGCCGCAGCAGCGTCCGGCCCGGCGTTCGGCGCGGCGTTCGGCGCCGCCTCCGGTGCGGCGGGCGGTGCGAGGCTGCCCAGATCGACTTCGGTGGACGGCGCGGTCTCGCCCGCCGTCGGGTCGACCACGGCTGCCGTGGACGTCTGCGTGGCGTCCCTCTGGCTCATCGTGTTGGCGATGAAGAAACCGGAGCCGAGTGCGACGACCGCGGCCAGCGTCACCAGGGGCGCGTAGCTCTTCATGTTCTCCCCGCGTGGGTCGGAGCCCGGCCTGCTGCCGGACCATGGTCACTCTGCACACGGCACCCGGACGGAAACGGTTCAATCGGATATTTTGCTTATCCACTGCGCGGGCGCACTGAACCTCCGGCGCCCACGACACGTGCCATCAGTGGGTGCGGCCCCATCAGGTGCCACATCCGTCCGCCGTCCCAGGGAGCCGGGAACATGCCCGACGTACGACCTCGCGCACGTGACGAGGCCCTGGTGCATGCCATCTACCAGGAACACGGGCGTGCGCTGCTGGCCTACGCCACCCGGCTCACCGGCGACCGCGGCGCCGCCGAGGACGTCGTGCAGGAGACGCTGATCCGGGCGTGGCGCCACCCCGAGGTGGTGGCCAACGGCCGGGGCTCCACGCGCGGGTGGCTGCTGACGGTGGCACGCAACATCGTCACCGACCGGATCCGAGCCAGAGCGGCCCGGCCACCGGAGGTGCCCGAGACTCCGGACACCCCGCCGATCCAGCGCGACCACGCCGACCGCGTCGCCACGTCCGTCACCGTGCTTGCCGCCCTCGAGGAGCTCTCCGAGGATCACCGTGGCGTGCTCGACCAGATCTACTTCCAGGGGCGCAGCCTCGGGGAGGCGGCCACCGCGCTCGGCATTCCGGCGGGCACGGTCAAGTCACGGTCCTACTACGCGCTCCGGGCTCTCCGCGAGCGTCTCACCATCCGGGACACGGCAGGGGACGAGGTGCCGGCATGACCCACGCCTACAGACCGCACGACCGTGAAGAGCTGGGGGCCTACGTCCTCGGTCTCCTCACCCCCGAACAGGCACACGCCGTGGAGGAGCACCTGGCCTCGTGCTCGGAGTGCCGCTACGAGTGGGAGGAGCTGCGCGAGATGACCGACCTGCTCGACGAGGTACCGCCGGAGGTGTTCCTCGACGGGCCGCCAGACGGCGACCTGGTGCTGCAACGCACCCTGCGCCAGATCCGGTCCGAGGTCGGCTCGCAACGGCGTCGCAAGCGGCTGACGCTGGTGGCTGCGACCGTCGTCGGCATGGCCGTCGTGCTCGGTGGCGGCGTCGCGCTCGGCCGTACCACCGCAGGCCCCGCCACGGTGATCGCCGCACCCGCCCCGGCCGAGGTCGCCGCCGACGCGCAGGTGCTCACGGGCACCGGGCCCGGCGGGGTGGTGATGACGGCGATGCTGACCCCGGCCACGGGGTGGGTGCGCGTGAGCGCCACGGTGCAGGGGATCCCGGCGGGCGAGCGGTGCCGCCTGGTGGTGGTGGCCCGTGACGGCAGCCGCCAGGTGGCCGGGAGCTGGCTCGTGCCTCCGACGGGCTGGAAGGAGGGCGTCACGCTCCACGGTTCCGCGATCATCGCCCCCGACCAGGTGGCGTCGGTGATGGTGGAGAACGAGGCGGGGCGCCAGTTCGCCCACCTGCAGACCGCCTGACCCGCTACCAAAGCGGCCGACACGAGGCAAAAAGGAGATCAGGAACACCCTGCCGCCGCGCTCTCTTCTACGTACTGTAGAACTACTACAGTACGTAGAAGTTCGGCGAGTGGAGGCTGCGCGTGGACGCCCTGGACCTGGCCCGTTGGCAGTTCGGGATCACGACGATCTACCACTTCCTTTTCGTGCCACTGACGATCGGCCTGTCGGTCGTCGTGGCCGTCCTGCAGACGGCCTGGCACCGCACCGGGAACACCGAGTACCTGCGCGCCACGAAGTTCTTCGGCAAGCTCTTCCTGATCAACTTCGCCATGGGCGTGGTCACCGGCATCGTCCAGGAGTTCCAGTTCGGGATGAACTGGAGCGCCTACTCCACCTTCGTCGGGGACGTCTTCGGCGCCCCGCTGGCGCTGGAGGCGCTGCTGGCGTTCTTCCTGGAGTCCACGTTCCTGGGACTGTGGATCTTCGGGTGGGACCGGCTGTCGCGCCGCGTGCACCTGGCGACGATCTGGGCGGCCGCGATCGGCTCCAACCTGTCGGCCTACTTCGTCCTCGCCGCCAACGCCTGGATGCGGCACCCGGTCGGGTTCGCCGTCGACCCGGTCACCAAGAGGGCGCACCTCACCGACATCGGGGCCGTGCTCACCAACTCCCAGGCGTGGTCGACCTACCTGCACGTCGTCTCCGCCTCGTTCGTGGTGGCCGGCCTGTTCGTGGTGGCGGTGAGCGCCTACAAGCTCCTGCACCGCGACAAGGCCCCCCACGCGAGCGAGCCCGGGATGTTCCGCCGGACCCTGCGCGCCGGGCTGCTCACCACCGTGATCGCCGGGGCCGTCGTGGTCTGCTCCGGCGACCACCAGGCCAAGCTGGCCGCCCAGTACGAGCCGATGAAGCTCGCCTCCGCCGAGGCGCTGTGGAACACCGAGGGCGCCGCGGGGTTCTCGCTCTTCGCGGTCGGTGACCATTCGCTCGGCGAGGTCGGCCTCGGACAGAACATCATCGACGTGCAGGTGCCCTACGTCCTGAGCTTCCTCGCCACCGGCTCCCCGGCGGGCGAGGTCCAGGGCATCAACGACCTGCAGCAGCACTACCAGCAGCAGTTCGGCCCGGGCGACTACACGCCGAACATCGCGGTGATCTACTGGTCGTTCCGCCTGATGATGGGCCTCGGCATGGCCGGTGTGGTCGTCGGCGTCCTCGGACTGTGGCTCACCCGCCGCGGCGCCCTGCCCGAGCAGCGCTGGATGTACCGCGTGGCGATGGCGGCCCTGCCTGCGGCGATGGTGGGCAACATCTTCGGCTGGGTCCTCACCGAGATGGGCCGCCAGCCCTGGACGGTGGTCGGCGAGCTGCTCACGGCGGCCAGCGTCTCGCCGGGCGTGAGCCTGGGCGAGGTGGCGTTCTCCCTGTCGGCCTTCACCGCGCTCTACGGGACGCTCGCGGTGGTCGAGGCCCGGCTCATGTGGCGCTACCTGAAGGCCGGTCCCGGCCACGTCATGCCCTACCCGGGCGAGGGCGAGCGCGAGCCCGACGCCGTTCCGGCGTTCACCTACTAGCAAGCGACGAGGAGAGTCATGGATCTCCCGACCATCTGGTTCGTCGCCATCGCGGTGCTCTGGACCGGCTACTTCGTGCTCGAGGGCTTCGACTTCGGCGTCGGGATGCTGCTTCCCGTGCTCGGCAGGGGCACCGACCCCGCCGAGCGGGAGGCCGACCGGCGCGTGGTCATCAACGCGATCGGCCCGGTGTGGGACGGCAACGAGGTCTGGCTGATCACCGCGGTCGGCGCCATGTTCGCGGCGTTCCCGGTCTGGTACGCCGCCACGCTCAGCGGGTTCTACCTCCCACTGCTGCTGATCATCCTGGCGCTCATCGGCCGCGGGGTGGCGTTCGAGTACCGCGGGAAGGTGGACGACGCGCGCTGGCGCGCCCGTTGGGACGCCGCGATCATCGCGGGCAGCGCCGTGCCCGCCTTCCTGTGGGGCGTCGTGTTCGCCAACATCGTGCGGGGCGTCGAGCTCGGCCCGGACGGCGTGGTGACCTCGCGGCTGGTCGACCTGCTGAGCCCCTACGCGCTGCTCGGCGGGCTCACCACCCTCACGCTGTTCGTGCTGCACGGCGCGGTGTTCCTCGCGCTGAAGACCGACGGCCCGGTGCGCCACCGCGCCGCCGTCACGGCACGGACCGCCGGCCCCGTCGCGCTCGTGGCGCTGACCGGGTTCTGGCTGTGGACCGGCGCCACGCACGGCGTGCCTGTGGTGCCCGCCGTCGTCACGGTCGCCGCCGTGCTCGCCGGGGTCGTCCTCGCGATGCGCCACCGGGAGGGCTGGGCGTTCACCGCCACGGCCGTCGGTGTCGCCGCATTCACGGCGACGCTGTTCGGCTCGCTCTTCCCGGCCGTGCTCCCGTCGCTCGTCAGCCCGGCGTTCGACCTCACGATCGCGAACGCCGCGTCGGCGCCCTACACGCTGGGGGTGCTGAGCTGGATCGGCGCGGTGTTCCTGCCGCTGGTGATCGCCTACCAGTCGTGGAGCTACTGGGTGTTCCGGCGCCGGGTGACCAGGGCGCACGTCGCATGAGACCCCTCGACCCCCGGCTGGTCCGCACCACCCGCGCGGTGCGCGTGCACCTGGCGGTGACGGTCACCTGCGCCGCCGCCGCCACGGGGCTGATCCTCCTGCAGGCCTGGCTGGTGGCCCACGCCGTGGCCGGAGCGGGCGCGGGGATCGGCGCGCAGGCGCTCGCGGGCACCGTCGGCGCCGTCGCGCTCGTGGCGCTGGCCCGCGCGGCGCTGTCCGCAGGCGCGGAGACGATGGCCCTGCGCAGCGCGGCCGTGGTGAAGTCCGACCTGCGCACCCGCCTCGTCCGGCACGTCGCGGGCGGTGACCCCGCCACGGCCGGCGCGGGCGAGCTCGTCACGCTCGCCACGCGGGGCCTGGACGCCCTCGACGACTACGTCGCCCGCTACCTGCCCCAGCTCGTGCTGGCCGTGCTCGTGCCGGCGGCCGTCCTCGTGGTGGTGGTGCGGGCCGACTGGATCTCCGCGCTGGTGATCGCCCTGACCCTGCCGCTGATCCCGCTGTTCATGGCGCTCGTCGGCTGGCACACGCAGGCCCGCACGCGCCGGCAGTGGCGGCTGCTGGAACGCCTCGGCGGGCACTTCCTCGACGTCGTCGAGGGCCTGCCGACACTGGCGCTGTTCCGCCGGGCGAAGTCCGAGGCCGCGCTGATCCGGCGCGTCACCGAGGACCACCGCACCGCGACGATGGGGACGCTGCGGGTGGCGTTCCTGTCGGCCTTCGTCCTCGAACTGCTCGCCACGCTCGCCGTGGCACTCGTCGCCGTGGAGGTCGGGCTGCGGCTGCTCTACGGCCGACTCGACCTGGAGACCGCCCTCCTCGTGCTGATCCTCGCGCCGGAGGCCTACCTGCCGCTGCGCGAGGTGGGCGCGCGTTTCCACGCGAGCACCGAGGGCCTGGCCGCCGCCGAGCAGGTCTTCGCGGCGCTGGAGCGCCCCCAGAACCGGGCGACTCACACCCCCACACCGGGCGACTCGCGGGAACTTCCCGCGAGTCGCCCGATTCTGGTGCGCGAGTCGCCCGGCGGTGCGGCGTTGCCCACGGCCACTCCCCCGGCCGCTCCGGAGATCCGCTTCCGGGACGTCGGCCTCGTCTACCCCGCACGGTCCGACCCCGCGCTGGCCGGAGTGGACCTCACCCTGCGGCCGGGTGCCACCGTGCTCGTCACGGGGCGCAGCGGGGCAGGCAAGACGAGCCTGCTGTCGCTGCTGCTGCGGTTCACCGAGCCGACGGCGGGGCGGATCACGGTCGGCGGAACGGGCGACGAGCCCGTGGACCTGCTGGACGTGCCCGCCGACGAATGGCGGCGCCGGATCGCGTGGGTGCCGCAGCGGCCCTACCTGTTCGACGCGTCGGTGGCCGACAACATCCGGCTCGGCGCCCCCGAGGCCTCCGATGCCGCCGTGCGCCGGGCCGCCCGGCTCGCCGAGGCCGGGGAACTGATCGCCGCTCTCCCCGACGGCTACGCGACCCGGCTCGGCGAGCGCGGCAGCAGGCTGTCGGCCGGTCAGGGCCAGCGCATCGCACTGGCCAGGGCGTTCCTGCGCCAGGCGACCGCGCAGGAGGGCGACGCAGGCGTGGCCCCGATCGTGCTGCTCGACGAACCGACCGCCCACCTCGACCCGGAGAACGCCGCGGCAGTGCGCGCGGGGGTGGCCCGGTTGCTCAGCGGGCACACGGGCGTGATCGTCGCGCACGACGCGGGCTGGGCGGACCTCGCCGACGAGGTGGTCCACCTGGAGACCGGGCGGATCGCCCTGCCGGTGGGAACAGCTCTGCCGGTGGGAACAGCTCTGCCGGTGGGAGCGGCCCGATGACACGCACGCGTGGACCGCTGACCCGGATGATCGCGCTGGCCCGGCCCCGGGGGTCCCGGTTCGCGCTCGGCGTGCTGGCCGGCGCGACGGCCACCGCGGCCGGGGTGGGCCTGCTCGTCGTGGCGGCCTGGCTCATCGCCACCGCGGCCACCCACCCGCCGATCACCGCGCTGAGCGTGGCCGTGGTCGCCACCCGCGCGCTCGGCGTCACCCGGGGGCTCGCCCGCTACCTCGAACGCCTGGTCACCCACGACGCCGCGCTGCGGACGCTCGCCGACGTGCGGGTACGCGTGTATGCGCGGCTCGCACGCACCGAACCGATCCACCGCTTCCGGACGGGCGACCTGGTGACACGGCTGGTCAGCGACACCGACGCGACGCAGGACCTCCTCGTCCGCGGCCTCACGCCGCCGCTCGCCGCGCTCGTCACCGGAGCGGGTGTCGTCACCGTCGCCACGGCGCTGCTGGTGCCCGGCGGCGTGCTGCTGGCGGCCGGGCTGGTCCTGGCCGGCCTCGCGGTCCCGCTGGTCGCGGCCGCGGCAGGACGCGAACCGGGCCGTCGCCGCGCCGCCGCCAGGGCGGCGCTCTCCACCGCCGTGGTCGACGTGATGCACGGCGCTCCCGACCTCGTCGTGTACGGGGCGATGCCCGCCGCACTGGCCCGCGTCGAGGGGGCAGGCGCCGAGCTCACCCGCGTGGAACGGCGCGACGCCGGCCTGCTCGGGCTGGGGGCGGGCGCGTCGGCGCTGATCGCCGGGCTGACGCTCTGGGGCACGCTGTTGCTGGGCGCCGGCGCCGTCGGGAACGGCACGCTCGGGGCGGTGCCGCTCGCCGTCCTGGTGCTCACGGCGCTCGCCGCGTTCGAGATCGTCGCCCCGTTGCCCGGGGCGGCGGCCCGGCTCGGCTCCCTGCGGGCGGCGGGCGGCCGGCTGTTCGACGTTCTCGACACGCCACCCGCGGTCGAGGTCCGGCCGGCGCGGCCGGTCCTGCCCGAACGCGGCCTGCGGATCTCCGGGCTGCGCGTCCGCTACGGGCCGGCGGAGCCGTGGGCGCTCGACGGGTTCGACCTGGACGTCCCCCCGGGACGGCGCATCGCCGTGCTCGGCCCGAGCGGGGCGGGCAAGAGCACGCTCGCCGACGTGCTGTTCCGCTTCCGCGACCCGGACGAGGGCACCGTCCTCCTCGACGGCGTCGACATCACCACCCAGGAGCCGGACACCGTGCGGGCCCGCGTGAGCGGCGTGCCGCAGGACCCGCACGTCTTCGCCAGCACCGTCCGGGAGAACCTGCGGCTCGCCCGGCCGGACGCGTCGGACCCGGAGCTGTGGGACGTGCTGGAACGCGTCCGGCTCGCGCCCGACGTCCGCGCCGCCGGCGGACTCGACACCGAGGTCGGCACGCACGGCACCCGGCTCTCGGGCGGCATGCGGCAGCGGCTCGCGCTCGCCCGCGCGCTGCTCGTCGAACCGGACCTGCTCGTACTCGACGAGCCCACCGCCCATCTCGACCCGGAGACGCGCGACGCGGTGCTCGACGACCTCCTCGCCGCGACCACCGGCCACACCATGATCTTGATCACGCACGACCTCAGCAGCCTCGACCGGTTCGACCAGATCGTCGTAATGGCCGGCGGACGGGTCGTCCGGCGCGGAACACCTGCCCAGCTCAGCGCCCTACCGGGTGGATATCGGGCCGGCCGCCCCTCTCAGTCCGGCCACCGCGACGATCCGGCACTCTGCAGTCGATAGGGTCCGAACCCCTCCCCACTCGCTGACCCCCGGATGAGGTTTTCGTCGTGCGTCGTGCCCACCTCGCCGCCGTTCTGGTGGCGCTCACCCTGGCGCTGGTCGCCTGCTCGTCCGGTGCGGTCGCACCGACCGGGCCGGTGAACCTGTCACAGGAGACGCTGAAGGCGATCGGGCTCGGGGCCGACTGGAACTGGAAGAAGCAGGCCACCCCGCTCCAGCTGGGCGTGACGCACACGCAGGAGAGCCTCGACCCGGAAGAGCCGGCCCAGGCGCGCGACCGGGGCCTCGACGTGCTGAAGAACAACGGCGCCATCTGGCAGAACGTCCACCTGATGGGCTTCGGCACGCTCAACCCGGAGCCCGCACCCGGCCAGTACGACTGGTCCACCCTCGACCAGCGCATGCAGCTCGTGAAGGCCACCGGCGGACGCACGGTGCTCACCCTGTGCTGCTCGCCGGACTGGATGAAGGGCGGCGCCCCGGGCCAGACGGACTGGTCCCAGCTGGAGACGGCCCCCGAGCCCGCCCACTTCGACGACTTCGCGGCGCTGGCGGCCCAGGCGGTGCAGCGCTACCCGCAGATCGAGCGGGTGCTCGTGTGGAACGAGCTCAAGGGCTTCTACAACAGCGACCTGAACCGCTGGGACTACGAGGGCTACACCGAGCTCTACAACAAGGTCTACACGGCGGTCAAAGCGGTGCGTCCGGACGTGCAGGTGGGCGGGCCCTACGTCGTTATGACCAGCCTCGACCCCGGCTCACCCGACTCCTCGGACGTGCGGGGCCCGTGGGGCGTGGCCGATCAGCGGGCCCTCGACGTTGTGGACTACTGGCTGGCCAACAACGTGGGCGCCGACTTCATCGCGGTGGACGGCGGCACGGCCACCCGGAACGACACGGTCACGACACCGGCGGACGCCGCTGCCAGCAAGTTCGCCGACCTGACCGCCTGGATCAAACAGCGCACCCCGCTACCCGTGTGGTGGGCGGAGTTCTACCCGGACGTGCCGACCGGCGAGGACGGCGGCCCCACCAGCCAGGCCAGCGCGGCGTCCACCCTCGCCGTACTGGCTGCCTACGCCCAGTCGGGCGTCTCGGTCGCCCTGCTGTGGGGGCCGCAGGGGGCCGACCTGGGGTTCTCCGCCCTCTGGACCGACAGCACCAAGTCCGACGGCGGACGCCCCACGCCGCTGACCGCGCCCTGGCAGTGGCTGGTGCCCCGGCTGGCTGCCGGCGACATCTCGGTCGGCCACTCGCCGACCCTGCCGCTGCTCGCGTTCCGGGCCCCCGACGGCCTCCTGCTGGTCAACCTCACGGCGGACCCGATCGAGCTCACCGGTACCGAGTCCCTGCCGCCGTGGACGGTGCTGCTGTCCCCCCGGATCCCCTGACCCGCCGCCGCTACGCGTGGCGCGGCACGGGGGCGGGCGCGTCGTCCTCCCCGGGGAGGACGGTCAGGGTGCTGGGGGTGCGCGGCAGGATCCGCGTCACGTACGACCGCGCCGCTGCCGTGGTGCCGACGTCCTTGCCTGCCTTTTCCGACAGGAACCAGCGGTGTTCCAGGATCTCGTGGAACACCTCGGCCGGCGCCAGCCGGTCGGCGAGCGACTCCGGCACGAACGCCATCACGCGGTCGTAGACCTCGGACCGCCACCGGTGGGCCGCCACCGTCTCCGGCACCGGACGGCCCTCCTTCTGCTCGAGGTAGCCGCGGTAGCTCACCAGGTCGTTGAGCAGCCGCCGCGCCTGGTTCTCGGTGACCTGCAACCCCGTGAGCGCGAACAGCTCGTCGCGGTGCCTGCCCGCCTCCGCCACCCGCGTGTGCACCCGCAGCAGCGTGCCGTCCGGCGTGGTGATCAGCTCGATCTCGTCGACGTCGAAGCCCAGCTCGTTGATGCGGTTCACCCGCTCCGCCACGCGGAAGCGCTGCTCGTCGGGCTGGAACCGCTCCTCCCTGGTGAGCTCCTCCCACAGCGCGTAGTAGCGCCGGGGCAGCTCCGCGGCGATCTCGATCGGGTCGACACCCGCCGGCAGCAGGCCCCCGTACTGCAGGTCGAACAGCTCACCGCCGACCCGCTCGGCGGCGTAGTCGATGTCGAACCGCCGCTGCCCGTCGGACAGGACCTGGTGCATCTCCGCCGTCTCGGCGTCGACGAGGTAGGCGGCGATACTGCCGGCATCCGGGCGGAACAGGGTGTTGGACAGCGAGCAGTCGCCCCAGAACAGGCCCGCGAGGTGCAGCCGCGCGAGCAGCTCCACCATCGCGTCGACGAGCTGGTCGGTGGGCCTGCTCGTGTGCCCGTGGGAGAAGACGTAGCGGTAGGACATCGAGTAGTCGAGGAACCGCGTCACCAGCACGGCGTCCTGGGCGACGCCGTCGAACGGGGGCCGCTCCACGCAGACCCCGAGCACCGACACCGCCGGCATGCCCATCGACTCGAGCTCGCCGAGCAGCCGGTACTCCCGGCGGGCCAGCCGCTCGTCGATCTCCTTCAGCGCGTAGACGAGCCCGTCCACCTCGACGAACCGCACGACGTGCCGGGAGATGCCGCGGTGGGCCACCTCGAGGATCCGGTCGTCGGCCCAGTCCTCGAGGGGCTTCTCCCACGGCAACGACACCAGCCCGGCCGCGTGGGCGGCCGGGGGGCGGAAGATGAAGCGCACCCCGCCATTATCCGGGGGGACGGGACGATTCAGGCCTTCGGACCGCCCGCCACGTAGATCACCTGGCCGGAGACGAAGCCCGCGCCCTCGCTCACGAAGAACGAGACGGTGTGCGCGATGTCCTCGACCTGACCGGCGCGGGCCACCGGGATCTGGGCGGCCCGGGCGGACACGTAGGTGTCCCAGTCCTCGCCGATCCGCTCGGCCGTCGCCCTGGTCATGTCGCTGACGATGAAGCCGGGGGCGATGCAGTTGGCCGTGACGCCGAACTTGCCGAGCTCGATCGCCAGGGTCTTGGTGAAGCCCTGCAGACCGGCCTTGGCGGTGGAGTAGTTGGCCTGGCCGCGGTTGCCCAGCGCCGACGTGCTCGACAGGTTGACGATGCGGCCGAAGCGCTGCTCCACCATGTACTTCTGCACCGCGCGCGCCATGAGGAAGGAGCCGCGCAGGTGCACGCCCATCACGGTGTCCCAGTCCAGCTCGGACATCTTGAACAGCAGGTTGTCCCGGGTCACGCCGGCGTTGTTGATCAGCACGGTCGGCGCGCCGAGCTCATCGGCCACGCGGGTGACGGCGGCCTCGACCTGTCCGGCGTCGGCCACGTCGGCGCCCACGGCGAGGGCCCGCCCGCCGTCGGCCTCGATGGCGTCGACGGTCGCCTTGGCCGCGGCCTCCTCCAGGTCGATCACCGCGATCGCGAGTCCGTCGCGGGCCAGCCGCAGCGCGGTGGCCGCACCGATCCCGCGGGCCCCTCCGGTCACGATCGCCACGCGGGCGTTGTCGGTCATCTGGTCCTCTTCCACTCGGCGACCCTCTTCCACTCGACGAGGTCGAGATCGAGTCTCACC
Source organism: Pseudonocardia sp. OZ21 (assembly GCF_059359135.1). Lineage (NCBI taxonomy): Bacteria > Bacillati > Actinomycetota > Actinomycetes > Pseudonocardiales > Pseudonocardiaceae > Pseudonocardia > Pseudonocardia sp. OZ21. The sequence continues at coordinate 153,102 of NZ_JCADBN010000002.1, forward strand.
CGCGTCCCGCACGGAGCCAAGCCCGGGGTCTCCATTCCGCGGTGGGCGCTCAGCGTGTGTCCGCCGGTCCCGCGGCGGCGATGTCGATGTCCTTCATCTCGGGCGCAGCCACGAACGCCACCAGGGAGATCAGGCACAGGACGATGAGATAGCCGGCCACCAGCGGGGTGAAACCGGCCAGCGCGGCCCCGATCTCCCGCGAGGTGGCGAAGCCCGTGTAGCGCACCCGCGCGCCGAACAGCTCGGCGTAGAAGGCGGGCTGCACGGCGATCATGGGCGCCAGCCCGAACGCGGTGGCGACGACGAGCGCGAGCACCACGAGCACGGGCTGCTCGGTGCGCAGCAGCAGGAAGTACGGGAACGCGAAGGCCGCGGTGAACACCACGGAGAAGATGTTGAGCGGCCGGCGGCCGATCCGGTCCGACAGTGCGCCGTACACGGGTTGCAGGATGATCACCACGACACCGAAGACGATGACGCCGGTGAGCACGGTGCCCCGCGGGATGCCCAGGGTGCCCGTTGCGTAGGAGACGGTGAACGTCGCGTACAGGTACACGGCCGCGGTGTCGGCGATGTGGGCGCCGATCCCGATGAGCAGGTGCGGGTAGCGGCGCAGCGCCTCCAGCACCGGCGCCTTGACGACCTGCTGCCCGGCGGTGAGGGCGCGGAACACCGGCGACTCGGCCACCCGCAGCCGCACGTAGAGCGACACCCCGATGAGCAGGAAGCTCACCAGGAACGGCACGCGCCAGCCCCAGGAGAACAGCTGCTCGTCGGGCAGCATGCCGACCAGCAGGAACGCGACCGTGCCCAGCACGAGGCCGATCTGCACGCCGGTCTGGGCGAAGGAGGTGTAGAAGCCGCGACGGTGAGCCGGTGCGTGCTCGGCGAGCAGGGTGGACGCGCCGCCGAACTCCGCACCCGCGCCGAGGCCCTGCAGCACCCGCAGGAGGACGAGCAGCACCGGCGCCCAAGCGCCGACCGAGTCGTAGGTGGGCAGCAGCCCGATCACACCGGTGGACACCCCCATCACCAGCGTGGTGATGATCAACGTCTCGCGGCGGCCGATCCGGTCGCCGATGTGGCCGAACAGGATGCCGCCCAGCGGCCGGAAGACGAAGCCGACGCCGAACGTCGCGAACGCGGTGAGCGTGCCCACGGCGGGGTCCGACTGCGGGAAGAACAGGACGTTGAACACCAGCGCGGCAGCGGTGCCGTAGATGAAGAAGTCGTACCACTCGAGTGCGGTCCCGACCAGCGAGCCGGTGACCACCCGGCGCAGCTCGACGGGCGTGGTGATGGCGGGGGCGGGGGCGGCCGGCTCGGCAGGGGTGGCGTCGTCGAGCGGAGTTCCCGTTGCGTCGTCGGAACGGGGCGTCGTCATCGCGTCTCCTCGGGGCGTTCCGTCACGGGGGAACTGCGTTTCGCACCGGTCCGCGTACGTTACGACCGGTTCGTCCCGGAAGGAAAGCGCAATCCCGACGCGGGCGCACGCCGAAGGATCTCTCGATGCCGCCGTGGGCGCCGCCCGCAGCAGGAATCGGGCGACTCGCGCGCGGGGAACGGGCGACTCGCCGGCCACGGTGACAGCGTTGTGGTCCCGTGCTGCTGTTCTAGGCGCCCTGATGCCGCTTCATGTGTCCATGACGCGGGGGCGGGTCTCGGGAGACGTCCGCGACGGCGGCCACCGACTCCGTCCGCCCGTGGTCCAGGCCGAGGTGAGCAGCTCGGCCTGGACCACGTCCTCCAGGGTCTCGTCGCACACCTGTTGCCGCGCCTCGCCACCCATCGCCTTGCGCTACCGCGCCGTCACCACCGGCAACCGTTTCGGGGTCCGTGCCACGGGAACGCTCCAACGCGACCCGAACCCGACGGAAGGTGTTGGAGATGACCGGTTCCACCGGACCGGACGAGCCCGGCTCGTTCGACGAGTTCCTCGCCCGCTACCTCGGCTCCGGCGCCCGCGGCCCCCGCGGGCCACGGCGGATCGATCTCACCCGGCTGATGAGCGCCGGGACGCGCGAGCTCGTCGCCGCCGCCGCGCAGGAGGCCACCGACCGCGGCGACACCGACCTCGACGCCCAACACCTGCTACTCGCCTCCACCCGGATCGGGGTGACCCGGCAGTGGCTCGAACAGGCGGGTGTCGACCCGGACGCGATGGCCCGGCTGCTCGACGCGCGCCTGCAGCGCCACGAGCCCACCGGCCGCGCTCCCAGCCTCACGCCCGCCGCGAAGCGGGCGCTGCTCGACGGGCACCAGGTGTCGCGTTCCCTCGGCTCGACCTACATCGGGCCCGAGCACATCCTGCTGGCGATCGCGGCCAACACGGAGTCCGCCGCGGGCAGGCTGCTGGCCCAGGCCCGATTCTCCCCGGGTGGCCCGCCCGGCTTCGACCCGCGCCGCCCCGGCGCCCAGCCCGCGGGCGTGCCCCGCGCGCCACAGGCCGGGCCGGGGGCCGCGTCGGCCACCCCGACGCTCGACCAGTTCGGCGAGGACCTCACCGCCGCGGCGCGTGCCGGCCGGCTGGACCCCGTGGTCGGGCGCGCCGACGAGATCGAGCAGACCATCGAGGTGCTCTCGCGGCGTACCAAGAACAACCCGGTGCTGATCGGCGAGGCGGGCGTCGGGAAGACCGCCATCGTGGAGGGCATCGCGCAGCGCATCGTCGACGGCGACGTCCCCGACACGCTCCTGGAACGCCGGGTGGTGGAGCTCCAGCTGTCCGGCGTCGTCGCCGGCACCCGCTACCGCGGCGACTTCGAGGAACGGCTGCGGGCGCTGATCGACGAGATCCGGGCCAACGGCGACCAGCTGATCGTCTTCATCGACGAGCTGCACACGATGGTCGGCGCCGGCGGGGGAGGCGGGGAGAGCGGCGGCTCGATGGACGCGGGCAACATGCTCAAGCCCGCCCTCGCCCGCGGAGAGCTGCACGTCATCGGGGCCACCACCCTCGACGAGTACCGAAAGCACATCGAGTCCGACGCCGCGCTCGCGCGCCGGTTCCAGCCGGTGATGGTGCCCGAGCCGAGCTGCGAGGACGCCATCGAGATCCTGCACGGGCTGCGCGACCGCTACGAGGCCCACCACCAGGTGCGCTACACCGAGGACGCGCTGCGCGCCGCCGTCGAGCTGTCGGAGCGCTACATCACCGACCGGTTCCTGCCCGACAAGGCCATCGACCTGATGGACCAGGCCGGGGCGCGGGTCCGGCTGCGCACCCGCACCCCCTCGATCGACCGGCGCGGGATGGAGCAGCAGCTCGAGCAGCTCGAGCGGGACAAGGACCAGGCCGTGGCCGGCGAACAGTACGAGCAGGCCACCGAGCTGCGGGACCGGATCGCCGAGCTGCGCACCCGGCTCACCTCCACCGTCGAGCCCGACGACAGCGTGCCGGAGGTCGGGGTCAGCGAGATCGCCGACGTCGTCTCACGCCAGACCGGGGTGCCGGTCTCCGAGCTCACCGAGACCGAACGCAGCAGGCTCCTGCGCCTGGAGCAGGAGCTGCACAGCCGGGTGGTGGGTCAGGACGAGGCCGTCACCGCGGTGGCCGAGGCGATCCGCCGCAACCGGGCCGGGCTGGGCGACGAGGACCGCCCGGTGGGCAGCTTCCTGTTCCTGGGCCCGACCGGGGTCGGCAAGACCGAGCTGGCCAGGGCGCTCGCCGTGGCGCTGTTCGGTGAGGAGGACCGGATGGTCCGCCTGGACATGAGCGAGTACGGAGAGCGGCACACGGTGGCGCGGATGATCGGGGCGCCGCCCGGCTACGTCGGCTACGGCGAGTCCGGCCAGCTCACCGAGGCCGTCCGCCGCAGGCCGTACTCGGTGCTGCTGCTCGACGAGATCGAGAAGGCGCACCCCGACGTGTTCAACGTCCTCCTGCAGGTGCTCGACGACGGCCGGCTCACCGACGGGCAGGGCCGCACGGTCGACTTCCGCAACACCGTGATCATCATGACCAGCAACGTCGGCTCGGAGCTGATCACCAACCACGGCGCGACGCTCGGCTTCGGGAGCTCGGCCGCGATGTCGAACCAGGACGACGCGGCGCTGCGCGACCGGATCATGCCGCGGCTGCGCGAGGTGTTCCGCCCGGAGTTCCTCAACCGCATCGACGAGATCATCGTGTTCCGCAGGCTCGACGCCGAGCAGCTCACCACGATCACCGACCTGCTGCTGGAGGAGACCCGCCGCAGGCTCCGCGCGAAGGACGTGACGGTCGAGTTCACCCCGGCCGCCGTCGCGCGGCTGGCGGAGCTCGGCTACCAGCCGGAGTTCGGGGCGCGACCGCTGCGGCGCACCATCCAGCGAGAGGTGGACAACCGGCTGTCGGCGCTGCTCCTCGCGGGAGAGCTGGGGCCCGGCGGCCATGCACGGGTGGACGCCCACGACGGCGCGTTCGACATCCAGGTCACCGAGGACGCCCACGCCGGCTGAGGGCCCCGCTCATCTACGGTGGCGTCCTGTGGAACGTTCCCGCCCCGCTGCTGTGGTCTTCGACATCGGAGGGGTGCTCAGTCAGCCCGCCGGCGGCATCGCCGCCCTCGCGGTGGAGGCAGGCATCGACACCGCGAGCTTCGTTGCGGCCTACTGGCGCCATCGCGACGACTACGACCTCGGCGGTACCGCCGAGGAGTACTGGACGCTTGTCGGGACGGACACCGGCCGCCGGCTCACCGACGCCGACGTCCGGCAGCTCGACCGCCGGGACGCGCAGCGGTGGGCCGCTCTCGACCCCGGAGTGACGGAGCTCCTGCGCCGGGTGTCGGAAACCGGTGTGCGGATGGCGCTGCTCTCCAATGCGCCGCGGTCGATGGCCGAGGAGGTGCGCGTGGCCGAGTGGGCAACGCTGTTCCCCACCAAGGTCTTCTCCTGCGATACGGGGGTCGCGAAGCCACTTTCCGGCTCGTATGCGGCGGTCGAGGACGCGCTCGGGCTGCCCGGCGACGATCTTCTCTTCTTCGACGACCGGCCGGTCAACGTGGCCGGGGCGCGCGAGCGCGGCTGGTCGGCCCACCAGTGGTCGGGTCCACGGCAATGCCTGGCCGACCTCGCCGCGGCCGGTGTCGACGTCCTCGCCACCTGAACCACACTCCACCAACCCGCACCGAGCGCCTCGCGCCGTTCCCCCTCCGTTCAGGCGCCGGCGGTGACGCCGCCACCCCCGGCAGGCAGCGTCCGTGCGGTGACCCGGTTCTCCGCAACAGCCCCCGGTGATCCGTACCGGTACGGTGTCTTCCTGCGTCCCGATCCGCGCACCAGCCTGGCCGTCACCACGGTCACCGCGCAGCTGCGAGCCCAGTTCGGGTTCATCTCCGCGGGAGCGTTTCCCCCACACGCCACGCTGGTCGGGAGCCAGCACCTCGGTCGCGACGAGGACGCGATCCGCGACGCCGTCACCGCCGCGCTCGCCCCGTTGACGTCGTTCCCGGTGGTCAACAGGGGTATCGGCCGGCTGCGCAGCGGCGCCGTCGTCTACGACATCCACCACCTCGCCGACGGCAGCCCCAACGCGCCCCTCGTGGAGCTGGCGGCGGCTGTGGACGCCGCCGTCGCACCCCTGCGACGGCCCGCCGACGACCCCGAGCCGAACCTGTTCGACCGCGCCGCCTTCCGTGCCCACCTGTCGCTCGCCTCGCACGATCTGTCCGTGCGTCCCGACCTCAGCGCCGAGGTGGAGGAGTTCGTCCACGGCCTCGGGATCGAGGCCCCCGCGACGTTCGCCGGGAACACCGTCTCGCTCTACCGCACCCGCAGCGAGGACTGGAGCGGCCGGTACTGGCTCACGCTGACCTGGGAACATCTGCAGACCTGGCGGTTGCCGCCGCCCGGCGCAGGCGGCACGCGGTAGACCTACGGCCGCAGGGCCGCCACGACCTCGAGGTCGGCCACGAGGGCCGTCAGCGCGTCGTCCCGCGCCTCGACTGGTCCACGCAGGATCGCCGAGGGATGCACGGTCGGCACCAGCCGGTGCCCCTCCCAGTCGAGCACCTGTCCGCGGGTGTCGGTGATACGGAACGACGGCCCCATGAGCGCCTTGCCCGCGACGGCGCCGAGGGTGGCCACCGCGGTGGGGCGTACTGCCCGCAGCTCCCCGTCCAGCCAGGGGCGGCAGGCACGGATGTGCGTGACGCCGGGCGTCTTGTGCAGCCTGCGGTTGCCCCGGAGCTCGAACCGGAAGTGCTTGACGGCGTTCGTGAGGTACACCTCGCCGCGGTCGATGCCCGCACGCTCCAGCGCGGTGTCGAGGACGCGACCGGCCGGTCCGACGAACGGCTCGCCCGCGATGTCCTCCTTGTCGCCCGGCTGCTCCCCCACGAGCATCAGCCACGCCGCAGGCGGGCCCTCCCCGAACACCGTCTGGGTGGCGGGCTCGTGGAGCTCGCAGTTGGTGCAGTGCGCGGCCTCGTGGCGCAGTGCGTCCAGGTCGATGGCGGTGGTCTCCACCCCGTGGTGCTACCCGCAGCCGCCAGATCGGAACCGCCTGCTCAACGGTGGGGGAAGGCGGCGAGCTCCACGGTGTCGCCGCGGACGACCGGGCGCAGCCGCCCGTCGTGGCCGCGGCGGCGCATCTCGGCGACGAAGTCCTCGAGCGGGCTCTTGAAGACGCCGTAGTCGTCGTGGTGCACCGGCACCACAATGGCGGGCCGGACCAGCTCGACGAGGTCGGTGCCCTGCCTGCCGTCCATCGTGACGAGCACGCCGAGCACCTTCGTCCCCCCGAGGTGGGCGATCATCACGTCGATCTCGGGGAAACGGTCCCGGATCGAGCGCAGCTCGGGCACCCGCAGGGTGTCACCAGTGACGTAGACCCGCAAGATCCGCTCCCCGTTGCGCTCGAGATCGAGCACGCTGCCCATCACCGGGGGCAGCAGCCGATGGACGCCTGCCGGACCATGGCGGGCGGGTACCGACGTGATCCGCAGGCGCTCCCCTGCCCGGGTTCTCTCCCAGTCCTCCCAGGTCGCGAGCCCGGTGGCACCGCCGAAGCCCCACCGCTGCAGGCGCTTCGCGGCGTGCTGGGTGGTGATGACGGGCGGGGTCCGGGGCAGGTCGCTGCGGGCCACCCGGTCGAAGTGGTCGCCGTGCAGGTGCGAGAGCAGCACCACGTCCAGCGGCGGCAACGCGTCGATGGACAGAGCGGGGTCGGTGAGCCGCTTCGACGTCAGCCCGTACCCGAGGTGGACCCGTTCTCCGCGACGCACGAAGTTGGGGTCGGTGAGCAGGGTGAACCCGCCGAGGCGCAGCAGGGTCGTCGCCGTGCCCACGAAGGTCAGCGAGGCGTGCTCGGCGCTCCGGGCGCCGGTATCGAGGGCATCCATGTCGGCGCGGATACCCCCGTGATCAGATCCGACACCTCCTCCCGGACCTCGCGAACCGGAATCTGCCCGACGAGGTCGGCTCCCACGACTTGATCCACCATGGCCGCCCGGTTACCCGGCGCCGCTCGGGGTACGCACGCCGGGTGGACGAGAAGATCGTGCTGGTGCTGCGGGCGCTGAACCTCGGGGATCTCCTGGTGACGGTGCCCGCGCTGCGCGCGCTGCGTCGCGAGTTCCCCGGTCACCGCATCGTGCTCGCCACCCCGCAGGTGCTCGCGCCCCTCGTCGAACGGACGGGCGCCGTGGACGAACTCCTGCCCACCGCCGACCCCGGGCGGCTGCGCTGGGACCGGCCGCCGCCCGACGTCGCGGTCAACCTGCACGGCACCGGCCCACAGAGCCACCGCGCCCTCGACGCGCTCGCGCCCCGACGGCGGATCGGCTGGCGCGCCGAGGGGTGGGACGGCCCGTGCTGGGACGAGGTCGCCGCCCGCCACCCGCATGAGCGGGACCGCTGGTGCGCGTTACTGGAGGACCGCGGGATCCCGGCCGATCCCACCGACCTGCGGCTGGCCCCACCCGTGCACCCCGGCCCGGCGGCTCCCGCGCTCGTGCATCCCGGTGCCCGGTTCGGCGCGAAGCGCTGGCCCACGGACCGCTTCGCCGAGGTCGCGGCGGCCCTGGAACGGCCGGACAGGCCCGTGCTGGTCACGGGCACCGCGGACGAGCACGCCCTGGCCGCTCATGTCGCGAACGCGGCCGGGCTCACCGGCGACCGGGTACTCGCCGGGCGGACCGACCTCCACGAGCTCTGCTGGCTGGTCGCCGAGGCCGCCCTGGTGGTCAGCGGCGACACCGGGATCGCGCACCTCGCAGCGGCCTTCGGCACGCCGTCGGTCACGCTGTTCGGGCCGGTCGGCCCCGAGCAGTGGGGGCCGCCCCGCGGCGGGCCGCACAGCACGCTCGGCGACGCGTCCCTCCGTCGGGGCGACCCCTTCGCCGACGACCCCGACCCGGCCCTGCTGGCCGTCACGGTGACCGAGGTGCTGGCGGCTGCCGCGGCGGTACGGCGACGCGGTGGGGAGCTCCGCCACGCGGTCACCCGCTGAGCCCCCCGGGGTGGCCATCGCCAGGTTGGCTGTCACCGGCGGCCGTCGCTACCGGAACGGGCGGCGCCGCGTTCTCGGCTGCGGCGTCCCCTGCTGCGGCGTCCCCTGCTGGCCGCCCCGGGCACCGGCCGGGTGCCGGACGGGCGCGGCCACGGCCGTGCGGGACCGCCGGTAGGGGACCGCGACGACCTCCCCACCCCACGACCTCACGAGCGGGGTCTCGGGCAGCTCCGCGGGATCGTGGTCGCCGCCCTTCACCCAGAGGTCGGGCCGCAGCACGTCCAGCACGCGGCGCGGGTCGTCGGCGTCGAACACGGCCACGGCGTCCACGCAGTCCAGCGCGGCCAGTGCCGCCACCCGCTCGGCCAGCGGCACGACCGGCCCGGCAGGCCCGGTCCGCCTGCGCACCGACCCGTCGGAGTTGACCAGCACGAGCAGGCAGTCCCCGAGGGCGCGCGCGGCGACCAGCGTGTCGGTGTGGCCGGTGTGCAGCAGGTCGAACGAGCCACCGGCGGCGACGACCGTGCCACCTCCGGCCCGTACCTGCTCGGCCAGCGCGGCGACCGCGTCCAGCCCGGTCTCGGCGACCCGCGGCGACGCGGCCGCGGCCCGGGTCTGGGTCCACCGCGCCCCCTCGCGGCACACGGTCGCACCGCCGCCGAGGGCGATGAAGTCGGCCGCCCCGGCAACGGCCTCGGCGACGGCCTCGTCCACCGTCTCGCCGCGGGCCAACGCGGCGGCGACCCCGCCGGCGAAGTGGTCCCCCGCACCGCACGGGTCGCTCTCCTCCACCACCGGCGCCGGTGCAGCGGAACAGGCTCCGTGCCGATGCCGGACGACAGCACCGGCCCGGCCGAGGGTGACGGCCACCGAGCGGGCCTCCCACCGCGTGAGCAGGCGCGCCGCCAGTTCGAGGGCGGCGGGCACGCCGGATCCGGGCACGGGGGCTCCCCCGGCGGCGCCCCGCGCCTCCGCCAGGTTCGGCGTGACGACGGTGGCGCCGGGAACCGGGTCGGCGCCCCGCGGGTGCGGGTCCCACACGACGGGCACGCGGCGGCCGATCGCGCGGGCCAGCGCCGCCCGCACGTCCGGGTCGGCGGCGACGCCACGCCCGTAGTCCGACACCAGCACGGCGCCCGCGTGGGCCAGAGCGGCGTCCAGGTCGAGGGCCGCCGCGAACCCGGGCACGGGACGGGCCGCACCCCGGTCGGTGCGCAGCATCGACCGCCCACCGGCGCGCAGCCGGCACTTCACCACCGTGCCGCCCTCGGCCGGGCCGGCGACGACATCGACAGCGCCACCGAGCAGCCCCCGCAGCCGCTGCCCCGGCCCGTCGTCCTCGATCGCGGTGACGAGCCGCACCGGGACGTCGCGCCCCGCAACCAGCACCGCGGCCAGCCCGGCCCCACCGGGCCGGTCCCGCTCCCCCTCCACCGCGAGCACGGGCGCAGGCGCGTCCGGGCACAGCCGGTCGACGCTGCCCTCCACGTCGATGTCGAGCAGCGTGTCCCCGATGACGACGACACCGCGCGCTCCGCCCGGGACCGTCACCGGCTGCTCGCGAGCCCGAGACCGGCCACGCCGGGGGCCTGCTCCGTCCGGTCCGGCATCGGCGGCTCCAGCTCGGCGATCACGCCCGGCCCGCCCGGATCCGGCCGACGATGGCCGTGGTCGAGTGGTCCGACAGGTAGTCGAGCACGCGTACCTCCCCGCCGAGACGTTCCACGATCGGTGTCTCGGGCAGCATCTGCGGGGTGTAGTCCCCGCCCTTGGTGTAGATGTCGGGGCGCACCAGCTCGATCAGCTCGGCCGGGGTGTCCTGAGCGAAGGCGGTGACCACGTCGACGCAGTCGATCGCCCCGACCACGCCGGCCCGGTCCTCCAACGGGTTGACCGGACGCTCGGGGCCCTTCAGCCGCGACACGCTCTCGTCACTGTTCAGCGCGACGATCAGCACGTCGCCCAGCGCCCTGGCCTGCCGCAGGTAGGCGACGTGGCCACGGTGCAGCACGTCGAAGCAGCCGTTGGTGAACACGATCCGGTCCCCGCGCCCGCGGTGGTCGGCGACGATCGCGAGCAGGTCGCGGTGGGTGAGCAGGCCGCCGCGGTCGGCCGCGGCCAGGCGAGCGGTGAGCGCACCGGCCGAGCACACGGCGGTGCCCTCCCGGCCCACCACGACGTCGGCGGCGCACTGCGCGAGAGCCAGTGCGTCCTCCGCCGCGATCCCGGTGGCGAGAGCGGCGGTGTAGGCCGCGGCGAACGTGTCCCCTGCGCCGCACGTTCTGGCCTGCGAGCCAGGGCGGGCCGTGGTGACCTGCGGTGCGACGGTCGGCTCGGCCGGCAGCCGCACCGTACCGTCGACGTCCAGCGTGACGAGGACGTCCGCGCCGCCTGCCGCGGCGACCAGTGCGGCACGGTGCCGTACGACCCAGTCCGTACGGGCTGGTCCGGCCAAGGGCGGCGGGTCGACGCCGCCGAGGAGAGCCGCCGCCTCGGATGCGTTCGGAGTGACGACATCGGGACGCAGCCGCGTCCACCCCGCGGGCGACCGCGCGTCCACCACGAGCAGCGGGATCTGCGGACGCAGTGCCACCAGGACCGCGAGCACGTCGGCGGCCACCGCACCGAGGCCGTAGTCGGCAACCAGCACGGCGTCCACGCCGGTGCGTACGGCTCTTGCCACCGCCGCGGCGACCGCGGCACAGGTGGCAGCGGTGGGCCCGGCGGCCGGACCGTCGTCGTAGCGCGCGACGGGCTGGCCCGCCGACACGAGCCTGCGCTTCACCGCCGTCCGGCGGCGCGGCTCCGTGATGCTGTGCATGGTGCCCACGCCCCTGTCGTGCAGTAGTCCGCGCAGCGTCGTGGCGTCGGCGTCGTCCCCGAGCACGGCTACCAGCTCGACCGATGCACCGAGGGCGGCGAGGTTGGCGGCCGCGTTTCCGGCGCCGCCGGGGGTGTGGCGGGTCTCGGCGAGCTCCACGACGGGCACCGGCCCGTCGCGGCCCAGCCTCCGGGCCGGCCCGGAGAGCCACCCGTCGAGCAGCGTGTCGCCGACCACCACGATCCGCGGGGCACGTTCGGCGACGTGGCCCGCGAGGGCCGCCGGAACCGGCCCGGCCGCGATGATCGGGACGCTCAGGGGGTCGACGCTACGGTCCATCGGTCCTCCTCAGGGGATGCGGGGGTGGAGGCCAGCGCCACGGCAGCGGCGGCAAGATCGCCGGCGGGAAGATCGAGACACTCGTGGTCGAAGGGGCACTGCAGCTGGCGGCAGGGCGAGCAGGCCACCGCGCGGCCGAGCAGGGCGGCGGGCACCGAACGGGGCCGCAGGTCGTCAGGGAGCTCGGTGCCGGCGTAGGTCACCGCGACCGGCGTGCCCACGGCATCGGCGAGGTGCATGCCACCGGAGTTGTTCGTGATCGCGACGGCGGCGCGGCGCAGGAGTGCGGTGAACACCGGGAGCGGCACCGGCGGCAGGGGCATCACACCGGGGTGACCGGCGACCGCCACCACGCGCTCGACCAGTCCGGTCTCACCCGCGGAGCCGGCCACCAGCACCGGCAGCCCGTCCCGCGCCACCTGCCCCGCGGCCTTCCCGAAACGCTCGGGCGGGTACCGCCGCGCCGCGCAGGACGCGCCGGGGGCGAGCACCGCGAACGAGCCGGGCGGCTGCAGCCCGGCGGCCGCCTGCTCCGCTCCGGCCGGGATCTGGAGGGACGGTGCGCGGCCCCGGTCGGGGACATCGACCGCCGCCAGCAGGTGCAGCGCCCGGTCCACCTGGTGGGTCGTGTCCGGCGGTGGCGTCACCCAGTGCGTGGCCACGGCCCCGCCGAACTCCCGGGAGTGGACGACGCGGGTACCGATGCCGGCGAGGAGCCCGAGGTGCGCCACGGGCCACGGCGACTGCGAGAACGACGTGAACACGAACAGCACGTCGTACCGGCCTGTGGTGAGGCGGTCGAGCAGCTCACGCTCTCCCGACGCCGTCCCGGCGGTGCCCGACAGCTGCTGCCAGGACGGCGACACGGCCAGCACCTCGTCCAGCACGTCGATCATCGGCGCCACGGTGGCCCCGACGGGTGAGGCGAGCAGGTCCAGCTGTGCGTGCGGGGCAGCGGCGCGGATCGCGCGCAGAGCCGGAGTGGTGGTGACGACGTCGCCGATGTTGTCCGCGCGGACCACGAGGATGCGCCGGGCCGCGGCGAGATCGACCGGGCCGCCCCGATCCGCGCCGGGGTGACCGAGCGGGGCCCCAGTGACCATGACCCGGTCCGTCAGGGCCACGACGGCTCGGTCGAGGCGCACACGACCATCTCCCGGACCTCGCAGCCCTCCGGGCGGGTCAGGGCGTACAGCACGGCGTCGGCCACCTCGGCCGGGTCGTTGAGCTGCGCGTCCGGTCCCGGCTTGTACTGGTCGGGCCGACCGTCGAAGAACGCCGTGTCCATACCGCCGGGCACCAGCAGCGTCACGCCGACCTCGCCGGCCAGCTCGGTGGCCAGCGCGCGGGTCATCCCGACCACACCGAACTTGGATGCGCAGTAGGCAGAGGCGTCCGGGAGCGCGCGCAGCCCGAGCGTCGACGCCACGGTGACGATCCGGCCGCGGTTGGCCTTGAGCGCAGGCAACGCGGCGCGGATCACCGCGGCGGTGCCGAACAGGTTGACCGTCACCACCTTCTCCCAGTCGTCGGCGGCGACGTCGCCGAGGGCACCGCAGCTGTCGGTACCCGCCGCGGTGACCACGGCGTCGAGCCCACCGGCTGAGCTGACGAGCTCGCGGATCGCCCGCTCGCTCGCCCGCCCGTCGGCGAGGTCGGTGACCACCGAGAGCGCGTCGCCGAGCTCCGGGCCGGCGTCCACCGCGACGCGGTCGACCAGCAACGGGCGGCCACCGGCTGCGGCCACGGCCCGGGCGAGCGCCCGGCCGAGGCCGGACGCGGCCCCGGTGACCAGCACCGTCCCGACAGGCCGCGGTGCACGACCGGTCGGGGTGGGGGCTTCGAGGATCTCCGTCATGTCTGTCCTTCCGTCACGGGTCGTTCCGTCATGTCCCGACCCGCGACCCGCCGCTCCCGGGCGGTCGCGAGGACGGGGTAGAGCCGACGCACCGCGGACACGACCTCGTCGGGCCCGACGCCGCTGAGACACGGGTGGCCGGGCACGGGGCAGTCGCGGGCGCGGCTGTCGCGGCAGGACGCGGTCTGATCGCCGAGCAGCACCTGCGGCACCCGGTAGGGCCGCCACTTGACCGCAGGCACCACCGGCGCGAACAGCGACACCACTGGGGTGCCGACGGCGGCGGCCAGGTGTGCGGCGCCGGTGTTGCCGACGACCAGCGCCACGGCCCCCGCGAGCACGCCCGCGAGCTGGGCCAGGTCGGTGCGGCCGCCGAGGTCGAGGGCACACCCCCCGGCCACGGCAGCGGTGAGCTCACGCTCCCCCCTGCCCCCGGTGACCACGACGGGCAGCCCGACCTGCTCGAGCATCCGCGCGGCGCGGCGATGGTGCTCGACCGGCCACCGGCGGGCCTCCACGGCGGCGCCGGGATGCAGCACGACGTAGGGACGGTGAGCGAGCGGGCCCAGCAGCGCGCCGACCGGTGGCGGGTCGGTCACCGCGAGCCTGCCGTGGTCGCCGAGAGGCAGCCTGAACCCGGCCGCGTCCGCGATCGCGAGAGCCCGCTCCGGCTCCGGCAGCTCCTCCGGCAGGTCGTCGCCTGGTTCGTCCCCGGGGCGCAGCCGCACGTCGAGCAGCGAACCGGGGTAGTCGACCGAGGCGCCGGTGATCCGCCCGACGCCCGCCAGCCGCAGCATCAGCGCGGTCGGCAGCGGCGACTGGTGGAACGAGGTGAGCAGCACCGCTTCGTCGAAGCGGTCCGCGGCCAGCTGCGCCACCAGCCGGTCCACCTCGGACCGCCGCACGGGCGGAGCGGGGTTGACCGACCACGGGGCCGCCCACTCGATGACGTGGTGCACCCCGGGCAGCAGCCGCCCCGCCGTGGCACCGTCCGGGCCACACAGCAGCGTCACCTCCGTGTCGGGGGCGGCGGCCACGGCGCGGACGGCCGGACCGGCGAGCAGGACGTCACCCGCGCCGTCGAGCCGCGTGACCAGTACCCGCCGGGTCACCGGGCCCCCACGGGCTCGAGCAGGTGCTGCACGGCGCCCTTGAGGTCCGCCCGCACGACCGGCGCCGCGGCCACCTCCTCGGGCCGGGTCACCGGGGTGGGCACGAGGACGGACGCGGCGCCCGCCGCGGCGGCGGCCTCGACGTCAGCCCCGATGTCGCCGACCACGGCGATGCGCCCGGGCGCCAGGCCCAGCTGCCGGGCCGCGGCCAGCACCATCCCCGGTCGCGGTTTGCGGCAGGCACACCCGTCCTCCGGGCCGTGCGGGCACACCTGCCACACCGCGAACGGCCCGAGTAGCTCCCCGATGCGCCGGTTGACCGCGGCGGCCTGCGTCGAGCTGATGAGGCCACGCGCGATCCCCGACTGGTTGGTCACGACGCCGGCGGGTATCCCGGCCGCCCGCAGCAGATCCAGCGCCTCCCGCGCCCCCGGAACCGGCCTGACCAGCCCCGGGTCACCGTTGTACGGCACGTCGACGACCAGGGTGCCGTCCCGGTCGAACAGGACGGCGTCCGGCGCACGATGGACGATCACAGCGGGAGAGGTGTCCGAGGGCGGCTCCGATAAACGCCTGCGGCCGAAACTGCTACTCCGCGTGCGCACTACTACTCGGCGTCACCGGCCTCGGGGTGGTCCGGGGCGCCCGGATTGCAGCAAAGCCACGTTCACGCAAGCTGGTTGCATGAAAGTGGCTTTGCTGCGACGTCGGGCGAGGTCAGTCTCCGCGCGCGGCGGCCAGCAGCAGGGCGGCCGCGGCGCGGTCGGGGGGTAGGGCCAGCACCACGCCTGCGGCGAACGCCCGGGCGCCGCGCACCAGATCGGCCGCCAACTCGACCCCGGCCCGGACGGCACCGTCACCGTCGCCGCGGTCGTGTTCCGCGCGTTCGAGCGCGTCCAGGGCCGCTGCCGGCACGGTGGTGTCGGGCACCTCGTGCGCGAGGTACTCCGCCTCGGCGAAGCTGCGCAGCGGCCGGACGGACACGAGCAGCGGCGCGGGCTCGCCCAGTGCGTCGTGCAGCCGCCGCAGCGAGTCAAGGTCGTAGACGGGCCGCGTGACGAGGAACTGCGCGCCCGCCTCGACCTTGCGCAACGCCCGGGCCGCCTCGGCCTGGCGGTCGTGGGAGCCAGGCGCCACCCGCACCCCGATCTCGAACGCCGTCTTGCCCGCCAGGCGCAGCCCGTTGCAGTCGCGGCCGTCGTTGAGGCCGGCCAGCAGATCGACCAGGCCGATCGAGTCGACGTCCCACACGCCGTCGACGTTCGGGTAGTCACCGAGCAGCGGGGGGCTGCCGGTCTCGCACACCACGCGCCGCACGCCCAGCGCGTGCGCGCCGAGCAGGTCGGCCTGCAGGGCCATGATCGTCCGGTCCCAGGTGGTGACGCTCGCGACCGCCTCCACACCGAGCTGGTTCTGCAGGTGGACGGCCAGGTTCACCGGGCTCAGCTGGGCGCGCGGGCCGTCACCGGCGGGCACCCACACCCGGTTCACGCCCAGGGCCTGCGCCGCCGCCGCCCGCGTCATCGCCTCGGCCACGTGCCCGGCCTGCGGGGCCTCGATCTCGGCCAGCACCCGGAAACGCGGGCCGGTCCGCTCCGCGTCGGCCGGGACCTCCGCGGGGGGCGCCGCGGCCACGGGCGCGCGGTGGGGCGGGGCACCCGTCACGGTGCGCGCGATCGCCCGGACCGCGGCGTCGAGGTGGCTCGGGGTGGTGCCGCAGCACCCGCCGACCACCGAGGCACCGGCACCCACGAGCAGCTGCGCGTAGCGGGCGAAGTAGTGGGCATCCACGTCGTAGGAGAACCGGGGGCCGCTGGTGCGGCGCGGCAGTCCGGCGTTCGGCAGCGCCGAGATGGGCAGGTCCGTGTGGTCCCGCAGCTCCTGCACGACCGCGAGCACACCCTGCGGGCCGAGGGTGCAGTTCGTGCCGAGCGCGGCGACGGGCAGGCCGGCCATGGCTGCGCAGACGTCGTGCGGGGTGTCGCCGCCGAGGGTGCGGCCGTCGGCGGCGAAGGTGGCCTGGGCCAGCACCGGCACGCCCGTGGAGACGGCGACGGCGGCGGCCTCCACCAGCTCGTCGAGGTAGCCGAAGGTCTCCAGCACGAGGACGTCGACCCCGGCGGCCACGAGCGCGGCGACCTGCTCGCGCACCGCCGCCTCCCGGTCGGCCGGGGCGACGCGGCGCCGCTGCTGCAGCGTGACGGCAGGCGCCACGGACCCGGCCACGAAGACGGGACGCCCCGCCGCCGCGGCCGCCGCCCTCGCCACCCGCACCCCCGCCACGTTGATCTCGGCGGTGCGGTCACCGAGGCCGTGCACCTCGAGCCGCAGCGGTCCCGCTCCGAACGTGTTGGTCTGGATGAGCTCCACGCCCGCGGCGAGGTAGCTGTCGTGGATCCGCCGCACCTGCGCCGGGTCGGACAGGTTCAGCTCCGGGAGCGCCCGCTCCAACGGGCTGCCCGCGGCGTGCAGCACCGTGCCCATCGCGCCGTCGGCGACCAGCACCCCCTGGGCCACCCGCGCGACGAACCCCACCCGCAGGTCAGCAGGCTCGCTCACGACACGTCTCCCAACACCTGCAGGATCTCGCAGGCCAGCTGCGCCATCAGACGATCACGGTAGTGGTCCAGCCGCAGCCCGGCGATCTCCTCGACGCGCCGGATCCGGTAGGTGACGGTGTTCGGGTGCACGTGCAGCTCGCGCGCGGTGCGCTGCGGGCTGCCGTTGCAGCGGAACCACTCGATCAGCGTGCCGACCAGGTCGGCCCGGTGCTCGCGGTCGCGCACCAGGTCCCCCAGCACGGACGTGGCGAAGACCCGCAGCTCCCCGAGGTCGGGCACCTGCAGCAGGAGCCGGTGCACACCGAGGTCGTCGAAGGCCAGCACGGCGGGAGCCCGGCCCATCCGGCGCGCGGCGTCCACCGCGCTGCGCGCCTCGGAGTAGGACCGGGAGATCTCCGCCGCGGTGCGGCAGCACCCGCCCACCCCGGCGACGACACCGGCGTCGGGATGGCGGTCCAGCACCGCCGTGCGGCATCGCTCGGCCAGTGAGCGCACTCCGTCGAGGCCTCCGTCGCGCCCCGGCGGGGCCGGGACGACGGCCACCACCTCCGTGTCGCGCA
The DNA here is from genome assembly GCF_059359135.1 of Pseudonocardia sp. OZ21. Lineage (NCBI taxonomy): Bacteria > Bacillati > Actinomycetota > Actinomycetes > Pseudonocardiales > Pseudonocardiaceae > Pseudonocardia > Pseudonocardia sp. OZ21. The sequence continues at coordinate 170,787 of NZ_JCADBN010000002.1, forward strand.
CCGCGACGATCGCGCCCGGCAGCCGGCGTGCGATCGCCTGCTGGGCCAGCGTGAGCACGCGGGCGACGTCGGCGGAGCCCCGCCCACCGTCGAGCAGCCCCACCGAGAGCACGTGGTGGTCGGTGCCGGGGACGAAGCCGAGGTGCCCGGCCCACCGCTCGGCCTCGCCGTCGTCGCGGTCCCGGGCCAGCAGCAGCCCTTCGATCAGATCGGTGCGCGCCTGGCCCGCTGCGGCGGCGACCACCCGCTCACGGCCGAGGATGATCCCGCAGATCGTGGCCGCGTGTTCGGTGAGCAGGAGGTTCAGGTCGTCGTCCAGCTCCTGCTCGGCGGGACGGGGTTGGGCGGGCGGCAGCGTCACGAGGTGCGCGGCGACGTCGTCGCCCACGAGTATCGGCGCCACCACGATCGGTCCGGGTGCGGCGCCGAGGCCGGGCAGCGACACCGGCCTGCGGTTCTGTGCCGCGGCGGCCAGCACGGGGCCGAGCGAGGCCGACACCGCGGTGTCGGAGAGCCGCTCCCCCGTGTCGGCGGGAGCCGCGGCCAGCACGTCGAGCGCGGGCCCGAGCACCGCGACGGCCGATCCGGTGCGGTGGGCGACGAGCCGGACGACGCCGTCGACGTCGGAGTCCTGCGAGGCGAGGCCGGACAGGTGGCTGTAGACGGCCACGAGCTCGCGCAGGAGCACGTTCTCCCGCCGGTCGCCTGCGGTCGGCACAGCGGTGACCACCGGTGACCGACGAGCCGGCGCAGGCATGAAGGCAGCGTAATCGGCTCTGTCCGATCACCCCAAGGATCAGTGGTCATGATTTGTGTTCCGGCACATGTGATCGGCACCACGGGCTGGATAACGTCCCCGGCAGCGATCGGAACGGCGGAGCGAGGGAGCTGGCGTGGACACGACTTCGAGGTCCGGACCGGACGTGCGAACCAGCGCCGACCACTCCCCGATCGGCCCGCTGCTCCGTGAGCTCCAGCGCATCTCGGGCCACGCCGACACCGAGCGGGCCGCCGCTGACCAGGCACTCATCGCCGAGCTGCGGGAGGAGATCACCGCGCTGCGGGCGGCGGTGGCACACCTGCGCGCAGGCAGCCTCGCGCTGCCGACGCACCTGAAACCCGTGGTGGCCCGCGCCATGGTGGCCACCGACCCCCCGGCCCGGGGCGGGTCGAATACGGCGTAGTGAGGATCCGGGCGGCTGTGATCGGCCACAAATCGCACGCCCTCGGCGACTCGAAGGGTCGGCGACTCGAAGGGGAGGCCACCGGTGTCCGACCTGCCGCACCCGACCGCGCCGCGACCCGCGGCCCGCGCCACCTACCGCCTCGCTCCCGTGCTGCGCCCGCGCGGCGCCTACCGCAGGCTGGCCGGCTGGCTGGAACGGTCACCGCGCGCCCTGCGCCTGTTCACCGCGTCCGAACGCCGCAGCAAGGAGGCCCTGTTCGGCTGCCGCATGTGCGGGCAGTGCGCACTCCCCGCCACCGGCTACGCCTGCCCGATGACATGCCCCAAGCAGCTGCGCAACGGGCCCTGCGGCGGGGTGTCCCCCCGCGGCGAGTGTGAGGTGTACCCGGGCGAGCGCTGCGTCTGGCTGATCGCCCACGAGCGGGCCGAGAGCGCGGGACGGGCCGCCGACCTCGCCCGGTTGCAGCGCCCGGTCGACCACCGCCTCGCCGGGGCGAGCTCCTGGGTCAACTACTGGCTCGGCCGCGACGAGCACCTCTGGACCGACGACGACGGGCTGGCCGCTCCCCCGGCCGTGCACCGGCCCGCGGTGGACCTCGGCCTGCCCCGGGTGCGCCGGTGAGCACCCGGGCAGGCGACGCCGCCCAGGCCCCGCCTCCGGCGCGGTTGCCCGCGGCGCGGGGCCTGCGCGGGGCACTGGCGTCGGGACGGTTCGCGGTCACCGCGGAGATCGGGCCGCCCCGCGGGGTCGACCGCGCCGCGATCCCGCGCGCGGCCGCGCTGCTGCGGGGCTGGGTCGACGCCGCCAACGTCACCGACAACCAGGGTGCGCACGTCCGGCTGTCCAGCCTGGCCGGCAGCCTGCTGGCCGCCGAGGCCGGGGTGGAGCCGGTGATGCAGCTGACCTGCCGCGACCGCAACCGGATCGCCCTGCAGTCCGATCTCATCGCCGCCGCGACACTGGGCATCCCCAACGTGCTGCTGCTCACCGGTGACCACCCCGTCTTCGGCGACCATCCGGACGCGAAACCGGTGTTCGACCTCGACAGCGTCCAGCTGGTCTGGGCCGCCCGGACGATGCGCGACGACGGGCTCCTGCTGTCCGGGCGGCCGGTCGATCCCCGGCCGGGGTTCCTGATCGGTGCGGTGGAGAACCCGTTCGCCCCGCCCGCGAGCTTCCGGGCCGCACGGCTGGGCAAGAAGGTCGCCGCGGGCGCCGAGTTCTGCCAGACGCAGTTCGTGTTCGACGTCGCCGCCTTCGCCCGCTTCATGGCCGAGGTCGCCGACCGCGGCCTCGACACCCGCTGTGCCGTCCTCGCCGGGGTGGGGCCGATCCGGTCGCTGCGCGCCCACGAGTTCATCCGCACGAAGGTGCCCGGCGTCCACGTCCCCGACGAGGTCGGCCGCCGGCTCCGCGGTGTGCCGGCCGACCGGGTCGCGGCGGAGGGCGTGACGCTGTGTGTGGAGACCATCCAGGCGCTGCGCGAGATCCCCGGCGTCGCCGGGGTGCACGTCATGGCGTTCGGCTACGAGCGAGGGATCCCCGAGATCCTCGAGCGGGCCGGCCTGGAGAGGAGTGCTCGTGCTGGTTGAGATCCGGCCGGCGACCCGGCTGCGCGGCAAGAACGCGGTCGACCTCACCGCGGCACTGGCCCCGGTGTTCGGCGCCCTCACCACCGAGACCGACGACGCCGGGCCGGTCACCGACCTGTCCCGGCTCCGGGTGGTGGCCGACTGGGTCCAGTACCGCAACAACTTCCGCACCCCTGTGGAGCTGCGTCCGGTCGTCGGCGGCGGGCCGCCCGAGCTGGCACTGGACCTGCGCGGCATCTCCGGGACGGGAGCGGACGCCGTCACCTCCGGCGTGGCCGCCGCGCTGCGCGCCCACCACAGCGGTGGCGCGGGTTCGCGGCACCTGACCCTGGAGGAGTGGGGCCCCACCCGCGACAGCGCGATCTGGGCGTTCAACTCCCTGTACTGGCAGCACCTGCAGCTGTGGGAGGAGGCGACCGGGCAGGGCTACGAGTCGGCGCTGCCGGGCGGTCAGAGCGACGCGCGGCACCTGGAGCCGGTCCGGGAGACCATCGGCAAGCTCTTCGCGATCTGGGACTCGCTGGCCGACCGCCGGGCCCTGCCCGAGGAGCTCTACGTCGTCGAGCTCGGGGTGGGCAACGGCAACCAGGCCGGTACGTGGCTCGACACGTTCGTCGAGATGGACCGAGCCCACGGCCGGGAGTACTACCGGCGCCTGCACTACCTCATGTGCGACTACTCGCCGCACGTCCTGGAGCTGGCCAGGGCCACCGTCTGCGACCACGCCGAGCATGTCAGCTCGTTCGTCCTCGACGCGCAGCGCCCGCTCACCTCGCTCGCGTTCCTGCGCTTCAAGGTGTTCTTCGTCTACATCTCCAACGTCTACGACAACCTGCCCACCGACGAGATCGCCACGATCGGGCAGCGCGAGCACCTCGTCCAGGCGCGGGCCTACCTCCCCGACACCGACGCCGCGACGATCGCGGCGGGCCTCGGGATCGAGCCGGAGACGCTCGGCGCTCTGGTGCAGAAGCTGCTGCGCCTGGGCCCGCCCCTGCTGGCCGAGGCGTACCCGCAGCACTTCGCCGACGTACCCGCCACGGTGCAGTTCTGGCGGGACTGCTGGCAGGCGCTGAAGCTCCAGGAGCGCTACGTCCCGCTGCACGGGCTCGACACGTACGAGATCGCCCCCGGCATCAACGGCGAGCTGCTCCGGCCCCTGCTCGCCACCGGCGGCGACGTCCGGATGCACGTGTCGAACGGTGCGGCCACCAGCTTCGCCGAGACGCTGCCGCTGCTGCACCCCTACGGCAGGCTGCAGTGCCACGACATCGTCGTCACCGACCCGCACCAGTACCGCAGCGGGTTCCGCGGTCCGGGCAAGTACGACGGGTCCGTGGTGAACTGGGTGAACGGGCCGCTGCTGGCCCACATCGGTGCCCGCAAGGGTTTCGACGTCTCGTTCGCGCCGTTCCGGCGCAACGGCAGCAACATCATCACGATGACGGCGGACGTGAGGGACTGATGGGCGTGGTGATGGCCGGGGCGACCGAAGCCCCGGCGGCGGACCGGGCCGCGACCGGCGGCGCCTCCCCGGAAGCGGGCCGGCTGCTGCTCCCCACGACCGTGATCGGATCATGGTCGGTGCCGGACTGGCTGGAGCGCGCGAAGACCGGTGTCCACCACGGCAGTGTCAGCCGCAGCCAGCTCGCGGACATGCACGACATGGCGGTGAAGGCCGCGCTGAAGGACCAGGAGGTGGCCGGCATCGACATCGTGTCCGACGGCGAGCTGCGCCGCGACAACGACATCGACTACCTGCTGGCCCGCGTACCCGGTGTCGAGGCGCGGGACGCCGTGAAGGCCTTCTACTTCGACTACCTCGACCTGGAGCTCCCCCGCCCGATCACCGAGCCGGGGCCGGGCGTGCTCGGGCTGGTCCCGGACCTGGAGTTCACCCTCGCCCACACCGACCGCCCGGTGCGGTTCTCCATGACCGGGCCGTTCTCCCTGTCGCAGCGGCTGCGCTGCGGCGCCTACGCCGACCGCGCCGACCTCGTGCGCGCGCTCGCCCGCGTGCTCAACGCCGAGGCCCGCGCGCTGGCCGCGGCGGGTGCGCAGCTGCTCCAGATCGACGAGCCGCTGCTGGCCGGGCACCCTGAGGACGTGGGGGTCGCGGTGGAGGCGCTGAACATCGTCACGGAGGATGTTCCGGTCACCTGGGCACTGCACGTCTGCTACGGCAACCGCTACGCCCGTCCACTGTGGGAGGGCCACTACGACTTCCTGTTCCCCGCCGTCCTCGACGCCGCCGTCGACCAGTTGCTGCTCGAGTTCGCCCGCAAGGGCGACGAGGACCTGCAGCTGATCGAGCGCCACGGGTGGGACCGCACGCTCGGCGTGGGTGTCCTCGACGTGAAGACGGCCGACGTCGAAGCGGTCGACGTCATCGAGAAGCGCATCGAACGAGCCCTGCAGGTGGTTCCCGCCGACCGCATCGTGGTCACGCCGGACTGCGGGCTGCGCCACGTACCCGCAGGCGCCGCCCGCGCGAAGCTGCACGCCATGACCACCGCGGCCGCCGCCGTCCGCGGCCGTATCCCGAAGGAGAACAACACGTGATCCCCCTGGCCGAGAACGAGCACCTCTTCACGTCCGAGTCGGTCACCGAAGGCCACCCCGACAAGATGGCCGACCAGATCTCGGACGCGATCCTCGACGCGGCGCTCGCCGCGGACCCTGCCTCCCGTGTCGCCTGCGAGACGCTGATCACCACCGGTCTCGTCGTTCTGGCCGGCGAGATCACGACCACGGCCACCATCGACTTCGCCGAGGTCGTCCGGAAGACGATCTGCGAGATCGGCTACGACAACGGTGCCTTCGGGTTCGACGGCCACCACTGCGCGGTGATGATCACCCTCGACAAGCAGTCCCCCGACATCGCCCAGGGTGTCGACGTGGCCCACGAGCACCGCGGCAAGCTCTCCGAGGACGAGCTCGACAGCGCGGGCGCGGGCGACCAGGGCATGATGTTCGGCTTCGCCACGCGCGAGACCCCCGAGCTCATGCCGCTGCCGATCGCGCTCGCGCACCGGCTCTCGCGGAGACTGTCGGCCGTGCGCAAGGACGGCACGCTCCCCTACCTGCGCCCGGACGGGAAGACGCAGGTCACGGTGCGCTACCGGGACGGCGTGCCGGTGGCCGTCGAGAAGGTCCTGATCTCCACGCAGCACGCCGAGGAGGTCTCCACCGAGCAGATCCGCGACGACCTCTGGGAGCACGTCGTCACCCGCGAGATCCCGGCCGAGCTGTACTCCGCCGACGAGCTGCGGGAGAACTACTACGTCAACCCGACCGGCCGCTTCGTCATCGGCGGTCCCGTCGGCGACGCGGGCCTCACCGGCCGCAAGATCATCGTCGACACCTACGGCGGGTTCGCCCGCCACGGCGGCGGCGCGTTCTCCGGGAAGGACTCCTCCAAGGTCGACAGGTCCGCCGCCTACGCTGCTCGGTACGTGGCGAAGAACCTGGTGGCCGCCGGGCTCGCCGACAAGGTGGAGGTGCAGGTGGCGTACGCGATCGGGGTGGCCAGGCCGCTCTCGGTACTGGTGGAGACGTTCGGCACCGAGCAGGTGTCGCCCGCCATGATCCGCAAGCTCGTCGACGAGCACTTCGACCTGCGCCCGGCGGCGTTCCGCCGGCAGCTGCAGCTCAACCGTCCGATCTTCGGCAAGACCGCCGCATACGGGCACTTCGGCCGGGACGACCCCGACTTCACGTGGGAGCGCACCGACAAGGCCGCCGAGCTGCGCGCCGCGGCGGGGCTCGCCTGATGGGCGGATTTCCCTCCGACCTGCAGATCGCGAAAGGCGCCACGCTCCTCCCCCTCGGTGACATCGCCGCCGGGATGGGGATCGGCTCGCACCTCGTCACGCCCTACGGCCGCCAGGTGGCGAAGATCGAGCTGGACGCGATCGAGGAGCTCGCCGACCGGCCCCGCGCCAAGTACGTCGTGGTCTCCGCCGTCACCCCGACGCCGCTGGGCGAGGGCAAGACCACCACCACCGTCGGGCTCGGCCAGGCGATGAGCCACATCGGCAAGCGCGCCACCATCGCGATCCGGCAGCCGTCGATGGGGCCCACGTTCGGCATCAAGGGCGGCGCCGCGGGTGGTGGCTACTCCCAGGTCGTGCCGATGGAGCAGCTGAACCTGCACCTCACCGGCGACTTCCACGCCGTCACCGCGGCGCACAACATGCTCTCGGCGGTGCTCGACAACCACCTGTTCCAGGGCAACGAGAGCGAGATCGACCAGCACAACATCACCTGGCGCCGCGTGCTCGACGTCAACGACCGGGCGCTGCGCAACGTGATCGTCGGGCTGGGCTCGCGGCTCGACGGTCTGCCGCGGCAGACGGGCTTCGACATCACCGCGGCGTCGGAGGTGATGGCGATCTTCGCCCTCGCCCGGTCGGTACCGGAGATGCGCGAGCGGCTCGGCCGCATCGTCGTCGCCTACACCCGCGACGGGAAGCCGGTCACGGCCGAGGACATCGGCGGCGCAGGCGCGATGGCCGTGATCATGCGGGACGCGATGGCGCCCAACCTGCTCCAGACGCTGGAGAACACGCCCGTGCTGGTGCACGCCGGCCCGTTCGGCAACATCGCGCACGGCAACTCGTCGGTCGTGGCCGACCTGATCGGCATCCACTCCGGCGACTACCTCATCACCGAGGCCGGGTTCGGCGCGGACATGGGCGCCGAGCGGTTCTTCAACATCAAGTGCCGGGCGTCGGGCCTCACCCCCGACGCCGCGGTCGTCGTCACCACGGTGCGGGCGCTCAAGGCCCACTCGGGCAAGCACCGCATCGTGGCAGGCCGTCCGTTGCCGGAGGCGCTGCTCGCCGAGAACCCCGACGAGGTGCACATCGGGGGCGCCAACCTGCGCAAGCAGATCGAGAACATCCGGGTGCACGGGGTGCCCGCGGTCGTCGCGATCAACGCCTTCCCCGGCGACCATCCCAGCGAGCACGCCGCGATCGCCGAGATCGCGGAGTCGATGGGCGCCCGCTCGGCGGTGTGCACCCACTTCGCCGACGGCGGCCGAGGTGCCACCGACCTGGCCAGGGCCGTGGCCGAGGCGGCCGACGAGTCGTCGGAGTTCCGGTTCCTCTACCCGGAGTCGGCCCCGCTGCGGGACAAGATCGAGATCATCGCGAAGCAGATCTACGGCGCCGACGGGGTGGACTACGCCCCGCCCGCCGCCCGCCAGATCGACTCCTACGAGCGCAACGGCTTCGGCCACCTGCCCGTGTGCATCGCGAAGACGCACCTGTCGATCTCGTCCGACCCCTCGCTCCTGGGGGCGCCGACCGGATGGCGCCTCCCCGTGCGCGAGGTACGCGCATCCGTCGGCGCCGGGTTCATCTACCCGATCTGCGGTGACATGCGCACCATGCCCGGCCTGGGCGCCCACCCGGCAGCGCACAGGATCGACCTGGACGCGGCGGGCGAGATCGTCAACCTCTCCTGACGCGGCTCCGCGCGGGTGGGCCCGTGCCGGGCGAAACCGCTCGTCGCACTCCGTGGCGTAGCCGGTCCCCGATCGGGGTACGAAACGGACATGCCACCCACCGTCGTTGTTTTCGCCCCGTCCCCCTTGCTCACCGTCACCATCGAGGACCGGGCCGGTGTGCCCGACATCCACGTGCACGCCGGCGGCCAGGCGGTGTGGCAGGCCCGGATGATCTCGACCCTCGGCGTGCCGGTGGTGCTGTGCGCCACCCTCGGCGGCGAGACGGGTGACGTGCTGGGGCACCTGCTCCCGAGCGAGGGGGTGGACCTGCGGGTGGTGCACGTCGACTCCCGCAACGGTGGCTACGTGCACGACCGGCGCAACGGCGAGCGTGAGCCCATCGCCGAGGCACCCGGCGGACCGCTGGATCGCCACGAGCAGGACGCGTTCTACGAGACGATGCTGCGCGAGGGCATCACCCACGGCACCGCGCTGCTCGGCGGCCCGAACTCCGACCAGGTGATCCCGGCGGCCCTCTACTCCCGCCTCGCCACCGACCTCTCCCGCAACGGCTGCCGCGTCGCCGCCGATCTCTCGGGCGAGCGGCTCGACGCCGTGCTGGAGGGCAACCCGTTCGTCCTGAAGGTGAGCCACGAGGAGCTCCTGGCGGACGGCCGCGCCGACAGCGACGACCCGGACGCGCTCGTGGCCGCGATGCATCAGCTGCGCTCCGAGGGTGCTGGCCTGGTCATCGTGTCGCGCGCCGCGGAGCCCGCACTGGCCCTCCTGCCCGAGGACGACGAGAGCGGCGACGGGGACGTGCTGGAGATCCGCGTCCCGGAGCTGAAGCCCGCCGAGACCCGCGGCGCAGGCGACTCGATGACAGCCGGGGTGGTCGCCTCGCTCGTGCGCGGTGAGCCGGTGCGGGAGGCGCTGCGCACGGGCGCGGCATGCGGTGCACTGAACGTCGTGCGGCGCGGGCTCGGCACCGGCGGGGAGGATGCGATCCGGACGCTCGCCGAACGCGTCGAGCTCGTCGAGTGGAAGAACTGAGGGGGGCCATGAGGGCGCTGGTGACCAACGACGACGGGATCGACTCCGTCGGGCTGACCGTGCTGGCGCGGGCCGCGCTGGCAGCCGGGCTGGACGTGGTCGTGGCAGCGCCCGCCGAACAGGCCAGCGGTGCGAGCGCGGCCATCACCGCCGTGCGCCGCGAGGGACGCACGGTGATGAGCCGCCGGGAGCTGCCCGACCTGCCCGGCGTGCCGGCGTGGGCGGTCGAGGCCCAACCGGCGCACATCGTCGTGGCCGCGCTGCACGGCTGGTTCGATCCGGCACCGGACCTGGTGCTGTCCGGGGTGAACCACGGCGCCAACGTGGGACGCGCGGTGCTGCACTCCGGCACGGTCGGGGCGGCCCTGACGGCGGCCGTGAACGACGCCCGCGGTCTCGCGGTGAGCCTCGACGTGGCACTGCACCCCACGGGCGACCGGCACTGGGACGCGGTGGACGGCGTGCTGGGCCGGGTGCTGGAACTGCTACTCGCCGCCCCGCCCGCCACCGTGCTGTCGCTGAACGTGCCCGATCTGCCCGCCGGCGAGCACCGGGAGCTGCGGCACGCCCGGCTGGCCGCGTTCGGCACCGTGCAGACCCGCGTCGACGACATCGGGGACGACAGCATGCACCTCGGGGAGATCGAGGTGGGTGAGGAACCGGAGCAGGGCACCGACAGCGCTCTGCTGCGGGCCGGGCACCCGACACTGACCCAGCTGGTGTCGGTCACCGAGGACAGGGGCCGGCTCGTACCGGACTGGCTCGCCTCAGTCGACGGTCTCCCCGCCCGGCGGCGCCAGGGCTGACCGCGCCTCGATCCCCCGCTCGACCGCCCGGCACACCATGTGCAGGGCCACCAGGTGCATCTCCTGCACGGTCGCCGCGTCCCCCGGCAGGCACACGGCGTCCGTGCAGATGCGGGCCAAGGGGTTCGGGCCGGGGCCGGTGAGTGCCCAGCTCAGGGCTCCGGTCTCGCGCGCCGCCGCGGCCGCGGCGAGCAGGTTCTCGCTGCGGCCGCTCGTGGAGAACAGGAGCACGACGTCGCCGGGACGGGCGTGGCCGCGGACCTGTCGCGCGTACACCTGGGTGTAGCCGTAGTCGTTCCCGATCGCGCTCAGGCTGGACGTGTCGGCGTGCAGCGCGATCGCCGACAGCGGGCGCCGCTCGCGATCGAACCGGCCGACGAGCTCCGCCGTCAGGTGCTGGGCCTCCGCGGCGCTGCCCCCGTTGCCCGCAGCGAGCAGCCTGGCCCCACCCAGCAGCCTGCCCGCCAGGTCATCGCCCCAGCGCGCGAGGACGGGCCGGGCCCGGCGCAGGGCGGGCAGCGCGTGCGCGAGCCGGTCGACGTGGTCGGCCAGGCTCGTCAGCACGTCCGCGACGGGAGCGTCGGGGATGTCCGGGGCCGTGACGGGGCTCATCGCATCGCCCCGGCGGTCTCGGTATCTGCCCCGTCCAGCCCGGCAGCATCCATGTCGGCGTCCATCTGGGCGGCGTCGGATTCCGCGGCCCTGATCCGGCCGTTCCGGGTCGCGATCACCTCGTCGTAGACCGCGGCGGTGGCGGCGGCCACCCGCTCCCAGCCGTAGCGCGCCAGTACCCGGTCGCGCCCGGCGATGCCGAACGCGGCGGCCCGCGTCGGGGAGCCGAGCAGGTCCCGCAGCGCCGCGGCGAGGGCGTCCGGCCTGCGCGGCGGTACGAGCAGGCCGGTGACCTGGTCGACCACGGTGTCCTGGATGCCGCCGACGGCACTGGCCACCACCGGGCGCCCGCAGGCCATCGCCTCGAGCGCCACCATGCCGAACGGTTCGTACCAGGGCACACAGACGATGGCATCGGCCGAGCGCAGCAGGGCGGGCACGTCCTCGCGGATCACGGGGCCGATCAGCCGCACGCGGTCGGCCACCCCTGCGGCGATCGCGCGCGCCCGCAACCGGTCGGCGTCCGGACCGGCGGGTGCCGCCCCGTCCGGGCCTGCCGTGCCTCCCGCGACGATCAGCTCGGCGTGGGGAAGCCGGCGCATCGCCTCGATCACCTCGTCGACGCCCTTGCGCCGCACCAGCCTGCCGAGCGAGAGGAGGCGTTGGCGGCCGGAGCGATGGGCCACCGGTCCGTCGGGGGTGAACAGCCGGGTGTCCACCCCGCAGGGCACCACGGTCGTGCGCCGCCGCGGCGTTCCGAGCCTGGCGAGCTCGAAGACCTCGTCGGTACAGGTGGCGAGCACCCGGTCGACGGTCCGCGCGACCGCGACCTCGGCGCGTACGCGCCCCTCCGGGCTCGTGTCGTCCCTGCCCTGGTGACGGCGCTTCACGCTGCCGAGCGCGTGGAAGGTCTGCACCACGGGGATCCGACCGGCCGCGGCGGCCAGGGACGCCATGCCGGACATCCAGAAGTGCGCGTGCACCACGTCGGGAGGCGTGATCGCCCAGGCCTCCTCCAGCACCTGCGTGAACGCCGGGAGGTGCGGCACCAGCTCGTCCTTGGGCAGTGGCCGGGGCGGGCCGGCCGCCACGTGCCGGACCGTCACTCCGGAATGCAACGGCACGACGTCCGGGAGCGCGGGATCGTCCCGGCGGGTCCAGACCGTCACGTCGTGCCCCGCTGCGGCGAGAGCCGAGCTCAGTTCCAGCACGTGCACGTTCTGGCCACCGGCGTCGGTCCCGCCCACAGCGGCGAGGGGACTGGCGTGTTCGGACACCATCGCGATGCGCATCGGCATCAGCTCCTTCCTGTCGTGGCGGTCGTGGCGGTGGTGGCGCCGGCCATCGGTCGTCGGACCGGGCGGCGACCCTCGGTGGCGCGCAGCAGGACGTCCTCCCAGGAGGCGAGGAACCGGTCCAGGCCGTAGCGCTCCAGGGCGTGCCGGCGGGCGGCGCTGCCCATCCGGGCGGCCAGCTCAGGTTCGGTCACCAGCTCGCGCAGCCCTCTCGCAAGCCGGTCCGGGTCGGTCGAGCAGTACCCCGTGCCGGGAGGCACGGCTTCGTGGGCCTCCGTGGTGGCCAGGGCTACCACGGGCATGCCCAGGTGCATGGCCTCGATGAGCGCCAGGCCCAGCGAGGTCCACCGCAGCGGATGCAGGTAGGCCCGGCGGCGGGCCAGCTCCGCGTGCATGCGGTGCTGCGGCAGATCACCCAGGCCGCGGACCGGCGTCGACGGGTCCAGCCCGAGTCTCGCGGTCAGGTCGTCGGTGCCCATCCCGAAGACGTCGAGCGGGGCGCTGCGCGCGAAGTGCGGGAGCAGGTCGGTGCCGGTGACCCGGTTGCGGCGCACCGGCTCGTTCACGACCACGGCGGCGGCCGGGAGATCGCCGGTCCAGCGATGGCCGGGGTCGACCACCCCGTGCTCGACCACCGTGGTGGGGGTGGTGCCGCAGTCCCACATGAGCTGATTGAAGTGCGTGACGTGGACGACGGTCAGGTCGCTGCGGTCGGCCATCGGGTGCCGGCTCGTGGCCGCGTGCTCCCGGGGCGCGTTGTGCTCCAGATACACCGCAGGCACGTCGCGGCCGGGAACGTGGCCCAACCAGCGTTCCGCCAGCTCCAGCTCCTCGGGGCGTTGCAGGACGACGAGGTCGACCTCGGCGTCGGCGAGCTCGGCCGGAGCCGTCTCGACGGCGCCTGCCGGCCAGTCCCACGCCTCCGGCCGCCCTCCACCCCACGGCCCGCGCTCGGGCAGTGTGGGCAGCAGGTATCGGTGTGGCCCCTGAACGAATGCGGTCGTCCAGGATCCGTGCACGTGCCACAGGACGATGTTCACGTCGCGGGTGTGGCCCATCGGGCGACGATCAAACGCCGCACAGCCAACTGCTACTATCCGTGACCAACTGTTACTCCTCGTCATCACGGCGGACGCGGGCGCCGTCGGCCCGACCCCGTGCTCCTCGTTGCTCCCACCGAGGGGAGTACCCCGCCTCAGGGGGGATAAGCGCAGGGAGACGGCTCGAACACCGGCCGTACGCCCCGCGTCACCGGGCACTCCGCACCGAGCGCGAACGGATCGACGGCGGCCCGGAGGGTTGAGACCGCCGGCAGCGGCTATCCGCACGCAACGGCAGCACCACCGGCGCCACCCAGCAGGAGGATCCACGTGTCCACTCCCACCCGGAGTCCCCTCGGCCAGGAGGCGGAGACGCCGGCCCAGATCCCCCCGCGCGGCTGGTGGCAGGTACTGCGCCGCGCCCTCAAGGAGAGCAGCGCGGACCACGTCCCCATGCTGGCCGGCGGTGTCGCGTTCTTCGCGTTTCTCGCCGTCTTCCCCGCCCTGATTGCCGCGATCACGCTCTACGGGCTCATCGCCGACCCGGGCCAGGTGGCCGGTCAGGTCGAGAGCCTCGCCGGCACCCTCCCGCAGGAGACCCAGCCGCTCATCACCGACCAGCTCAACTCCGTGGTCTCCACCAGCGGCGGCGCCCTCGGGGTGAGCCTCGTGGTGTCGCTGCTGGCCGCGCTCTGGTCGGCGTCGAGCGGCACCGGAAACCTGATCCAGGCGGTCAACCTCGCCTACGACGAGGACGAGAGCCGCGGCTTCCTCAAGCTGCGCGGCCTCGCGTTGATGCTCACCCTCGGGGCGATCGTGTTCGTGCTCGTGACGCTCACGCTCGTGGCGGTGGTGCCGCCCCTGCTCGACGCGCTGCCACTCGGGGCCGTGGGGCTGATCGTCGCCCAGGTGGTCCGCTGGGTGCTGCTGGCGGCGGTGGTGATCGGCGCGCTCGGGGTGGTCTACCGCGTGGCGCCCGACCGCGACGCACCGCGCTTCCGCTGGGTCAGCGTCGGCGCGCTCGTGGCGGCCGTGCTGTGGCTCATCGGCAGCGTGCTGTTCAGCCTCTACGTCAACAACTTCGGCAGCTACAACAAGACCTACGGCGCTCTCGCCGGCGTGGTCGTGCTGATGCTGTGGCTCTACCTGACCAGCTACATCGTGCTGCTCGGCGCGGAGATCAACGCGGAGGCCGAGCGGCAGACCCGCCGCGACACCACGACGGGCGAGCCGGTGCCGCTGGGTGAACGGCGGGCGGTGGCAGCGGACCAGGTGGCCGAGGGCAGCTAGTGCGGCGGCCACAAACGTCCACCGGGTTCCTCGCGGGCCCAGGCGGCCCCTCGCGGCGTTGCCGCCCTGGCGAATACCCCCGGTATGAGCTGCGGGCGGCGCCTTGCGAGGAACCACCTGGATCCCGCGATCAACCCGGCAACGTTCGTCGCCACCGCACTAGTGACGACGGGCGGGGCGCGGCACGCGGTCAGCCGTCGGCCGGGTCGAGCGCCTCGTCCAGCGCCTCGTCGAGATCGTCGCGGTAGCCGAGCACATCGAGCAGGTTGGTGATCTCCAGCACCCGGCGCACCGGCCGCGCCGCCGACGCGGTGCGGAACGAGACACCGTGGGCGTAGGCGTGGCCGCGGGTGTCCATCAGGACGACGAGCCCGGTGGAGCCACAGAAGGACAGGCCGGACAGATCGACCACGAGGCGCTCCGGGCCCGACTCGACGGCGTCGTACGCCGCCTTGCGCAGCAGCCCGGCCGTGGAGAGGTCCACCTCACCTGCCGGGGCGATGACGAGCACCCCTGGACGCGGCTCGGACATCGACATCCGGAGCAGGTCGGACCGCGGCGACACGGGTTGCCGTGGCTGCGGGATCTCGGAGCCGAGAGAGGCGACCTCGAATCGGCGCGTCATCCGGTTCCCACCATCCGGCGGTGACGTGAGATGTGGGGCACCACCAACCCCCGGCCTGTGTCAACGATGCTCTCCCCCGACCCCCCGCGCAACCGTGCCACCCGGTCGGAGGGACCGTGATCTCGCGCTCAGTCGCGGTAGCGGGCCCGTACCCGGCGGCCGGAACCGTCGGAGCCGCCGGAACCGTCGGACCCGTCCGGGAGCAGGGCTCCCGTGGCGAGCCCGTGGTGCAGGGCCGCGGCGAACCGGCCGGGCGCCCAGTCGTGCGCCCCGGCTCTCGCCTGCAACTCGGAGCGCTCCAGCGGCCCGTTGCCCAACGCCTCCAGGAGCGCCCCCAGCTCCCGGTCGCGCTCGGGGTCGTCGTCGACCGGGACCGCGTTGTACGTGCGGGGCGGCCCGGGAGGCGAGGGCAGCCGGTCGTGGTCGTCGCCCGCCCCGGCGCCGGACGAGCGGGCCGGGCTCGCCGACAGCGGCGCCGCGATGTCCTCCAGCGACCGCTGGGCGGCCTCGACGCCCAGCGCGAGCTCGGCGATCCCGCCGATGATCATCACGGCCGCGCCGATGTAGTAGCCGACGGCCACGCTTCCCGGCCGGCCGGTCGCCACCAGGCTGCTGAACAGCACCGGTCCGACGATGCCGCCCAGGCCGGTGCCCACCGCGTAGAACAGCGCGATGCACATCGCCCTGATCTCCATCGGGAAGATCTCCGACACCGTGAGGTAGGCGGCGCCGGCCCCGCAGGAGGCGAGGAAGAAGATGGCGGCCCAGGCACCGGCGAGGGTCCAGGCGGACAGCGCGCCCGTCGAGAACAGCCAGCCGGTGCCGACGAGCAGCCCGCCCGACCCGAGGTAGCTGACGCTGATCATCGTGCGGCGGCCGACCGTGTCGAACAGCCGCCCGAGCACGAGCGGCCCGACGAGGCTGCCCAGCGCCAGCGGGATCAGGTAGAGCCCGCTGCTCGCACTCGGCACCCCGAAGAAGGTGGCCAGCACCAGCGCGAAGGTGAAGTAGACCGCGTTGTAGAGGAACGCCTGGCCCACGAACAGGGCCAGGCCCAGCACCGCCCGCCTCGGATAGGTGCGCAGCATCGTGGCGGCGATCTCGCCGAACCCGGTGCTGCGGCGCTGGGTGACCTCCAGGGTGTCGTGCACCGGCGCGAGCGGTGTGCCCGTCCCCCGCTCGACGCCGCGCTCGATCTCGCCCACCAGCGCTTCGGCCTCGTCGTTGCGGCCGTGGGTGTAGAGCCAGCGGGGACTCTCGGGCACGTGCCGCCGCACCACCAGGATCGCCAGGCCCAGTACGGCGCCGAGGCCGAACGCCAGGCGCCAGCCGAGGTCGGCGGGGAACAGTGCGGGGTCGAGCAGCAGCAGGGTGAGAGCCGCGCCGACCGCCGCCCCTCCCCAGTACGACCCGTTGACGGCGAGCGACACCGTGGCGCGGATGCGCGCCGGGACGAGCTCGTCGATAGCGGAGTTGATCGCGGCGTACTCCCCGCCGATGCCCGCTCCCGTCAGGAAGCGCATGAGCAGGAAGAACCAGGCGTCGAAGGAGAACGCGGTGGCGGTCGTGGCCGCGAGGTAGAGGCCGAGCGTCACGAGGAACAGCTTCTTGCGGCCCAGGCGGTCGGTGAGGTAGCCGAACACGAGGGAACCGACCACCGCGCCCGCCACGTACATCGAGGCCGCGAGACCCACCTGCGTCTCCGACAGCGCCAGTCCACTGTCGGGCTCGGTCAGCCTCTGGGCGAGCGCCCCGACGATCGTGACCTCGATGCCGTCGAGGATCCAGACGGTGCCCAGGCCGAGCAGGACCAGCCAGTGCCAGCGTGACCACGGGAGGCGGTCCATCCGGGCCGGAACATCCGTTCGTACCGTGCCCGCCCCCGTCATGTCGGCGGATTGCCTCTCCCCAGGACACCGAAACGTGGTCCGCGGCACGCGCGGGCCACCGGTTCGGCGCAACCGGCGCGGGGGGGCGGACGTCGATGGGCCGAACGGTCCGAATCAGCCGATCGGTGGTTGCTCCGCTACACGCCGGGTAGGCGTGCCGGTATCGACGTCCCACATACGACAGGAGCTGCTCGATGACTCAGCAGACGAGCGGACGCCCGCCGGTAGGGGCTACCGGTTCGGGAACCGAAACTTCGACGACCCAGGTCGCCCGCGACGAGGCGGCCCAGGTGGGCCGCACGGGCACCGAGGCAGGCAAGCACGTCGCCGGCACCGCTGCGCAGCAGGCGGGCGAGGTCGCCGAGGAGGCCCGCCGCCAGGCGCGGGACCTCTTCGGCGAGGTCCGCGGACAGGCCGCCGAACAGGCCCGCAACGGACAGCAGAAGGCGACCGACGGGCTACGTGCCCTCGCCGACGAGCTGCACCAGATGGCCGAGAGCGGCGGCCAGCAGGGCACCGCCTCCGAGCTCGCGCGGCAGGCTGCCGAGCGGGTCAACGGTGCTGCCGACTGGCTCGGCCGCCGGGAGCCCGGCGACCTGCTCGACGAGGTGCGCGGGCTGGCCCGCCGCCGCCCGGGAGCGTTCCTGGTCGGTGCGGCCATCGCCGGAGTGCTGGCCGGACGGCTGACCCGCGGTGCGGTCGACGCGAACCGCGACACCGGCCCCACGAACGGGGCCGCTCCGTCTCCCGGTGCGCCGCCTCCCGGAGCGCCCCATCCCGGTGCCTCCCATCCCGCTGCCCCCTATCCCGCGGGGCCGTATCCCGCAGCCGGGCCGCCGCCCGGCTACCCGGCCGCGCCGCCTGCGCCGTCCTACCCGCCGCCCCCCGCGGGCGGGGGGTACGGACCGAACACGACGCCCGGCGGGGCACCGCCGCCCCCGGCGCCCGGTGGCTACCCCGCTCCCGGCGGACCGCCTCCCGGCGGACCGGGCGGCTACCCGGGTCACGGCGGCCCGCCCGCCGGCGGCGGCTACCCCGCTCCGTCCGGTCCGGGCATGCCCCCCACGGTGCCGCCCGCACCCGCACCCGCACCGCGCTCGAGCGCGACGACGGTCGGCGAGTACGTCGAGGACGTGGAGCGCGGCACCACCGCAGGGCACGACGGTCCCCGGTACCCGGGCGACACGCAGCAGGGGCAGTCGCGATGACCGCCCCGATTCCGCCGGCCGGCACCGCGGGCGCGTTTCCGCCTCCGGCCGGAGTGCATCCCGAGGCCGGACGCCACGCGTCGGGCACCACCGGGCTCGGCTCGCCGGCACCCGACGTGGCCGGGGTGCCCGTGGGTGAGCTGGTCGGCAACGTCACCCGCGATCTGTCGACGCTCATGCGTCAGGAGCTGGCTCTCGCCCAGGCCGAGCTCAAGCAGGAGGCCACGAAGACCGGCAAGGCGGCCGGAGCCTTCAGCGGTGCCGCCCTGGCCGGCTACTTCGTCCTGCTGTTCCTGTCGATCGCCGCCTGGGCCGGCCTGTCGAACGTGATGGACGCCGGCTGGGCCGGGCTCATCGTCGCGGCGGTGTGGGCGGTGGTCGCCGCGGTGCTCTACACGACCGGGCGCAGCAAGTTCCGCGAGGTGCACCCCAAGCCGGAACGCACCGTCGACACCCTCAGCAACGTTCCCGACGCCCTCAAGGGCCACCGAGGAGACACGCCGTGACCGAGAACTACGGAACCCGCGAGAACTACGGACTGAGCGGACAGCAGCCGGCCTCCGGTACCGGTGCGCCCGGCAACGCCGACGATCCCGACCAGATCCGCCGTGAGATCGAGCGCACGCAGTCGAACCTGAGCACGAACGTCGACGCGCTCGCCGAGAAGGTGACGCCGGGGCGCATCGTCGAACGTCGCGTGGAGCGCGTCCGCGGCACCGCGGGCCGCTTGAAGGACAAGGTGATGGGCAGCAACCCCCTCCATTCGGGCACCGGGAGCAGCTGGGGAGGGCAGGGCGGCGGCGTGCGTGACACGGCGGGCCAGATGGCAGGCTCGGTCTCCGGCACCGCGTCCTCGGCGGCGGCGGGCGTCTCCGACACGGCCTCGTCAGCGGCGTCGAGCGTCTCCGACGCGGCGTCGACGGCGGCGGGCGCCGTGGCGGATGCGCCACACGCTCTGCGCCAGCAGGCTCAGGGCAACCCGCTCGCCGCGGGGCTCATCGCCTTCGGCGCCGGGTGGCTGATCTCCTCGCTGCTCCCGGCCAGCAGGCGCGAGCAGGAGCTGGCGAGCCAGGCCAGGGACCGGGCGAGCCAGCCGGTGGCGGAGGCGGCCAAGCAGGTGGCGGCCGAGGTGAAGGACAACCTCACGCAGCCGGCGCAGGATGCCGTCGAGTCGGTGCGTTCCACCGCCACCGAGGCCGGCCGGACCGTCGCCGAGGAAGGCCGGACCGCGGCCGAACAGGTGCAGGGCCAGGCGCAGGACTCCGTCGGCAACGTGCGGCAGAACGCCTCGCCGAGCTGACGGGTCCGCCCGCGCGCTCCCGGCGCCACCTTCGACGGGCCCCGTTCCCACCAGGGAACGGGGCCCGTCGTCTCGTGCCGGGCTGTCTGTTCGTCGCTGTTCTCCTCGTCACCGGGGCGCATGTCGGCGGTCACCCGGGGTGCGCCCGAAGGTGCCGGTGACCGAGGATCGTGTCCGATGAGATCGCGCGGGTGGGCACGCTGGGCACTGCTGGTTGCGCTCACCGCGGTGGTGACCGCCGGGATGGCGGTGGCGGCCGTGCCGTCCCCCGCCCTGTTCGCCGGGCTGATCGTCGCCACCGGGCTCGCGTTGACCGGCTGGGCACCCGCCCGGGTCTCACGCTCGGCCACCACGCTGGCCCAGGCGGTGATCGGGGTGGTCATCGGCGTGCTCGCACAGCCCTCGACGCTCACCGGGCTCGCCGCCGACTGGTTGCCGGTGCTGCTGGTGAGCGTGGGCACGCTCGCCCTCAGCATGGGGGCCGGTCTGCTCCTCGGGTTGCGTCCCGGAGTCACGCCGCTGACCGGGATGCTCGCGCTCACCGCGGGAGGTGCGTCCGGGCTGGTCGCGATCAGCCGTGATCTCGGCGGTGACGACCGGGTCGTGGCCGTCGTGCAGTACCTGAGGGTCGGCCTGGTCACCGCGTCGATGCCGATCGTGGCGGCGCTGGTGTTCGGGGCGTCCGCCACGGCGGCGGCGGGCCCGGACACCGGTGGTCCGCCGTGGTTCGTCGACGTCGGGTTCCTCGTGCTCTGCGCCGCTGCCGGGCTCGCACTGGCGCACGTCACGCGGGTCCCGGCCGGCGGGCTGCTGGGCCCGATGGCCGTGGCGATCGCCCTGAACCTGGCCGGGTGGTCGTTCGGGGCGACCCCGCCCACGGTGATCGTCGAGGTCGCGTACGCCGTCATCGGGTGGCAGGCGGGTGTGCGGTTCACCCGCGAGAGCCTGCGCATGGTCGTCGGTGTGCTGCCGCTGGCCACCGCCCTGATCGTCGCCGTGATCGTCGCCTGCGCGGGCCTCGGGCTCCTCCTGACGCACCTCACCGGAGCCACCCCGCTGGAGACCTACCTCGCGACCACGCCGGGCGGGGTCTACGCGGTGCTGGCCACGGCGGTGTCCGCCGGCGCGGACGCGACCTTCGTGGTGGCCGTGCAGGTGCTGCGGCTGATCGCCATGCTGCTGGTGGCCCCGGCCCTGGCCCGGCTGGTGGGCCGGCGCGGCGACGCGCCGGACCCGTGACCGCACACACCGCATCCGGATGAAATCGCTGGACGAACACGCCGTACGTGCGGTCGGGTCTGCGCCATGAGCACCGCGGAGATCTTCTGGCAGGCGCACGACGGGCTGCCCCGGCAGGCACCGGGGTCGGCGTCCACCACCCGTCTGCTGCTGCGGCTGGCCTCGCCGGTGCCGCCCCGCCCCCGCGTGGTCGACATCGGCTGCGGCACCGGCCCGTCGAGCCTGCTGCTGGCCGAGGAGACCGGCGCCGAGGTCGTGGCCGTCGACCTCCACGAACCGTTCCTCGACCACCTGCGGGCCGCCGCGGCGGCGGCCGGTCTCGCCGACCGGGTACGTCCTCTCATCGCCCCGATGCAGGACCTGCCGCTGCCGGACGGGTCGGCCGACCTCCTGTGGGCCGAGGGATCGGCCTACGTCATGGGCTTCGACGAGGCTCTGGCCTCGTGGCGGCGGCTGCTCGCGCCCGGCGGCGCACTGGTGCTCACCGAGTGCGTGTGGACCACCGCAGAACCCGCCGCCGGGGCGCGCGCGTTCTGGGACGCGGACTACCCCGGCATGCGCCGCACCGACGCCAACGTCCGAGCCGCGCTGGAGGCGGGCTGGACCGTCGCGGCCACGTACCTGCTGCCCGACTCCGATTGGGCGGCCTACTACGACCCGCTCGCCGCGCGCGTCGAGGCGCTGCGGGCCCAGGGGGTCGACCCGGCGGTCCTGGACGAGGTGGCAGGGCGGGAGATCGACGTCCGGCGCGCGTACGGCGCCGACTACGGCTACACGGCCTACGTCCTGCGCCCCCGCTGACACCCCTCCCCCGGCTCGCCATCCGCCGCTTCACCCCGCCCGAAATGTCGGGGGCGCCCGCTAGCGTCCAGGGACATGACGACCATCACCGGAATCGCCACGCTGAGCGCCATCGCCCTCGACTGCCGCGAGCCACGGGCCCTCGCCGAGTTCTACAGCGCGCTGTCCGGCGCCCCAGTCGAGCGGTCGGACGACGACTGGGTACAGCTCGCCGCCCAGGGCGGGGTCGCCCTGGCCTTCCAGCTGGCCCCCGGGCACGTGCCGCCGCAGTGGCCGGGCGACGAGCTGCCGCAGCAGATCCACCTCGACTTCGACGTGCCCGACCTCGACGCCGCCGAGGCGCAGGTGCTCGCGATCGGTGCCCGCAAGCACGAGCACCAGCCGGGCAAGTACTTCCGGGTCTACCTCGACCCCGCAGGCCACCCGTTCTGCCTCTGCCTCGCCGGCGTCACCGAGTAGGGCTGCCGAGCACACAGGCCGGGTCGCGTCGACGAGCCGGCGTTCCACGAGGTGTGTGGGACCACCGCCCACGGGGTAGGTCTGGGAGGCATCGATGCCACGCGCATCTGACGAACGGAGTTCACCATGGGTACCGACGACAAGATCGACAACAAGGCCGAGGAGCTCAAGGGCAAGGCCAAGGAGAAGGTCGGCAAGGCCACCGACGACCCGGGCCTCGAGACCGAGGGCCACGGCGACCAGGCGAAGGGCAACCTCAAGCAGGCCGGTGAGAAGGTCAAGGACACCTTCAAGAGCTGATCCCTCCCCTGGCAGCCCTCACTGCCGCAGGGCCCGGCCACTCCCTGGGAGTGGCCGGGCCCGCGCCGTCTCCAGGCGCCGTGTGCAGTGCTGCGGGTCGGTCTGCGCGCTCCGGCCGACGGTCAGCGAGCCCGGGCCGACCGCACGGACGCGAGGCGCTCCCGAGCGCGCTCGGCGGCGTTGGGTTCGCTCCCGTCGAGCAGTTCCAGCGCGTCGTCCACGGCGGCCCGCAGCGTGCCGCACTCCGCCGCGCGCTCGGCCAGCTGGCTGTGCATCGTCCACAGGTCCACGAACACGGTGACCTTGGACCGCAGCACCCACGGGTCGAACGGCTTGGTGATGTAGTCGACCGCGCCCGCCTGATAGCCCCGGAACGCCAGGTGCGGGTCGTAGTCCACAGCCGTGAGGAACAGGATCGGGATGTGGCGCGTGCGCTCACGCTGCTTGACGTGGCCGGCCGTCTCGAAGCCGTCCATGCCGGGCATGTGAGCGTCGAGCAGGATCACCGCGTAGTCCTCCACCAGCAGCCGCTTCAGGGCGTCCTCTCCGCTGGTGACCGACACGATCTCGATGGGCAGCCCTTCGAGGATCGCCTGCAACGCCAGCAGGTTGTCGCGCCGGTCGTCCACGGCCAGCACCCTGGCCGCCTGCCTCACACTCATTCCACCGACTCCCCACCTCTGCCCCGCGAGCCTCCGGCGTCCGCGCCGGGCGCCGAGCCCGCTCTCGGCCGCACCCAGGCCGCCATCAGGGACAGCAGCGCGTCGAGATCCACCGGCTTGGTGACGTACTCGGTGGCTCCGGCCGCCAGGCTGGACTCGCGGTCCCCGGGCATGGCCTTGGCGGTGAGGAACACGACGGGCAGCTCGCGTCCCTGCGGCAGGGCACGAATCCGCCGCGTCGTCTCGTTGCCGTCGATGTCGGGCATCATCGCGTCCATCAGGACGACGTCCACCTCCGGGTGCTGGGTGAGCAGCCGGATGCCGTCGGTGCCGTTGTCGGCGTACAGCACCGTGAGCCCGTGCAGCTCCAGCGCACTGGTCAGCGCGAACACGTTGCGCACGTCGTCGTCGATGATGAGGACGGTGACGTCGGCCAGCTCCGGGGTGGACCGGCCGCCCGCCGGTGCGCCCGGGGTGGTGCGCAGGATCGGGTTGGAGGTGGGGGCCGGAGCGGGCCGGTCGAAGGCGGACATGTCCGGGAACCGGCGGGGCAGCATCCGGGCCGCGGCCGCCGTGGCGGGCGGGAGCTCGTCGGGCAGCAGCAGGGTGAATACCGAGCCCTCGTCGACCTCGGAGGTCACCTCGATCTTGCCGCCCAGCATGTGGGCGAGCTCCTTGGAGATCGAGAGCCCGAGCCCGGTGCCGCCGTACTTGCGGCTCGTGGTGCCGTCGGCCTGCTGGAACGCCTCGAAGATCATGTCGAGCTTCCCGCGGGGGATGCCGATTCCCGTGTCGCGGACGGCGAAGGCGATCACCGACCGGGCCGAGTCGAGGGCGGGCACCCCGTGGAGGGTGCCGCCCGGAGCGATGACGATGGACAGCTCGACGTAGCCGGAGTCGGTGAACTTGACGGCGTTGGCGAGCAGGTTGCGCAGGATCTGCTGCAGCCGCTGGGCGTCGCTGATGATCGCGGCCGGCAGGTCGGGATCGGTCCGGACGCGCAGCTCCAGGCCCTTGTCCTCGGCCTGCGGCCGGAACGCCTGCTCGACGTAGCCGCGTACCTCGGCGAGGTCCACCGGTGCCGGGTCGACGTCGACCCGGCCTGCCTCGATCTTCGAGAGGTCGAGGATGTCGTCGATCAGCCGCAGCAGGTCGGAGCCCGCGCTGTGGATCGTGCTCGCGAACTCGATCTGCTTGTCGGTGAGATTGTTGTTCGGGTTGTCGGCGAGCAGGCGGGAGAGCAGCAGCAGCGAGTTGAGCGGGGTGCGCAGCTCGTGGCTCATGTTCGCCAGGAACTCGGACTTGTACTGGCTGGCCAGCGCGAGCTGCTGGGCCTTCTCCTCGACGCCGCGGCGGGCGGCGTCGATCTCCATGTTCTTGATCTCGACGTTGCGGTTCTGCTCGGAGAGCTGCTCGGCCTTCTCCTCGAGCTCGGCGTTGGCCCGCTGGAGCTCCGCCGACTGGTCCTGCATCTCCATCGCCAGGCCCTGGGACTGGGACAGCAGCTCCTCGGTGCGCCGGTTGGCGCGGATGGTGGTGATCGCGACGCCTATCGTGGCGACGAGACGTTCGAGGAACATCAGGTGCAGCGTCGAGAAGGGCGTGACGGATCCCAGCTCGATCACGCCGAGGCACTCCCCCTCGAACTGGACGGGGAGCACGACCACGGCGCGGGGTGCCGCGGTGCCCACGCCGGAGCGGATCGGGAGGTAGTCGGGCGGTACGTCCTCGACGCGGACCACCTGCCGCGTGGCGGCGGCCTGCCCGACGAGGCCCTCGCCGGAGGCGAAGGACATCGGCGGGTCACCCGGTACGGTGGCGTACCC
Organism: Pseudonocardia sp. OZ21; assembly: GCF_059359135.1. Classification (NCBI taxonomy): domain Bacteria; kingdom Bacillati; phylum Actinomycetota; class Actinomycetes; order Pseudonocardiales; family Pseudonocardiaceae; genus Pseudonocardia; species Pseudonocardia sp. OZ21. The sequence goes on from NZ_JCADBN010000002.1 coordinate 195,426, forward strand.
GCCGCTCATCACCCACCGGGCGTCGCCGGCGGGACGCACGGGATCGGCGGCGAGGAAGAACGCTCCGACCTGCGCATTCACCAGCGGCGCGACCTCGTTCATGATCATCCGGCAGACCTCGCCGAGGTCACGCTGGCCCTGCAGCAGGCCGCCGATGCGGGCGAGGTTGGAGTCGAGCCAGTTCTGGGCGGCGTTCTCCTCCGTGGTCTCGCGCAGCGCCACGATCATCTGGTTGATGTTGTCCTTGAGCTCGGCGACCTCCCCGAACGCGGCCACCTTGATCTGCTGGGTCAGGTCGCCGCTGGCCACGGACGTCGACACGGCCGAGATCGCCCGCAGCTGCGTGGTGAGGGTGGAGGCAAGCTGGTTCACGTTCTCGGTGAGGTCGCGCCACGTGCCGGACACGCCACGCACCTGAGCCTGGCCACCGAGCATGCCTTCGCTGCCGACCTCACGCGCCACCCGCGTGACCTCGTCCGCGAACGACGACAGCTGATCCACCATCGTGTTCACCGTCGACTTCAGCTCGAGGATCTCCCCCCGCGCATCCACCGTGATCTTCTGCGACAGATCACCCCGCGCCACCGCCGTGGTCACCTGCGCGATGTTGCGCACCTGCGCAGTCAGGTTGCCCGCCAGCTGGTTCACGTTCTCGGTCAGGTCCCGCCAGGTGCCCGCGACGCCCTTGACCTCGGCCTGACCACCGAGCTTGCCCTCGATGCCGACCTCACGCGCCACCCGCGTGACCTCGTCCGCGAACGACGACAGCTGATCCACCATCGTGTTCACCGTCGACTTCAGCTCGAGGATCTCCCCCCGGGCGTCGACGGTGATCTTCTGCGACAGGTCACCCTGGGCCACGGCCGTGGTGACCTGCGCGATGTTGCGCACCTGTGCGGTGAGGTTGCCCGCGAGCTGGTTCACGTTCTCCGTGAGGTCCCGCCAGGTACCGGCGACCCCCTTGACCTCGGCCTGACCACCGAGCTTGCCCTCGGTACCCACCTCACGCGCCACCCGCGTGACCTCGTCCGCGAACGACGACAGCTGATCCACCATCGTGTTCACCGTCGACTTCAGCTCGAGGATCTCCCCCCGCGCATCCACCGTGATCTTCTGCGACAGATCACCCCGCGCCACCGCCGTCGTGACCTGCGCGATGTTGCGCACCTGGCCGGTCAGGTTCGACGCCATGTAGTTCACGTTGTCGGTGAGGTCGCGCCAGGTGCCGGCGACGTCCTCGACCTCGGCCTGCCCGCCGAGCTTGCCCTCCGTGCCGACCTCACGCGCCACCCGCGTGACCTCATCAGCGAACGACGACAGCTGATCCACCATCGTGTTCACCGTCGACTTCAGCTCGAGGATCTCCCCCCGCGCATCCACCGTGATCTTCTGCGACAGATCACCCCGCGCCACCGCCGTGGTCACCTGCGCGATGTTGCGCACCTGCGCAGTCAGGTTGCCCGCCAGCTGGTTCACGTTCTCCGTGAGGTCCCGCCAGGTACCCGAGACGTTGGGCACCGCGGCCTGGCCACCGAGCTTGCCCTCCGTGCCCACCTCACGCGCCACCCGCGTGACCTCATCGGCGAACGACGACAGCTGATCCACCATCGTGTTCACCGTCGACTTCAGCTCGAGGATCTCCCCCCGCGCATCGACGGTGATCTTCTGCGACAGGTCACCCGTGGCGACGGCGGTGGCGACCTGGGCGATGCCGCGCACCTGCGCGGTGAGGTTGGCGGCCATCAGGTTCACCGCGTCGGTGAGGTTCTTCCAGGTGCCGGCGACGTTGGGCACCGCGGCCTGGCCACCGAGTCGACCGTCGGTGCCCACCTCCCGGGCCACGCGCGTGACCTCGTCGGCGAACAGCCGCAGCGTGGAGGTGAGCGCGTTGATCGTGTCGGCGAGCTCGGCGACCTCCCCGCGGGCGTTCACCGTGATCGTGCGCGACAGGTCGCCCTGGGCGATCGCCGTGGCCGCGGACGAGATCGAGCGCACCTGGTTGGTGAGGTTGCTGGCCATCGTGTTGACCGAGTCGGTGAGCGCCCGCCAGGTGCCGGCGACGCCCCGCACGTCGGCCTGACCGCCGAGGCGGCCGTCGGTGCCCACCTCGCGGGCCACCCGCGTGACCTCGTCGGCGAAGCTCGAGAGCTGGTCGACCATCGTGTTGACGGTGCGGCCGATCCGCCGGAACTCACCGCGCAGCGGCCGGCCCTCGATCTCGAGCGCCATGTGCTGGGAGAGGTCGCCCTCCGCGACGGCCTCGATCACCCGCGCGATCTCCGCGGTGGGCGCCGCGAGGTCGTCGATCAGCGCGTTGACCGCCTGCACCCCGGTGGCCCACGACCCGTCGTAGGACTCCTCGTTGAGCCGGTCGGACATCCGGCCCTCGCGGCCGACCACCCGGCTGATCCGCAACAGGTCCCGGTTGCGCCGCTCCTGCAGCGCGGCCATCTCGTTGAACTCGTCGACGACCTCACCCGCGAGGCCCTGCCGTCGTGGCAACCGCACCTGGAAGCGGCCGAGCCGCACCTCGTGCAGGGCCTCGGCCAGCTCCGCCAGCAGGCCGCTGTCGTCGGCCGCGGCGGACTCCCCGGTCTCCTGGACCTCGGAGCTCTGGGGCCGTGTGGTGGTCATGACCGCCGTCCTCCCAATGCTCGGACCGGCGAACAGGCACCGGCGCGCGCCACGGCACCGGCCGCGGCCGCCGCAGGACCAGACCCTAGTGGATCCTCCCGCGTCGATCCCTCCGCGTCGATCCTCGACGTCGATCTCAACGTCGATCAGCCGCGTCCATGCCTCCAGGCTAAGGGTCGATCCCCCGGGCCAGGAGGGCGCTGAACAACTCCGCCCGCTGCGGGCCGAGTTGTTCAGCGCGCTCCTAGGGGACGGCGGCGCGAGCGCGCACGAGGCCGACAGTGCACACTGCAGCCGTGCCCGTTCAGCTCGAGCGGCGGACAAGGCTGCCGCCGGACGCCCGATCAGCCGGTCGAGCGCGGCGCATGCTCCAGGAAGCCATGCGCGATCTCGACGCTCCCACCGGCGAGAACGGCGACGGGGGCGACCTGGTCGACACGGTCGTGCTGCTGGCCAGTGAGCTGTGCGAGAACGCCGTGCTGCACGCCGGCACCGAGTTCGAGGTGGCCCTCACCGTCACCGACGACGAGGTCACGATCGCCGTCACCGACCGGGGAGCCGGGCCGCTCGAGCTGCACCTCGCCCAACCCCGGCAGCGCTACGGCCGAGCGGCCAGCCACGGCCGGGGGCTCGCCCTCGTCCAGCGCCTCGCCACCACCTGGGGCACCCGCCACGAGTCCGACGGCCGGCACATCATCTGGTTCTCCGTGAGCCGGGGCAGCGCTCCCGTGGCGCCCACCACCCCGGCCGCTCCCCCGGACACCGAACGCGTGTGGAGCACCGCCGAGCAGGCCCGCTGGCTGCTGCACGTGCCTGCCGCGCTGGGCGACCGGCTGGAACCGGTGGAGCTGGTGGCCGAGCTGGTCCGCAGGCTCCGCGAGCTGCTCGACGCCGACTCCGTCGACGTCAAGGTCGACGAGGGTGACGGCACCGGGGCCCGGGAGGTCGCCCGCGACGGTTCCGGATACGGCGGGGGGCACGCCGTCGAGGTCCGCCTGCCGATGACGGCGCCGCTGCGCGGCGTCCTGCGGGTGGTGCACCGACTGACCGCACACCCCGCCGGTGTCGACGCCGACCGCACGCGCGACCTCACCGAGCTGATCGCCGCGCGGATCGCGATGGCCGTCGAGTCCGACTGGCTGCGAGGGGTGGACCAGCGCAGGCGATCGTGGATGACCTACCTGGCCGAGACCAGCGAGCTGCTCGGCCAGTCCCTGGACGTGGACCTGGCCGTCGCGGTGGTCCCGCAGGTCGTCGTGCCCCGCCTCGGCCGGTGGTGCGCCGTGCACCTCGTGGAGCCCTCCGGCAGGCTGCGGCTGGCCGCGCTCACCCATGCCGACGAGACCAAGCTCCCCGAGCTGCGCTCGGTCCTCGACCCGGACGGCACCCCGGGACTGCCCGGCGAGCTGCGGGCCCGGTTCGCCGAGCTGAGCCGCGACGGCTCCGCCCCGGTGCGCTTCGCCGTGCCCACCGACGGCATCGCGCTGCCGCTGCGCGCCAGGGGCCGCACCATCGGCACGCTGCTCGTGGGCCGTCCCGACGGGCGGCCGCACAGCCCCGAGGACATCGTGATGGCGGGCGACATCGCCCGCCGGGCGGCGCTCACGATCCACAACGCGCAGAGCACCGGTGCCCACGTCGCCGTGTCGCAGGCGCTGCAGCAGGCACTGCTCCCCCGGGCGCTGCCGGTGGTGCCCGGCGTCGACTTCGCGGCCGAGTACCTCCCGGCGAGCACGGGCAGCGACGTCGGCGGCGACTTCTACGACGTCCTCACGGTCGACCCGTCCCACTGGCTGGTGTCGATCGGCGACGTCTGTGGCAAGGGCGCCCGCGCGGCGGCCCGCACCGGACTCGTCCGGGACGTCCTGCGGGTGCTCGTGCGGGACGACCGGCCGCTGCCACGGGCCATCGAGATGCTCAACGAGGTGATGATCGAGGCGGGCGACCCCCTGCAGTTCTGCACGCTCGCCGCGGCGATGGTCAGCAGGCGACGGCCGACCGGGGTCGACCCGGCGGGCCGCAGCGCGCACGCCGGCCTCGACGTCGAGCTCGTGCTCGCCGGGCACGTCCAACCGGTGCTGGTGCGGGCGGACGGCACCGCCGAGCTCATCGGGCGGTTCGGCACCGCGGTCGGGCTGCTGCCCAGCGTCCGCCTGACGTGCACCCCGCACCGCCTCGGCCCCGGCGACACGCTGCTGGTCTACACCGACGGCGTCACCGAGCGCCGCCGCGGCCGCGAGCAGTTCGGCGCCGAACGGCTGCTCGAGGTCGCGAAGGGCGTGGCCGGTCGGCCGGCACGGCAGGTCGTCGCGGCCGTCCGGGAGGCCGTGGAAGGTTTCTCCGCCGACCCGCTCGACGACGACGTGGCACTGCTGGCCGTCCGCGCGGCTCTCTGACCGGAGCCGGCAGGCCCGGTCCGCCGGGTATGTTCCGACTTGTTACCGGTGGGTTCCGTCCCGGGCCGTCGTCACGCATCCTGGTGGTCGGAACGCACGCAGTGACGACGAACCGACGGCGACAACACAGACGGCGACGACAACAGACGGTGGCGGGAAGGCGACCGGACGGAGGCGGAGCACTGGACAGCACACCCGGCAGGCGGACCGTGCTCCGGGAGCTCCGTTCGTGGCCGACGCTGCTGCTGGTGCTGTTCTGCCTCGGTGTCGGTCTCCCCATCACGGTCGCGCTCACCCCGGCGCAGGATCTGGTCGTCTTCGGGCAGCACATCTCCGTCGGCGCCCGGCCACCGCAGCTGTCCGTCGCCGGTCCCGCACGGCTCGTCCAGGTCGGGAACACCGAGCTCGACGTGGACCGGCTGCGCGTCTACGGGCCGCTGCGCCCGCAGCTGACCATGGGCCCGGTCCAGCGCAGCGATGCAGCAGCCGCGGTGTTCGACCCTGCAGAGGGACCCAAGGCGCGCGACGACGCCGTCTCGGCGGTCACCACGGGGTTCGCCACCTGGTACGTCCTCGGCGGGCTCGGACTGGTCGCCTTCACGCTCGCGGCCGCCGCGGGCGCGGCGGGCCTGCGGACCCTCGTCGTCCTGCGCCGGCAGGACCGCGAGACCGGAGGCCACGCTCCGCTGCACGAGATCGTGGCCTACTGCGTGCGCGCCGCCCGCCGGATGACCGTGATCGCGGTGGCCGCCTCCGTGGTGGCCTGGGGTGTCTCCGGCGTGCTCGCCTACACCGGGGCAGCGCAGGGGCTGCGTGGGGTCTCCTCCCTCGCCCAGCTCGTGGGCGCCTACCACCTCAGCCCCGACCCGGTCGGGCCCCTGGTCAGCGGGTACGAGGGAGCGGTGGTCGGCGACTCGCGGGCCGTCCGCGTCGGCGGTCCCCCGCTGCCCGGTGGCACCCCCGACGACGTCGCCTGCGAACGCAGCACCGACTCCCTCGCCGCCGAGGTCGGCCACCTGGCGTCGGCGAACGTGCTGAACCTCGCCTGCCCGAGCGCCACCGTCACCACGGGGCTGCGCGGGCCGCAGGAACGTGGTGACCGGCTCGTCCCCGCCCAGATCGGCGTGCTGAAGCAGGTGCGCGACCTGCGCTTCGTCGTGGTGGCCATCGGTCCCAACGACGTCGGCTGGACCGACTTCCTGCGCTACTGCTACGGCGTGCCCGACTGCGGGGACCAGCTCACTCAGGGCGAGTTCGACTACCGGATGGCGGCGTTCGACCGCGTCTACGGCGACCTGCTCGTCGACCTCAACGACCTGCCCGGCCGCCCCCAGGTCATCGTGCTGACGTCCTACGGGGCGTTCCCGCCGGACGCCGACTGCGCCGACACCCGCGCCGTGGGCCACCCCGGCCTCGACGCGGCCAAGATCGAACTGCTGACGAACCGCAACGACCAGCTCAACGCCGTGCTCAGCGCCGGTGCGGAGAAGTACGGCTTCGCGGTGGCCCGCCCCGAGCTCGGGCTGCTGTGCGAGGACGGGACCGACGGCCTGGGTCCGGACCTGCAGGGCATGGCCGACCCCTTCCCGTTCCACCCCACGGGGATCGGGTCGCTCCGGATGGCGTCGTCGGTGGTGCGGCTGATCGAGCCGGCCGCGGTGCGCTGAGCTACTCGCGTGTCGGGTCGTCGGTCACCGCGGCGAGCGCGTCGACGATCCCGCGCCCGTAGTGCCCGTTGGCGTTCGCGTCGCCGGTGCACGGGGCGTCGAACTCCGGGGACCGGCCCTCCCGGGTGTAGGAGACGACCGGCGCGGGGCAGGGCGTGGGGGTGGCCGAACGCAGCAGCACGCGCTCCACCTCGTCGGGGGGCATCGTCAGGTTCCCCGGGTGGCGAGGGTCCGGGGTGCCGAACCGGCTCACCACGAGCGCGGCGACCCCGCTCACCTGCGGTGAGGCCATCGACGTTCCCTGCAGGTAGGCGTAGTAGCCGCAGCCCCCCGGCCCGCACGACCGGAGCACTCCGCCCGCGGTGCCCACGGGGGTGATCGTGCCTGCCGCGTCGACGGCGCCCTTCGCGATCAGCGCGCCGCGCGGGTACGTGGACAGCACCAGGTTCTCGACGCGCTGGAAGCCCGGGGTGCCGAACCCGTCCTGGAGCCAGCCGCCCGGCGCGGCCAGTGCGGTCTGCTCCAGGCCGTAGTTCGAGTAGTCCGCCTTCGCCCCCGACGGCCCGACGGCCGCCACCCCGAGCACGTGCGGACCCTCCACCGGCAGGCTGAGGCAGGTGTTGTTGTCGATCGTGCGCGGGTACGCGCTGGCCGTCGGGTAGTCGGGGCTGGACCGGTCGGCGCGCGGCCTGCCGAGGTCCTCGTGGTTGTTGCCGAGCGACCCCACCAGCGTGACGCCGCCGGCGTGCGCGTACTCCAGCGCCCGGCCGACCGCCTCGACCGTGGTGCGCTGCTCGATCCGGGCCTCGGGCGGGTCGGCCGGGTTGTCGAGGCAGTTGTAGAGCCACGGGTCGACGTAGAACGACATGTTGATCACGTCGAGGCCGGCGTCGGCGCCGTAGGTCAGCGCATCGATCACGGGCTGCAGGAACAGCAGGCCGGCGTCCTGCCCACCGCGGATGTTCACCAGGCGCACCCCCGGCGCGACCCCGGACAGGCCCGCCCCGTTCGCGGCGGCGGCCACGATCCCCGCCACGTGGGTGCCGTGGCCCGAGTCGTCGTGGCCGACCGGGTCGACGCATCCCGTGAACTCGCACGGCCCGTCCAGGTCGGCGCCCGTCGTGTCCTTCGGGACGTCGGTGACGAAGTTGCGCGAGAGCTCCGCGTCGAAGTTCGGGGCGATGTCGGGGTGCGTGGCGTCGATCCCGCTGTCGAGGATGCCGACCTGCACGCGCCGGTCCCCCGGCTCGATCGAACGGGCCGCGGCCGCCTCGATCATCGTGTGGCCCCACAGCTTCCTGTCCAGCGGGTCGAGCCCCGACGGCCCCTGCGCAAGATCTTCCTGGGCTGAACCGGCCTGGGCAGCACCGTCCTGGGCGGGCGCGGGGATCCCGGCGACCTCGGGCGCCACGCCGGGCCCCGCGACGGTCGAACCGACCGGCCGGGCGCGAGCCGCCCCGAACACGGCGTCGGCCTCGGTGACCCGCTCCACGAACCCCACGGCGGGCGCCTGCACCACCAGTGCGCCGACGGCGGCGTTCTCCCTCGTCACCCGCCCACCTGCCGCCCCGACCGCCGCCTCGCCCGCCGCGCGGACGGCGGCGTCACCGGTGGCGGTGAGCAGGACGGTGTACTCGGTCGACCCGGCGTCCCCGGCACTCGCGGGCGCGGCCGCCACCGGAGCGACGGCGGCCACCGGAGCCACCGCGGCCGCCGTGGCGCAGACGAGGAGGACGCCGACGCCCAGCACGCGGAGCTTCTTCACACCGATCTCCTGGAGCCACCGCCCCCGGAGCAGGACGAGTGTCGACGACCCTAGGCCATCCGGACGCTGCGTCCCATCCTCGCCGGTCGGGGGAACGCCGGACGGGGCGCGGCCCGGCACACTGGCCGTGTGGCCTCGTGGGTGCTGCACGTCGATCTCGACCAGTTCATCGCCGCGGTCGAGATCCTGCGCCGCCCCGAGCTCGCCGGGCTGCCCGTGGTGGTCGGGGGTAAGGGCGATCCGACGCAGCGTGCGGTGGTCGCCACGGCCTCGTACGAGGCCCGCGCGCACGGGGTGCGTTCCGGGCTGCCCCTGCGCACCGCGGCGAAGCGCTGCCCGGACGCCGTGTTCCTGCCCGCCGACAACCCCCACTACGAGGAGGTGTCCGAGGAGGTCATGGCGACGCTGCGCGGGTTCCCCGACGTGGTGGTCGAGGTGATGGGCTGGGACGAGGCGTTCGTCGGCGCGCGGGTCGACGAGCCCGAGGCGCTCGCCAGGGGGATCCGGGCGGCGGTGCTGGCCCGGACGCACCTGTCGTGCTCCGTCGGGATCGGCGACAACATGCTGCGCGCCAAGCTCGCCACGGCGTTCGCGAAGCCCGGCGCGGGCGACGGGGTGTTCCGGCTGACGGCATCGAACTGGGGGGAGGTCATGGCACACCGGCCGACCAGCGCACTGTGGGGTATCGGCACCAAGACCGCACGCAAGCTCGCCGACCGCGGCGTCCACACCGTCGCGGAGCTCGCCGCCGCCGACCCGGCCGCCCTCGCCGCCGACCTCGGTCCCACCCTCGGACCCTGGTACGTGCAGCTCGGGCGCGGGATCGGCCGCGCGACGGTGGAGGGAACACCGTGGGTGCGGCGCTCGCTCAGCCACGAGACGACCTTCCAGGAGAACCTCATCGGCTGGGACGACGTCCGCGCCGAGGTGGCCACGTTGGCCCGGCGTGTGGCCGGCGACATCGGCGACGAGGTCCGCCCGGCCGCGCGCGTGGCCGTCAAGGTGCGGTTCGCGCCGTTTTCCACCTACACCCGCAGCGCCACCCTCGAGACGCCCACCCAGGACCCCGAGGTCCTCACGGCCGCCGCGCTCGACGTGCTCGAGAAGTTCACGTCCCGGCGGCCGGTGCGGCTGCTCGGGGTGCGGGCCGAGTTCCCCCGGGAGTGACCGGAGAGGCGATCACCCGGCCGGCGCGCACGGGTCCGTGGCCTCCAGCCAGCCCAGGGCCTCCTCGACGGAGACCACCGCGGGCGCGTCCGGGGCGGGCGGCCGGTCGAGCAGCACGACGGGCACCCCCAGCTCCCGCGCGGCGACCAGCTTGGCCGCGGTCATCTCGCCGCCGCTGTCGCGGGTGACCAGCACGTCGATGCGGTGCTCGCGCAGCAGTTCACGTTCGGAGTCGGCGGTGAACGGCCCCCGGCCGAGCACCACGTGGCACCGGGCAGGCAGGGGCGGCCGCGGCGGGTCGACGCAGCGGAGCAGGAACCAGATCCGGTCGACGGCGGCGAAGGTGGCGAGATCGCCGTGTCCCGTGGTCAGGAAGACCCGCTCCCCGAGAGTGGGCAGCAGCGCGGCGGCAGCCGCCGCGTCGGGGACCCGGTGCCAGCGGTCCCCCGGTCCCGCGGTCCAGCCCGGGCGGCGCAGGACGAGCAGCGGCACGCCGGTTGCGGTGGTGGCCGCCACGGCGTTGGCGGACATCCCGGCGGCGAAGGGATGCGTGGCGTCGACGACCGCGTCGGTCCTGTTGCTCCGCAGCCAGGCCGCCAGCCCGTCGACGCCGCCGAACCCGCCGATCCGGACGTCGCCCGGCGGGAGCTCGGGCACCGCCACCCGCCCGGCCAACGAGGAGGTGACCGTGAACCCGGGGCGCCCGTGCAGGGCGGCGACGAGCCGCCGGGCCTGCCCGGTGCCGCCGAGCACGAGCACCTTCACCGGTCCCGCCGCCGCAGGAGATAGGTGTCCATGATCCAACCCTTGCGCTCGCGCCACTCGGCCCGGATCCGCACGATCTCCGCCTTGACCTGCTGCAGGTCGCCGTGCACGAGCACCTCGTCCGCCGTGCCGACGTAGGCGCCCCAGTAGATGTCGAGGTCGGTGTCGGGAAGCGCGGCGAAGGCGTTGCGCGCATCCAGCATGACGACGACGTCGTCCATGCCGGCGGGCAGCCCCTCGTCCGCGAGCCTGCGCCCCGTGGTGACCGCGAACGGCCTGCCGACCCGGTTGAGGATCACCCGGTGCCGTGCCGCGAGCGCCTGCACGCTGCTGATCCCCGGGATCGACTCCACCGCGAACGCGACGGTGCCCCGCCCGGCGATCCGCTCGAGGATGCGCAGCGTGCCGTCGTAGATCGCGGGGTCGCCCCACACGAGGAAGGCGCCGCAGCCGTCGGCGTCGAGCTCGTCGGTGATCATCCGCTCGTAGATCGACTCGCGGCGGTCCTGCCAGTCGACGACGGCCGCTTCGTACCGGCCCGGTGCCGCGGCCCGGTCGCGTTGCGGGTCGCCTGCCGCCACCACCCGGTGCGGCCGCGTCACGTGCCGCTCCAGGAGCTCGGAACGCAGCCGCGCCAGGTCGTCCTTGTCGTCGCCCTTGTCGATGGTGAAGAAGACGTCGACCCGGTTCATCGCCGCCACCGCCTGCAGCGTGAGGTGCTCGGGATCGCCCGCGCCGATACCGATGACGTAGACCGTGCGCACGTCAGGGCCGCCCACCGGGGTCCGGCGGGTCCGGCGGCAGGACGTCGGCCACGCGCATCACGAGCGCAGCGGGTTGCACCCGGATCTCCAGCCGCGTCGCGTCGCCGATCGGGTCGCCGTCGAGCTGGGACGGCTGCGGGTCCTCGGCCTCGATGACGATCGAGCGCGCCTGCCAGTGCTCCACCCGCGAGCTGCCGTCGCCACGCCTGCTGATCACCCGTCCGGCGACCGCGATCCAGCCGGCGAGGCCCTTCGGGGCGATGTTCACGACGTCGAGCACGCCGTCGTCGACGGTGGCTCGCGGCATGAGCACCAGACCACCGAGCAAGGTGCCGCTGTTGCCCACCAGAACGGTCCGGGTGCGGCGGCGCAGCGGTGGCCCGTCGTCGAGGGTCAGGGTGACGCGGGTGCGGCGGCCCCGCATCGCCCGCAGCCCGGAGATCACATAGGCGAGCGGGCCGACCCGCACCTTCAGCGCCTCCGGGGTGCTCTCCATGATCGCGGCGTCGAACCCGGTGCCCGCCATCACCAGGAAGACGTGCTCCTCGTCGCCGCCGTCGACCCGGACGCGCCCGACGTCGATCTTCCGGTCGTCACCGGTGAGGGCGACGCGGGCGGCCACGGCCACGTTGTCCGGCGTGCCGAGGGCGCGGGCGAGCAGGTTGCCGGTGCCGGCCGGGACCAGGCCCATCGCCACCCCGGTGCCGGCGAGTGCCTCCGCCACCGCCCGCACGGTGCCGTCGCCGCCGCAGGCCAGCACGACATCGGCCCCGCGCTCGACCGCGAGGCGGGCCTGGCCGGTGCCCGGGTCCTCGACGGTGGTCTCCAGCCACAGCGGCGCCGCCCAGCCCAGCCCGGCACAGACCGACTCGATCCGCCTGCGCGTACCGGGCTCGATCCTGATCGGGTTGGCCACCACGGCGGGCAGCGGCCGGTCCTCCGGCTCCGCGGTCAACGAGGCGGGATCGGCGGCCGCGGGGCGGCCCCTGACGAGCACGGCCACCAGCAGGCCCAGCACCGGCAGCGCGGCCAGCACGAGGACCCACCAGTCGCCGGACACGAGCGAACAATAAGCGTCCGGTCGCCGGTCGCCGCCCTCAGGCCGGGACGAGCCCCCGCGGCTCGGCGTAGGGCAGGCCGAGGTCGTGGGCCACCTCGAGGCTGGTGAGGGCCCCGTCGTGGGTGGACAGGCCGGCGGCCAGCGCGGGATCGGCCTCGAGCGCGTCGACCCAGCCGAGGTTCGCCAGCTGCAGCACGTACGGCAGCGTGGCGTTGGTCAGCGCGTAGGTCGAGGTGTGCGGCACGGCGCCGGGCATGTTCGCCACGCAGTAGAACACCGAGTTGTGCACCCGGTAGGTCGGGTCGTCGTGCGTGGTGGGCCGGGAGTCCTCGAAGCAGCCGCCCTGGTCGATGGCGATGTCGACGAGCACGGAGCCCGGCTTCATCCGCCGCACTAGGTCGTTGCTCACCAGCCGCGGTGCCCGGGCGCCCGGCACCAGCACGGCGCCGATCACGAGGTCGGCCGCGAGGCACGCCTTCTCGAGCTCGTGCGCGTTGGAGACGATCGTCCGCACCCGGCCCGCGTAGCGGTCGTCGAGCCTGCGGAGCTTGGTGACGTCGAGGTCGAGCACGGTGACGTCGGCCCCGAGCCCCACGGCCATCGCCACCGCGTTCTGCCCGGAGACACCGGCGCCGATCACCACGACGTCGGCCGGGCGGACCCCGGGGACACCGCCGAGCAGCACGCCACGCCCGCCTGCGGCACGCAGCAGCGCGCTCGCCCCGGCCTGCGGCGCGAGCCGGCCGGCCACCTCGCTCATCGGTGCGAGCAGGGGCAGCGTGCCGTCGGGCAGCCGGACGGTCTCGTACGCGATCGCCGTGGTGCCGGACCGGAGCAGCGCCTCGGTGCACGGCAGGGACGCGGCGAGGTGGAGGTAGGTGAACAGCACCTGCCCGCGCCGCAGCCGGTGGTACTCCTGCTCGATCGGCTCCTTCACCTTCAGCAGCAGGTCGGCGGCGTCCCACACCTCGTCGGCGGTGGGGACGATGCGGGCACCTGCCGCCTCGAAGTCGGCGTCGGTGATCGAGCTGCCGAGTCCGGCACCGCGCTCGACGAGCACGTGATGCCCGGAGCGGGTGAGCTCGTGCGCCCCGGCCGGGGTCAGGGCGACGCGGTACTCGTGGTTCTTGACCTCGCGAGGCACACCGATTCTCATGCTCCGAGAATGAAGATGACGCTGAATACCTGCAATAGTTCGGCAGGAGATTCGATATTCTCTCCATATGCCAATGCCTCCTGCAGGAGCAGCCCCCATGCGACCCGCCCCGCCGCAGGATGTTCGGCCCCTCGACAGCACCGATCTCGCGATCCTCCGCGTCCTCGGCAGCGATGCCCGCGTCTCCAACAAGGAGCTGGCCGAGCGGGTCGGCGTGGCCCAGTCCACCTGCCTGGCCAGGGTGCGCGCGCTGCGGGAGACCGGGGTGATCCGCGGCTACTACGCCGACATCGATCCCCGGGCGCTGGGCCACGACCTCCAGGCGATGATCGCGATCCGCCTGCAGCCCCACGCCCGCGCGGCGATGGGCGACCTGGTGACCGTGCTCAGCAGGCGCCACGAGGTGCTCGACGTCTACTTCGTCGCCGGGGCCAACGACTTCCTCGTGCACGTCGCCACGGCGAGCACCGACGAGCTCCGCCGGTTCGTCGCCGACCACCTCAACCGCGACCCCGCCATCGCCGGCACCGAGACCAGCCTGATCTTCGAGCACACCCGGGCGGCGGGCCGGCGCGGCGTCCTGCCAGAACCGTCGTGATCCCGCCTCAGCCGAGGAAGGCCCGCAGCGCGTCGAGGAGCCGGTCGACGTCGTCGTCGTCGAGGTACGGAGCGAGCCCGATCCGCAGCGCGCCACCGTCACCCAGGCCGAGCCACCGCGACGCCTCGATCGCGTAGAACGAGCTGGCGGGCGCGTTCACCCCGCGGTCGGCGAGGAACTCGTACGCCGCGGCGGGCTCCCGGTCGGCGAAGCCGACGAGCAACGTCGGGGTGCGGTGGGCCGCCCGGGAGTACACCGTGACGCCCGGCAGCGCGGCCAGGCCGGCCTCGATGCGGCCGCGCAGCCGGTCCTCGTGCCCTGAGATCGCGCCCATCGCCGCCACCAGCCGGTCGCGCCTGCTCGCCGCCGCGAGTGTCGAGGGCCCCAGCGAGGCGAGGAAGTCGACGGCGGCGGTGGTGCCGGCGAGCAGTTCGTAGGGCAGGGTGCCGAGCTCGAACCGCTCCGGCACGGCGTCGGAGGAGGGCAGCAGCTTCTGCGGGTGCAGGTCGGCGAGGAGCGCGGGCGCCGCGGCGAGCACGCCGCAGTGCGGCCCGAGGAACTTGTACGGGGAGCAGGCGTAGAAGTCGGCGCCCAGCGCCTCGAGATGAACGGCGGCGTGCGCGGTGAAGTGCACCCCGTCCACGTAGGCGAGGGCGCCTGCCTCGTGGGCGAGATCGGTGATGGCCCGCACCGGCGGGCAGGTCCCGATCAGGTTCGACGCCGCGGTCACGGCCACCAGGCGCGTGCGCGGGGAGAGCACGGTGGCGATGTCCTCTTCCGTCAGCTCACCCGTCGCGGGGTCGAAGGCGGCCCAGCGCACGACGGCACCCACGGCTTCCGCCGCCTTGACCCAGGGGCGGATGTTGGCGTCGTGGTCGAGCCGGGTGACCACGACCTCGTCACCCGGCCGCCAGGTGGTGGCGATGGTGCGGGCCATGTCGAAGGTGAGCTGGGTCATGCTGCGGCCGAACACGATCCCGCCCGGGTCGGCTCCGAGCAGGTCGGCCATCGCGCTGCGCGCCCCGGTCACGATGTCGTCGGCCGTCCGCTCCGCGGCCGTGACCCGGCCCCGGTTGGCCAGCGGGGAGACCATCGCGCTCGCCACTGCGTCGGCGACCACGTCGGGCACCTGGGATCCGCCGGGGCCGTCGAAGTGGGAGTACCCGGCCTTCAGCGCGGGGAAGTGGTCACGGACGGCGCGGACGTCGTAGGGCATGGAGGCACCCTGTCATGGTCATGTGCCGCCGTCAGCCGGCCTGTGATGCAGCCGCCCCCTGATCAGGGCCGCCGCATCACCAGGCGTCCTGCTCCTCGCCCGGTGCGCGGTGGCGGCCCTGGTTCAGCCCGCGCTGGTAGGTGCTGAGGCGGTCGCGCACGCGGTCGGGAACCCGCTCGCCGACGGGGTTGGGTTCCTGCGCGCGCGGCGGCGGCACGAGCTGGCCACCGGGGCGCCGCCGGGGCAGCCCGCTCGACGTGGTGGTGGCCGCCGGCTCCGGTTGGGCGGCGCGGGCCGCGGCCTCCCGCCACTCGGTGTCGTTGGGCGACTCCCAGTCGATCGGAGCGGCACCGTCGGCCGCGCTGCCTGCCTCGCCGTCGGTGTCGGGGTCGCGGAACCACGCCGAGGCGATGGCCTCGAAGATCGGGGTGGCGTAGCGGTCGTCGATCGGTTCGAGCGGCAGGTCCAGCAGCGGCCCGAACAGCTCGTCCACCTGGGAGGACGCCGACGGTGAGTACGAGGGCGCCGGCGGGTCGCCGAACAGCGAGCTCTCCGCCTGCCCCGCACCGTTGGTGCCGGACCCGTTGGTCGGCGGCGCCGAACCGTTGACGGGCGACTCGGAGGCGCTGCCCCCGTAGAACGCGTCGTACTGGAACCCGTTGCCCGACGAGAACGGGTCGTGCTCGCGGCGCGGCAGCCCACTGCCGAGCGAGAACGGGTCGTCGTCCCGCGCCCCGCCACCTCCCGGCGCGAACGGGTCGTGGTCCCGGCGCGGCAGCCCGGAGCCGAGCGAGAACGGGTCGTCGTCACGACGGGGTGGCTTGTTCTCCAGCGAGAACGGGTCGTCGTCACGACGGGGTGGCGTGCTCTCCGACGAGAACGGGTCGTCGTCACGACGGAGGGAGCCGTTCCCGGTCGAGAACACGTCGTCCTCCCCGCGTACCGAGCCGTTGTCCGACGAGAACGGGTCCCGGTCGCGGAACGGGTCGCTGTCGCGCAGCGGATCCCTGTCGCGCAGCGGATCCCTGTCGCGCAGCGGACCGTCGTCGTCGCGCAGTGGGTCGTTCAGCAGCGGGAACAGGCCCTTGCCGCTCCTCGTGGGCAGGAGCGGATCGCCCTCCGGACGCAGGGGGTCGTCGTTCAGCCGCAGGGGATCGTTCACCAGCGGGAACGACCCGGTGCCGTTCCTGGTGGGCAGCAGCGGATCGGCTGCCGCCGGGCGCGGCTCGTCGAGGGTGACGGCGGACGGCGGGCAGTGCACGCTGGCCACCGGCCCGGAGCCGGCGTGCGGAGCGCCGGCCAGCGGGCGGCTCAGGGTGATGCCGTACCGCGAACGGTCGGCGATCTGCTCGGCGACCACGGCCACCCGGCGACCGTCGGAGCCGTTCGCGTCGTCGAAGCCGGAGAGGTCACGGCGCGTGCCCCCCTCGACGGCCACGTCGACGACGATCCCTCTGGCCTCCACCCGGCTCGCGACGTCGAGACGCGCTCCCGGGTAGACGGCGGTGGCGTCGTCGACGAGCTCCGCCAGAACGTGCAGGAACTCCGCAGCCGCCCCGGCCGCGACGGTGGCCGACGGCGCGGGCCGGACCTCGACGCGGGCCGGCTCCTCGGCTGCCACGGCGGCGTCGTCCAGGAGGTCGGCCAGCCGCCGGGACACAGTGCCGTGCGCCCCCGGCTCCTGGCCGGCCAGCACGAGGATGCTCTCGGTGTCGCGGCGCATCCGGCGGCCGGACTCGAGCAGCTCGGGGAACCCGGGAGGCTCGGGGTAGGGCTGTTCCACCCGCAGGCGCTCCAGCAGCCACAGATGCCGGTCGAGGCGAGCCTGCAGGCGGCGGGCCACACCGACTGCGGCGTCGTCGCCCGTCGGGCGGCGCGGAGAGTCGTCCCACCTGTCGGCCCATGCTCCAGACCCCTGGCGTCCGACGTTCACCGAGTCGCCCTCGGAAGCGAACATCCTGTCGCCCACCAATCGGTCCTCTCGAACGGGTTGATGCGCCGCTCCCTCCCAGGAAGCCGCGAGTGGGTCTGTCACGGCGAGGCGACGCGGAGTGGCTTTCACTGGCGTGGCACGTTACATCTCGCTGCTCCACACGGCGGCACGGTCATGGAAAGTGCGCTCAGGACACGGCTGCATGCGGCGGGCGGCCCGGGACGTTTCGCCCTTCCCGGAACGTCCTGCACGGTAGCCCAGTGCGGCCGAACGGACGACGGCGCGGGGACGAGCGGTGGGGTTCCTGCGATCAGGTGGATCACGGCGGCGGCCGATGAGTTTCGGGGGTGCCGTGGGTCTCCTGTGCGTGCGTCGCGAGGGCGGCGCGGAGCGGAGGCGTCCGGTGACTGGTGTACGGGTTCTGGTGGGCACGCGCAAGGGCGCGTTCGTGCTGAGCTCCGACGGCAAGAGGGAGCGCTGGGACGTCAGCGGGCCGCATTTCGCGGGCTGGGAGGTCTACCACGTGGCGGGGTCGCCTGCCGATCCCGACCGCGTCTACGCGGCGCCGTCCGGTGGCTGGTTCGGCCAGCTCCTGCAGCGGTCCGACGACGGCGGCGTCACGTGGACGCCGGTGGGCAACGAGTTCAGCTACGAGGGGGTGCCCGGCACGCACCAGTGGTACGACGGCACGCCGCACCCGTGGGAGTTCGCGCGGGTCTGGCACCTGGAGCCCACCCCCGGCGACCCCGACACCCTCTACGCGGGGGTCGAGGACGCCGCCCTGTTCCGCTCCTCCGACGGCGGGCGCACCTGGCAGGAGCTGCCCGGGCTGCGCGAGCACGGCTCCGGCCCGCAGTGGCAGCCGGGGGCGGGCGGGATGTGCCTGCACACCATCGTGCTGGACCCTCGGGACCCGTCCCGGATGCACATCGCGATCTCGGCGGCCGGGGTGTTCCGCACCGACGACGGCGGCAAGACGTGGAAGGCCACCAACCACGGCCTGCAGTCGGAAGGCATCCCCGACCCCGACGCGGAGGTGGGCCACTGCGTGCACAACCTCGCGATGCACCCGGCCCGACCGGATGTGCTGTACATGCAGAAGCACTGGGACGTCATGCGCACCGACGACGCGGGCGAGAACTGGCACGACATCGGCGGCAACCTGCCCACCGACTTCGGGTTCCCGATCTCGGTCCACGCGCACGAGCCGGAGACGGTCTACGTCGTGCCGATCACGAGCGACTCCCACCACTTCCCGCCCGAGGGGAAGCTGCGCGTGTACCGCAGCCGCACCGGCGGCAACGAGTGGGAACCACTCACCGCCGGGCTGCCGCAGCAGCACTGCTACGTCAACGTGCTGCGGGACGCGATGGCCGTCGACTCCCTCGATGACTGCGGTGTGTACTTCGGCACGACAGGGGGCCAGGTGTACGCCTCACCGGATGCGGGCGACACGTGGACGCCGATCGTGCGCGACCTGCCCGCGGTGCTGTCGGTGGAGGTGCAGACGCTCCCATGACCGACTCTCCGACCGGCCCTCCGAGCGGCGCGACCACCACCACCGCCACGGTCCGGATCAAGCTGCCCGCCCATCTGCGCAAGCTGGCCCAGATCGGCGGGGAGGTCACCGTCGACGTCACCGGGCCCGCCACCCAGCGCACCGTGCTGGACGCGCTGGAGCGCACCTACCCCGTGCTTCGCGGCACGATCCGCGACCACGGCACGCTGCGGCGCCGGGCGTTCGTGCGGTACTTCGCCTGCGAGCAGGACCTGTCCCACGCGTCCCCCGACGACCCGTTGCCGGAGCCGGTGACGAGAGGCACCGAGCCACTGCTCATCGTCGGCGCGATGGCCGGTGGCTGAGGCCGCCCCGGGGCCGCTCCGCGCCCCCTCCCGGACGACGCCGTCCCGCGTGCTCGACCTGATGGCCGAGCACGTCGCGCGGGGCACGGTGCCCGGGCTGGTCACCGGGCTGGCCCGCGGCGACGAGGTCCACGTCGAGGCCATCGGCACCACGGCGGTGGGCGGCCCGGAGCCGATGCGTCCCGACTCCCTGTTCCGCATCACCTCGATGACCAAGCCGGTGGTGGCGGTCGCGGCGATGATCCTGGTGGAGGAGGGGGTGCTGCGGCTCGACGAGCCGGTGGACCGGCTGGTGCCGGAGCTCGCCGACCGGCGCGTCCTCGTCCGGCCGGACGGGCCGCTCCACGAGACCGTGCCGGCCCGGCGGCCGATCACGCTGCGGGACGTCCTGACGTTCCGGATGGGCATCGGCCTCGACCTGGAGGTGCCGCCCACGGCGCCCGTCCAGGAGGCGATCCGCGAGCTGGGGCTGGCCGTCGGCGCGCCGGTGCCGCCGTCGCCGCACCCGCCGGACGAGTGGATCCGGCGGCTGGGCGCCCTCCCGCTGCTCGCCCAGCCCGGCGAGCGGTGGATCTACGACACCCCGGCGGCCGTGCTCGGCGTGCTGCTGGCCCGGGCGTCGGGGCAGCCGCTCGGGACGCTCCTGCGGGAGCGGATCTTCGCGCCGCTCCGGATGGCGGACACCGGCTTCAGCGTGCCGCCCGGGCACCTGTACCGGCTGGTGCCCGGGTACGACACCGATCCCGGCACCGGCGAGCCCGTGCTCCTCGACGGCGTGGAGGACAGCTGGTGGAGCCGGCCGCCGGCCTTCCCGAGCGGTGCCAACGGGCTCGTCTCGACCATGCCGGACTACCTGAGGTTCGGCCGGATGCTCGCCGGGCAGGGGC
Organism: Pseudonocardia sp. OZ21; assembly: GCF_059359135.1. Taxonomy (NCBI): domain Bacteria; kingdom Bacillati; phylum Actinomycetota; class Actinomycetes; order Pseudonocardiales; family Pseudonocardiaceae; genus Pseudonocardia; species Pseudonocardia sp. OZ21. Next base: position 215,297 of record NZ_JCADBN010000002.1, read on the forward strand.
GGTACGACGGCGGGCGCCTGCTGCCGGCCGAGACGGTGCGGCTGATGACCACCGACCAGCTCACGCCGGAGCAGCACGGGCCGATCATCCTCGGCGGCCTCGGCTGGGGGCTCGGGATGGCGGTGTCGAGCGGCACCGGACGCTTCGGCTGGGACGGCGGCTACGGCACGTCCTGGTTCTCCGACGCCCACGGCGGGGTCGCCGTGCTGCTCACCCAGCGCGCCTACGGACCGGCGACGACGGCGCTCTTCGACGGCTTCCGGAGCAGCGCCGAGGCCGTACTCGACGAGTGGCGCCCCGCCCGGTGACGCGTCACTCGAATCGGGACGGGTCGCCTGCTCCCCGGCGCACGATCTCGGGTTCGGGGCCGGAGTAGTCCACCACCGTCGTCGGCTCGGTGCCGCAGTCGCCCGAGTCGAGAACGGCGTCCAGTGCGTTGTCGAGCCGCTCCTTGATCTCCCAGCCCTGGGTGAGCGGTTCGGGCTCGTCGGGCAGCAGGAGGGTGGACGACAGCAGCGGCTCCCCCAGCTCGGCGAGCAACGCCTGCGCCACGACGTGCTGGGGGATCCGCACTCCGACGGTCTTCTTCTTCGCGTGGAGCAGCCTGCGCGGCACCTCCTTGGTGGCGGGCAGGATGAAGGTGTAGCTGCCCGGGGTGGCCGCCTTGATCGTGCGGAACACGGTGTTGCTGACCTGCACGAACTGTCCGAGCTGCGCGAAGTCGCGACACACGAGCGTGAAGTGGTGCTTGTCGTCGAGGTGGCGGATCTCCCTGATCCGCTCCAGCCCCTCCCGGTCTCCGAGCTGGCAGCCCAGCGCGAAGCACGAGTCGGTGGGATAGGCGATCAGCCCGCCTGCGCGGACGATCTCGACGACCTGGCCGATCGCGCGTCGTTGGGGATCAACCGGGTGCACATCGAAGTACCGCGCCATGGGCAGAGCTTAGGAGTGCGGCGGCGTCGTGCGGCGCCGCGACGCGGGCTAACGCCGACCGGGTGTCACTCCACCGACCGGACGACCGCGCTGTATCGACCATCACACGACCGGACGACATCAGCAGCTTGCACGCCAGGAAATCTCTACTTACGATTACAGCTATCCGGAGCGCCTCCCGCGCACCTCGGATGTCGTTCCGGTGCATCGCCCGATGTCCATCACGAGAGGAGCAGATCTGCGATGCTCATGCGTACCGACCCCTTCCGTGATCTCGACCGCCTCACCCAGCAGGTCTTCGGCAACGTCACCGGCACCTGGAGCCGCCCCACGGCCATGCCGATGGACGCCTACCGTGCCGGCGACGAGTTCGTGGTCGCCTTCGACCTGCCCGGCGTGTCCCCCGACGCCATCGACCTGGACGTCGAGCGCAACGTCCTCACGGTGCGGGCCGAGCGGCGGCCGAACGTGTCCGGCGACGACGTCCAGATGCAGGTGGCCGAGCGCCCGCTGGGTGCCTTCTCCCGCCAGCTCTTCCTCGGGGACGCACTCGACGCCGAGCACATCCACGCGAGCTACGAGGCAGGGGTGCTGACCCTGCGGATCCCCGTGGCCGAGCGGGCCAAGCCGCGCAAGATCTCGGTCACCGGCGTCGAGGAGCAGCCGAAGCAGATCGACGCCTGAGCACCTGACGGACGAGCTGACCCGACTTGCGGAGGAGGTGGTCGATCGACACCCCGACGGAATCCCCTTGCGACAGATCCTCAGTGGACGGTGCCCCGCCGGCTCGCCGCAGGCGGGGCACCCCGACGTCCGGGCACGTCACCGCGTGGCCGGCGGTCCGGTGCTGGACCGGAGCACGAGCGTGGTCGAGAGCTCCACCCGCACGGCGTCGACCGGCTCCCCCCGCTGCAGGCGCAGGAGCAGCCGGACGGCCTCCGCCGCCATCTCCCGCACCGGCTGGTGCACGGTGGTGAGGCCGGGAGTCAGCCACTGCGCCTCGGGCAGGTCGTCGAACCCGACCACGCTCAGGTCCTCCGGGATCCGCAGCCCTTTCGCCGCCGCTGCCTCGTACACCCCGCTGGCCATCCGGTCGGAGCAGGCGAAGATCGCCGTCGGGGGCTCACGCAGTGCCAGCAGCGCGTCGGCCTGAGCCCGGCCGCCGGAGCGCGTCCAGTCCGCGTGGCGCACCCAGGAGGCCCGCACCCGGACCCCCGCCGCCGTGAGCGCCGAGCGGTAGCCGTCGAGCCGGGCCCGGCTGTTGAGCTGGTCGGCCCGCCCGCCGATGGCCCCGATGCGCTCGTGCCCGAGCGCCAGCAGGTGCTCGACCGCCGACCGGCCACCGGCCCAGTTCGTGGTGCCGACCGTCGGTAGCTGCTGCGCGGGCTCGACGCCGGGGTCGAGGACCACGAGCGTCATCCCTTCCACCGCCGACCGCTCCCGCTGTGCGGAGGTCGGATCGACGAGCGCGAGCACGGCCCCCGTCGAGCCCCGAGCGTGCAGCCGCTCCACCCAGTCCCGCCCGGCCGGCCCGCGCGCCGACATCACGACGACGTCGCACCCCGCGTCCGCCGCCGCCCGGTCGACGCCGCCGAGCACGCGGGTGGCCCAGGACCCCTCGACCCCGTCCATCACCAGCCCGAGCAGGTCCGGCGACGACGCCGGCTCCAAGCGCGTGGAAGCCGGGACCGGGAGGACGGCCCGGCGTCGCTCGTAGCCCGCGGCCACCAGCAGATCCAGCACCCGCACCCTGGTCCCGGCAGAGACGTCGCTGCGGCCGTTGAGCACCTTGGACACCGTTGGCACGGTGACACCTGCCACCGCTGCGATCTCCGCGAGCGTGGTTCGCGTCATGCCGCACTCTCCCGCGTCGCCCGAAGTTGCGCAACTTCCACAGCTCGGATGGATGGTTGACCTGCGGCACGCCGTTTTGTGACACTGGCGATCAGTGGATACCAACGCGAAGTTGCGAAAGTCGACTGCCCTCGTCGTCCGGGGTGGCTGGGAGGGCCACTGCCCCGTCGAGACGACCGACAGCTTCCTCCCCTTCCTCCGGGAATCCGGCTACGAGACGGTCACCACGGACAGCCTCGACGTCTACCTCGATGCCGACCTGCTGGCCCGCACCGACCTGATCCTCCAGTGCTGGACCATGGGGACGATTACCAAGGAACAGCTCGCCGGGCTGCGCGGCGCCGTCGAGGGCGGCGCGGGTCTGGCCGGGTGGCACGGCGGGATCGCCGACGCGTTCCGCAACTCCTCCGACTACCTGCACATGGTCGGCGGCCAGTTCGCCTGCCACCCGCGCGACTTCGTCGACTACACCGTCGACGTGGTGCCCGACCGGGCCGACCACCCGATCGTCGCCGGGATCTCCAGCGTCACGCTGCACACCGAGCAGTACTGGGTGCTGTCGGACAGCCGCAACGACGTGCTGGCCACCACCACCCTGCCCGCACTGCCCGGCGACCCGTGGAGCGAGCCCGTGGTCTCCCCCGCGGTGTGGACCCGGACGTGGGGCGCGGGGCGGATCTTCGTCTGCACCGTCGGCCACAAGCAGGAGGACCTCGACGTGCCCGAGATCCGCACGGTCATCGAACGGGGGCTGACGTGGGCGAGCCGTTGAGGGTCGGTGTCGTCGGGCTCGGCAAGATCAGCGGGGCGTACCTGTCCACGCTCGCCCACCTCCCCGGCGTCGAGGTCACCGTGCTGGCCGACCTCGACCCGGCCAGGGCCGCGGTCGCCGTGCAGCACGCGCCGGGGGCGCGCGCCACGGCCGTGGACGACCTGCTCACCGCCGACGACGTCGACCTCGTGCTGAACCTGACCATCCCGGCGGCGCACGCCGAGGTGGCAACCGCGGCGCTGCGGGCGGGCAAGCACGTCTACGGGGAGAAGCCGTTCGCGCTCGACGTCGCGCAGGCCCGCACCGTGCTGGCCGCCGCCGACGGGCTCCGCGTCGGCTGCGCACCCGACACCGTGCTCGGCACCGGTGTGCAGACCGCGCGCAAGGCCGTCGCCGACGGGCTGATCGGCACCCCCACGGCGGCGAACGCCACCTTCACCTCGCCAGGACACGAGTCGTGGCATCCCGACCCCGAGTTCTACTACCGGCCCGGCGGCGGGCCGCTGTTCGACATGGGGCCCTACTACCTCACGGCACTGGTCCACCTGCTCGGGCCCGTCGAGCGGGTGGTCGCGGCGGCGGGGCGCGCCCGCACCACCCGCACGATCGGCTCCGGTGCCCGCGCGGGCACCGAGTTCGCGGTCGAGGTCGACACCCACGTCTCCGGCGTGCTCGTGCACACCGGGGGCGCCATCACCACCCTCACCACCAGCTTCGAGGTCGTCGCCTCCACCCAGCCGCGGATCGAGATCCACGGCACCGAGGGCTCGCTGTCGGTGCCGGATCCCAACCGGTTCGACGGGGACGTCGCCCTGCGCTCTCGTGGTGCCGACAGCTGGACCGTGCTGGCCCCCTCCGCGGGTTACGTCGGGGCGGCCCGCGGGATCGGGGTGCTCGACCTCGCCGCGAACCACGCCGCCGGCCGGGCGCACCGCGCCTCGGCCGAGGTGGCCGTGCACGTGCTGGACGTCATGGAGACGCTGCTGGCCGCCGCGGACCAGCGCTCCGGCCTGCAGGTCTCGACCACCTGCGAGCGGCCCGCTCCGGTCCCCCTCGACGCCGTGGCCGCGCAGGAGAGCGCCCGGCTGACGGGTGCCTCATCCTGAGGGGGTGCCCCCGACCCCACTCGACACGTCCCTGACCACGCCGATCGTCGCCGTACCCGGGCTCGGGCTGTCGGCAGCCGTGCCGGGGCGCACGCTCGAGCGGCTGGCCGTGCCGTCGGCTGTCGTCGAGCTGCCCGGCTTCGGGCTCCCCGCCCCGCGCGGGACCGCGCTGGGTTCCGACGACCTGGCCCGGCTGCTGCTCACCCGGCTCGACGAGCTCGGCGTGACCCGCGCGGTGCTGTTCGGCCACTCGGCGAGCTGCCAGATCGTCGTGCGGGCCGCCGTCCGTGACCCGCACCGGGTCGCGGCGCTCGTGCTGGTCGGCCCGACCACCGATCCCAGGGCGCGGTCCTGGCCCGGCCTGGCAGGTCGCTGGCTGCGCACGGCCGCCTGGGAACGACCGGCGCAGGCGCCGCGGCTGGTGCGGGACTACCGCCGCACCGGCCTGGGCGCGATGGGCCGCGGGATGGACGCCGTCCGCCGCGACCGGATCGACCGGGGGCTGGCACAGGTCGGCTGCCCGGTGCTCGTCGTGCGCGGCCCGCGCGACCGGATCGCTCCGCAGGACTGGATCGACGCACTGGCGGCCACCGCGCCGCACGGCCGGACGGACACGCTCGCGGCGGGCGCCCACATGGTGCCGCTCACCCACCCCGGGGAGCTCGCCGCCAGCGTGAGCACGTTCCTCGGCGCCGCTGCCGGTGCGGGAACGGCGGAGCCACACCTCCCCCGCTGCTAGGCGGCGCCGTCCACGACGTCATCGCGCGCCGGTCGGATCAGGCGATCACCCGGACCGGCGTGCCCGCCAGGAACGCGGCGATGTCCTCCACCGCCTCGCGGAAGAAGATGTCGTAGGTCCGCCGCGAGACGTAGCCGAGGTGCGGCGTGGCCAGCACGGTGGGCAGGGTGCGGAACGGGTGGTCGGCCGGCAGCGGCTCCACGGCGAACACGTCGAGGCCGGCTCCGGCGATCCGGCCCGCGCGCAGCGCGTCGACCAGCGCGTCCTCGTCCACGATGGGGCCGCGGGAGGTGTTGACCAGGTAGGCCGACGGGCGCATCCGGTCGAGCTCCGGCGCACCGAGCAGCCCCCGCGACCGGTCGGAGAGCACCAGGTGGATCGTGACGAAGTCGCTGACCTCGAGCAGCTCCTCCTTGCTGCCGGCGAGCCGCACCCCGGCCTCCGCCGCGGCCCCCGCGGTGAGGTTCTGGCTCCACGCCACCACGTCCGCGCCGAAGGCCTGCCCGATCGTCGCCACCTGCCGGCCGAGCCGGCCCAGACCGATGACCCCCAGGGTGCTGCCTGCGATGTCCGTGCCGACGGTCTGCTGCCACGGGCCACCCGTGCGCAGTGCGGCTGTCTCGGCCGGGAGGGAGCGGGCCAGGCCGAGGATCAGCGCCCAGGTGAGCTCGGCGGTCGGCTCCAGGGTGCCGCCGGTGCCGCACACGACGACGCCGTGCTCGGCGGCCGCCGCCATGTCGACCGAGGCGTTGCCCGGCCCGGTGGTCACCAGGAGCCGCAGCCGGGGCAGCCGCGCCAGCACCGAACGCGGGAACGGGGTGCGCTCCCGCATGATCACCACGATCTCGTGCTTGCCGATCGCGTCGACCAGCGCGTCCTCGCCGTCGATGTGCTCGCGGAACACGTCGACGTCGACCGCGTCGGCGACGGAGCTCCAGTCCGCCGTCCGGAGCGCGACGTCCTGGTAGTCGTCCAGCACGGCACAGCTGAGCTTCATGAGTCCTCCCGGATCGTTGATCAGATCAGTCATCGTGGCCTCGCCTGCACGGTGCCTGCGGGGCCGAACTCGGCGCCGAGCCGCTCGCTGATCCCCGCGGCCGCGCGCACCAGCAGCGGCGCGAACCGCTCGCGCATCGTCTCCTCGTCGGCCGTGGCCACCGAGGCGGACATGCCGAGCGCGGCGATCACCCGGCCGTCGGCACCCCGCACCGGTGCCGCCACCGACCGCAGGCCCTCCTCGAGCTCCTGCTCGACCATCGCCCACCCCCGGGCCCGCGCCGTGTCGAGCCGGCTCCGGAGCCCGCCCGGGGTGCGCACGGTCCGCGCGGTGAGCGGCAGCAGGTCGGCGCGCGAGAGGTAGTGGTCGAGCTCCCCCGGCGGCAGGTCGGCGAGCAGCACATGACCCATCGCGGTGGCGTGGGCGGGCAACCGGGTGCCGGTGGCGAGCGTGGCGCCGGGCCTGCGGTGGGTCGACACGCGCGTCACGTAGACGACGTCGGTGTCGTCGAGGGTCGCCAGCGTGCACGGCTCGCGCGTCTCGGCGACCAGCTCCTCCATGGACGGCTGCGCGATGACCGGCAGGTTCAGGGAGCTCAGGTAGGCGTAGCCGAGCGCGAGCACCCGGGGGGTCAGCGAGAACTGCCTGCCCTCGCTGCGGACGTAGCCGAGGTGCTGCAGCGTGAGCAGGACTCTGCGGACGGTCGGCTTGCTCAGGCCCGTGAGCTCGGCACACCGGCTGAGCGTGAGGCTCGGGTGGTGGTCGGAGAACGCCAGGATCACGGCCAGCCCGCGTTCGAGGGACTGGATGAACTCGCGCTGCTCCGGCTCCTTGGCCACTCGATCTCCCTTGACACGGCTTGCGCCGCGGGCGACATTGACGAGTGTTCGCTAGACGTACTCCTTGTACGCAGAGCGTACGCCGCGAGTGTACGGCAGTGCGAGGAGCCGGCCAGAGGTGAGGCGCTGCATGGAAACCGCCCGGTACCCCGAGCTCGACCAGCTGGTCCGGCCCGACCGCGTGCACGGCAGCGTCTACACCGACCCCGGGCTCTTCGCCGAGGAGATGCGCAGCATCTTCGGCCGGACCTGGGTCTACGTGGCGCACGAGTCCGAGATCGCGCAACCCGGCGACTACCGCAGCACCACGATCGGCACCCTGCCCGTGATCGTCACCCGCGACGCGGACGGTGAGATCCACGTGCTGCTCAACAGGTGCCGGCACCGCGCGTCGCTCGTCTGCCGGGAGCGATCGGGCAACGCGAAGTTCTTCCGCTGCCCGTTCCACGGCTGGACCTACCGCAACAGCGGCGAGCTGCTCGGCGTGCCGATGAACCGCCGCTACAGCCCGGAGCACCTCGACAAGCCGGCACTGGGCCTCACGCCCGTCGCGCGGGTCGACTCCTACCGCGGGCTGGTGTTCGCGAGCCTGAACCCCGACGTGCCCGACCTCGCCGACCACCTCGGCGGCATCCGCGAGTACCTCGACCGCGTCTTCCTGCACCCCGCCTTCGAGAAGACGCTCAACCTGGGCGCGGGCCGCAACGTGCACGAGTACCCGGCCAACTGGAAACACGCCATCGAAGGCGGGGTCGACGGCTACCACGCGATCACGCTGCACGAGACGTGGTTCAAGATCCGCGACCAGAGCCCGGACCGCCCGCACGCGCGCCTGGGCTCCCGCGACGAGACGATCGGCTACAGCGAGGCCCACCCCGGCGGCCACGTGCTGCTCGCCCGCTGGCCCGGCGACGGCGACGTCGAGGCGTTCCGCAAGGCCTACCCCGAGTACACCTCACGCCTGGAGTCCGAGCACGGCAGCGAGCTCCTGCGGGACTTCCTCGGCCAGTTCAACGTCCTGATCTTCCCCAACCTGCACATCACGCTGCAGAACCTGCGCGTGATCACGCCGATCAGCCCCACCCGCACCCAGATCACGATGTCGCCGATGCTGATCGGGGACGCTCCCGACGAGCTCAACGCCGAACGGCTGCGCGAGTTCGAGGAGGCGTTCGCCACCGGCTCGTTCATCGCCCCCGACGACTCCGAGGCGTTCGTCTGCGTGCAGGAGGGCGTGGCCGCCGAGGTCGATCCGTGGCTGCTGCTCTCCCGCGGCCTGCACGACGAGGAGCGCCTGCCGGGCGGCGGCTACCGCGGCAAGCCGAGCGACGAGACGCCACAGCGGGGGCTCTTCCGGGAGTGGAAGCGCCTGCTGCAGGAAGGGCGGCCGGCATGACCGGCGCGACGGGGACCCGCGTCCTCACACGCAGCGAGGCCGAGGACTTCCTCTACCTCGAGGCCGAACTGCTCGACGGGTTCCAGCTCGACCGCTGGCTGGACCTCTTCACCGACGACGCCGTCTACTGGGTGCCCGCCCGGTACGACGAGGCCGACCCGCAGCGCCACGTGTCGTTGATCTACGACGACCGGGGCCGGATCGCGGAACGCGTCTGGCGGCTGACCGTCGGGCCCGCCCACGCCCAGATCCCGCCGTCCGCCACGCGCCGGCTCGTCACGAACGTCCGGGTCGGCCCGCCGGTGGAGGGCACCGTGGTCGTGCGGTCGAACTTCGCGATCTTCGAGGTCCGCAAGGGCACCCAGCGCGCGTTCGCGGGCGAGTACGAACACCGGCTGGTCCCGCACGGGGACGGGTGGCGGATCCGGCGGCGGACGGCGCGTCTCGTCAACTGCGAGGCGCCGATCTTCAACCTCACGTTCCTGGTCTGAGCCGCGCCATGACCACACCCGCTCCCCCACCCCGGCTGGTGCTGCGCAACGAGTTCGCCACCGTCGAGATCCTGCTCGACGAGACCGCCAACGGGCCGCGGCTGCTCGTGCGCGACCTCGAGACCGGGCGGCAGGTCCACCTGGACGCCCTGGAGGTGGAGAGCCTCACGCGGATGACGCCCGACCACTTCGCCGAGCGGATCCGTCCCATCTGACCCGCAAACGCAGCCACCGCGCACACCTGGTGGCCACCGCGCATACGTCAGGACGTGTGCACGGTGGCCCCGCGGTGTGCACGGTGGCCGAAAACGGCCACCCTCCGCAATGCGCACTGGGCCGCTCGATAACAACCGGACCGATGTTCACCTTTCCGGGTGCCATGTGCCGATCGGCCACTGCGCGACCGAACCGATATCATGGGCTTATTGACCTGGGCCCGCGCAATTGTTCTCATAATTTCGGGGAATCGACTGCGGGGAGAAATGGTGGTCAGGCCCGGACCGGATCGTGCACGACGACGACGGCGCGCGGCGGCAGTGCTCGTGGCGGCCGGCGTGCTGATCGTCGCGGCCGGGTCGGCCGTCACCTTCCGCGGGCCGGCCGCCCCCGTGCCCGCCGCCCCGCAGGTGCTGTTCGCCCCCGGCGACGGGGCCACGGGCGTGGCACCCGCGGCCCCGATCCACGTCAAGGCCGTGGGCGGCACGCTCACGGACGTCACCCTCACCGCCGACGACGGCACGTCGATCCCCGGCACGCTGTCCCGGGACGGCCGCACCTGGACGGCGTCGGCGGCCCCCGCCTTCGCCACCACCTACCGTTTCGGCGGCAGCGCCTCCAACGACGGCGGATCCGTCCCGGTCACGGGCAGTTTCACCGCCGTCGACCCGGAGCGGCTGGTCCGGGCCTCCACCAGCATCGGCGACGGTGCGGTGGTCGGGATCGCCGCCCCGATCGACATCCGCTTCGACCGGCCCATCGCCGTGGCCGACCGGGCGGGCATCGAACGCGGTCTGAAGGTGCGCACGACCGTGCCGGTCGAGGGCGCCTGGGCGTGGCTGCCCGACAGCGACCGGGGCTCGCGGGTGCACTGGCGGCCCGCCACCTACTGGCCCTCCGGCACGGGCGTCACCGTCGAGGTCCGTCTCTACGGGCGTGACCTCGGCACAGCGGGGTTCGGCGCTGCCGACCTCACCAGCACGTTCAGCATCGGCCGCTCCCAGATCGTGCGCGCCGACGTCAGGTCGCACCGGATGGTCGTCATCCGTGACGGCAAACAGGTGGCGAACCTGCCCGCCACGTTCGGGCTGGAGTCCGACCGGCGTCGCGTCACCCGCGGTGGCACCCACATCGTGATGGGCAAGTCCCCCACCGTTCTCATGTCGGCGTTCGACTACGTGGACGTCCCCATGCACTGGGCCGTACGGATCTCCAACAACGGCGAGTTCATCCACGCCAACCCCGCGTCGAGCTACGCCCACGGCAGGCAGAACGTCACCCACGGCTGCGTGAACCTGTCCACGGCGAATGCGCGCTCCTACTACGACTCGGTTCTCTACGGTGATCCGGTCGAGGTCACCGGAAGCAGCGTCCCGCTCTCCGCCGCGGACGGGGACATCTACGACTGGACCATTCCCTGGGACGAGTGGAAGACCATGTCGGCGCGACCCTGATTTCCGCCGGGCACCCGTTCCTCGCACGCAGATCGATCTTCCGCGCCGACGTTTCACAGCGCTGTGACGCACCTGGGGGGACCGCCGTGCGCCACACTGGTTTAACCTCTTGGCATGCAGAGGTCCAACCAGTCCCGCGCTCCGCGGCTCTACCTCTCGGTCGCGCAGGACCTGCTGACCGCCATGGCCGGGGGTGAGTACGTCCCCGGCGTGCGGCTGCCCGGTGACCGTGAGCTGGCGACCCGGCTCAACGTCTCGCGGGCGACCGTGCGCGAGGCGATCCTGGCCCTGGAGCTCGTCGGCGCCGTCGAGGTCCGCCACGGCGACGGCACGTACGCCCGGGGGGCGCACGCCGGGGTCTCGGGCATCGAGGGCTCGGCGCTCGACGTCGCGCCTCGGGAGCTGATCGAGGCACGGCGCAACCTGGAACCGGTCGTCGCCTCGCTGGCGGCCGTGCGGATCGACACCGACACGCTCCGGGCACTCACCCGCGACCTCGACGAAGCCGGCGAGCTGGTGGCCGAGCCCGCTCAGCTCCCCCGTTTCATGGAGCTCGGGTTCGCCTTCCATGCCGACCTGGCCCACGGCTGTGGCAACTCGCTGCTGGCGGGCATCGTCGGGCAGCTCGTCAGCGCCGAGACCCACCCGTTGTGGCTACTGGTCAACCAGCACGCCGTGAGCTCGCTGCACGCCCGCGAGGGTCAGCTCCGCGAGCACCGGGACGTGCTGAGCGCCATCGCGAGCGGCGACGCGGCGAGGGCCCAGCAGGCGATGACCGCACACCTGGAGTCGGTCGACGCCGTCATCTTCCACCCGGCCACCACCATCGGCGGCGCGCCCGGGCGACCGACCGGCTGATCGACCGGACCCATCCAGCTGACGCCGGAACCCGACCCGACGCCGGCACCGACCGACGCAGGAGCACGGACGCATGTCACTTTCCCAACCCGTCGATCTCGTCGTCCACGGCGGCACCGTCGTCAACGCGGGCGGCCGCGGTGAGGCCACCGTGGTGATCTCCGGAGGGCGGATCGTCGCCGTCCAGGACTCCGACCTGCCGCTCCCCCCGCACGACCGCGCCGTCGACGCCACCGGCCGCCTGGTCATCCCGGGTGGCGTCGACCCCCACTGCCACATCGGCCAGCGCCTGGGCGAGTACGCGCAGCTGGACGACTACGCGGGCGCGAGCGTGGCCGCGCTCTGGGGTGGCACCACCACGGTGGTCGACTTCGCGATCCCCGACCCCGGACAGTCCCCACTGGCGGCGGTGCAGGAGCGCCGCGGGCTCGCCGCATCATCCCGTTGCGACACGGCTCTGCACGGGTGCGTGATCCGGTGGGACGACACCACGGCGAAGCAGATCGCGGAGATGGCGGACAGGGGCGTCCGCACCATCAAGCTGTTCACGACCTACAAGGACGTCGTGATGGCCGGTCCGGACACCGTGCTGGAGGTGCTGCGCACCCTGCACGCCTGCGGAGGCATCGCCTACGTGCACGCCGAGGCGAACCACGTGATCGAGGACGCGCAGGACCTCGCAGTGGCGGCCCACCAGGCCGCTGCGCAGCACCACTCCCGGACCAGGCCCGAGATCGCGGAAACGGCAGCCGTCGCGCAGGTGCTCGCCACGGCCGAGCACGTCGGTGGTCCCGTCTACTTCGTGCATCAGACCACTGCGGAGGCGGTCGACCTGGTGCGCGACGCGCGACGGCGGGGTGTCCGCGCCTACACCGAGACGTGCCCCCACTACCTGTCGCTCGACGAGCGCACCTACGCGGGCGCCCACCCGGAGCGCTACGTCTGCTGCCCGCCCCTGCGCTCCGAGGCCACGGTGCGGGAGCTGCGTGCCCGTGCGCTCGTCGGTGACGTCGACACGCTCGGGTCCGACCACTGCTGCTACTCCACCGAGCAGAAGTCCGAGCACTCCGACGACGTGCGGGTCATGCCCAACGGCCTCCCCGGAGTGGAGACCCGGCTCCCGGTGTCGTTCACCCGCCTGGTCGCCGAGGCCGGGATGCCCGTAGAACGCTTCGTCGCGATGTTCGCCACGAACCCGGCCCGGCTCAACGGGCTGGACCGCAAGGGCGTGGTCGCCGCCGGTGCCGACGCCGACCTTGTCGTTTTCGACCCGGCGCAGCGGCGTACCGCCTCGGTCGCTCATCTGCACATGCAGTCGGACTACACGCCCTACGAGGGCCAGGAGCTCGTGGGCTGGCCCGACGTCGTGATCAGCGGCGGCCGGGTCGTCCTCGACCACGAGGGCTTCCACGACCCCGGCCCGGTCGGCCGCGCGCTGGATGCCGCGCCGATCCCGGACCACCTGCTCACCTGATCACCGGCGCCCCCCTGATCACCGCATCCTCGCCCACTCCCGGGAGCACGACGTGACGGCATCCGCCTCCTCGGCCTCATCCGACCGCACCGAACAGGTCCGCGACCACGCCCAGCGGCAGCTCGGGGCGGCACTCGACCGGATCCCGTTCCGGCGCGCCCATGTGCTCGTGCTCGTGCTGGTCGCGTGCGGCGCCCTGTTCGACGCCATCGAGCAGTACAACGTGGGGCTGGCGGCCCCGCTGATCGCCGCCCAGTGGGGGTTGTCCAACGCCGAGGTCGGGCTGCTCACCACCCTCACCTTCGCGGGGATGGCCGTCGGCTCGCTCGTCGCCGGGGTGACGGGCGACAGGTACGGCCGCCGCATCACCTACATGTACAACCTCGTGCTGTACACCGCCGGGGCGCTGCTCGCGGCCTTCGCCCCCGACATCGGCTGGTTGCTCGTCGCCCGATTCATCGTGGGGGTCGGCCTCGGCGGCGAGCTCAACACCGGCCTGACCATCGTGGCGGAGCTGATGCCGACGCGGTTCCGGGGGGCCGCAGTCGCCACCGTCAACATCGCTGCCGGCGGACTCGGCATCTTCGCGTCCTCCGCGCTCGCCGCGCTGGTGCTGGGCCCGCTCGAGTCCGTGCTGGGCGGGCCCACTGTCGCGTGGCGGTGGCTGCTCGGGCTGTTGGCGCTGCCCGCGCTGCTGGTCTTCGTCTACCGGTGGTTCCTGCCCGAGTCGCCGCGGTACCTGCTCGTCGAGGGCCGGGTCGGCGAGGCCAACAGTGTGCTCAGCCGGCTCGCGGCCAACCGGCTGCGGCCGGGGAAGGACCTCGTCGTCACCCCGTACGTCGACGCGGTGGAAGGCCGGCGCCTGGCCCGCCAGCGGGTCCGGCTCTCGGAGATCTTCCGGGGCAGGCTCGGCCGCAACACCGTCGTGATCTGGGTGGTGTCGGCGATGGCGTTCGGGGCCCAGGTCACGATCACCGTGTTCATGCCGACGGTTCTGGTCGCACGCGGCTTCGACGTGTCGACGTCGCTGGGCTACACCACGGTGATCAACATCGGCGGCCTGGTCGGAGCCGTGCTGGCAAGCGTGTTCGGCTTCCGGTTCCCGCGCCGGATCGTCCTGGGCTACGGCTCGATCCTCGCGGTGGTGGTGGCGGTCGCGTTCGGGGTGTCGTCGAACCTCGTGATGATCCTCGTGCTCGGTGGCCTGCTGCAGCTGATGTTCATCCTGCTCAACACCACGACCTGGGTCTGGGCTCCCGAGCTCTATCCCACGCGGGTCCGCGCGTTCGGCACGGGCGCGTCGGTGACGGTCGCGCTCGTCTCGGCGTCGGTCGTGCCGCTACTCGCCGGGGTGATCGTCGACGCCGCTGGTGCCGTCGGGATGTTCGTCATGGTCGGGGTCATGTACGTGATCATGGCCGTGGCGGTCAGGTTCGGGCCGGAGACGCAGGGCGTCTCGCTGGAGGACATCGGCGAGGGCGCCGACCGGTAGCGCGCCGGGTCAGGCGGGGTCGTCCGTGCTCTCCTGCACCGGCGCCGCCGGCATGCCGACGGCCGCACGCAGGCACCCCAGATAGCGCGCCTTCTCCCGGCGGTAGCGCTCGACCGGTGCCGAGACCGTGTAGCAGCCCAGCAGGATCCCGTTGCTCCAGATCGGCGCCGCGATGCACGCGACGCCGGGCGAGAACTCCTCGACGTCGGTGGCGTAGCCGTTCCTCGCCACCAGCGCCAGCTCACGGGCGAAGACGGCCGGATCGGTGATCGTCTTCGCGGTGACGCTCTCCAGCGGGTGCATCGCGAGGTAGCGGTCGCGGTCACCGGGCTCGGCGAACGCGAGCAGCACCTTGCCCGACGCCCTCGCGTTGGCGGCCCCGCGGTAGCCCGGCCGCAGGTTCGTGACCTGCACGGCGTGGGTCCCGGCGAGGTGCGTGAGCACCACGGGGTTCCCGCCCCGCCACGCGCTGAGGTAGGCGCTCTCGCCGGTGACCTCGGTGATCCAGCGCAGGGGTGCCAGCAGCTCCGGAGGAGGGACGGTCTGCTGCGCGTAGGCGTGGGACAGCACCTCCATCGCGAACCCGAAGCGGAACTGCTTGCGCTCGTCACGGGTGAGGAGCTTGGCGTCGACGAGGGTGTTGAGCAGGTGGTACACGGTGGGCACCGACGTACCGAGCTCCGTGGCCAGCCGCGCGACGGAGCGTTCGTGCTCGGGCAGCGACGCGATGAGCATGAGCAGGTGCGCCGCGCGGGACACCGACTGGATGCGGGTGCCCGTCCGGGCCTCGTCGGTCATGTCGTCCTCATCGTCGCGTCACCCTGTGTCCGTGCCGGGTCATCTTCGCCTGCCCGCCGGCTGGGCGCCGGTCACCGGTCGGGACTCCTGATCGAGACGCCGCCGTCCACCGGCAGGGTCACCCCCGTGACGTACCGGGCCTCGTCGGACACCAGGAACAGGGCCGCGTAGCCGACGTCCCAGCCGGTGCCCTCGATGCCCAGCGGTGAGGCGGCCCGCCTGCGGTCGCGCAGCCCCTCGTCCATCCCGGCGGCGTAGACCATCGGCGTGTAGATCGGTCCGGGCGCGATGCAGTTCACCCGGATCCCGTCGGCGGCGTGGTCGATCGCCATCGCGCGGGTCAGGGCGATGACCGCGCCCTTCGCCGCGGTGTAGGGCGTGAGGCCGCGCGGGCGCAGCGCCGAGATCGACGACAGGTTGACGATGGACCCGCCACCGCCCGCCGCCATCACCGGCACCACCGCGCGGCTCGCCGCCACGATGGTCCCGACGTTGACCGTCATCACCACGTCCCAGTCCGCCGCGGTGACGTCGAGGATCGTGCCCGGGCCCTCGATCCCCACGTTGTTGTCGAGGATGTCGATGCGGCCCCAGCGGCCGACCGCGGCAGCGGCCATCGCGGTGCAGTCGTCCTCGGCCGTGAGGTCGGCGGTGTGGGCGACCGCCTCGCCACCCTCCCGGGTGATCATCTCGACGGTGTCCCGGGCGGCCGCCTCGTCGCGGTCGACCACGAGCACACGGGCGCCGTGGCGCGCGAACAGGATCGCCGCAGCGCGCCCCGTGCCGATCCCGGCCGCCCGCGAGCCCCCGCCCGTGACGATCGCGACCTTGCCGTCGAGCCGTCCGGCGTCGGGGTTCATGCCAGCCCCATGAGCGAGGCCGACGTGGTGCCCAGCATCTGGTCGACCTCGTCCGGGGTGACCTCGACGCCGTGGCGCTCCGCGATCTCCGGTAGCCGGCGGAACGTCTCCACCCAGGCGTCCAGCGGCATCACCGAGGAGACACCCGGGCAGTCGCTGCCGAAGACGACCCGGCCCAGGCCCACGCCGTTCTTGATCTCGCCGATCCGCCCGACGAACCGCGCCTCGTCCTCGATCAGCAGGCCCTGCCACAGCGAGAGCTCGAGGTACAGGTTCGGCTTCCACCGGGCCATGTCCAGCGCCAGCGGGAACCAGGCCCGTTGCCCGGCGTGCAGGATCACGAAGGTGGTGTCCGGGAAGTCGGCGGCGGGCTCGTCGAGGTGGATCGGACTGGCATACGTGCTGACCAGCGGCGCCGCCATCGGTCCGGTATGGACGGCCACCGGCACCCCGCGCTCACCCGCCAGCGCGTAGAGGGGGCGGCACACCGGGTCGCTCGGCGAGTAGCCGGAGCACGGGTGCAGCTTGAGCCCGCGCGCACCCGCGTCGAGCGCGTCACGGAACATCTCGACGGCCCCCGGCCTGCGCGGGTCGATCCCGAAGAAGGCGATGAAGTGCTCCGGGTCCTCGCGCGCCAGGTCGGTGGCGAGCCGGTTCTCGGCCTCGATCGAGAGGTCACCCTCCCCGAGGCGCAGCCCGTAGTCGCCGAGCAGCAGGCACGACCGGTCGACGCCGGCCTTGTCCATCTCCGCCCGGATCTCGGCCGCGCGCGACCCGACGTCCTGGACGGGCGCCTCGGAGTGCTGGTGCACACCCCCGACCAGCCCGCGGGCGGCGATCTCGCGGACCGCGGCGTACCGCTCGAAGATCGACCACAGGTGACGGTGCAGATCGATGATCATCGTCGTGCTCCTTCCGGACGTGCCGGCTCCGCGGCCCACACCAGGTGCTCCCGCACGGCGGCGGAGAACTCCCTCGGCCGCTCCAGGAACGCCATGTGCGGGGCGTCCATCTCGACCAGCCGCGCGACGGGCAGCCGCGCGGCGAGGTCCGTCATGACCTCCATCGGCGTCGACAGGTCGTGGACGCCCGCGATGCAGGTGGTCGGCACGCGGATCTCCCCCAGCCGGTCGAGCACGTCGTGGGCGCCGATCGCGCGCCAGGTGTCGGCCAGCGCGCCGGCGTCCATGGCGAGCAGCCGGTCCCGCGCGTAGGCCAGTGGCGGGGCGTCCGGGTCCTGCAGCGCCGCCGGTGTGAACCAGCGCGCCATGGTGTCGTCGAGCATCCCCGCCGAACCCCTGGCCTCGGTGGCGTCGGCGCGAGCGGTCATCACGGCCGCGTCGCCGCGCGGGGTGGTGCAGGCCAGCACCAGCGAGCGCACCCGGTCCGGGTGCGCCAGTGCCAGGTGCAGCGCGACCATGCCGCCCAGGGACGCGCCCACGCCGTCGAACGGACCGGTGCTGTGCCCGACGATCTCGTCGGCCATGTCGGCGAGGGTGAGGCCGGGGCGCGCCCTGGCCCGCTCACCGTGCCCGGGGAACGTCACGGCCCGCACCGGCGGCAGGTCCAGCCACCGGACGCAGTCCCGGTCCAGACCGACCGGATGCAGGAACAGCAGTTCGGCGGCATCCGCGTGCTCGGCCACGTCAGGACGCCTCGCCCGGGATCGCGCGGTAGACGTTGCGCACGTACGACGTGAAGTGCGGGCTCACCTTCCTCGTCCATTCCGTGGGCGGCTGCATCGCCCGGTAGGCCTCGCTCTCGAGCACCTCCGGATCCTCCAGTTCGTAGAGCGCGAGGTACTTCGGCTCCCCCTCGACGCTGACGAACCGCCGTCCCGACAGGAAGCCAGGACACCCGCGGCGCTCCGGCAGGTGTTCCTCCTCGTACCAGCGGTTGAAGTCCTCCTCGTGGACGGGATCGATGTCGATCATGACGAGCAGCAGGCCGGTGCCCCGGTCGCTCGTGCCCCGTTCGCTCATGCCTCTGTCGCTCACGATGTGCCTCCTTCTGCGGAGTTCCCGATCCCGGACGGCAGCGGGCCGGCCAGGGCGTAGGCGTCCTGCACGAGGTCCATGGCCGCGGCCATGTCGGTGAGCGACGCCAGCGGTGGCTCGCCCTCCCGGACCCGGCGCAGGACGTCGCGGACGAAGACCGGGTAGTGCGGGACGTTCGTGGTGTGCGCGCGGACGTGCTCGCGCCTGCCGTCGCGCCGGATCACCTCGACCTCCCCCGGCCCGGTGGCGATCAGGTAGTGGTCGCGCGCGGCGATGCTGAACCGCATGTCGAACACGGAGTGGGGACCGGGCAGCAGGTAGCCGGTCTCGATGTGGAACGTCCGGGCGCCGCTGCGCAGCGTCACGAGCGAGTGGTCCTCGATCGACAGCCCGTGCGCGGCGTTGGACATGGTGGCCGCGGCGACCCCGACCGACGGCCCGAGCAGGACCCTGGCCAGGTCGAGCAGGTGCACACTCAGGTTGATCGTGCAGCCGCCACCGGACTGCTCCGGATCCAGCATCCACGCGCAGCCGGACGAGACGTAGCGTATCGGCGCCCCCGCGATCCAGCGGAACGACAGATAGTGGATCTCGTCGTCGGCGAACCGTTCCCGCATCGCGGCGAGCAGCTCGCTCTGCCGCCAGACGAAGGGCACGGCCGCGAACGCGCCCTCGGCCTCGGCGCGCCGGGCCAGCCGGTGCACCTGCTCCGCGTCGGTGCCGCACGGCTTCTCCATCGCGAACGGGATGCCCCGGTCGAGCAGGTGGTCGGCCTCCCCCACCATCTCGGCGTGCGAGCCCAGCGCCAGGACGAAGTCGGGCGCGAGATCGTCACAGAGCCGCTGGTAGGAGTCCGACCACGGGCAGCCGAGCCCCTCGCCCAGTGCGCGGGCCACCGCGGCGTCCCCGTCACCGACCCCGACCAGCTCGACGCCGGGCAGCGCCAGCAACGTCGGCAGGTACAGGTCCAGGTGCCAGTGCGACGCACCGATCACAGCGACCCGGGTGGCCATCAGATCGACCGGTTGATGCCGCCGTCGACGACGATCGTCTGCCCCGTGACGAACCCGGCCCGCGGTGAGCACAGGAACGCGCAGAGGTCACCGACCTCCTCCGGTCTCCCCAGCCGCCGCACCGGGATGTTCTCGGCGTACCGGCGCAGCTGCTCGTCGAGGTCGATGCCGGCGCTCGCCGCCGCCTTCCCCTGCAGCTCACGCAGCCGGTCGGTGAGGATCGGCCCCGGCGCGATGTTGTTGACCGTGACGCCGTCGGCGGCGAGGTCGTCGGCCAGGACCTTCGCGAGCACCGTGACGGACGCCCGGTTGGCCTCGGAGAGCACCAGCTGGCTGATGGGCTCCTTGGTGCCGTACCCGGTGAGGTTGACGACCCGGCCGCGCCCCGACTCCCGCAGGTGCGGCAGCGCGGCGCGGGTGAGCCGGACCGCGCTCATGAGCACCCCGTCGTGCGCCGTGTCCCACGCGCCGTCGTCGGCCTCGGTGAAACGCAGGGCGGGCGGCGGCCCGCAGTTGACGACCAGCACGTCGAGCCCGCCCAGCAGCTCGACGGTGCGCCGGACGAGCTCCTCGATGTCGGCCGCCGAGCCGAGGTCGGCGGCCACGCTGCCGGCCGCCCCGATCTCGGCGGCCGTGGCCTCGAGCCGCCCCTGGTCGCGCGAGGAGATCACGACCCGGGCGCCCTCAGCGGTCAGGGCTTCCGCGCAGGCCCGGCCGAGCCCCTGGCTCGCGGCGGTGACGAGCGCCCTGCTGCCGGCGAGATCGAGGTCCATCGGTGGCGTCTTCCCTTCGGTCGGATGCGGCGAGGGCCGCGGTCAGCCGGCCTGCCCGGCGGCGAGGGGCTGGGCGGCGGCGGGGGAATTGTCGAGGAACGTCTGCAGGAACCGCAGGGACGCGCAGAGGCGTTCCCGCTGGTCCGCAACCCCCGGGTGGTTGTCGAGGCCCTCCACCGAGAGCCGGTAGGGCTCGGCGCGATCGCGTTGCGCCACCAGCACCCCCATCAACGAGGTCAGGTCGGCCACCCCCTCGCCGGGGTAGCACCACTGCACGTCGAACCCGCGGCGGTGGAACCGGTCCTCGACGTAGCGGGACTCGATGCGGAAGTCCTTGGCGTGGCCTGCGGGCGCGAGCGGCGCGAGCCTGCTGATCACGGTCAGCGGGTCCTGCAGCGACGAGATCGGGTTGATCAGGTCGAGGAAGACGGCGACCCGGTCGCTGCCGACCTCGTCGATGATCTGCACGTACTCGTCGGCCGTGAAGTCCGAGTGGTTCTCGAGCAGGATCTGCACATCGCCGGGGACCTCGTCGACGGCGCGGCGCAGCGCGTCGATGACGTAGCGCTGCTCCACCGCGATGCGCTCCGGGAAGGCCAGCAGCTCGTTGCGGTAGAAGCCGGAGGAGACGCGCGCGAACGGGCTGCCGATCGCCGCGGCCAGTTCGGCCCAGCTCCGGATCCGCTCGACACCCGACTCCACGGTGTCGCCGTTGCCCGCCCGCCCCACGACGTCACCGGAGAGCGTGATCCCGAGCCCCAGGTCGCCGGCGAGGGTGCGCAGCGACTCGAGGCCACTCGCCTCCCGGTCGCGGACGTGGACGGCGTTGAACTGTACGAACGCCGCGCCCAGGTCCGCGACCTCGCGCATGACGTCCTCGAGCGAGATCTCCCCGGTGGCGAGGCGGCAGTGGTAGGAGAGCGTGTCCACGCCCAGAACGATGTGCACGGCCGGTGGTCCTTTCGTCAGGCGTTGCGCTGCGGTCGGTCCGGTGACAGGAACGGTGGAGGCGTCACGGGCCCAGCACCCACTGCTGCAGCGAGGCCGCGATCCGGTCGCTGCCGGGCAGGAGCTCCGCGACGAGGCTCGGCGCGGCCGGTACCCGGGAGTCCGGCAGCCCCAGGCGCAGCGCGGGGCTGCGCAGCGGCACGCCCGCCCCCGCCACCCTGGCCACCACCTCGGCCCCGAACCCGCCCGTCACGTTCGCCTCGTGCAGCACCGCGAGCCGCCCGGTGCGCCAGACCCGCTCGATCACCTCGTCCGTCAGGAACGGGTTGAGCCACGGCAGCTCGAGCACCTCCAGCGACACGCCCTGCTCCGCGAGCGTCGCGGCGGCCTCGAGGGCTCGGCCGGTGAACGCCCCCCAGGTGACCACCGTGGCGTCCGACCCCTCGCGGCGCACCCGCAGGCCGCCCGGCTGCTGCACCGGGCCGCCGAGCACGACGTCCTGCTTCCCGGCGTTGTAGAGCGTGCGGTTCTCGATCACGATCGTCGGGTCGTCGCTGTGCACGGCCGCCACCAGCAGGTCGTACGCGTCCTGCGCGGTCCACGGCATGCACACCCGCAGGCCCGGCACATGCAGGAAGAACGCCTCCAGGCTCTGGCTGTGCTGCGCGCACGCCCCCGGCGCGGAGCCCTGCTGCGTCCGGATCACGACCGGCGCCCGCAGCTCTCCGCGGCTGACGTAGTGCACGTTCGCCAACTGGTTGACGATCTGGTCGAACGCCACGAGCGAGAAGTCGACCCACATGATCTCGACGATCGGGCGGCGGCCGAGCATGGCCGCGCCGACGGCCGACCCGAGAATCGCCGACTCGCTGATCGGGGTGTCGAAGACCCGCTCCCCGAACTCGCGCCGCAGCCCACGGGTGACCCCGAAGACGCCACCCGGCTTGGCGACGTCCTCCCCGTACAGCAGCGTCTCCGGCAGTTCGGCGAGGCAGCGGCGCAGGGCGGCGTTGACCGCCTGGCCGTAGGTGAGCTGGGAGGTCGTGGTCGCCGGGGCGGTGGTGGTGGCGGACGGCGTCTCAGAGATGGAGGTCGTCTCAGACATAGAGGTGGTCCTTCGCGGTCGCCGGGTCGGCGAGCGGGGCGGCGAGCGCCTCGGCCGCCGCCTGCTCCATCTCCGCGCGGGCGTCGCTCTCCGCGCGCTCGATCTCGGCGTCCGGCGCGCCGTCGGCCCGCAGCTGTCCCGCCAGCCGGACGGTGGGCTCGAGCCTGCGGGCCTCGTCGAGCTCACCGGGCCTGCGGTACTGCTCGGCGTCGCCGATGTAGTGGCCGACGAGCCGCGCGGTCATCGCCTCGACCAGTGTCGGGCCTCCGCCCTCGCGGGCCCGCCGGACGGCGGCACCGAGGCGGTCGCGCACGATCGCGGGGTCGTTGCCGTCGATCCGCTCGCCCGGGATGCCGTAGGCCGCGGCCCGGCGGTGCAGGAGCGGGTCGCGGACCATCTCGTCGATCGGGGTGAGCTCGGACCACGTGTTGTTCTCGCAGACGAACACCACCGGCAGGTTCATCGCGGCCGCGAAGTTCATCGCCTCGTGCACCGCGCCCTGGTTCATCGCACCGTCACCGAACACCGTGATCGCCACCCGGCCCGAGCCGTCGAAGCGGCCGGCGAGCGCCGCCCCCACCGCGATCGGCGCCCCGGCGCCCACGATGCTGTTCTCCCCGAAGAAGCGGTGCGTGGGGGCGCTGAGGTGCGCCGAGCCGCCGCGACCGCCGTTGGTCCCGGTCGCCCGGCCGAGCACCTCGCCGAACAGCGCGGCGGGCGGCACGCCGCAGGCGAGTGCCCACGAGTGGCCGCGGTAGGTGGCGAAGAGGGCGTCGTCCGGGCCGATCAGCTCTGCGGTGCCCACCGCGACGGCCTCCTGGCCGATCCCGAGGTGGATCGAGCCGACGGCGTCGCCCGCGAGCCGCAGGTCCCGAACCTTCTCCTCGAACACCCGCATCCGCCAGACCTGGTGCAGGTCGGCCGCGGTCCGGGACCGGGTCACCCCGTCCGTGGCGAGCGTCTGGTCGCTCATGGTTGCTCCGTCCGTCTCAGCCGACGGCGAGGCGCTGGCCGCCGTCGACGGCCAGCGCGACACCGGTGATGAAGGAGGCCTCGTCCGAGGCGAGGAACAGCGCGGCACGGGCGACGTCCCACGCCGTTCCCATCGTGTTGCGCAAGGGCACGTGCGCGTTGCGCTCGGCGATCACCTGCTCCCGGGTGGCGCCGCCGCGCCCGACCCGGTTCTCGATCGCCATGGGGGTGTCCATCAGCCCGGGCAGGATCGCGTTGGCGCGGATGCCGTGGGCCGCGTTGGTGATCGCGATGTGCTCGGTCAGGGTGACGACGCCCGCCTTGGACGTCCGGTAGGCGACGTACGGGTAGTTGATGTTCGCGGCGATCGACGAGATGTTCGTGATCACGCCGCCGCCCTGCTCGCGCATCACGGGAATCGCGTGCTTGCAGGTGAGGACCATGCCCTGCAGGTTGATCGCCGTGATGCGGGCGAACGCGTCGGCCTCGATCTCGGTGATCGGGGCGTCCCCGCCGGCGAGGCTCACCCCGACGTTGTTGTGCAGGATGTCGATCCGGCCCCACCGTTCGAGGCATGCCGCGGTCATCGCGGCGATGGCGTCCTCGTCGGTGACGTCCGCCCGCACGGCCTGCGCCTCACCGCCCTCGGCCGTGATCTCCTTGACGGTGTCCTCGGCGGCGGCCAGGTCGCGGTCGGCCGCGAGCACACTGGCCCCTTCCCTGGCGAGCAGCACCGCGGTGGCGCGCCCGTTTCCCGCGGTCAGGCCGGGTGTCTGCCCCGCGCCCACCACGATCGCCACCTTGCCCGTAACACGCTGACCCATGCCTCGACCCCTTCGTCGAACAACCCGCCCGCCCTGCGGCTAGCGCATGAACTCCTCGACCCGCTCGGTGCCGAGGCCGACCGCCGCGTAGTGCCGCCGCGCGTTCTCGATCTTGGTGAACACGTCCTCGTACCCGGTGGCCGCGCCGTCGGGGTCGACGTAGACGTAGGTGCCCGTCACGTGGAAGAGCGTGACCATCTCCGCGACGCCCTCCGGCACGACGAGCGTGTGGGTCTCCCCCGGCGGCTCGAAGGCGTAGCTGCCCTCGGTCGCCTCCCACTCGTGCTCGAGGTAGTGCCAGCGCCCGCGGAGGGTGAACGCGTGCACCGGTCCCGCGTGGCGGTGCCGGGAGAGCACGCCACTGCGGCGCACGCGCAGCAGGTTCACGAAGTAGCCCTGACTCGGCGCGAGCAGGAGCGGCCGGAACGCGACATCTGGAGCCTGCGGCACCCACAGCCGCTCGTCGGCCTCGAGGTCGAGCGCACCGGGAACGACCAGGTCGGACACCATGCCGGGCGGCTGCGAGCCGCGGAAGGGAACGAGGTCGTCCTCGGTCGACATGCCCACCTCGATTTCAAATGATGAACCGTTGCGGCATTACCTGAAGGACGGTAATCATGGGGCGCGCACCGCGTCAACATCCCGACCGCACCGCGCAACCGGGAGAACCTCGCTCACGAACGATGGAGTTCCGCGCCCATGGCTCTCGTGCCCTACCTGTCGGAGTCCGACCTCGCAGAGGAGGACCGGCCCCTGCTGGCCCGTCCGATCAACCTGTTCCGCGCGCTCGCGAACTCCCCCGACGCGCTGCGTACCCACGCGGAGTTCGGCGAGTGGATCCGCCACCACTGCGAGCTCGACCCGCGGCTGCGGGAGCTCGCGATCCTGCAGGTCGGCTACCTCACCTCGAGCCCCTACGAGTGGAGCCACCACATCAAGATCGGGCATGACTTCGGGGTGTCCGACGACGACGTCACGGCGCTCATCGCCGCCACCGCCGGCCAGGAGCACGGGCTCGGCGAGGTGGAGACGGCCGTGCTGGCCGCGGCGAGAGAGATCACCGCGGACACCCGGATGACCGACGAGACCTGGGCCGTCCTGCTCGGCCACCTGGGCCGGGCCCGCCTGGTGGACCTCGTGATCGTCATCTCCTTCTACAACGCGGTGATCCGCATCCTCGCCACGCTGCAGATCGACGTGGAGCCCGACTACCAGCGCTACCTCGAGGCGTTCCCGCTGGCCGAGCAGGCGCCCGGCCCGGAGACGGCCAGGAGACGGGGGTAGGCGCGCTCCCGGTGGTCACCGGGTGGACACCGGCACGACGTTGCCGATTCTTTGCTTGCTTAGCATCAAGCAATTAATATTGCGTCCCATGCTGCGCTCCCGCCCCGCCACCGCTTCGATCGATCGGGATCGACGAGGGGACGACGAGCCTCTCCCCCGCCGGTGGACCGTGTTCACCGTGATCGCGATCGCCCTGCTCATGGCGTCGATCGACCAGACGTCGGTGGCCACGGCGCTCCCCGCGATCCAGAAGGACCTCGGCGGCTCCCTCGCGTGGAGCAGCTGGACGATCACCGTCTACGCGCTCGGCCAGATCATGTCCATGCCGATCGCCGGCAAGCTCAGCGACCAGTTCGGCCGCAAGACGATCTTCCTGGTCGCCATCACGATGTTCACCCTGACATCGCTGTGCGCGGGGATGGCCGGCGACATCGCCACCCTCATCGTCGTGCGGGTGTTCCAGGGCCTCGCCGCCGGGGCGATCGTGCCGTCGGCAACCGGCATCGTCGCCGACCAGTTCGGGCGCGACCGCGACCGGGCGATCGGCCTGTTCACCAGCATCTTCCCGATCGGCGCGATCATCGGACCCGTGGTCGGCGGCGTGCTCGTCACCTACACGTCCTGGCGGGCGATCTTCCTGATCAACCTCCCGCTGGGCGTGCTGCTGGTGGTCCTGGTGGCCCTCCTGATCCGCAGGACACCCCGCACCGCGGCCGCCCCCATCGACCTGCGGGGGATCGCCCTGCTCTGCGGGCTGCTGCTCTCCACGATGACCGCGATCACCGCGCTCGGCACCCCCGGCAACCTGCGGCTGCAGCTCACGGCCGCCGGGGTGTCCGCCGCCGTGGCAGCTGTGCTCTGCTGGCGGTTCCTCCGGCACGCCCGCCGCGACCCCGCGGCCGTCGTGCCGATGCGGCTCCTGCGCGGCCGCACCTTCGGAACGATGAACACGGTCAACGTGATGTTCGGCGCGGCGGCACTCGGCTTCGGCACGCTGGTGCCGATCTACGCGGAGAACCGCTACGGCATCGCCCCGCTCGCGGCGGGGGGCCTGCTCGCGATCCGGGCGGTCGGGATGATCAGCCTCTCGGGCCTGTCGGTGTTCCTGCTGCGCCGCACCGGGCACCGGATCCTGATGGTCGCCGGCTTCGCCGTGATGACCGTCGGGATGGTGATGCTGGCGCTGCCACCGCAGGGCCTCTCCGTGGAGGCGTGGCTCTCGCTCGCCGCCGGCATCACCGGCCTCGGGATGGGGATGGCGGCGCCGGCGAGCAACAACGCCTCGCTGCACCTCGCGCCCCGCGAGATCTCGGCGATCACCGGGCTGCGTGGGATGTTCCGCCAGTCCGGCGCGATCGTCTCGATCTCGATCACCACGGCACTGCTCTCGGTCAGCGCGCAGCCCGGGATCACCCAAGCCTACGTCTTCGCTGTGTTCGCCGTGATCCTGCTGGCCGCCGTGCCACTCATCCTCTCGATGCCCGACCACCGCGGCAGCTGGTGAGCTCGCGCCCGTCTCCGCGCCCGTCTCCGCGCCGGTAGCCGCCGGAACTCCGGGTCGGCCCCGACATCGACGTCAGCGTGGCCGCAGCCGCGTCCCCACCACTCCCACGTCGACCTCGCCGCTACGAAGGTGCCCACCCCGATGAGAGGGCGTTGATTGGCGAACCCGCTATCCCCGCGTCAACAGCCCAGCTGGGCAATGCGATTCGTCGCTGCAGTAAGATCATCACCTGCGGAGTCGAGCAGCGGACGCGGTGCTCGGTGCGCGTCCACTTTCCCTGCTGACCTGCTCCGGTCAGGAAAGGACCAGATGTCGTCGCCTGCCCCGCACAGTCCGAACAGCACCCTCCGCCAGCGCGACGACCTCGATAAGCACGCGTCGCCCGAAGCAGGTGCGCAGGCTGCCACCGATGACGGATTCAGAAAAGCACGCTCCACCCTGCTGGCGATCGGCGCGGTATCGGCGGCCGTACTGACCATAGGTGGCGCCGCGGGCATTTTCGCCATCATGAACGGCGATGTCGCCCCCGCCACCATGGCCGGCATCGTCGTCGCCGCGAGTGTGGTCGTCGTCCTCGTGACGGTGGCCAGTGCCGTGCGGACCGTCCACCGGGCGCTCACGGCACCGGCCGGTGTCGAACGGCGCCCCGAGGCCGAGCGTCGTCAGGACGTTCCCGCTCCCGAACCGCGGCCTGCCGAGCCGACCGCCAGTGGGATCGCGCCGTCGGCGAGTCCCGGTCCGCCGCCACGCGAGCTGCCTCAGGAGCAGTCGCAGAGCCCGGAGGTGTTCAGCAGGATCGCCGGACGCCTGCAGGCCAAGGTGTCCAGGGCGTTCGTCGACCTCGATGCGCTGGAGCGGCGGATCGAGGACCCGGAGCTCCTGGCCACGGTCTTCCGGCTGGACCACCTCATCACGCGCATCCGACGTGAGGTGGAGAACCTCTCGGTGCTGGGCGGCGACGCTCCGCAGCCCCGCTCGAGCCAGCCTGCCGAGGTCAACCAGGTACTGCGCCTCGCTGTCGCGTCCACCGAGGACTACCAGCGCATCACCACGTTCCCGGTTCGCGGGATCAAGATGCACGGGCATGTCGTCGCCGGCCTCATCAACCTCCTCGCGGAGCTCCTGGACAACGCGACGGCGTTCACTCCGCCGCACGCCCCGAAGATCGCGCTCACCGCGTCCCGGGTCGCGTCGGGCCTCGCGATCGAGGTTCACGACCGCGGGATCGGCATGGCCCCCGACGACATCGAGCGGGTGAACCGCCTGCTCGCCGGCTACACCGACGTCGACCTGCACCAGCTGCTGGACGAGGGCCGCATCGGTTTCGCGGTGGTCAACAGGCTCGCGCCGCGGCACAACATCAGGGTGCAGCTGAGGTCCAACATCTTCGGCGGGATCGACGCCGCGGTCGTCATCCCCCACAACCTGCTGACCGAGTCGGGGGACCTCTACACAGCCCCGCACACGGAAGGTCCGACCCGACTCGAGCCGGGCATGAACCGGGGTGCCGCGCGGGTACCGGTGCGCGCCCACGCCCAACCCGCGCCGCCGGACTGGCCATGGCCCGCGCCCGGCAACCCCGCCGGGGGGTCGACGGACGTGCTGACGAACACCCGTCGCGGCATGCCGGGCCCGGCGGCGCCGGACGGCACCGGACCGTCGTCGTTCCCACGATCGCCGGCGGAGACCGACAACGGCCACGGCGGTCTTCGCCCGGTTCCGATGGCGTCCGACGCAATGGCATCCGCGGGAAAGGCGGCGCCCCCGCCGACGAACCGTCCGCCGCTCCCCCAGCGGGGTTCGGAGACCTACCTTCGGCCCGAACTGCGCCAGCCCCCGCAGGTCGCCAGGATCATCCCCGGCCACAATCCCGATCTCCTGACCGACGTCATGCGTGGACGCGAGGATGCCGAAATCGACAACAACGACGGGGGTCAATGATGGATGATCTCAACTTTCTTCTCGACGACCTCGTCAGGACCGTTCCCTACACCAAGTGTGCGGTGCTGCTCTCGGTCGACGGCATCAAGACACACTGGAGCGGAACAAGCGCCGACGACGCCGACATCCTGGCGGCCATGTCCTCCGGGATGATCTCGCTCGCACACCAGGTGGGGGCGAAGTTCGGGGGACATCAGGACAGCGGGGTCCGGCAGGTCATCACCGAACTCAGCGGCCTCTACCTGTTCGTCACGGCCGCGGCAGGTGGCACGGTGCTGGCGGTGCTGGCGGCCCGCGAGGTGAACACCGGAGCCATCAGCTTCGAGATGACGAAACTGTGCAAGCGGGTGCCCACCCGCATCGCGACGCCCACCCGCCAGCGTCCCGCCTCCGGTAGTGGGATTCGTTGAGAGATGATCGAAGGCGGCAGGGACCCGGACCTCGAAACCGAAGTACTTCCCCGCTCACGAAAGGACGCCGATCCATGGCGGGCGCGGCCGTTCACCGTCACCAACGGCAGAACTGAACCGAGCACGACCATTGATCTCATGACCTTGGTCATGGTGTCGGACGAGGCGGCCATGTCCTCCGACTGGCTGGGCATCGACCACGCCCCGGTGTTCGATCTCTGCCGAACGGCCATCTCGGTCGCCGAGGTCGCCGCACGCATCGGACTCCCGATCACGGTCACGAAGATCCTGCTGGCCGATCTCCTCGAGATGGGCGTTCTCATCATGAGGGCGCCCGCGTCCTTCATCACCGACCTGACGACCCTGGAGGCAGTTCGCGATGGTCTCCGCGCCCTCTGACCACCGTTTTCCCGTCCAGATGAAAATCCTCGTCGCAGGCGGGTTCGGCGTCGGGAAGACCACCTTCGTGGGCGCCGTCAGCGAGATCCCGCCGCTGACCACGGAAGAACATCTGACCACCCTCAGCGTCGGGACAGACCGGCTCACGGGCATCGAGAACAAGACGACCACCACCGTGGCCATGGACTTCGGCCGCCTCACGCTGCACAACAACATCAAGCTGTACATGTTCGGGACACCGGGCCAGGACCGGTTCTGGTTCATGTGGGACGAACTGTGCCGGGGCACCCTCGGTGCCGTCGTACTCGTCGACACCCGACGGCTCACGGACTGCTTTCCCGCCATCGAGTTCTTCGAGTCCCGCAGCATCCCTTTCCTGGTCGCCATCAACGAGTTCGACGGAGCGTTCCAGTACGACGCCGACGAGGTACGGGCAGCACTGAACCTCCAACCGATCGTCCCGATCGTGCAGTGCGATGCCCGCAGTTCTGCTTCCGCCAAGGGAGTGCTCATCTCATTGCTCGACGCAGTGATTGTGCAAGCCCGGACCGACGCCGCAGTGCGCGACCACCCGACCCCTACGGCCAGGAGTACGTCATGACCTACGACCCCCCAGGCAGCTCGGCCGACCCGATCGACAGCCGGTTCGTCGGCGCTCCGTACGACCCGGCCGCAGTCGCGCGGGTACAGCGGCTGCGCGCACTCGGCATCGGCACCACCCCGGACGCCGAGTTCAACAAGATCGCCGCCAAGATCGCACATGCCGCGGGCACGCCCTACGCCATGGTGAACTTCGTCCTCGACACGCATCAGTACTTCGCCGGGCTCTACGAAGCCCCGTCCGCGGGAACCGGCACGCTCGAGGCCGCACAGGCGGCAGCCCAGGGCACCGTCGGCAGGACGATGGACCTCGACCACGGCTTCTGCCCCCACGTGGTCGACATCAAGCACGCACTGGTGCTCGATGACGTGTGCGCCTGGCCGAGGTTCGCCGGCAACCCGGTGGTCGACGAGCTGGGGATGCGCTCCTACATCGGAGCGCCGGTGTTCGACCGTGCCGGAATGGTTCTCGGCACGGTGTGCGCCGTGTCCACCCGGCCGAGCGCGTGGGGCTCCCCGGGGGTGGAGCTGATCAAGTCCATGGCCCTTGAGGTCATGGACCTGATCAACCGACGTGAGCTGGGAGGGTCCTGAACAACTCCGCCCGTAGCGGGCCGAGTTGTTCAGGGCGCTCCTAGGCGGCTCGTAGCGCCGCGCTACTCGCCCGCAGCTCGCCGGCCAGTAGCTCCGACCACTCGCGCCGGTGCGATGTCGTCTGCAGGGCCACCTCGGCGAGCCGCAAGCGCTGGACGTCCGAGGTGCCCGCAGGGGCGTAGATGTGGTACGCGTCGCGGACCAGGCGCTCGAGCCGGCGGTCGGCCGACAGCCCGTGCGCGGCGTGCACCTCCATCGCCGTGCGCGCGGAGTCCAGCGACAGCTCGACGTTCTGCAGCTTCGCGTTCATGAGGTAGGCGTCGCAGGGAACTCCCTCGTCGAGCAGGTGCGACGCGTGGTAGGCGAGTACCCGGGCCGTCATGAGGGATGCCTGCATCGCGCCGAGCTTCTGCCGGACGGTGGGGTCGTTGCTCAGGGCGACCCCACCGTGCCACCGACTCGAGACGAACTGCAGGGTCTCCTCGAGCAGAGCCTGGTGGATGCCCAGCGACACCGCGGCGAGGTTCAACCGGCCGTACAGGATGCTCGACGAGTAGGCCACGCTGAGGCCCTCACCTTCGGCCCCCAACCGGTTGGCGGCGGGGACCCGGCAGTTCTCGAAGATCAGCTCGCCGAAGCTGAATCCGTTCAGCCCCATGGTGGGGCGGTAGTCACTGAGGTAGAAGCCGGGCCGGTCGGCTTCCACGAGGAAAGCGCTGAGCCCACCTGACCCCGGGCCGGTACGGGCGACGACGCCGTGCAGGTGGCCGATGTGGCTGTTGCCCACGAACACCTTCCGGCCGTTGAGGACGTACTCGTCCCCCTCTTGGTGCGCCGAGCTGGTCATGCCGAGCACGTGACCACCGGAGGCCTGCTCGGTGACGGCGATCGTGGGCAGGTAGTGGCCTGCCGCGACGCCCGGCAGCCACCGGTGCTTCTGCTCCTCGGTGCCGAAGTGCAGGATCTTCGCGACACCCAGCATCGATGCCTGGGCCATCGCTCCGAGCGCGCCGGAGACCCGGGACAGCTCCTCGATGATGATCGTTTTCGCCAGGTGGCCGAGACCCATTCCGCCGTACCGGGGTCCGATCGTCACCCCGATCCAGCCCTGCCGTGCAATTTCCGTGGCGAGCTCGACCTCTACGGACCGAGATGCCTCCATGGCCGCGACTCGGGGTCCGACCACCGTTTCAGCGAACTCGCGGACTTTCTCTCGGAGTTGGTCGTGGCGTTTGCTTGTGAACGCAGAACTAACCTGTGTGCGCTCGGACGTCACCTGACTGCTCCCCATTCTGCGACCGGCCCAGCAAGTGCTCCCAGCTTTTCTAGCGGCGCCCTGATCTTGCCATCTGCCGCCTGGTGACGCAACGCGTCTGATCATGAGCGCCCCGCTGCCGACGCTCCACGCTGCGGGTGGAGGCCCCGCCATCGACTGGGGCGCACTATTCGCAGGATGTCGTGACATCTTTCATCCGGGGCCGGCGCCCGCTTCGCCGCGCGCTTCGCGGCGACCGGTCCTGGCGACGCGGGCAACACACCGACCTCACAGCCGACGCACAGCCGGGACGCCCGCGTTCACCATCACTCTGCGTTTTCCCCGGACCGTTCCGGTCAGCATATCCACTTATCGGATAAATGCGGAACGGACTCCGAGAATCGATGTCCGACGCCTTCTTGATCGACCGCGGAGAGGAAACGATGGCGTGTCCGCCGCCGATCACCGCGCCCGCTGACGTCGCCGACGACAGCGCTGATCTGCACTCCTGGGGCGGGGCCTGATCGACACAGGGCTCAGGACCTCCCCGGCCGGGCCGGCCACGAAACCGTCGCGACGTTTGTGGGCGACCGTCTCGATCATCGTGCTGACGTCCTCTCTATCGGCGATGATCATGTTACAGAGGGTAAGCATCCGGATGATCATGCAGAAGCGCCGTTCGGGTGGCAGGAGCCCGACGACGTGACGTTTCAGCGCGTGGCGACGAGGGCGGCCTCGCCGATCACCACGGCGAGCCGAGCGACAGCCGGCTCGACGAGCAGCTTGCCGTGCTCCGCGGTGGCGCCCGTCGGGTCGCCGATGTACCCCTCCGGGTTTCGTCGCCGAGGACGGCGACACCTGGCGCTGCTTCCCGGTCCTGCCGGGACCGGTCACCTGGTCCGGCGGTCGGGTCAGCCGGCTCCCAGCAGATCAGCGGCGCGCTCGGCGATGCCGTAGACGGTGGCGTTCGTGTTGGCCGACACGATGGACGGCATGACCGACGCGTCGGCCACCCGGAGCCCGTCGATCCCGCGCACCCGCAGATCGGTGTCGACCACCGCCATGTCGTCGGTGCCCATCCGGCACGAACCGACCTGGTGGGAGTAGGTACGCAGGCTCTTGAACAGGTAGTGGCGCACGGCCTCGCCGTCGTCCTCGCGCACCCCCGGTCCCGGGAGCACCTCCTCGGCCCGCCACGGGGCAAGGGCGCCGGCCTGCCCGATGGCGCGGGCGATGCGCAGACCCGCCGCCATCACCTCGACGTCCCGCGGGTCGCCGTAGTAGTTCGGGTCCAGCAGCGGCGCCGTGCCGGGCCGGGCGTCGGCCAGCCGGATCGTCCCACGACTGCTGGGGGTCATCGCGCCGAACGCGACGCTGTAGGCCTGACCGGGTACGGGCAGCGCGGGCGGCATGGCGGGCGCGAAGTACGGGATCTCCAGCACCTGGAACTGCAGATCCGGCCCGCCGTCGGCGAGAGGGCTGCGGGCCAGCCCGATCAGCTCCGCGTGGTTGTTGACCCCGGGCGGAATGGGCACCGGCGAGCTGTAGACCACCGTCGAACGCGGATGGTCGTGCACGTTGGACCCGACGCCGGGCAGGTCCAGCTCCACATCGACGCCGACCTCACGCAGATGCGCCTGCGGGCCGACGCCCGAGAGCAGCAACAGCTGCGCCGAGCCGACGGTGCCCCCGGCCAGCACGACCTCCCCGCTGCACGCGGCGGTGTGCACGGTGGAGCCGACGCTGTACTCGACACCCGTGCACCGCCCACCGGTGACGCACAGCCGGTGGGCCGACGCGTCGGTCACCACGTCGAGGTTCGGCCGCGCCAGCACCGGGACGAGATAGGCGTCGGCCGCGCTCTGCCGCCTGCCGTCCACGATGTTGAGGTCACACCAGCCGAAGCCCTCCTCCAGCCCGCTGTTGATGTCGGACGCCATCGGGTGGCCGGCCTCGGCCGCCGCGGCGAGCCCCGCCACCGCCACCGGATGCGGCGCCGGCGCCGGCGCCGGCGTCAGCGGCCCGTCCACCCCCCGGACGGCCGGGTCCCGCCCCACGGTGCGCTCGCTGCGTCGCAGGTGGGGAAGCAGGTCGTCGAACCCCCACCCCGGCGCACCGGCGGCGGGCCACGCGTCATAGCTCGACCGGTGGCCGCGGATAAAGCACATGCCGTTGATCGCCGACGAGCCCCCCAGCACCCGGCCGCGCGGCCACGGGATGACCGTGCCGGTCGCGCTCTGCACCACGCTGACGCCCGCCCAGTCGACCGCGGTGCCCTGCAGCCTCGGCCACCCGGACGGGACGGCCACCGCGTCCAGTGGTTCCCGGCTCCCGGCCTCGATCAGCAGCACCCGCACGTCCGGGTTCTCC
The DNA here is from genome assembly GCF_059359135.1 of Pseudonocardia sp. OZ21. Lineage (NCBI taxonomy): Bacteria > Bacillati > Actinomycetota > Actinomycetes > Pseudonocardiales > Pseudonocardiaceae > Pseudonocardia > Pseudonocardia sp. OZ21. Next base: position 249,565 of record NZ_JCADBN010000002.1, read on the forward strand.
GACAGCCGCGCCGCGACCACGCAGCCCGCGGTGCCGGCCCCGACCACCACGAAGTCGTACCCGCGCCCCGGCCCACTCCTGACGTCATCCCCCATGCCGCAACTCCACGCGGTATGCCCAGTACCTGCAGCGGTATGAGGCCAACCTCACGGACCCGATGGCCCCTGACCAGCGATAATCCGCCGTTTGTCCGGGATGGGCGAGCAGGACGGGGTCGGCGCCGATCCGCCGTTCGCCCACACACGGCCCTGCCTGAGCGCGTGCCCGCCTCCCTCATCGCCCGCGCGCTCGACGAAACCGGCTGAACGGAGCGCCTAGTTGTAATGCCCAGGCGGGTTGTTGACCCGGCTGACGAGTGGGTGGCCGCGGTGGGCTTTCTCGTCGGGGTGGATCTCGGCGTAGGCCCCGTGGGCTGGTGCGGGTCTGCCGGGACCGGTCGCTGGCGCGGCCGTGCACCCGCCGGCGTCGCCGTCGCGCAGCCGAGCTTCTTCACCTCCACGTGCACCAGCTCGCCCGGGCAGGCGCATTCGCAGCGGCGGATCACCGTGCCGGTGGGGCGGTCGAGCCAGGCCGGCCGGGCGAGGCCGTGGCGGACGGCGTGGAGCGATCGGAGAGTCCGGCAGGCCGCTGCCACGAGCGCTGAACGGCCGTTGACCTGCGACGAGGGACCATGATTCGAACAGGTGTTCGAGTATGATGATGGGGTGTCGGACAGCCCGCTCACCACCGCGCACCGCCTCCTGGTCCAGGCGATCGACACGCTGTCCGCCGCTGCCGAGTCCGGCGCCACCGACGACGACCTGCTGTCCGTGCTCACCCTGTGCGAGGGCACGAGCAGGAGGCTGGACCGGCTTACCGTCGCCACCGTGTCCGCGCTGGAGCGGCGCGGGACGTTCGCGGAGCGGGGCTACAAGTCCACTCCGGCCGCGCTGGGCGATCTGCTCGGCTGGGAACGGTTCGAGGCCCGTCACCGGGTGGTCGCCGCCGAGCAGGTGTGCCCGCGGGTGAGCCTCGACGGCACCGCACTGCCCGCGAAGCTGCCTGCCACCGCCGAGGTCTTCGCCGCCGGGCACACCGGCCTGCGGCATGTCGCGGTGATCGCGCGGGTGCTCGCGAGCCCGGCCGCCGAGCGGCTCACACCGCAGGTGTGGGCCGGTGCCGAAGCCCAACTCGCCGAGAAAGCCGCCGTCTACACCCCCTCAGAACTGCAGACCTGGGGCATCGCGCTCGTCGAAGCCCTCGACGCCGACGGCCCCGAGCCCGACGACCGGCCCCCCGCGCCGGTCAACGAGGTGCACCTGGTCCGCCACCGCGGCAAAGCGGGCGGCACCCTCAAAGCCCGGTTCGACGACGCGGCCATGTTCGACGCCATCGCCACCGTGATCGACGCCCACGCCCGACCCGTCACCGCCGACGAGCAGCGCAGCGCCGCCCAACGCCAGGCCGAAGCCCTCGCCGACGTGTGCGGGTACGTGCTCGACCACGCAGACGTCCCCGAATGCGGCGGGCGCCGCCCACATCTCACTGTGCTGGTCCGGCTGGAGGATCTGGAGAACCGGGCCCGCGCCGCCTGCCTGGACTTCGGCGGCACCCTGTCGCCGGAGTCGCTGCGGATGCTGGCCTGTGATGCCGCGGTCGTCCCGGTCGTGCTGAACGGGACGGGCCAGCCCCTCGACGTCGGGCGGGCCACCCGCACCATCCCCGACGGGCTGCGCCGCCATCGCCGCCCGCGACCGCGGCTGCGCCGGCTGCGGCCGCCCACCATCCTGATGCGAGGTCCACCACATCACCGCCTGGCACGACGGCGGCGACACCGCCCTGCACAACTGCGTGATGCTCTGCCGCGCGTGCCACCGCCTCCAGCACCACTCCGAATGGGAAGTCCGCATCCGCGACGGGCTCCCCGAACTCATCCCACCCGCCTGGATCGACCCCCAGCGAAGACCCCGCCGAAAACCACTCCTGCACCTCGCCGCGTAAGGACGGTCGAGCAGAGGGGGCGCGGTCGGCAGAGCCTCTGTGATCACTGGGGGGACACATGTCCTCAGGCCGACGCCGTCAACAACGCTCATGGGCACTACACCTAGCCAGCGCCCGCGGTGCGCAATCTGCGCTCCGCCAGCACCATCGACTCGTGCAGCGGGGTGGTGCCACCGGCGCGGGCGGCGTCGAGCACCTGGTCCACGGTGTCCTCGATCGCCTCGACCCGTGTCGCGGCGGCGTCGTGGTCGAGACCGCCGACCTCACGGTTGAGCACGTAGATCACGCCGCCGGCGCTGGTCACGAAGTCGGGCACCCACACCGTTCCGGCGTCGGCGAGCAGTCCCGCCACCGAGTCGTCGGTCACCTGGTTGTTCGCGGGCCCGATGACCAGCGGCACGTCGAGCGTCGCCACCGTTTCCGGGTTGAGCACGCCGCCCACCGCAGCCGGCACCAGCACGTCGGCCGTGGTCCGGATGGCCTGCTCCGGATCCACCCAGGAGTATCCGGCGCTCTCCGCCGCCGCCTGTTTCTCCCCGTCGACGTCGGAGACGACAACGGTGGCCCCCGCCCGGTGGAGGTCGGCGGCGAGCCGTGACCCCACGGAGCCGAATCCGGCGATCACCACCTTGCGGCCCGACAGCGACTCCGACCCGAAGGCGTGCCGGGCACCCGCGCGCAGCGCAGCCTGGACGCCCTGCGCGGTGGGAGTGCCCGAGTTCCCCGTGCCACCGTGCTCCTGCGGCAGGCAGAACGAGTGGGGAGTCACCTCCCGGATGGTCATCATGTCCTCCGGTCCCGTGCCCACGTCGGGTCCCACGAGGTAGGAGCCATCGAAGGTGGCGACGACCTCGGCCACGTCGTGGAGCACGTCCCGGCGCAGCTGGGGCGTGAGCACCGTGCCCATCGGCAGCGCGACAACGGTCTTCCCGCCCCCGTACTCCAGCCCGGCCGCCGCGCACTTGTAGGTCATCGCCTCGGCGAGCCGCATCGCGTCCGCCGCGCCGTCCCGCCAGCTCGGATAGGTCCAGATTCGGCAGCCGCCCACGGCGGGTCCGAGCGCCCGGGAATGCACGGCGACGGTGATGGCGGCGCCGGACCGCCGACCGCGCCGGACCAGCACGTCCTCGTGGTGCAGGGCACCGTTCTCAGGCATCGAGACCTCATCTCCCATTCCTCAACAATTGGCAAACAATCACATTCGCCGGCCTGTCGGGCGGCCCGCTGTCCCATCCTGTGCCGCGCCGCCATCGTTTGACCAACGCACATTCCAGTTACCGGTCATCGCGGATCGTGCTAACAAGGGGTCATGGAGCTACGGCACCTCGCGGCGTTCACCGCCGTCGCCGAGGAGGGGAGCTTCACTGCCGCCGCGGAGCGCCTGCACATGGTGCAGTCCGCCGCCTCGGCCGCCGTGCGCACCCTCGAGCGGGAGCTGGGCGTGCGGTTGTTCGACCGCACCACCCATCACGTCGAGCTGACCCCGGCCGGACGGCTGCTGCTGCCCGAGGCACGTCGCACGCTGGCCGCAGCCGCCGCCGCGCGGGACGTGATCAACCAGATGCACGGTGGGCTGCGCGGCACGGTGCGGCTGGGGATCAACCAATGGGACCGGGCCTTCAGCGTGCCGCGGCTGCTCGCGGAGTTCCGCGAGGAGCACCCGCAGGTCGGGATCGAGCTGCACCGGGGCGACAGCACCAGCAACTCCCGTGCGCTGCACAAGGGGCAGCTGGACCTGGCGTTCATCGCCGTCGACGCCGAAGCGGCCCCCGGGCTTTCACTGACACCGCTGGTACGGCAGACGATGCTGTTCGTCACCTCGCGCGACCATCGCCTCGCCGGCCGGAGCTCGATCGACCTCGCTATGACCGCGGCCGAGCCCTTCGCCGAGACGCCCCAGACGTGGGGGGTACGCATCTCCATCGACCGCGCCTTCCGGGCCGCAGGGCTCGACCGCCGGGTCGCCTTCGAGGTCGCCGACATCGAGACGGTGCTCGACTTCGTCCGCTTCGGCCTGGCCGTCGCCCTGGTGCCTCCCTCGGTGCTGGACTCCTCGTCCGCCGTGAGCGTGATGCCCGTGTCGACCGGGGCTCCGGTGCTCGCCCGGTCGCTCGCAACAGCCGCTCAACGGGATGTCTCCGCGCCCACGCGAGCCCTGCTCTCCACCGCCCGCCGGTTGGCCCGCGACGGCCTGTGCTGAGCCGCCGGACCCGAACAGGCCCAGCCCGAGCGGGATCCCGGTGTCGGCGAACGCCGCGCGGGCGCCACCCCCGCCCCATCGGCAGGTCGCAGCCCGGCACGTGGGTGGCCCTCATCCCGGTCGTCGTGACCCGCGTGGCGCCCGTCCGCGCAGGCCGATCAGCGCCGTGCGATCACTACCAGCGCGTCCCATTCGTCCATTGTGGACGCCACCCGATCCAGCGCGGCATCAGCGCGACGGCGACGAGACTGATCACCGCGGTGACCGCCAGATAGCCGGCGGCCAACCAGGGCGTGCCGCCGCCGAGAGCGAGCAGGCCGGTGAGGAACACCGGCGTCAGCCCGGAGGCCCAGATGCCCGACCCCTGGAAGACCAGCGACATGCCGGTGTAGCGGACGTCGGTGTCGAACAGCTCCGCGAAGAGCGTGGACTCCGGCCCCGTCATCAGCGCGTACCAGACGCCGAGCTGGAGCAGCAGCACCGCGACGACGAGCCAGGCGATGCCGCTGTGGACCGCGAAGAACGAGGGCACGACGGTGACCCCGAACCCGACGACCCCGATGCCGAAGATCCGCCGTCGCCCGTAGCGGTCCGCGAGCAGGCCCGCCACCGGGATCAGCGCCGCCATGAGCAGGGCACCGCCGGTGACCGCCAGCAGCACCACGACCTTGTTGATGCCGACGGTCGCCGTCGCGTAGGTGATCGCGAAGACGCCCCAGGTGTTGAACGCCGCGCCCTCCGCCCACCGGGCGAGCATTCCGGCGAGGATCCCGCGCCGGTGCCCTGCGGTCCGGAAGACCTGGACGACGGGCACGCGTGCCGTCGCGCCGCTGTCGCGCAGCCTGCGGAACTCCGGGGTCTCCAGGAGGCGGAGCCGGACCAGGAGGCCCACCGCCACCAGCACGACGCTCAGCACGAACGCCGCGCGCCATCCCACGTTCAGGAACGTCTGCTCGTCGAGCACCTCGCCCAGCAGCGCGAAGACCCCCGTCCCGAGTGCGAGCCCCAGGCCGAGGCCGATCTGCGGCACGCTGCCGAACCGGGCCCGCTTGCCCGCAGGCGCGTTCTCCACCGCGAGCAGCACCGCGCCGCCCCATTCGCCACCCACCGCGAGGCCCTGCAGCACGCGGAGCACCACCAGCAGGATCGGCGCCGCCGCACCGATCGACGCGTAGGAGGGCAGCACCCCGATGAGCGCGGTCGCCGCCCCCATCAGCACCATCGTGGCGACGAGCGTGCGCTTGCGGCCGAGCCGGTCACCGATGTGCCCGAACAGGACGCCGCCGACGGGACGCGCGACGAACCCGACGGCGAACGTCCCGAAGGCCAGCAGGGTGCCCACGAGCTCGTTGCCGACGGGGAAGAACAGCTTCGGGAACACCAGGCTCGCGGCCGTGGCGTAGAGGAAGAAGTCGTACCACTCGACGGTGGTGCCGACCAGGCTCGCCAGCAGGACGGTGCGGGTCCTCGGCGCCGGGCCGTCCGGTGGCCGTTCCGCGAGGACGGCGGCCGTGCCCCGGCCGCTCACTGGGCTGCGGCGAACGGGACGGCGCGCGGCTCGGCCACGACGAGGCCGTGGCCCTCCGGCGGGTTCCAGATCCCCCGCCGGGCCAGCAGGGGCAGCACGCCCTCGCCGACCCACCAGGCCTCCTCCAGGTGCGGGTGCCCGGACAGGATGAACTCCTCGATGCCCAGCGCGTGGTACTCCGCGATGCGGTCGGCGACCTCGGTGTGGCTGCCCACCAGCGCGGTTCCGGCGCCGCCGCGCACGAGGCCGACACCGGCCCACAGGTTGGGCGACACCTCCAGGTTCGACGTGGAGCCGCCGTGCAGCGACCGCATCCGCCGCTGACCCTCCGACTCGCTGCGTGCGAGACCGGCCTGCACCTTCTCGATCGTGGCCGGGTCGATCGCCGCGATCAGCGACTCGGCGTGTGCCCAGGCCTGCTCGGAGGTGTCACGGGTGATCACGTGCAGCCGGATGCCGAAGCGGACCGTGCGCCCGCGCGCCGCGGCGAGCCCGCGGATCCAGGCGATCTTCTCCGCCACCTGCGCGGGCGGCTCACCCCAGGTGAGGTAGACGTCGGCGTGCTCGGCGGCGATCTCGCCCGCGATGGGCGACGAGCCCCCGAAGAAGATCGGCGGCACCGGGTCGGGCAGGCGGTCGAGGAACGCGCCCTCCACGTGCACGTGCTCACCGTCGAGATCGACCTTCTCGCCCCGCCACAACGCCCGCACGACCTGCAGGAACTCCCCCGTGCGGCGGTAGCGGGCGTCCTTGTCCAGGAAGTCGCCGTACGCCCGCTGCTCGAGGGGCTCCCCGCCCGTCACGACGTTCAGCAGCAACCGGCCGCCGGAGTGCCGCTGGTAGGTCGCCGCCATCTGCGCCGCGAGCGTGGCCGACACCGAGCCCGGCCGGAACGCGACGAGGAACTTCAGCCGCTCGGTCTCGGCCACGAGCATCGCCGTGGTGAGCCACGCGTCCTCGCACCACGCGCCCGTCGGCGTGAGCGCCCCGGCGAAACCGACCTGTTCGGCGGCGCGAGCCACCTGGGTCAGGTAGCCGATCGACGCCGGCCGGACGCCACCGGCGGAACCGACGTCGACGCCGTGCCCGCCCCCGACGAGCTGACGGCCGTCGCCGTACGTGGGCAGGAACCAGTGCGCGGTCAGAGGACCAGGAGACACGAGAAGACCTTTTTCTGAACGACCCGCGGGAGCAGAGGACCCGGGCGGGCGGGGGACGGAACGGGGCTGCGCGTCAGCCGCAACAGACGCAGGACGCCAGCCGGCACAGGTCGACATGCCGACGTTGCGTGAGCAGGACCCCGATCACGGCTTCCACAGCAGCAGACGGGCCCGGTGGACGCAACCGAATGTGATGCGACAGATGGGGATTCCCGGTCCGGCACAGCGCTATTTGTTCGAACATTTCTCAGCTCTCTCACCTGCCGAAACCGGGAAGGGAAATGGCGGCGGTAATGTCAGACCCCCCGGCCGACCAGGCTGCACTCGGGCCCGCCCTAGAGGATCTGTCTACCCACACGGAATGATGCGGGGATGCCGCCCGTGACCCTGACGCTGACCATGAGCGCCGACATCGACCCGCCGCTCGCCGGGCCCCAGGCCGCCCAGCAGCTCGGCCGGGAGATCGCCCGACGTTCCGACGCGCAGCTCGCCGGCACCTCCCTCTCCCCGGACCACGGCCGCGTCAGCTGGACGGTCCTGCGGCCGCGGTCCGAAGGGGCGTACTCCTACCCGCTCCTCGAGCTGGAGCGCACCGTCCACGCCGTCGTCCGGGAGACCGAAGGCTGGGAGGGCGCCCTGATCCGGCCCACCGAGCTCCGGGTCCTGACCGCCGACGACGTAGACGACCGCCCCGACGAGCCGTCGATCCCCGACCTCGTGGGCGTCGACGAGTTCGCGGAGCTGCTCGGCGTCAACCGGGCCCGCTTCTACCAACTGCGCGACCGGCCCGACCTCGGGTTCCCGGGCCCGGTCGCCCGGGGCGTGTACCTCCGGGCCTCAGCGGAGCAGTACGCGCAGGACCGCGCCCGCCGGCTGGGGCGCCAGGCCGCCACCGAGGGCTGACGGTCGATCGCGCAAGTCGCTCCACCTGCGCAGCTTCAGCCCGTTCATCGAACGTCGCCGGACCGCCTCGACCTCGACGCACCGGGCTGACCCGCTGCGTACGCGAGAGGGCGTCCGTCAGCCGATGGTCGAGATCGCGATCGACCTGTGGCCGGCGGACGTGGACCTCGAACCGATGTGCGCAGCCCTGGCCCGCTGACACCGTCGATCATGCCCGGCGCCGGCCCACGGCTCCTCGCCTGATCGGAGATCCTCATGACCGGCTCGCTCGCCGACCTCGGATACGGCCTCTCGATCGTCGGGTACGGCCTCTCGGCGATCGGGCCGGGGATCGGCGTCGGTCTCGTCTTCGCCGCCTTCATCAACGCCGTGGCCCGCCAGCCGGAGGCACGCGGCCAACTGCAGGGCATCGCGTTCATCGGCTTCGCATTGTCCGAGGCGCTGGCCATCCTCGGCCTGGTGCTCGTCTTCGCCCAGTAGGGACGACAGAGCCAAACCGCCCCGATGATCGCTAGGCTCCGTGGTCGATGCACCCCGCCCCCACCGGCAGCGCCGTCCCGGGCCCTGACCTGCCCGGGATCCTGCCGGGGGTGCTCCGGTCCGGGCTGCTCCCGCCGGAACCGCCGGTGAGCACCCGGCACACGGCCCGCGACCGGGCGGCCGACGTCGGCTGTGTCGTGGTGGCCGCCGCCATCGCGTTCCTCGTGTTCATGCCACCGCCCGGCCCCGGTTCGCTCGGCCTGCCGGACGCCCCGCCGTTGGTCAACCTGGCGGCCGGTGCTCTCTCGTGGCTGTCGCTGTGGTGGCGGCGCCGGTGGCCCGTCCCGCTGGCCGTCGCGCTCGTCCTGGGTGCGGTGCTGGTGCCGACGGTCGTCGGGGCCGCCGCGCTCGCGCTGTTCACCGTGGCCGTGCACCGGCGCGCCGCCGTCACCGCGGCGGTGACCGTGCTGGCCGTGGTGGCGGGCCTGGTGCAGCACCGGCTGCACCCGATCGACCCCGACACGCCCGTCACGTACTGGGTCACGTGCGGCATCCACGCACTGGTGTGCCTGCTCGCCGCGACGTGGGGGGTCACCGTGCGGGCCCGCAGGCAGCTGGTGCTGTCGCTGGCCGAGCGGACCCGCCGGGCGGAGGCCGACCAGCAGGAGCGCATCCGGCAGGCGAGACAGCGCGAACGCGAACGCATCTCCCGGGAGATGCACGACGTACTGGCCCACCGGCTCTCGCTGCTGAGCATGCACGCCGGAGCACTGGAGTTCCGGCCCGACGCCTCACCCGAGACCGTCGCGGAGGCGGCCGGGGTGATCCGGGCCAGCGCGCACCAGTCGCTGGTCGACCTGCGGGAGATCCTCGCCGTGCTGCGCGCGGCCGACCACGACGACGACACCGACCGCGACACCGACGGCGACGCCCTGCACCCCCAGCCCGGCCTCCACGGCCTCGGCCTGCTGCTGGAGGAGACCCGCCGGGCCGGCACCGTGGTCACGGTCCGCGACGAGGTCACGGCCGCGGACGCCGTGCCGGCGGTCCTCGGCCGCACCGCATTCCGGGTGGCGCAGGAAGGCCTCACCAACGCGCGCAAGCACGCGCCGGGCGCGCCCGTCACCGTCACGCTGACCGGCGGGCCGGGCGCCGGGCTCACCGTCGGGATCTGCAACCGGCTCGCCGTGGCCGCACCGGCCCCCGAGGTGCCGGGGTCCGGAACGGGCCTGGTCGGGCTGGCCGAGCGCGCCGCGCTGGCCGGTGGGCGCCTCGAACACGGGCCGACGGCCCATGGCGAGTACCGCCTGTGCGTGTGGCTGCCGTGGCCGGCGTGACGGAACCCCCGACGGGCCGGGCAGCGCCGGTCCGGGTGCTCGTCGTGGACGACGATCCCCTGGTGCGTTCCGCGCTGCACACGATGCTGGGCGGGACCCCGCTCGTCGAGATCGTCGGGCAGGCCACCGACGGGGCGCACGTCCCCGCCGCCGTCGCCGCCCACGACCCGCAGGTGGTGCTCATGGACATCCGGATGCCGGTGGTCGACGGCCTCGCCGCCACCGCGGCGCTGCGCGCCCGCCCGGACCCGCCCGAGGTCATCGTCCTGACCACCTTCGACACCGACGACCACGTCCTGCGCGCCCTGCGGGCCGGAGCGGCGGGGTTCGTCCTGAAGGACACACCACCGGCGCGGATCCTCGACGCCATCCTTCGCGTCGCGGACGGCGAGACGATGCTCTCGCCCTCGGTGCTGCGACAGCTGGTCGACCACGTCACCACCGGCGACGGCGCACGGCGGCACCGTGCCGCCGAGCGGCTCGACCGGCTCACGGTGCGGGAGCGTGAGGTCGCCACCCGGATCGGCGAGGGGCTCACCAACGCCGAGATCGCCGCGAGCCTCCACATGAGCGTCGCGACGGTGAAGGCCCACATCACGCGCATCCTCACCGCCCTCGGTCTGAACAACCGGGTGCAGATCGCCCTGCTCGCCCACGACGCCACCCCCCACGGCGACGGTCCTCCGACCCGACGGACGGGGGACCCGACGTAACTGCGGCCCCGGACCGGTCCGGGAGGAGCGCGGCGAGGTCGTCGTCGACCTCTGACCGCGCTCGGAACCGACCCGGACCGCGGTCAGTGGTGCGCTGCGCGCTCCACCGTGACCTGCAGTGCGGCCATGAGGGCACGCGCCGAGTCGAGGCTCAGCTCGACCGCCACCCGGGCACCGGGGCCGCGCTCGGGGTTGAGGAAGTCGATGTTCACCGTGTGCGCGTCGGGGGCGTGCACGGGGTGGTCGTAGTAGACGGTCGCCGTGCGCAGCGGGAACCAGCCGTTCGGGCCCTTCCCGCTGCTGGACTCGACGTCGATCTTCTCGGTGCTGTAGGTGCACATGGTCGGCTCACACCTCTCCGGACAGGCGGGTGGCGAAGAACTCCTGCACGCGCTGCCAGCCGTCCAGCGCGGCCGCGACCCGGTAGGCAGGCCGGTCCACCGAGAAGAAGGCGTGTCCGGCGTCGTCGTAGCGGTGGAACTCGTACTCCTTGCCGTGGGTCTGCAGGAGCTTCTCCAGCTCGTCGACCTGGTCGGGCGACGGGTAGGAGTCCTCGTTGCCGAAGAGCCCCAGCACCGGGGCGCGCAGTTCGGCGACCCGGTCGGCCAGCGGCTGGACCTGCAGCGGGAAGCCCTCGGGCGGCGTGCCGACGACGAACGCGCCGTAGCAGTCGACCGCACCCTGGATGTCCAGTTCGAGCGCGGTCAGGAACGCCTGGCGGCCACCGGAGCAGTACCCGATGGTGCCGACCTTGCCGTTGGAGTTGGGCAGGGCGCGCAGCCACCGCACCGCGCCGGCGGCGTCACCCACGAACCGGGCGTCCGGCACTCCCCCGTTGGCCCGCGCGGTGGCCGCGGCGTCGTCGGGCTCCGCGCCGGGGGCCTCGCGGCTGTAGAGGTTCACGCAGATGGCGTTGTAGCCCCAGACGGCGAACCGCCGCACGATCTCCTTGCTCTCGCGGTCGTAGCCGGGCATGTGGTGGATCACCAGCACGCCGCCACGGCTCCCGCCGTCCATCGGACGCGCGGTGTAGGCCTCGATCTCATCGTTGTCGGCACCCTGGATGCCCACCGTTTCGGCGAGCACGGCGTCATAGCGCACGGAGGTCGTCTCCTCTGATCGTCGGGATCCGACGGACGCCGGATCCCGACCCCTTCTTACCGCCGCAAGCAGTTGCCCGGCTGCGGCGCCCCCTGCATGCGGTGCCGGTCCCGCCACCATCTGTGACGGAATGTCCCGTGTGTCCGTCGCCGGGCTAGTTCGGGGCGGTCCCGCCGCCTCCGGGGAGCGCCGCGCACGCGCCCGGGTAGAGCTCGCGGTAGGCGGCGATCCGCCCGAACTGGGTCACCACCGACTCGGCCTGCAGCACGCTGTGGACGATCGCCCTGGCGAAGGTGCGCTCGGCTGCCGCCAGCACGGCCGGGAGCGGGTCGGCCGGACCGTCGCCGCGGCCCGCCCCCGGCACGGACACCGCGAAGACGGTGTCCCCGTCGGTGCGGCCGTGCACCGGGGACACCGCACGGGCCATCCCGCGCTGCCCGGCCGCCGCCAGCCGGTGGAGGGCTGCCGCGTCGAGCGGGGCGTCGGTGGCGACGAGACCGATCACCGTGTTGGGTCCGATCGCCGGGTCGGGCACCGCCAGCCCGGCCCGCGCCCGGCCCGGTTCCGTGAGGCGGCGCTGCGCCGCGGCGTGCTCAGCGGCCGACGGGGTGCTCAGGGGGAACTCGCCGTCGGCCCCGAGACCCAGCGCGTACGGGAGCCCCGTGGCGAGGTCGAGGGTGGAGCCGTGGGCGTTCATCGCGGCGATCGCGCCGACCACGGTGCCGCCGGGCAGCACGGCGCTCGCCGTCCCGATCCCGCCCTTCATCTCCGCGGTGACCGCACCGGTGGCGGCCCCGACGCAGCCCTGCGCGACCGGTGCGAACGCGGGCGAGTCCGCCGCAGCCTGCGCCGCACGCCGGCCGAACCCGGCGTCCGGCCGGGCGCCGAACACCCCTCCCCTGCCCAGGTCGAACAGCGCCGCCGCCGGCACCAGCGGGAGCAGGAGCCCCGGCCGGTCGGCCACCACCCGGGCACCCCGGCCGTCGGCGGCGAGCCACTCCAGCACCCCGTCCGCCGCCGCGAGGCCGTAGGCGCTCCCCCCGGTGAGCACCACGGCGTGCGTCGACACCCCTCCGGCCCGCAGGTCCAGCACCGCGGTGTCCCGCGTGGCCGGACCGCCACCGATCACCTCGACAGCGGTCGGTGCGCCGGACCGCGGGAGCAGCACGACGGTGGTGCCGGTGAGGAAGCCCTCGCCCACGCGGGTGTCGTGCCCGATCCGGACGCCGGGGACGTCCGTGATCGCGTTGTGCGGGCCCGGGACGGTGCCGGCCGGCGGGGTCGGGCTCATACCTGCTCCCGGTCGGGCAGCTGCGGGACCGCGGCGAGCAGTCGCCGGGTGTACGGGTCGGACGGCGCGGCGAGCACGTCGGCGGTGCGGCCGCGTTCGACGACCCCGCCCTCGTGCAGCACCATGATCTGCTCGCACAGCCGGTGCACCGCGCCGATGTCGTGCGAGACGAGCACCAGCGCCAGGCCGAGGTCGGCGGCCAGGCCCCGCAGCAGGTCCATGACCTGCCCGCGCACCGCGACGTCGAGCGCCGAGAGCGGTTCGTCCCCCACCAGCACGCGCGGTCCCGGCGCGAGCGCGCGGGCGATCGCGATCCGCTGCCGCTGACCACCGGAGAACTCGTGCGGGTACCGGTCCTTGGCCGTCCCCGGCTCCAACCCGACGGCACCGAGCAGCTCGGCGACCCGCGCTCCGTGGTCGCCGGGCACGTCGAGGCACTCCAGCGGCTCCGCCACGATGTCGGCCACCCGCATCCGGGGATCGAGGGAGGCGAACGGGTCCTGCAGCACGACCTGCACCTCCCGCCGGAACCACCGCAGTGACCGCGGCGAACCGGGCGCCACCACGCGACCGCGGTAGCTGACCACTCCCGCGTCGGCCCGGTCCAGGGCCAGCAGCAGCCGGACCAGCGTGGACTTGCCCGACCCCGACTCGCCGACGATCCCGACGCTGCCGCCTGCGGCCAGCTCCAGGTCGACCCCGCGCAGGGCGTGGCGGACCGGCCGCCTGCGCAGCAGCCGCTGCCGGGGCATGGGGTAATGCCGGTGCAGGCCCTCGGCGCGCAACAGGACATCCGGGCTCCCCGCGCCGTCCACTGCCGCCTCCCCTCCGTCCGCCCCGTCTCCGCTCACGATCCCCGCCCCGCTGTCTCGACGTGTGCCGGAGCGCTCCAGCTCGTGCGCCGCGCCGCCGCGACCAGTGCCTGCGTCACCGGGTCCCGCGGGCGGTGCAGCACCTGCTCCACCGGTCCGTGCTCACGGACCCGCCCGTCGGCCAGCACCGCCACCCGCCGGGCGATCTGCGCGACCACGGCGAGGTCGTGGCTGATGAACAGCAGGGCGGTGCCGCGGCGGCGCACCAGGTCGTCGAGGAGCCCCAGCACCTCGGCCTGGACGGTGACGTCGAGCGCGGTGGTGGGTTCGTCGGCGATCAGCAGGTCCGGCTCCCCCGCGAGCGCGATCGCGATGCCCACCCGCTGGCGCTGGCCGCCGGAGAGCTGGTGCGGGTAGGCGCGGACCAGCATCTCCGGGTCGGGCAGCCCCACCGTGGCGGCCAGCTCGACGGCCCGGCGGGCGGCGGCGGACCGGGACACGCCGGTGAGCCGGCACACCGGTCCGGCGATCTGCGCGCCGACACGCATCAGCGGGTCCAGCGCCGTCGCCGGCTCCTGGAACACCATCCCGATCCGGGTGCCCCGCACGCGGGCCAGCTCGCGGTCCGACCGGCCGGCGAGCTCGCTCCCGTCCAACCGGACGCTGCCGCTGACCGTCGCGCCGTCGGGCAGCAGGCCGATCGCGGCGAGTGCGGTGAGCGACTTCCCCGACCCGGAGGCGCCGATCAGGCCGAGCCGCTCCCCCACGTCGAGGGAGAGCGAGACGTCGTCCACCACGGCCCGACCGCCGAAGCGGACGGTCAGGCCCTCGATCTCCAGCAGTGCCGTCACGGCAGCAGCACCTCCACGGCCGGCGCCGCCTGCCCCGGCAACCGCATCCTCGGGTCGACGGCGTCGCGCAGCGCGTCGCCGAGAAGGGTGAACCCGAGCACGACGACGGCGATCGCGCACCCCGGCCAGACCACCACCAGCGGGTGCACGGTGACGTACTGCTGCAGGTCCTGCAGCATCCGGCCCCAGGACGGGGTGGGCGGCGGGGTGCCGAACCCGAGGTAGGACAGCGCCGCCTCGGCGAGCACCGCGAGCGCGAGGACGAGCGAGAGCTGCACGACGAGCACGGGCGCGACGTTCGGCAGGACGTGGCGGCGGACGATGCGCCCGGTGCCCGCCCCGGCCACCCCGGCGGCCAGCACGTAGTCGGTGCCGAGCACCGAGGTCATCTCCGCCCGCGCGACGCGGGCGACGTTCACGCCGGTGCCGATGCCGATGGCGACGACCGCCGTCCACACCGAACCGCCGTAGACCGCGGCCAGCACCATCGCGAGCAGCAGCGTCGGCAGCGCCACCAGCACGTCGATCAGGTGGGCGACCAGGTCGCCGCCATGGCGGGGGACGGCGGCGAGCACGGCGAGGCCCACCCCCACGACGGCGGCCACCACGGTGGCGGTGGCCGCGGTGAACGCCGTGACCTGGGCGCCTGCCAGCAGCTGGCTCGCCAGGTCGCGGCCGCTGCCGTCGGTGCCGAGCAGATGCCCGCCCGAGAGCGGTGGCAGCCACGTGGAGGCCGGGTCGACCAATGTCGGGTCGAACGGTGTCCACACCCGCGACACGAGCGCGGCGAGCACGAGCAGCGCCACCACGACGGCGCCCGCGAGGCCGGTGCGGCTGCGCAGCACCCGGCGCGTCACCGGCTCACCCGCAGCCGGGGGTCGATCAGGCGGTGGGCCACGTCGACGAGGAAACCGATCGTGAGCACCGCGCCGGTGAGCAGCAGCACCTCACCCTGCACCTTCACCAGGTCGCGGTTGCCGACGTCGGCGAGCAGCATCTGCCCCACTCCCGGCAGCGCGAACACCGCCTCGACGACGACCGCGCCCACGAGCAACGCGGCCACCTGCAACCCCAGGATCGACACGACCGGCAGGGCCGCGTTGCGCAGGCCGTGGCGCAGCAGCGCTCCCGTCCGGGTCAGGCCGGTGGCCCGCGCGGTGCGCAGGAAGTCCTGGTTCAGCACGCCGAGGGTCGCCGACCGCACGAACCGCAGCAGCACCGCGCCCTCGGCCAGCGCCAGCGTGACAGCCGGCAGCACCAGGCTTCGCACGGCCCGGACGGGCTGCCCCCAACCCGCCGTAGGGAAGCCCTGCGCGGGCAGCCAGCGCAGCCACACCGCGAACACGATCGCCAGCACGAGGCCCACCCACAGGGTGGGCAGCGCGATGCCCAGCTGGCTGCAGACCGAGATGACCACGCCGAGCCGGCGCCGGTGCGCCACCGCGGCGAGCACCCCGAGCGGGACCGCCACCAGCACCGACAGCACCATGGCCACGGCGACCAGCGGCGCCGTGACCGTCAGCTTCGCGCCCAGCTCCGCGGACACCGACACGCCGCTCAGGGCCGAGGTGCCGAAGTCGCCCCCCAGTACGCCCCCGATCCAGGTGACGTACTGGACGGCCAGTGGCCGATCCGTGCCCAGCTCGTGGCGCAGCGAGGCGACCTGCGCCGGGGTCGCCTGCACGCCCGCGATCACCTGCGCCATGTCCCCGGACAGCAGTCGGAGCAGCAGGAAGATCAGGACGCTCGCCGCGAGCAGCGACGCGGCGAACAGCGCGGTGCGACGCACCAGGAACACGACCACGGCTGACCAGCTACTGCGCGGCCGAGGCCGTGACCTGCGCGAGGTCGAGCCGTGAGTTCGTCTCCCTCGTGGGGAACCCGGTGACGCCCTGCCGCAGCACGACGAGGCTGGTCGGGCTGTAGAGCCAGTCGCTCACCGCGTCCTCGGAGATCTTGCGCGCGACCTGCCGGTACAGCCCGTCACGCTCGACGTCGCTCGCGGCTGTCGACGCCTGCGCGGCCCACTGCTGGACCTGCGCGTCGGAGTAGCGCCAGTAGTAGCCCGGGTTCGCGTAGTTCCCGATGTCCCGCGCCTCGGCGTGGTCGACGATCGACAGGTCGTAGTCCGCCTTGGTGTAGACGCGGTCGAGCCAGGTCGCGAACTCCACCGGCTCGTAGCGCACCCGGATCCCCACCTGCCCGAGCTGCGACGCCACGTACTCGCCGATCCTCGCGGAGTAGAAGTTCGGCACCACGAGGGTCAGGTCCAGCCCCGACCCGAACCCGGCCTCGGCGAGCAGCGCCTTCGCCGCCGTGGGGTCGTAGGGGTCGATGGAGGTGAGCCCGGCGTCGAACCAGGGGTCGGTGGGAGCGGCACCGCTGCCGATGCGCTGGCCCTTGCCCGCCAGAGCCACGCGGATCAGGCCGTCCTTGTCGATCGCCTGCCGGATCGCGTGCCGCACGCGGACGTCGGCGAGGGAGCCACGGCTGTTGTTCATGCCCAGGACGAACTTGTCGCTGGTGACACCCTCGGCGACGGTGAAGTCCTGGCCCTCGAACTGCGACAGGAGCGTGGGGTCGGGCCCGGTCTCCACGTCGGTCTCGCCGGTGAGCTGGGCGTTGTTGGCGGCCGTGGTGTCGGGGATGTAGTGCAGCACCACGTCGGAGAGCGTCGCGGGCTGTCCCCAGTAGTGCTCGTTGCGCGCCAGCGTGATGGACGACCCGCGCTGCCAGGAGCGGATCACGAACGGGCCGCTGCCGTTGGCGGTGTCGGCGAGGGTGGCGGGATCGGTGCCCTGCTTCAGCACCGCGGCGGCGCGGTCGGTGAGCGCGTAGGTGAGGTTGGCGTCGCGGCGCGAGAGGGTGATCACGACGGTGTGCGGGTCGGGGGCGTCGACACCGGTGACCGCGGCGAAGTCCTTCTTGTTCGGGTTCTTCGAGTCCGGTGCGATCACGTTCCGGTAGGACCACACGACGTCGGCGGACGTGAGGGGGGAGCCGTCGGCGAAGGTGAGCCCGTCGTGCAGCCGGAACGTGTAGGTGAGCCCGTCGGGGGACGTGCTGAAGTCCTGCGCGAGCAGCGGCACGATCGCGCCACCGGCGTCGCGGGTGAGCAGCCCCTCGTAGACGTTGTCGAGCAGCAGCTGCGGGACGGCTGCGCCCGCCACGCTCGTGATGTCGAGGCTGGTCGGCTCCAGCACCAGCCGCACGTCCAGCGTGGTGTCGGCGGCCGCTGCGCCCGCCCCATCCGACTCCGCGCCGCTACAGGCGGCCGTCAGCACAGCGGCCGCGAGCAGCAGGGGAACGAGTCGTCTGACCCGGATCACGGACTCTCCTTACGGGGTGGGGACGGACGTGACGGCGGCGACGAACCGGAGCAGCTCGGCGTGGACCTCGCCGCGGTCCAGCTCGTGGAGGATGTTGTGCCGGTCGCCCGGGTACACGACGACCCGGGCGCGGGGCAGCAGCTCACCCACGGTGACCGCGCCCGCCGCCGGGGCGATGTCGTCCTCGGCGCCGTGCAGCAGCAGCACCGGCAGATGGTCGAGTGCACCGTCGGTGACCGCGGCACGGGTGCGTGCACCCGCCGCGGTGAGGGCCGCGAGGGTCTGCGGGCGCAGGCCGCCGTCCCACACCAGGGGGTCCTCGCGCACCAGCCGGGCCTGCTCGGAGTCACGCACCAGCTCGGACGGGTCCTTGCGCAGCTCCATCGGGTCGACGCCGGACGCGAGGAGCGCGGTCAGCCCCTGTGCGCCGTCGAGCAGCGAGGAGCCGGCCAGTACGAGCCCCGCGGTGTCGGCGGCGGGATCGGCGGCCGGACCGCTGACGGTGCCGGTGCGGATCTCCCCCACCAGCAACGTGGCCACGGTCGCGCCGAGCGAGTGCCCGGCCACCACCACCGGGACCCGGGGCCATGCCGACCGGGCCTTGGCGAGCAGGGTCTCGGCGTCGGCCACGAGATCGTCGATGCGCTCGACGAGGACCCGCTCGCCGTCGCTGTAGCCGTGGCCGGCCTGGTCGAGCGCCCACGTCCCGACGCCCGCCTCGGCCGCCGCCTCCGCGAGCGGACCGTACTGGCCGCTGTGCTCACCGAGCCCGTGCAGCAGCACCAGCAGGGCCACCGGACGGCCGCCCGGCTCCCAGCGCCGGAAGTGGATCCTGCCCCGGCGCCCCGCGAACCAACCCCTGATCATGCCGATCCCCCCAGTGTCGATCTGTGTGTCGAGCCACCATGTGCCGTGACGCTCGATCCGGCCAGCGCTGACTCGAGATCGGTGAGCAGGTCGTCGATGCCCTCGATGCCCACCGACAGCCGGATCAGGCCGGGCGTCACGCCGGACGCCCGTTGCTGCTCGGGGTCCAGCTGCGCGTGGGTGGTGGAGGCGGGGTGGATCGCGAGGCTGCGGACGTCGCCGATGTTGGCGAGGTGGCTGAACAGCGTCAGGCCGTCGACGAACCGCCTGCCGGCGTCCCAGCCGCCCTCGATCTCGAACGCCACGACCGCACCCGCACCGCGCGGCAGGTAGTGCCGTGCCCGGTCGGACCAGCGGCTCGACGCCACCCCGGGATAGTGCACGCGGCGCACCAGCGGGTGCCGTTCGAGCCACTGCGCCACTGCCGTCGCGTTGGCGCAGTGGCGCGCGAGCCGGAGATCCAGCGTCTCGAGGCCCTGCAGGAGCAGGAAGCTGTTGAATGGGGAGACCGCCGGGCCGAGGTCGCGCAGCAGCCGCGTGCGTAGCCGCATCGAGTAGGCCAGGCCGTCGCCGGAGAAGGTGTCCCAGAACGACAGTCCCTGGTAGGTGGGGTCGGGGGCGGTGAGGCCGAGCCAGCGAGCCGGGTCGGCGCCGAAGTCGAACCGCCCGCCGTCCACCACGACACCGCCGATCGCCGTGCCGTGGCCCGCGAGGAACTTGGTGGTCGAGTGCACCACGATGTCGGCGCCGTGCTCCAGCGGCCGCAGCAGGTAGGGCGTGGGCACGGTGTTGTCCACCACGAGTGGCACGCCGGCGTCGTGGGCCACCGCGGCCACCCCGGCGACGTCGAGGACGTTGCCCAGCGGGTTGCCGATGCTCTCGCCGAACAGGGCCCGGGTGCGCGGGGTGACCGCGGCCCGCCACGCGGCGAGGTCGTCGGGATCCTCGACGAAGCTCACGGCGATCCCGAGGTCGGCGAAGGTGTGCGCGAGCAGCGTGTGGCTTCCGCCGTAGAGCGCTGCCGAGGCCACGACATGGTCCCCGGCCCTGGCCAGGTTGAGCAGGGACAGTGCCGTGGCCGCCTGGCCGCTGCCCAGCGCCACGGCGGCCGTGCCGCCCTCCAGCGCCGCCATCCGCTCCTCCACCACGGCGGTGGTGGGGTTGGAGAGGCGGGTGTAGGCGTGGGACGTCAGGTCGCGGAGCGCGAACGCGTCGGCGGCGTGCTCGGAGTCGGTGAAGACGTAGGACGTGGTCTGGTAGATCGGGACGGCCCTCGCCCGGGTGGCCGGGTCGCCGCTGGTCCCCGCGTGTACCTGCCGGGTGGAGAAGGACCAGCGTGGCGCCGGGCCCGTCACGCCTGCCGGGCCAGCACGTCGGCCCACCACTTCTGCGCCACCCGCGGGTGCGACCGCAGCCAGCCCACGAGCGCGTTCTCGCCGAACGCGGCGAACAGCGGGTTGTCCGGGTCGGCGCTGATCCCGGTGGCCGCGGCGGCGAGCTGCGGAGGAAGGTCCAGTGGCGCCACGACGGCGTCGAGACGCGGGCCGAGGAAGAAGGGGACGGAGTAGCGGTCCACCCCGGCGGCCGGGCTGACGACCCGGTGCCGGGTGGCGGTCAGGTACCCCTGGGTGGCGATCTCCAGCATCTCGCCGATGTTCACCACGAACGCGCCCGGCACCGGGACCGCGTCGATCCAGCCGCCGTCGGAGGCCAGCACCTGCAGGCCGCCGACCTCGTCCTGCTGCAGCAGGGTGAGGTATCCGTAGTCCTTGTGCGCGCCGACGCCCTGGTCGTCGGCGGGTGTGGGCCTGCCCGGGTAGTGCACGATCTTCACGTGGAGCGAGGACTCCTCGTCGAACCAGGCGTCGAAGTACCCCTCGTCCTGCCCGAGCGCGACGGCGAGCGCCCGCAGCACCTCCCTGGTCACCCGCAGCGCCTCGTCCTGCCAGGTCAGGACGCGCTCCCGCAGGTCGGGCAGCGCCGATGGCCACTGGTTGGGGCCGATCAGGCGGACCCAGTCGGGGTCGCCGGGGCGGGTGTCCACCGCCCTGCGCTCGGGACCGATGTCGATCTGCTCCCGCCAGTCCGCGTTGCCT
Source organism: Pseudonocardia sp. OZ21 (assembly GCF_059359135.1). Classification (NCBI taxonomy): domain Bacteria; kingdom Bacillati; phylum Actinomycetota; class Actinomycetes; order Pseudonocardiales; family Pseudonocardiaceae; genus Pseudonocardia; species Pseudonocardia sp. OZ21. The sequence goes on from NZ_JCADBN010000002.1 coordinate 270,213, forward strand.
GCGGTCTGCTCGGTGCCGACACGCGTGTACCCGCGGAACTGCGGGGAGTGGATGTTCTCGATCTCCAGGCGCTGCTCCACGGGCAACGCGAAGAACTCCTTCGCGGCGTCCAGGATCCCGTCGGTGACGGCGTCGGGCACGCCGTGGCCCGTGACGTAGAAGAACCCGACCTCGTGGGCGGCCCGGCGCAGCTCGGCGAGGAACGCTTCCCGGTCGGCCGCGGGATCACGGAACCGGGCGAGGTCGACGACCGGCAGGGTGCGGCGCTGCGCGGGGGGCAGGATGGCGTTCTCTGTCATGGGGATGACCTCGTCAGGAGTGGGGACGGGCGACACGGGGACCACCGCCGGGTGCCGGGGCGGACGTGGAGGGCGGCCGGGTCAGCGACAGCCCTGGTCGAACTGATCGCCGCGCCGGCCTGCCCAGACGGGCTCGAGCAGCGCACCGCGCGTCCCGCCTGCCGAGGTCATGGGGGGATGAAACCATGACGATGCGTTCACAACCATGACCATTCCGGCGTTGTGACCGACGCCGCTCTCCGGCCCCTGGCCGGCTGCGCAGCGGTGCTGCGCCGGGCGCGCACCGGCAGGAGCGGGAACCGGATCGTGAGGGCCGGTGCACCTTTCGCCCGATCGTGACCGACCGGCCGAACTCCGACCGTCCAGCCGTCCCGGTCGGGTAGGACGGGGATGTCGCCGGTCGCTCGACCGGCTCGGGAAGCACCGGACGGGAAGAATCGAGCCGTGGTCACCCCGTCGTCCCGAGGTTCGCAGAACCCGTCGCCCTCGTCGGTGCGCCGCTGGAGACGGCGGCTCGCCGACGAGCGCGAGGAGGCGAAGGTCTACCGCGACCTCGCCACCCGCCGGACCGGGGAGGAACGGCAGATCCTGCTCGGGCTGGCCGAGGCCGAGGAGCGGCACGCCGCACACTGGGCAGGCCTGCTCGGCGACGACGCGGGCCGGGTCCGGCGCGGGGCCGCCAGGATGCGGCTGCTGGCGTTCCTGGCGCGCCGGTTCGGCTCGGTGTTCGTGCTGGCGCTCGCGCAACGCGCCGAGACCCGGTCGCCCTACCGGTCCGACGCCGACGCCACAGCGGCCATGGCCGCCGACGAACGGGTCCACGAGGAGGTGGTCCGCGGCCTCGCGGCCCGCGGCCGGGCCCGCGTGTCGGGCACCTTCCGCGCCGCCGTCTTCGGCGCCAACGACGGTCTGGTCAGCAACCTCGCCCTCGTGCTCGGGGTGATCGGCGGCGGTGCCTCCCCGCCCACCGTGGTGCTCACCGGCGTTGCCGGGCTGCTCGCGGGGGCGCTGTCGATGGGCGCCGGGGAGTACGTGTCCGTGCGCTCGCAGCGGGAACTGCTCGCCGCATCCTCGCCCGACGTCCGTGATGCCCACGCCATCCTGCGCGAGCTCGACGTCAACGCCAACGAGCTCGCGCTCGTGTACCGGGCCCGCGGGGTGCCGCCCGATGAGGCCCACCGCCGTGCAGCGGCCGTGCTGCACAGCGACGACCCCTCCTCGGCAGCTCTGGTCGACGACCAGGTCCAGGGCGACGACGGCTATGACGTGGTGGGCACCGGCGTGGGCGCCGCACTGTCGAGCTTCTGCTTCTTCGCCTCCGGGGCCGCCGTGCCCGTGCTGCCGTTCCTGTTCGGGCTCAACGGAGTGGCCGCCCTCGCCGTCGCCGGCCTGCTCGTCGGGCTCGCCCTGCTGCTCACCGGCGCCACCGTGGGTGTGCTGTCCGGCGGTCCGCCGCTGCGCCGGGCGCTCCGGCAGCTCGCGATCGGCGCAGGCGCGGCCGCGACCACCTACGGGCTCGGCCTGCTCGTCGGTGCCGCGGTGGGCTGACCCGAGGACCGATGCGGATCGATCCGCGCTGGCGAACCCGCGCGATCGGGGCGAAGCTCGGGCGGACGAAGATCGGGCCGGCGGAGATCCGGCCGACGGAGATCTGGGCCCGCGCCTCGTCGCGACGTCCTCGACCGGAAGGCAGCATCGTGAGCTTCGCGTTCGGCATCTTCGACTCGTTCGACCTCGGTGACGCCACCCCGGGCGCCGTGCTCACGAACCGGCTGGACCTCGCCGTGGCCGCCGAGGCGGCCGGGATCGGCCACTACCACGTGACCGAGCACCACGGCACGCCCCTGTCGGTGTGCCCGTCCCCGAACCTGTTCCTCGCCGCACTGAGCCAGCGCACGTCCACGATGCGCATCGGGGCACTGGTCAACGTGCTGCCGATCTACGATCCGCTGCGGCTGACCGAAGAGATCGCCGTCCTCGACCAGCTCTGCGCCGGACGCCTCGACCTCGGCGTCGGCCGCGGGGTCAGCCCCTACGAGCTGGGCTACTTCGGCGTGTCCGACGAGGACTCCCGTGCGCTGTTCACCGAGGCCCTCGGCGTGATCACCGCCGCGTTGGCGACCGGGCGCATGACCCACCGGGGCGAGCGCCTGCGCGACTACGACGTCGAGCTGTCGGTCCGGCCCGTACAGCTCCCCCACCCGCCGCTCTGGTACGCCTCCAGCAACGCCGGCACCGCGGAGTGGGCGGGCACCAACGACGTCAACTTCGTCGGCCGGTGGAACGACGGCTCCTTCACCTCCACCGCCGAGACGTTCTGGAACGCCTGGGAGCGCCGTCCCGCCCGGTCCGGCGGCACCCCCCGGATCGGGGTGGCCGCCACCGTCCACATCGGCGCCACCGACGAGGAGGCGCTCGACCGCTACCACAAGGCCCACGCGGTCTTCGCCCGTCAGCTCACCAAGCTCTGGCACGACCACGACGACCACCGGGTCGACGCCATGGCCGACGCCGAGGCCGGCCTCCGCCGCGGCACCGCGCTGGTCGGCTCGGCGCAGACCGTCCGCGACCTCGTTCTGGAACAGGTCGAGCGCGCGGACGTCAACTACGTCGAGGCGACCCTCGCGTTCGGCGACCTCACGCCCGCCGAGGCCACCGCGAACCTTCAGGCGTTCACGGAGGTGGTCCTGCCTGCCGTGCGCGCGGCCACCGCCACCCGGGAGCACGTCCGTGACGCCCGGTGAGCCGAGCGGTCCTCGGTACCGGCGGCCATCATGGGACGGGCCGCACCGCTCTCCGACCGGAGCTCGACGTGACCACCTCCCCACCGGCCCCTGTCCGGCAGCTGCTCGATGCCGCCAACCGCGGGGACGTCGACGGGTTCCTGGGCAGCTTCACCGCCGACGGGGTGGTGGACGACTGGGGGCGGGAGTTCCGCGGTTCCTCGGAGATCCGGTCGTGGAGCGACGCCGAGTTCATCGGGGTCCGGGTGTCGCTGACCCCGACCGGTGTGGTCGAGCGGGACGGGGTCGTGACGGTCACCGCGCAGGTCGGCGGCGACGGTTTCACCGGCCCGAGCCAGTTCTCGTTCCACCTCCGGGACGGCCTCGTCTCGCGAATGACCATCCGCGCCTGAGGATCCTGCTGGCCACGACGCGCCCGGAGCGCCAGGATGTCCGCCGTGGACCAACCGCCGCAGCCCGAGATCCGCATCGGAGACCGCGAGCGGCGGGAGGTGGACGCCCGGCTTCAGCAGGCGCACGCGGACGGGATGCTCACCCTCCTCGAGTACGACGAACGTGCCGCCGCCTGCTGGGCGGCGCGCACGCGCAGCGAGCTCGACGCGATCACCAGCGACCTGCCGCAGTCCGACCAGGCCGAGACCACGGTGCTGCCGGTCGACACCCCCGCACCCGGCCCCGCGGAGGCGCCCCCCACCAGCGTGGCCCGGCGGGTCGTCAGCGGGGTGGTCACCGCGGCGCTGGTGGTCACCGGGCTCTACCTCGGCGCCCAGGTGATCACCGCCGACGACGGCGTGTCCATCTTCGGCAGCAGGGTCGTGCAGGTCGGCGCCGACCAGCAGCGTGCCGAGGTCGGCATGCTCTTCGGCAGCATCCAGGTGGTGGTGCCCGACGACGTGCGGGTGCGCCCGTCGGGCACCGTGATCTTCGGTAGCACGAGGTGCGAGGAGGCCTGCCGGCCCGGCCCTGGCCTCCGCGAGGTGGTGGTGGACGCCGATGGCGGGTTCGGCAGCGTCAACATCATGCGGCAGAGCGAGCTCGACCGCGGCGACTTCGGCGACAGGGACCGTGACTCGGACCGCGACGACGACTCCGACGACGACGACTAGCTGTACTGCCCAGCCGGGTTGTTGACCCGGCTGATGAGTGGGTGGCCGGCGATCTTGCTCCCTCGATCGCAACGAGATCCGGGTTTCGGCCCTTCGGAGGGCGGTCAGGCTGGTCTCACAGTGATCTTGCTCCGTTGATCGCCACGAGATGCGGGTTTCGGCCCCTCGCCGGGCGCAGAGCCGCGTCTCGGAACGATCTTGCTTGTCCGGCGCGCTGTCCGGCGCCACGTTCGCCGACGTCGACAACTCACACCTCGCCCGAAGGTCTCCCCATCTTCAGGCCGACACGCCGTCGACAACGCTCATGGGCACGACAACCAGCAGCGGCGGCCACGGTCGAGCGCTCTCGGCAGGTCCAGAACCCGGCTGCGCGACCCGTCAGGTTCAGCCGAAGGGCTGACCCCGAGCCGTTTGACGGCGACCCGGTCCTGCTCGACGATCGGAGCACGGCCCGCGACTACCGAAACGCCCCATCCCCGGCCGGATGGTGGCCAGGTCGCATCGGGGAGGGGTCCCGCCCGGCCGCGTGACGGGAGAGATCATGGAGACAGCTCCTGGTCGACGAGTGCATCGGCGTTCCGTGTTGGGTTCCCTGCTGGCGGCGGGCACGTTCCCGCTGGCTCTCGGCGCCTGCAGCAACCAGGCGCCGGACGTCGCAGCCCCACCACCGGCCCCGTCCCCGGCCCCGCCCCCCGGCTCGGCCCCGCTCCCGGCCCCGGTCCTGCCCCGGCCCACGACCCCCGACGAAGCGCTGCGCCGCCTCCAGGAAGGCAACGACCGGTTCGTCGCGGGCACGCCGCTGCACCCGAACCAGAGCGTGGAGCTCCGGCAGCAGCTGACCGGCAGCCAGCAGCCCTTCGCCGCGGTACTCGGTTGTTCGGACTCCCGCACCTCCCCCGAGCTCGTCATGGACGCCGGCATCGGCGACCTGTTCGTCTGCCGGGTCGCCGGCAACATCGCCTCGCCTGCGGAGACGGCGTCGCTGCTGTACTCCCAGGCAGTGCTCGGCACCGACGTGCTGCTCGTGCTCGGCCACGACGACTGCGGAGCGGTCAAGGCCGCGATCGACGTCGCGGACGGCAAGATGCCCGCCGGCGAGTTCGCGGCGTTGACGGACCCGATCCAGCCGGCCGTGGCCGAGGCGCGCCGGACCGGCGCGACCGGTGCCGCGTTGCTACACGAGGTCATCGTGGCGAACGTGCGCCTCGTGGTGGCCACCCTGCCCACCCAGAGCGCCGGGTTGGCACAGGCGGTGCGGGCCGGTCAGCTCACCATCCACGGCGGCGTGCTCACCCTCGCCTCCGGCAAGATCGAGCTGCTGGGCTGAGAGCTACCGCCCCGGTCAGGCGGTGCCGGTTCGCGCCGCGGTGACCACCACGGTGGCGTACCGCATCGTGAAGCCGCCCCCCATCGCGTCGACGGCGGCCCCTGTGGCCGCGAGCAGCTCCTGCAGCTCGGCAGGCGACAGCCGGCCCGCGACGCCACCGGTGGGGAGCTGGTCCAGCCACTCGTCCCGGGTGTAGAACCGCTCCCAGTCGAATCGCCACTGCTCCGGGTCGCTGAACGCGTCCACCTGCCGGATCCCGTCGACCGCCCTGGTCAGGAGCGGCGAGTACCCGTCGAGGGCGGAGCCCGTCCAGGGATCGAGCGGCGAGCCGGGCAGGACCCGCCGGTGGACCACGGAGAAGGCCTGCGCCACCTCGGGTGGGGGCTGGAACACGTTCCAGAACAGCGCCAGCCGGCCGCCGGGCCGAAGCACCCGCGCCGCCGCGGCCGCGCCGGCGACCGGGTCCACCCAGTGCCAGGTCTGCCCGGCGACGACCGCGTCGAACACCCGTCCCGCGGGATCCCAGGCTTCGAACGCGGCCACCTCCACCTCGACCCCGCTGCGACGCGCGAAGTCGGCCATCCGCGCGTCGACGTCGACCCCGAGCACCCGGCAGCCGGCCGCCCGGAACTGTCGGCTGGAGATGCCGGTGCCGCAGCCGACGTCGAGGACGTCGGGCCCCGGGCCGGCGTCGACGATCGCCGCCACCATGGCGCCGGGGTAGCGGGGTCTGGCCCGGTCGTAGCGCTCGGGATCCGACCCGAACGACTCCGCCATCCCCCGGTGCTGGTGCGGCTCCGGCTCGGAAGAACGTGCTCGTTCCGGCGGTAGAGTGGGCATGTGCCCACTCTAGTGGGCACATGCCCACTCGTCGACCGGGTGGGGACCCCACGACGGAACGAGGACGCGGTGCCGACGGGAGTGCACATCCGCGACGCGCGCGAGCAGCTGTTCGACGCCGCCGAGCGCGTCCTGCTCCGGGACGGGCCGAACGCGCTCACCAGCCGCGCGGTCACCACGGAGGCCGGCTGCGCCAAGGGCGTGCTGCACCGGCACTTCGCCGACTTCGACGGCTTCCTCGCCGAGCTCGTGCTGGCCCGCATCGACCGGATCGAGCACCAGGCGGCCGCCCTGCGCAGGTCCGCAGGCACCGGCACGGTCGCCGGCAACGTCACCGCCGCACTGACCACCCTGTTCGAGTCGGTCGCCGTGGCGATCGTCGCGCTGGTGATCTCCCGCGACGACCTGCGCGCCCGGCTGCGCCGGGCCCGGCCCACCGGAGGCATCCCGGCGCTGACGGAAGCCGCGGCCATGATCGGCTCCTACCTCACCGCGGAGCGAACCCTGGGTCGCGTGGCGGCGGACGCCGACATCGACACGCTCGCTCCCACGCTGATCGGGGCCGGGCATCTGCTGTTCGCCGACCGGAAAGCCACCCAACCCGAACCCGGAGCCGTCCACAAGGTCGTGGCCACGGTCCTCGCCGGCGTCGTCCCGGAATCGCAGCGATAAGCGGTCGGAAAGTTCACTCGAAAGACTGACGTCCTATAACAAATGCATCACGAACAGGCCTCAGCTCCTCCTGTGTCGCGGGTCCACGAACAGGAGGTTCTTCATGGACAAGGTCGCCACGCGGGACACCACGATCGACCTCGGCGCACCCGCCGCCGAGCGAGACATCGATCGAGGGCTCGAGCACTACTTCCTCGAGTCCGATGCCTTCCGGCGCGTCCTGCGGGGTGAGACAACCGTGATCCTCGGCAACCGCGGCGCCGGCAAGAGCGCCATCTTCCAGATGGTCGCCCGGCGCAGCCGGGCGAACGGCGCTCGGGTCATCGAGCTGGCCCCCGAGGACTACTCCTACGAGATGCTCCAGCGCACCATGCAGACCGAGGAACAGGGCTCGTGGGCCAAGCAGGGCGCCTACGCCGCGGCGTGGAAGTACAGCCTGCTCGTGCTGGTGATGAAGGAGATGTGCAAGAAGCAGGTGCGGTCGAAGAACGCCTCCGAGGCGGCGATCCGGAAGTACGTCCGGGACCACCACCGCCAGCCGGGGATGGGGAAGCTCTGGGCGCTCATCTCCTACCTCAAGCGGCTCGAGGGCTTCAAGATCGGCCCGTACGAGGCACAGGTCAAGACGAAGGAGCTGGAGCGGCTCTACAAGCTCGAGGAGATCCGCCACCTCGTGCCCCACCTGCAGAAAGCACTGACGGACCAGCAGGTGGTCGTCGTCATCGACGAGCTCGACAAGGGCTGGGACTCCTCCGAGGACGCGCAGGCGTTCATCTCCGGGCTGTTCCAGGCCTGCGTCGCGCTGAACGGGCTGTCGGCGAACCTGCGGATGTACATCTCGCTGCGCCAGGAGCTCTACGAGAACACGCCGTCGCTCTACGAGGACGCCCAGAAGCACCGCGACCTGATCGAGTCGGTGTCCTGGTCCGAGGCCGACCTCCGCAGCCTGATCGCCCGCCGCATCAGGTACTCACTGCCGAGGCTCGCCGACGCCACTGACGAGAAGTGCTGGAACGCCCTGTTCGCCGCCGGGCGCGGCACCGGACGGGACGAGGCGTTCCGCTACATCGTGGACCGCACGCTCCACCGGCCCCGCGAGATGATCCTGTTCTGCACGCAGTGCCTCCATACGGCGGGCGAGCGCAGGTCGCCGCTTCCCCTGCGCATGGACACGATCGCGCTCGCGGAGTTCGAGTACTCGCGGGGCCGCACGCACGACGTCGCCGCCGAGCAGAGATTCCAGTACCCGGACGTGCTCAGCGTCTTCGAGGCGTTCCGGGGCCAGGTTCACACGTTCGAGCGGCGCCATCTCGAGTACCTGTGCCTCGAGATCATCACGGGCGAGGTGACGGTCGGTGCCCGCGCCCGGCGGTGGCTGGCGGACTACGACGAGGACACGCTGATCGACGTGCTCTGGAAGATCGGCTTCCTCACCGCGGAGGTCGCCGCAGGCACCGCCTGCCCCGGCGGCGCCACCACCTTCGCCGGGCACCACCAGGTCCCGCAGCTCGACGTCCGCAACGTGCGCAGGTTCGCGATCCACCCGATGTTCCGGGCCTGCCTTGGCACGAGAGAGGGGGACCCGGAGATCCCGCGCCAACGCCACGGCAGCTGACGCGGGCACGAACCCGGCCGCGGACCCGACGCCCCGGCCGGACCCGGCGTGCCGGGTCCGGTCCGGGCCACGGTCACCAGCCGGCCACCGACCCGGCGTCCACCGGGAGCGTCACGCCGGTGACGAACGACGCGTCGTCCGACAGCAGCCAGACCACCGCAGCGGCGACCTCCTCCGGCTCGCCGATCCGCTGCATCGCCTGCGGCTTCATGATCTGTGCGAGCCGCTCGGGGGTCGCTCCACGGGCGAACCCGGTCATGATCGTCCCGGGCGCGACCGCGTTGACCCGGATGCGGTCCTCGGCGTACTCGACCGCGGCGTTCTTCGTGAGACCCACCAGGCCGTGCTTCGCGGCCGTGTAGGGCGCGAGCCGCTTCACGCCGCGCAGCCCGGCGTTGGACGCCGTGTTGACGATCGAGCCCCCTCCCCCGCGGAGCATCTGGCGGATCTGACGCTTCATCCCCAGGAACACGCCACGCAGGTTCACGGCGATGACCCGGTCGAAGTCCTCGTCCTCGACGTCGGCCAGCAGCTCCCCGCCACCGCCGATGCCCGCGTTGTTGTGGGCGAAGTCCAGCGCGCCGAACCGCTCGAGAACCGCCGCCACCAGCGCGTCCTGGTCCTCGGCGCGGGACACGTCGCAGGCCTGGAAGTGGGCCTCCCCGCCGGCGTCCCGGATCAGCCGCACGGTCTCCTCACCGGGCTCGCGCGCCGACTCGAGATCCGAGACGAGCACCCGGGCGCCCTCCTGTGCCGCCCTGATCGCCGTGGCGCGCCCGATCCCGCTCGCCGCGCCCGTCACCAGTCCTGCCCTGCCGGTCATCGATCCCATCGGCTCCCCCTGGACGTCGTCATCGCCATCACCCGCGGCCCGGGCCGGTTCGCCCGCCGACCTGCCGCCAGGATCAACCGGCCGCGCCGAGGGGCGGGAGCGGTTCCACGCGCGATTACCTGGTGATCCGTGCAGCCCGCGCGGCCATCCGACCCCGGATTACGACGCCGGAACTGTCCTCGATCAAGCGCCGAACCGCAGGGCCGCTATGGTCGCCGCCACATCGACCGAACCGATCTTCCGCGTTCCCCGAATACGTCACTCCTGTCCCCCGTCGAAGGGCGAACTCCCCATGGTGCAGAAACCATTCGATGTCGTGATCGTGGGAGGCGGCACTGCCGGATGCGTACTGGCGAACCGCCTCACCGCCGATGGCAATACCCGCGTCCTGCTCCTGGAGGCCGGGCGCCCCGACTACTGGTGGGATCTGCCGATCCAGCTGCCGATCGCCATGGGAATGCCGGTCGGCAACAAGCACCACGACTGGCTCTACGAGTCCGAGCCGGAACCCGGCCTGCTGAACCGGCGCCTGCACCACCCGCGGGGCAAGGGCATCGGGGGCTCCAGCGTCATCAACGGGATGATGTACCAGCGGGGCCACCCCACCGACTTCGACCGGTGGGGCGTCGAGTCCGGCACACCCGAGTGGGACTACGCGCACTGCCTGCCCTACTTCCGCCGGTTGGAGAACTGCCTCAGCGAGGTGGACGAGTCCGTCCGCGGCCGCGGCGGCCCGCACACGCTGCAGCGCGGACCGGCCGAGGGCCCGATCTTCGAGGCGTTCCTGTCCGCAGCCCAGCAGGCGGGCCACAAGCTGCTGCCCGACCTGAACGGAACCGAGCAGGAGGGCTTCGCCCGGCTGGACCAGGGCGTGCGCCGCGGCCGGCGGGAGTCGGCGGCGCGCTCGTACCTCGGTCCGGCGCGGCGGCGGCGCAACCTCGAGGTGCGGTCCCGGACGATGGTCACCCGCCTCCACGTCGAGGGGGGCCGTGTCGTCGGCGTGCGGTACCGGCAGGGCACGGGCAGCGACACCGTCGTGCCCGCTCGCGAGGTCATCCTGTGCGCCGGGGCGATCGGCTCACCCCAGATGCTGCAGCTCTCCGGCATCGGCGCGGCCCGGGAACTGGAGGCGCTCGGGCTCCGGGTGGTCCACGACCTGCCCGGAGTGGGTGAGTCGCTGCAGGACCACCTGGCCGTCCATCTGCAGCACCTGTGCCGGGAGCCGGTGTCCATGGCACCCATCCGCCGCAAGGTCCACTGGCCCCGGGTGGTCGCGGAAGCACTGCTGTTCGGGCGCGGCCCGGGAAGCCGCAACCCGATGCAGGCGGGCGGCTTCGCCCGGAGCGGGCTGGAGGAGACCCACCCCGACCTGATGTACCTGCTCGCGCCGCTGGCGATGAACAGCACCGAGCAGTCGGTTCCGCTCAACGAGCACGGCTACCAGCTGCACGTGGGGGTGATGCGCTCGGAGGCCAGGGGGTCGGTGAAGATCACGTCGCCGGACCCCGCACGGCATCCGGCGATCCTCCTGAACTTCCTGACCGGACCGGAGGACCGGAGGCGCTGGGTGGAGGCCGTCCGCATGGGGCGCGAGCTGCTCGCGCAGCCGGCCCTCCAGCATCTCGACGCAGGCGAGCGCATCCCGGGACCCGAGGTCCGGTCCGACGACGAGGTGATCAGCTGGGTGACCCGCACCGCGAAGGTCGGGTTGCACCTCGCGTGCAGTGCCCGGATGGGCGCCGACGACGGCTCCGTGGTGGACCCGTCGACGCTGCGGGTGCACGGCCTCGACGGACTGCGCATCGTGGACGCCGCGGTCATGCCGTCGCTCACCAACGCCAACACCTACGGCCCGGTGATGATGCTCGCGGAGAAGGCGGCCGACATGATCCTCGGCAACACGGCACTCGCGCCGGAGTACCCGGGCAGCGCGCCCGGCCGGCTCTCCGTGGCCGGTCCGGACACGGTCCGGCAGCCCTCCGGAACGAGGCGTGCACCGGCCTGACCGGACACCAGGAGATGAGGGATGACCGGGTCGAGCAGGGCAAGGGGCGATCAGAGCAGGTGGCACCGACTGCCCTAATGTGCCGGTCCATGAGGAGCGCCGCCAAATGAGAAATGCCTTGGCGAGCTGGAAGTCCCCGCAGCACCGCGACGGACTGGCGCTCGTACTCAGCTCGGCCCTGTCCTCGGCGGTCGGCCTCCTCTACTGGGTCGCCGCCGCGCGGCTGTTCGACCCCGACACCGTCGGCGTGAACTCCACGATGGTCTCCACGCTCACGCTGCTCGGCAGCGCGGCACAGCTCAACCTGGGCAACGCCATGCTGCGCTTCGTCCCGGTGGCGGGCCGGACGGCGCGGTCGTTGGTGCTCAGCTGCTACGCCGTGGGGATCGGGGCGGCCGTCGTCACCGGCGGGGCGTTCGCACTCGGAGCGGGATGGTGGGCGCCCGACCTGCTCGAGGCCGTCGGATCCGGCCCGCTGCTGGCGTTCTTCCTGCTCGCCACGCCCGTGTGGTCGGTGTTCGTCATGCAGGACTACGTGCTCACCGCGATCAAGCGGGCGACGCTCGTGCCCCTGGAGAACCTCGTCTTCGCGGTGCTGAAGATCGCCTTGCTCGCGGTGGGCGCGGTGCTCGCGATGTTCACCGCGATCGCCGTCTCCTGGGCGGTGGCCACCGCCGTGCTCGTGCTGGCGGTCACCGTATGGCTGCTGCGGGCCCTCCCGGCCCACGGCATCGCCACCGCGGCTGCCGCCGTGCCGATCCGGGCACGCACCGTCGTCGGGTTCGTGTCCGCCGACTGGGCGGGCACCCTCTTCTCCCTGTCCGTCAACTTCGGACTGCCCCTGCTCGTGCTGGCGCGCCTCGACGCGGACGCCGCCGCCACGTTCGGGGTGGCCTGGCAGATCGCCTTCGCGCTGTACCTGGTGGCCAACGGGATGGGTCAGTCGCTGGTGGCCCACGTGTCGGCCGACCCGCAAGGGCTCGACGACGCCTACCGCGGCATGGTCAGGAAGGCACTCACCCTGCTGGTGCCTGCCGTGATCGTGATCGTCCCGGGTGCCGGGCTGATCCTCTCCATCTTCGGGGAGCACTACGCGGCCACCGGCACCGCGCTGCTCGCGCTGAGCGCGCTGTCCGCCGTGCCGAACGTCGTGTCGATCGCCACGGTCAACGCCGCCAGGGTCCGCCAGCGCCGGATCGTGCAGTTCGGCGTCCCGGCGTTGATCGCCGTCATCGTCATCCCGCTCGCGTGGATCCTGATGCCACGGATGGGCCTCACCGGTGTGGGCATCGCCCTGCTCGCCGGCCAGTCGACGGTGGCCGCCGTCATCCTGGTGGGCCGCTGGCTCCGGCCGCGGCGCCCTCCGCGTCCCGCGTCGGGCGACGAGCCCGCGCCCGTGCCCGTGCTCCCCGACTTCGGCCTGGTCAACGCCGAGACCCTCCCCATCCCGATCGCCACCCGCTCGCTCCACCTCAACGGGTCGGCCACAGACGCGAGGTCGCCCGTGTACGACCCGCCGACCGCCCCCGTGCCGCCGACGACTCGCCCCACGCCGGGCCCACGTCCCCCGCACAAGTAACGGCGCACTGATCGCGCGAGATCCGCCCTCGCAGCAAACACAGGGATCTCGTGCGGGCTCTCCCGTAACCGGGTCCGCCCGTTTCCGCACGATAGCCGGATATGCCGGTTCCGCCGGCCGGAACGGGCCTACATCAGCCCCGGCCGGTGGCCCGCTGTTGGGAAACCGGCCGACTCCGGATCACCAACCGCTCATTTCGTATTGCCAAGGTCTGCCCAGCCGCGGACCACCGCGGTGTCGATCTACGGGCAGGGACTGCGGAGTGCGGGAATGTCATCGGTAACGTCCGTACGGGTGGCGGCACCGCCACCGACCGTACCCAAGTCGGCCCCGGCGCCGCGACGTCGTTTCGGAGCCCGTGAGCGCCACGACTTCCTCGTGTTCCTCGCCCTGGCGGCCCCGAACATCCTCCTGATCGTCGCCTTCAGCTACCGCCCGCTGCTGAGCAACATCTACTACTCCACCCTCAACTGGACCCTGGGCGCGGCCACGGCCGTGCCCGTCGGCCTCGGCAACTACGTGCGGTTCTTCACCTCACCGGAGACGGCCGAGATCGCGAGGGTTACGGCGATCTTCACCGTCGCCACGGTCGGCGGGTCGATGCTGCTGGGCCTGCTGATCGCACTGGCCCTGAACCGCAAGGTCAGGGGCGTCGGCTTCGCCCGCGCCGCGGTGTTCTCGCCCTTCGTGCTCTCCGGGGTGGGCGTGGGGCTGATCTGGTCGTTCATGTTCGACCCCACGCTCGGCGTGATCGCACAGGTGCTGGACGCGGTGGGGCTGCCGAGCCCGCAGTGGTTCAACGACCCGTCGCTGAGCCTCGTGATGGTGATCGTCGTCTACATCTGGAAGAACATGGGCTACGCGGCGGTGATCTACCTCGCCGGGCTCCAGTCGGTGCCGCGCGACCTGCTCGAGGCAGCCTCCATCGACGGGGCCGGCCGGCTGCGGACGTTCCGGTCGATCGTCCTGCCGATCCTCTCCCCCACCACGTTCTTCCTGCTGGTCACGAGCGTCCTCAACTCGCTGCAGGCCTTCGACATCATCCGGATCATGACCCCGCTCGGCCGGGGCACGACCACGCTGATCTACGACGCCTACCTGCAGGCCTTCGGCGGCTACAACCGCGCCGGCTACTCCGCGACCGTGTCGACGGTCCTGTTCGGCCTGCTGGTGCTGTTCACCGCCATCCAGATGCTGGTCCTCGAGCGACGGGTGCACTACCGATGACCCTCACGGCGACGGGACCCGCACGGGTCACCCGCCCGCACCCACTGTCCCCGCGCAATCTCATCGCCGCGGCGGTGGGGTCCTACCTCCCGATCGTGCTGGCCGTCGCGGTCGTCGTCCTGCCGCTGGTGTGGATGGTGCTCTCGTCGTTCAAGACGCCGAGCGAGCTGCTGAGCCGGGACCTGTCCTCGCTCCTGCCCGGCAGCCTCGCCCCCACCAACTACGTGCAGGCCGCCCGCGACGTCCCCTTCGTGCGGCTGTTCCTCAACTCGGCGCTCGTGACCGTGGTCGGCGCCGGGCTCAAGGTGCTCCTGGCGATCTCGACGGCATACGCGCTGGTCTTCGTGCGGTTCCCCGCCAAGAAGCTGATCTTCGCCGGGATCCTGGTGACGCTCATGGTGCCGCCGCAGGTGTCGCTGCTGCCGAACTACATCCTGGTCACCGGCCTGGGCGGCGCCGACACCTACTGGGGGATCATCCTTCCGGGCCTGGGCACCGGTTTCGGCACGTTCCTGCTCCGCCAGCACTTCATGACGCTGCCGATGTCGATCATCGAGGCGGCCGAGATCGACGGCGCCGGCCACTGGCGCAGGCTCACCCGCATCGTCGTGCCGATCTCCGCGCCCAGCATCGTGACGGTCGCGCTAATCAGCATCGTGTTCGAGTGGAACGACTACCTGTGGCCGCTGGTCATCGTCAGTAACCCCTCGATGATGACCCTGCCGGTCGGCCTCACGCTGCTGGACAACAACGAGAGCGGCATCGCGGCGTACGGGGTGCTCATGGCCGGCTCCGTCGCCGTCATCGTGCCGGTCCTCATCGTGTTCGCCGCGCTCCAGCGCTACGTCATCTCCGGGCTCACCCAGGGCGCCGTGAAGGACTGAGCGAGCACCGCACCACCGTTTTTCTCTCCCCACCCATCAGAAGGACCTTCCATGCCCACCGGTACCTCCCCCCGTGCTGCCCTCAACCCGGCTCTGGACCGGCGCGGTTTCCTCCGCCTCGCCTCGGCCGTCGGACTCACCGCGGCCGTGGCCGCGTGCGGCGGCCCCGTGACGACCTCCGGTGCCGCCCCGGCAGCGACGACGACCGAGATCGACTACTCGGGGGTGAAGCCGGCGTCCCAGATCACCTGGTGGTCGAGCAACCCCGGCGGCTCCCAGCCGGTGTCGCAGCAGATCATCGACGCGTTCCACGCCTCACAGCCCGACATCAAGGTGAACCTGGTGACGGCGGGCTCGGACTACGAGGAGATCGCGCAGAAGTTCCAGACCGCCCAGACCGGCGGGACGCTGCCCGACCTCATCGTGCTGTCGGACGTCTGGTGGTTCCGGTACTACATGCTGGGGTCCATCGTCCCGCTCGACTCGCTGATCAAGACCGTCGGCATCGAGACCGCCGACTACCGCGAGCAGCTGATGGCCGACTACCAGTACGCGGGCGGCCAGTGGGCGATCCCGTGGGCCCGTTCGACGCCGCTGTTCTACTACAACAAGGCGCACTGGGCGGCTGCCGGGCTGCCCGACCGCGCCCCCGCCACCTGGGCCGAGTTCGCGGAGTGGGCACCACGGCTGCAGAACGCGGGCACCGGCGTCCAGCACGCGTTCCAGCTGCCCGCCCTCGACGGCTACGCCGGCTGGACCTTCCAGAACCTGCTCTGGGGTTGGGGCGGCGGCTGGAGCAAGGACTGGGACGTCACCACTGACTCCGCGGAGTCCGTCGCCGCGCTGCAGTACCTCCAGGACGCGGTCTACAAGGGCGGGTGGGCCGGCGTGTCCAGCAAGGACGCCGGCAGCGACCTGTCCTCCGGGGCCGTCAGCGCGACCATGAGCTCGACGGGCGACCTCGTCGGGATCCTGAAGGCCGCGAAGTTCGACGTCGGCGCGGGCTTCATGCCGGGCGGTCCGGTCGCCACCACGCCCGTGTGCCCCACCGGTGGGTCCGGCCTCGGGATCCCGAAGGCCATTCCGAAGGAGAACCAGCTCGCCGCGGCGACCTTCGTGAAGTTCCTCACCTCGCCCGAGAACACCGTCACCTTCGCCGGTGCCACGGGCTACATGCCGGTGCGCAAGTCCGCCGACATCTCGAGCCTCGTCACGAAGACCCCGCAGAGCAAGGTGGCGATCGACCAGCTGGCCGTCACCCGCGTGCAGGACCGGGCCCGCGTGTTCTTCCCCGGCGGCGACCAGGAGATGGCCAAGACCTGCGCGAACATCCTGACGCAGCAGGCCGACACCCAGACGGAGCTGACGGCGCTCAAGAAGACCCTGACCGGTATCTACGACCAGGACGTCAAGCCGAACCTGTAGTCCGCCCGCTGGTCCGCCGCCGGCAGTACGCCGGCGGCGGCCCGGCTCACTCCGTGGCCGCCCGCTGTTCGTGACCGACGCCGCCGAGGGCGTCCGCCCCGCTCCGCAGTCGGAACGCCCACACGGCCATGATCACACCGAAGACGATCGAGAAGATCCCCACCAGCCACAGCAGCGTGATGAGCCCGGCACCCGGCCAGGTGAGCAGCACGATGCCGAAGATCACGCTGACGACGCCTCCCGCCAGCATCCAGCCCCACGTCGACGCGCCCACCTTGCGCATCGTGAACGACTCGACGATCTGGGCCACGCCGTTCACGATGCTCCAGAATGCGATCACGAAAAGGATCGCCAGCACCGTGACACCGGGCCACGTGAAAGCGATGATGCCGGCGATGAGCGACACGACACCCTGGACGACGTGCCAGATCCAATGCGATTCCTCCGTGCGGTGCCGGATCCCGGCAATGATCGCCGTGATGCCGTCGATGATCGCGTAGGCCCCGAAGACGAACACCAGCGCGAGCAGCGCGGTACCCGGCGCGAAGAGCGCGAACAGGCCGAAGAGGATCGCCAGTATCCCGCGGATCAGCACGAGCCACCAGACTCCGCGAATTGCTGACGCCGGTTCCGACGTAGTCATGGTCAGCTCCTGTCTGCAACGCTGTGTTCCGGAATAGTGGAATGTGTCACGGTACCGTTCGAACGGCTGCCGTCGAGCCCCTGAACGGGGCAGTCGCCAATGCGCGCCCGCCCTCACCGCTGCAGCGCGCCGAAGATTCGCTCGGGAGCCAGTGGGAGATCGCGGAAGCGGATTCCGGTGGCGTCGGCCACCGCATTGGCCAGCGCGGGGGCGTGGAGAACAGCCACGTGCCGCCGGCCAGCCAGGCGTCCCCGGGCCGCCACTGGTGCCGCGGCACGTCCCGGCGGCGGATCACCTCGGTGACGGTGTGCAGATCCATGACGTGGCGCCGCGTCGCTGAGGTGTCGCGGGCCGGGAGGTCACGGGAGCTTCCAGAAGTGGTCGGTCACCAGGAAGAAGACCACGGCCCAGACGACGTTGACCGCGATCGCCGCCCCGAACCCGATCAGGTTGGTGCGGGGTTGCGGAGCATCCTCGGCCGGCCAGAGCCACCAGCGGAACAACCGGTTCCCGTAGCGCGGCATCGTCAGGTACGTCATCACGAAGCTCGACAGGAGATTGCCGACCAGCAACGACTGCCACAGCGGCAGCCCGGGCAGCAGCGTCGCCAGGCCCAGCGTCAGCACCATCGCCGTCGGGTAGAGCCCGACCCACACGACGACCGCCGACTTCACATTCGACGGCGGCGCCACCTCCTGCCCGCGTTCGTCGAACGCGAACCAGTTGCCGAAAGAGTTGTCGATGGTGCGGAGCTGGAAGTTGTCGAACTGCTTGCCCTCGTCGAGCAGCTTCTGCCGGCGACCCGACGTCAGCCACTGGTCGAGCGTCGCCGCGGAGTCGAATCGGTACAGCGTGGTCCACTCGTCCTGCAGTCCCTCGATCGGCCGGAAGATCTCGGATCCGCGAAAACCGGGGAACTCACACTCCGCGGCGGTGACATGTTTCTGCCACTCGAGGAACGCAGCGGTGTCCTCCTTCTTGACGCGGTGCGTCACCACGACCGTGACGAGCGCATCGCCGGAATCCTCCCCGCGGGTGAGCACCTGCTGCGTCGCCGGCCCGTCGAAGTACCCGGCGCCCCGGTCGAGGAAGTCCTGGCGGGTCGCGCTGTTCAGCCAGCTCTGGAGGTGGTCGAGGGAGTCGAACCGGTAGACCACGATCCAGTCCGGCTGCACCGGGGTGGGCGGCGTGATCGTGGCTCCGAGGAACCCGGGATAGGTGCCCGCCGCATCGTTCACATCGTTCTGCCACGTCTGGAACGCGTCCCGGCAACCGTCCCGGACCCGTTGGCCGATGATCACCGTCGCCAGTTCGTCGACGGCCTCGTCACTGGCTGTCGCCATTCTCATCACCCCCTCGGGGCAATCCTTCGCCCATTTCAGGCCCATCAGCTCCCGAGGGTTCCCATCAGCACTCCGGAAGCCCCTCCATCGCCCCGATCAGTGACGAAAAGCGCTACGGAATGATGGCTCTTCGAGCGATGCGCATACCCGTCTACTCGGAGCTACGGACAGGGCGTTACCGCAGTTTCCCGAACGTGATCCGCCCGGTGACCGGCCACGAAAAGGACCGATCATGGCGAGGAGCGCCGCATTCCCGGGCACCGCGACGATCAGGGGTCGTCGCGGCGCTCGCCGGGGTGCTCGGTGTCCTCGGCGAGCGCGTCGTCGGCGAGCGCGTCCTCGGCGAGCGCGTCGTCGATGAGCCGCTCCAGATCAGCGAGGTTGTGCCGGCGCCCGTCGGTGCGCAGGACGACGACGCCGTCGTCGTCCACACCGGCCTCGGCGAGCGCCTCCGTGATGTCGTGGGCGGCGAGCAGCGCCTCCTTGCCGAACCGGTCGTACGCGAGGTGCTTCGGGTGGACCTCGGGCTGCTCCGGGGGGTCGTCCGTCATCCGGGCCTCCAGATCACACCGGCCGGGCGGCCCGCGCGCCGGTGGGGCGCACGGGCCACCCGTTCTTCAGGCGGCGACGCTCACGACGTCATCGCGCACTGCCCGCGGTCCTGCATCACGGGTCCGCTCGCCGACGGCTTCAGGTCGAAGTCGAAGATCGCGGTGGGCAGGTAGAGCGAGCAGCAGGCGTTCGGGATGTCGACGACGCCGCTGACGCGGCCCTCGATCGGCGCCGAGCCCAGCAGCAGGTAGGCCTGCTCGCCCGAGTAACCGAACTTCTTCAAATACTCGACCGCGTTGAGACACGCGTTGCGGTAGGCCATCGTGGCGTCGTTGTAGAGCTGGGTGTCGGTCGTGTGGTCGACGCCGATACCGATGAACGTCACGAACTCCGAGTAGCGCGGCTCCACGTTGCCCGGCATCAGGATCGGGTTGGTCGTCACCCCGTAGGTCTCCATCCCGCCCTTGATGACGTCGACATGGAAGTCGATGAAGCCGCCCATCTCGATCGCGCCACAGAACGTGATCTCCCCGTCGCCCTGGCTGAAGTGCAGGTCGCCACCGGAGAGCATCGCCCCGGAGACGTGCACCGGGTAGAAGACCCGGGAGCCCCGGGTGAAGTTCTTGATGTCGTGGTTGCCGCCGTTCTCCCGGGCGGGCACCGTCCTCGCGCCGTCACGGGCGATGGCTCCCGCCACGTCTCCCTCCGCCGTGCCACCCAGCGAGTTCGCCTCCAACGGCGGGAGCGCGAGCGGCGGTACGCGATCCGGATCACGTTCGATCAGTGCGCGCTCCCGGCGGTTCCAGCGGTCCAGCAGCTCAGCGGACGGGGCGGTACCGAACAGGCCGGGGTGCGTGATCCCCGTGTAGCGGACCCCCGGGATGTGTCGCGAGGTCGCGACCTGCCCGGCGAAGTCCCAGATCGCCTTGTACGCGTCGGGGAAGTAGTCGGTCAGGAAGCCGCCACCGTTGGCCTTGGCGAAGATCCCGGTGTAGCCCCACCCCTGGCCGGGGGCGTCCCCGTACTCCTGCGGAGCTTGCACCGGCCCCAGGTCGAGGATGTCGACGACGAGGAGGTCTCCCGGCTCGGCGCCCTCCACCGCGATGGGCCCGCTCAACATGTGCGCCTGGGTCAGGTCGACGTCACGTATATCGTTCGCCGAGTCGTTGTTGCCGATCTGACAGTCGGTCCACTCGCGGCACTCCACCCGGATCTGCTGTCCCGGCCGGACCGTCACCGCGGCGGGCACATCCGGATGCCACCGGTTGTGCCCCGGGACCGCCTGGTCGCGCATGGACTTGGACTGGTCGACGGTGAACACCACATCGGGCATGGTGGATCTCCTTCCGGATCGGATCGGTCACCCCGTCGCCGCGGGGACGGACGGGGCGGGCTTGGTCGGGACCGGAGCGCGGGGCGCGCGACGGCGATCCCACACGAACAGCGCGCCGAACACGACGACGCCGCCGATGGCGAGGCCGAGCGCGATGGCGTCCGGGTTGCGCCACAGGTTGGTGAGCAGCAGATAGGCCGGGATCGCGCCCGTCACCCAGCCCTGGATGATCGTCACCCAGCCCGTGTAGCGCGTGAGGGACTCGCGTTTGAGGCCGAGTACCACGAAGAACAGTGCCCACAGGAACGCCCAGTAGAGCCAGATGACGCCGAAGGGCCGGTCCCCGAGTATCTGGAAGTTCGCGTACGAGTACCCGACCGCCGTGATGGCCACGAACAGCGAGAACCACCCGACGCCGGTGGTGTCCAGCCCCGCCAGGAGCCCGATACCGACGTAGAGGTAGGTGAAGCCGAACAGGTACAGGCCCGACGCCGCCAGGATCACCTGCGGATCACCCGCGGCAGTGAAGATCAGGTACGTCGGGGTGACGACCTGCAGAGCACCGACGAAGAGATTCATCGGCGCAGCCGCTTTACCGTCGACGGCCCCGACAAGCAGCAGGCCGTTGATGAACAGCACCGCTCCGACGTACAGCAGACCGACAATCGCCATCTTGTCCTCCTTGCTGCGCCCACGTCCCGGCGGCGTGGCGGCCGGGCGTCTGTCAGTGCAGCGGTAGCGCGGTGGGTCGGAGGACGGTGCCGGGGCGGCGACGGGTGGCCGGCGCACTCGCCGCTACCACCGCACGGACGTCCCGGCCGGCCTCCTCGCGCAGCCGGTGCCGGACGAGGCCCTGGACCGTGAAGGTGGGTGACGGCGGGTGCCGGCGCCGCAGTGGCCGCCGGCCGGTGGTGCGCGCCGCTCCGGCCGAACTTCGAAAGTGCAGCGACCCATGGGCCGCACTCCGGGCAGCGGTACTGGTGTGCCGCCGTCATGTCTCACAGCTGTCCGGGACCTCCCGAACCAGCTCAGATTAGGACGGCGCCCACAGCCCGGGATAGCGCCGAACGGAGGTGGGAATGGTGGCATTTGCCCTGATCGGAGGCGTTCTACTGCGTGCAGGCGGCGGTAGGGAGGACGATGATGGGCACGAGAACGGTCCGTTGTGCAGAGTCCTCCGGGACTGCCAGGAGGCAGCCGCAATGTCCACCAGGCCGCAGGTCATCACCGACGCCGCCCCGTCCTTCCACGACGAGCAGGCCCGGCGCCGCCGCACCTACGTGATCCTCATGGTCGTCCACATCGTCGGCTTCGCCGCGTCGTACCCGCTGTACCTCTGGACGCCGGTTGCCGGGGTCGTGGCCGTCGTGCTCACCGGCGTCCTGCCGTGGGTCGCGGTTCTGCTGGCCAACGACGCCGGCCGCCGCGGGGGCAGACGGCAGGGCGTCGGCACGAGGAAGCGCAGTCTGCCGCCGTCGACGACGGGCGGTGCTCCTGACGTCGTCGTACCGCACGAGGCCCCCTGACCTGCGGCCGGCCCGGGCACACGACGACGGCGGCGCCGATACCGGCGCCGCCGTCGTGGTCGTGCGGGATCCGTGTCAGGCGGCGACGGCCGATGGTCCGGTGGCCGGTGCTGCTGGAGCCAGGGGAACCACCGGGGCGGCCGCGGCCGGAACCTCGGGCCGCAGCTCCGTGGCCGGGTTGCCTCCCCACCGGGTGAACGGCGCCGTCTCCTCGCCCTTGATGAGGAAGGCGTCGGCGTCCAGCTTCGTGCCGTCGCCCATCGTGACCCCGTAGTGGACGAAGGACGCCACGCCGAGGACCACACCCGCGCCGAGGGCGGTGCGGTCGGACTTGAAGGTGCCGTCCTCCAGCGAGTGGCACTGGATCACGCTGAGGTTGTTGAGCACGGCGTCGTCCCCGATGCTGACCAGGGTCTTCTCCGGGATGCCGCAGCCGTCGTCGAAGACCCGGCGGCCGATGCGCACACCCAGCAGGCGCCACTGGAGGTTCCGGAACGGGGTGCCGGGGAACAAGGGCGCCGCCAGAACCTTCCAGAGCCGCTCGTGGCGCCAGAAGTACGGGTCGTAGATCGAGACGAACCGCGGGACGAGCGACCGGAACCCCGTCGCGGCGCGCTCCGCCAGCGTCACGAAGAGGATGTTGAACACCACGGCCGCGACGAGGCCCACGGCGGTGGCGGCCGCACCGAACCGGGAGTAGAAGGTCGCGGCGACGGTGGTGATCACGATCAGTGCGAAGAACTGCACCCACCGGACCAGCAGGTACGTGGCCATGCCGGCGACGTTGTGCCGGTTCTTGGCGGCGAGGCGACGGCGCAGGACCCCCGGAGCCTTCAGGTGGTCGAACTCGCTGTCGCGGGCGACGCTGCGCGGGATCTCGAAGGGCGGCGAGCCGAGCAGGCCCACGTTCTCCCGCACCGGGCCGTCGATCGGCACCATGACCTTCGTGCCGAGCAGGACGTTCGTGCCGATCTTGGCGTCGGCCGGGTAGACGATGTTGTTGCCCATGAAGTTGCGCTCGCCGATCGCGATCCGCGACATCCGGAAGGAGCTGCTCGAGTAGTCGACGTTCCGGATCGCGAGACCGTCGGCGATCATCGTGCCGGTCCCGATGGTGGTCATCAGCGGCGAGTCCTGCTGGAGCTCGGTGCCGAAGTTCGAGCCGGTCTGCTCCACCACGGACAGGTCGTAGCCGAGGCCACGGGCGTATCC
The DNA here is from genome assembly GCF_059359135.1 of Pseudonocardia sp. OZ21. Classification (NCBI taxonomy): domain Bacteria; kingdom Bacillati; phylum Actinomycetota; class Actinomycetes; order Pseudonocardiales; family Pseudonocardiaceae; genus Pseudonocardia; species Pseudonocardia sp. OZ21. The sequence continues at coordinate 293,377 of NZ_JCADBN010000002.1, forward strand.
GACCGCGCCGGAGCTGTCCCCGAACATCCTCGTGAAGAACTGGGAGTTGCTCAGCCGGGTGATCACCGCCGCGACGACGTGGTGGAAGCCGTAGAGCCGGTAGGTCCGGTCCGGGCGGACCAGCGGGCTGAGCAGCCGCGGGACGACGACCATCACGGCGAGGAGCAGAGCCAGCACGCCGAAGAACACGATCGCCGAGAGCGCCGCCATCGACAGGTAGAAGGAGGCCCCTGCGAGCGACGCCACTGTGGGCTGGAAGAGGGTGTCGACCCCGGGAACCGCGATGAGAAGGGTGATCACGGCGCCGAGCACCGCAGGCACCAGCAGCAGAGCGCCCACCAGCTGCGCCGCGCCGTAGACGAACCGGCGCAGGGTGGCGCGGGGGTGCGGCTCGACGGTCCGGTAGTTGGTGGTGGTGGGCTCGGCCGGGACGCCGTGCCACCGCTCCCCCGCCGGCACGGTCTGCCCGGAGTGCAGCGACGAGGAGTGCCCGAGCTGTGCGGCGTCGCCCATCTCCGTGCCGATCTCGAGCACGCTCGACTCGCCGACGAAGACGTCACGCCCGAGGGTTACCTTCCCGGTGCGCAGGACACCGCTGGTGGCGTGGTAGCCGCTGAACGAGACGCCGCGACGGATCAGCGTGTCCGAGCCGATGCTGATCAGGTCCGTGGCCACGGGGACGGTGCGCGACATGATCGTGGTGCCGCGGCCGATCTTCGCGCCCAGCGCCCGCAGGTACAGGTTGTAGAGCGGGGACCCGGCGAACAGCACCAGCGGGTCGATCTGGATCAGCGTCTTGACGAGCCAGAAGCGGACGTAGCCGAGGCTCCACAGCGTGATCTCGCGTTCTTTCCAGCGTCCCATCAGGGTCCACTTGGCCAGGATCGGCAGCAGGCAGGCCGCCACGAGCAGCCCCACGGTGAGGAGGGCGGAACGGCCGTAGACGTCCAGCTGGGTGGCGCCCGATGACGACCACGAGAACCCGCGGTCCACGACGAGACCGCTGAGGTAGCTGAACGCCAGGAACACCAGCAGCTGCAGCGCACCGGTCATCACGTAGCCGGCGGTGCTGGTCCGCACGACCGTCTCGGTCGAGGGGGCGGCAGCCACCGGCGCCACGTCACCGAGGGTCGCGGCCAGCTGCCGGACGGTGGGGTGGCCGTATATCTCGCGCATCGACAGCCCGGGAATCGCGGACTCCTTGCGCACCCGCGCCGAGAACTGGGCCATCAGCAGGGAGTTGGTGCCCAGGTCGTCGAAGAAGTCGTCCTCGACCGAGACCTGCTCGACGCCCAGGGTCCGCGCCAGCGCGGCGGCCAGGATCTCCTCGGCCTCGGTGGCGGGCGCCACGTGCTCGTTCGCGGAGGTGGAGCGCCGCGTGGTGGGCGCGGGCAGGGCGCGGCGGTCCACCTTGTCCTGGGGGGTCATCGGGATGGCCGCGAGCTGCTCCAGGTACGCCGGCACCATGTAGGCGGGCAGGCGCTCCTTCAGGTGCGCGGTGATCTCGTCCGGGTCGAGCGTGGCGGTGTCGGTGCGGAGGCTGTAGTAGCCCACCAGCTCCTTGGTGCCCGGCGTCGGTTCGAAGGTGTCGACCACGGCCGCGGCCACCCCGGGCACCTGCAGCAGCACCGACTCGATCTCGGTGAGCTCGATGCGGTAGCCGCGGATCTTGACCTGCAGGTCGATCCGGCCCATGTACTCGATCTCGCGCTCGGCGTTGACGCGCCCGAGGTCACCGGTGCGGTAGATGCGGTGTGAGGGGTTGCCCGGGATGTCGAGGAAGTCGGGGATGAACGCCTTCGCCGTCAGGTCGTCGCGGTTGAGGTAGCCCGCGGCCAGGCCGACGCCGGCGATGCCGATCTCACCGATCTCGCCGTACGGGAGGGCGCGGGAGGGGTCGTCCCGGTCCAGGATCACCGTCGTGTAGGTGGGCAGCGGCTGCCCGATCGTGACCGGCCGGTCGGGGTGCAGCGTGGTCCAGGTGGCGGTCACGGTGGCCTCGGTCGGCCCGTACACGTTGAGGAACCGCCGCCCGGGCTTGTGCCAGCGCGCGATCAGGTCCTGCGGGCACGCCTCACCGGACACCAGCAGGAAGCGCAGCAGCGGCAGGTCCTCCTCCAGCGTGGCCAGCAGCGTCGGCACCACACACATCGCCGTGACCCGCCGCTCGGTCAGGAACTCGTGCAGGTCCAGCCCCAGCAGAGTCGAACCCGCCGGCTTGGGCACCAGCGTCGCACCCGCGACCCACGGCACCCAGATCTCCTCGACCGAGAAGTCGAACGCGATCGTCATGCCCTGGTACACGCGGTCCTGCGCGGTGATCCCGTAGACCTCCGCGGCGACCCGTACGAAGTTGCAGATGCTCGCGTGCTCGATCGCCACGCCCTTGGGCCGGCCGGTGGTGCCCGAGGTGTAGATCAGATAGGCCAGATCCTCCACCGGCTCACCCCGCTCGCCGACCGAGAGCCGAGCCGCACTCTGCTCCGCAATGGCGTCGGCCGCCCGATCGACATAGACCAGACCGGGCGCGAAGTCCTCGAGCCCCTCGACGCGATCCCGAACGTGCGACAACGACAGCACCATCCGCACACCGGCATCGGAAAGGATGTAGGCGATGCGGTCCGGCGGAAATGCCACATCCAAAGGCACGTACGCGGCATTGATCTTCAACACCGCCAGCATCCCGATGTAGGAATGCACGGCCTGGTCGAACAACAACCCGATCCGGTCGCCCGGCCGCGCCCCGTTCGCCAGCAGGTACCGGGCGAGGCGGTTGGCCCGCTCGTCGAGGTCGGCGAAGGTCAGAGTGGTCTCACCGGCGTCGACGGCCAGGTGGTCGGCGTGCCCGGCGGCCCGCATCCCGTCGACCCGCTCCTCGAAGACCTGATCGAGACGCTCGCCTCGAAAGGTCCGGGATTCCTGCGCGTAGTCGGCAGCCACCAGCACAAGACCCGGACGCGGCCCCGGGCTGGGCATCGAACCGGGTTCCTGCAGCAGCGTGCTCACGATTTCTCCTCGAACTTTCCTGACTAAGGGCGCGCGGAGGCCCGCCGGGTATCACCCGACGACTCCACATGTGGAGGAGCTGAGAAAAGCTGGGATCGGCGATATGTGTGCTGACCCACACCGGCCGGGATCCCGGTGAAACTGTCTCCCACCTACTACTACGGATCCAACGGCCGACCGGTTCGGTGAATTCCCGATTGTGTTCGACCCGGAGCCGCGTCGGATTCACGAGATTCTCCGGGCAGCAGCGCACCCGGATGCGCCTGCGCGGGCAGGACAGCCACGGGGCGCAGGTGTCGGCCGAGCGTGGCCGGCCCCGTCGCGCGGTGCCGGCGCAAACGCCACCGGCGCCGCGTCAGCGGCGCCGGTGGCTGTCACCCATGTCGTCGAGCGGGCAGGCTGTGCCGAACCGTGGCGGCCTGCGTAGCCGGCCCGCATCCCCGTCCGCCGCGTGCTGGGTCACACGCGACGGCCGATCGTCATCCCGCGGTGGCGCTCTCCCGCGGCTCGGCGCTGGAGAGCACGTCGAACAGGCGCTTCACCGGACGGCTGGCCCCGGCGAGGTGCAACGGCGGAAGCTCGTTGCGGGCGCGGCGCCGAGCACTGGCGGCCAGCGGCTCCATCCCGTCACTGTCGGCGAAGGTGACGGCCGACAGGTCGACGTGCGAGGTGAGCGGGAAGATCTCCAGCAGCCGCAGCGCCTCGTCGAGCAGGTCGGCGCTGGACATGTCGAGCTCCCCACCGACCAGCAGATGCACGCCGTCGTGGCGGTCGACCATCCGCCACCAGCTGGGCAGCGTGCCCGGGTCGCTCGCGAGGTAGGCAGACGAAGAACGTTCGAGCACTGCTAGTCCTTTCCCCAGGTCCGACCAGCGGGAGCACCGCGGCGCGGCTGGACGGCCGCCCCCACGGCCGGCGCCGTCGGCACACGGGGCAGGCCGACCGGCCACACCCCCGACCGGCCCGGCCGGATTCTCGGTCCTGCCACCGCCCACACCCCCCAAAACGGATATTGGTGACGGTTCCCTACCCGCCCGCAATACATGTTGCTTCAACCGTACGACGGTAGAACGGCTGAGCGCCCGGAAAAGATGGCAGGTGTCGCGCCGGTTACATGTGATAGCGGCGACGCCGAGCCCGTTCAATGATCGGCTTTTCGTAAGCTTTCCGAAATGCTGCCGGAACGTTGGTCCCCGCTTTGCCGACAAAAGGGGCGAAACCCTGCCGTCGACATCCGGACAGGGCGGGCGGACGGAGCAGCCGGCGGGGTCAGCGACCCGGCACGGTGGAGTCCGGCGCCGCCAGGCCGACCGGACTCGGCCCGACCGCTCTCGGTGCCGGCCGGGAGGGTTGCGGCGGACCCCACGCCAGTGCGAGGACGAGCTGGGCCCGTGTGCTGGGCGAGTCGAGATCGTCGCCGAACAACTCGTGCAGCTTCGCGAGGCGGTAGCGGACCGTCTGCGGGTGCACGTGCAGCTCCGCGGCGATGGCCCGCCGGTCGCCCATGTGCCGCAGCCAGGCGAGCAGCGTCTCGGACAGGCGCTCCCGCGACGCGGGCGAGGAGGTGGCGAGCGGGCCGAGCACGCGGGCCCGCAGCGCGTCGAGCAGGCCGGCGTCGCGGTGCACGATGATCGCGTCGAGGTGGTCGGCGGTGAACACGGGGTCGTCGACCAGCACCCCGCAGCGCTGCAGCCGGGCCGCTGTCTCGGCGATGTGCAGGCTGGCCGGTAGCCGGTCCGCCGTGACGGCCACGCCGACGACCGCCCGGGTGCCGCGCAGCACCGTCGCCAGCCTGCGCAGGTTCCGGTGCGACGGGTTGGGCACGATCGCCCCGAGCAGCGGCGGGCGGCTGAAGACGATGTTCGACGGGTCGAGCCGGGCGAGGGCCTGGTGCGCGGCCGGGCTGTCGGGCTCCACGAGGACCACGGCCATCTCGTCGGGCAGGGGCCACTCGGCCCGCTCCGCCGCCGCCTGGACGGCGGCCCGGTCGGCGCGGTCGGACAGCAGCAGCCCGACGAGCTCCTCGCGCAGCCGCTCCCGGGTGACCGCCGCCTCGGACTGCTCGAGGACGTAACCGCGGGCCGAGGACGAGGAGAGCTTGTCGACGAAGAGGAAGACCGCCTCGGCCAGCGCCGCGACGGTGCGGGGCTCGACGTCGTGCTCCACGGCCACGGTGGACACGTGGCGCCAGAACACCCGCGCCCCCATCTGGTAGGCCGACAGCAGGGTGGTCAGGTCGTTGCCCTGCCGCCACTGGATACGGCCGATCTGCTCGAACAGCTCACTCTCGACCCCGCCGTCGGTGTTGCTGCTCGTGACCAGGGTGACCAGCCGGTTCAGCGCCGCGTCCGCCGCGACCCCGACCTCCGCCCTGTTCGCCGCGAGGAACTGGGCATAGTCGGGCCAGTCCTCCTCCAGTGCCAGGCGCACTTCGTCCAGCAGCTCGGGCAGCCGCTCGACGAGCGCCGGCACCAGGCCGGCCAACGAGGGATCTGGAACGTCCACACACATCTTCTACGCCTGTCCGGGCGTATCCAGCGCCCGAGTTGTACGAGATTGACAAAATCGCACCTAAATAATTAACCACAGATGCGCAGAGACCGCGGCAGTTCCCGGGCAACATCGGCTCATGCGCGAATCGCGGTCGGCACAGGGTGCGTCCGCCGTGCCGCCACGCGGTGCCGAGGCGCGGCTCCGGCAGGCCGAACAGGCCGAGAACTTCCCGGTCGCACTGCGTGTCCTGCCCGCCAGGGTGCGCACCCGGTTACAGACGATCTACGACGTGGTCCGCATGATCGACGACCTCGGTGACGAGGCCGCGGGCGACCGGGTCGCCGAGCTGCACGCCTTCGCCGACGACCTCGGCACGGTCTGGTTACCCGACGGCACCGGCCCCCGGGCGCCGGTGCTGCGCCGGCTGGTTCCGGTCGTGCGCGACGGTGGCCTGCCGCAGGAACCGTTCGACCGGCTGATCGCGGCCAACCTCCAGGACCAGCAGGTCATGCGGTACCGGACCTGGGACGAGCTGCTCGGCTACTGCGCTCTGTCGGCCGAGCCGATCGGCCGGCTCGTCCTCGCCGTGTTCGAGGTCGACGCTCCGCCCGGCGGTGCCGTCGAGCGCGCCGCCGACCAGGTCTCCACCGCGCTGCAGCTGCTGGAGCACTGGCAGGACGTCGCGGAGGACCGCGACCGGGGGCGCGTCTATCTCCCACTGGAGGACCTCGACCGCTTCGGAATCACCAATACGAGCGATGTCGCCGGCGATGCCGTCGGCGAGGATCGACACGACCAGGGCGATCTGTGGTCGGCCAGCGCGTCACCCGCGCTGCGCAGACTGATCGCCCACGAAACCGCTCGCGCCGTGGCGTTGCTCGACGAGGGTGCCGCCGTCGTGAGGACCTTGCACGGCTGGGCCCGCCTCGCCGTCGCCGGCTACGTGGCCGGTGGCCGCGCCGCGGCCGACGCGTTGCGTCGGGCCGAATGGGACGTGCTGGCCGGCTCGCCGGCGGCCCGGCGGCGCGACGTCATCCGTCACCTCGTCCCCGAACTGATCCGGAGTGCTCTGTGACCCCGCCACGGACCCCCCTCGACGACGCCTACCAGGCGTGCGACGCCATCACCCGGCGGGAGGCCCGCAACTTCTACTACGGCATCCGGCTGCTGCCGCCCGCGAAGCGCTCGGCGCTCTGCGCGGTGTACGCACTCGCCCGGCGGATCGACGACATCGGCGACGGGGACCTGCCCACCGCGCAGAAGGTGACCGCGCTGGCCGACGTACGGCAGTCGCTGCGCAGGCCGCCGGACCCGGCCGACCCCGTACTGGTCGCGGTGACCGACGCGGCGACCCGGTATCCGATCCCGCTGGGGGCGTTCGACGAGCTCGTGGACGGCGTGGAGGCCGACGTCGCCATGGACGCCCGGTCCGACACGGCGGCCTGCTTCTACGAGACGTTCGACGACATGGTCGGCTACTGCCGCTGCGTGGCCGGCTCCGTGGGGCGGCTGTGCCTGGGCATCTTCGGCTCCCGCCCGGACCCGGAGGCCGCCCGCTACGCCGACGTGCTGGGCATCGCGCTGCAGCAGACCAACATCCTGCGCGACATCCGCGAGGACCTGCAGCACGGTCGGATCTACCTGCCCCGCGCTGAGCTGGAGCGCTTCGGCGTCGAGCTGGTCCTCGACGAGCACGAGGTGCTGGTCGACAAGACCGGCGGCCTGGCCGAGCTGATCACGTTCAGCGCTGAGCGGGCCCGCGGGTGGTACGCCGAGGGCCTGCAGCTGGTGCCGCTGCTCGACCGGCGCAGTTCCGCCTGCGTGACCGCGATGTCCGGCATCTACCGCAAGCTGCTGGAGGACATCGCGGCCGACCCGCCCTCGGTCTACCACCAGCGCCGGTCGCTCTCGGGCTGGCAGAAGGCCGCGGTGGCGGCACGGGCGTTGTCCGGACGCGCGCCGGTGGGAGCCGGCACCTCATGAGTGCTCCTGTCCGGGTCGGGGTGGTCGGCGGCGGTCTCGCGGGGATCGCGGCCGCGCTGCGCTGCGCCGATGCAGGCTGTGCCGTGACGCTGCTGGAGTCGCGCCCGCGGCTGGGCGGGCTCGCGTCCTCGTTCCGCCGGGGCGACCTCGACGTCGACAACGGTCAGCACGTGTTCCTGCGCTGCTGCACGGCCTACCGCGAGCTGCTGCAACGCCTCGGGGTCGCCGACCTGGTGACGCTGCAGGACCGGCTCGACATCCCCGTGCACGTCCCCGGGCGACGGCCCGGCAGGCTGCGCCGGTCCCGGCTCCCTGCGCCCCTGCACCTCGCGGGGGCGCTGCTGCGTCACCGCCCGCTCACGTTCGCCGACCGCCTGCGACTGCCCGGGGCGGCGCTGGCGCTGCGCAAGGTCGACCCCGCCGACCCCGCGACCGACGCCGTCAGCTTCGGCCGGTGGCTCACCGAGCACGGCCAGAGCCGCCGGGCCATCGAGGCGCTGTGGGACCTGGTGGGGGTGGCGACGCTGAACGCCGGGGCGGACGCCGCGTCGCTCGCGCCTGCCGCCACCGTCTTCCAGCTCGGGCTGCTCACCGACGCGGCGGCGGGTGACATCGGCTGGTCCCGGGTGCCACTGGGCCGGCTGCACGACGACGCGGCCGGACGCGCACTGCGCGCGGCCGGTGTGCAGGTCCGCACCTCGACGAAGGTCCGCGCGCTGGGGCGGACGGCGGACGGGTGGCAGGTCAGCTCGGAAGGAGAGGGCGAGAGGGTGGAGGAGACCGTGGTCGATCAGATGATCTGCGCCGTGCCGCCCGCGGCAACGGAACGGCTGGTGCCCGAGGGGGCGCTGGACCTGCCGCCCGGGTGGTCCGAGGCGCTGGGCAGCTCGCCGATCGTCAACGTGCACGTCGTCTACGACCGGCGGGTGCTCGACGTTCCGTTCCTGGCGGCCGTCGGCACCCCGGTGCAGTGGGTCTTCGACCGCACGGAGCAGTCCGGGCTGCGCCGGGTGCACCCCGCGCCCGCGCAGTACGTCGCGGTGTCCCTGTCGGCTGCGGACGACCTGATCCGCACGCCGACGGCCCGGCTGCGGGAGCGGATGCTGCCTGCGCTGGCGGCACTGCTGCCCGCTGCCCGCGACGCGCGGGTGCTCGACTTCTTCGTGACCCGGGAACCGCACGCCACGTTCCGGCCGGCGCCGGGCACCGGCGCGTTGCGCCCGCTCCCCGGCACCAGGGCGGCCGGTCTGTTCCTCGCCGGGTCGTGGACCGCCACCGGGTGGCCCGCCACGATGGAGGGCGCGGTACGCAGCGGGAACGCCGCGGCCGACGCTCTGCTCGCCACCGCGGGCACGCCGGCGCGCACGGCAGGGGTCGCGACATGACCGCCGTCACTGCCACCGACACCGCCACCGCCGTGCTCCGGCGGTGCCGCGAGATCGTGACCCCCGCGCTGCAGGCGGCCGTCGCCCGGCTCGATCCCGCGAGCCGCGAGCAGGCGTCCTACCACCTGGGCTGGACCGAGCTGGACGGCTCGCCCGGCAACGGTGGCGGCAAGGCCGTGCGGCCCGCGCTCGCGCTGCTGTCGGCCGAGGCGGCGGGCGCGACGGCCGCGGCGGGCCTGCCCGGTGCGGTCGCCGTCGAGCTGGTGCACAACTTCTCACTCCTGCACGACGACCTGATGGACGGTGACACGGAGCGCAGGCACCGGCGCACGGTGTGGGCGCAGTGGGGTGCCCCCTCGGCGATCCTCACGGGGGACGCCCTGCTCGCGCTGGCCGTCGAGGTGCTCCTGGAAGCCGAGTCACCGCACGCGGCCCGGGCGGCCTGGCTGGTCACCGGCACCACCCGCGAGCTGATCCGCGGCCAGGCCGAGGACATCGCGTTCGAGCGGCGCACGGACGTCGCGGTGGAGGAGTGCCTCGCGATGGCCGCGGGCAAGACCGGCGCGCTGCTCGCCGTGAGCGCGGAGGTCGGGGCGGTGCTCGCGGGCGCCGGCCCTGCTCTCACCGCGGCGCTGCGCACCTACGGCGCAGAGCTGGGGGCCGCGTTCCAGCTCGTGGACGACCTGCTGGGGATCTGGGGCGACCCCGCAGTGACGGGCAAGCCCGTGCTGTCGGACCTGCGCTCGCGCAAGAAGTCGCTGCCGGTGACCTACGCCGTGCACCACGGCGGGGCGGCGGGGCGGGACCTGGGGCGCTGGCTCGCCGGAACCGGCACGGACACCGAGCCCGAGCTGCGCCGGGTGGCCGCCCTCGTCGAGTCCGGCGGGGGCCGCGACTGGGCCGCCGCAGAGGCGCGCAGGCGGATGTCGCTCGCCGAGAAGGCCCTCGGTTGCGTCGAGCTTCCCGACGCCACCCGCGCCGAGCTCGTCGCACTCGGCCGTCACCTCACCGACCGGGAGTTCTGATGACCCTCACCGCGCCGGAAACCACCTCACGCAGTCTGCACTCGGCACTCGACGCCGCGGTCGGGTTCCTCCGGTCCCAGCAGGACGAGCAGGGCTGGTGGAAGGGCGAGCTCGAGACGAACGTGACGATGGACGCCGAGGACCTCCTGCTGCGGGAGTTCCTCGGCATCCGCGAGGACCAGGAGACCGAAGAGGCCGCCCGCTGGATCCGCTCCCAGCAACGGGCCGACGGCACGTGGGCGAACTTCCGTGGCGGTCCCGGCGACCTCTCGACCACCGTCGAGGCCTGGGTGGCGCTGCGGCTGGCAGGCGACTCGCCAGACGCCGAGCACATGCAGCGCGCGCAGAAGTTCGTGCTCGCGTGGGGCGGGGTGGAGAACAGCCGGGTCTTCACGCGGATCTGGCTCGCGCTGTTCGGGCTGTGGTCGTGGGACGACCTGCCCGACATGCCGCCGGAGATGGTGTTCCTGCCGCGCTGGTTCCCGCTCAACGTCTACGACTGGGCCTGCTGGGCCCGCCAGACCGTGGTCCCGCTGACGGTCGTGGCCACCCTGCGGCCTGCGCGACCGCTGCCGTTCGGCATCGACGAGCTGCGCTGCCCGCAGGAACGGCTCACCCCAGGGCAGCGGCAGGCCGCCCGGCCGCGCCAGGCCGCGCTGTGGTCCTGGGCGGGGGCGTTCCAGTGTCTCGACAGGGTGCTGCACCGCTACTCCCGCCGCCCGATTCGGCCGCTGCGCAGGCTGGCGATGCGCCGCGCCGCCGAGTGGGTGCTCGCCCGCCAGGAGGCCGACGGCTCCTGGGGCGGCATCCAGCCGCCGTGGGTGTACTCGCTGCTCTGCCTGCACCTGCTCGGCTACCCGATGGACCATCCCGCCATGAAGGCCGGCATCACGGGGCTCGACCGCTTCCTGATCCGCGAGCAGACGCCCGAGGGGTGGGTCCGCAGGCTCGAGGCCTGCCAGTCACCGGTGTGGGACACCTGTCTGGCCGTCACGGCCCTGCTGGACGCCGGTGTCGCTCCCGACGACCCCGCCGTGGTGCGCGCCGCGGACTGGATGCTCGTCGAGGAGGTCCGCGTCACGGGCGACTGGGCGGTGCGCAGGCCGCACGTGGCGCCCGGCGGGTGGGCGTTCGAGTTCGACAACGACGGCTACCCGGACATCGACGACACGGCCGAGGTCGTGCTGGCGCTGCGCCGCGTCGCGCACCCCGAGCCCGCGCGGATGCGCGCGGCGATCGACCGCGGGGTCGACTGGACCGTCGGCATGCAGTCGCGGGACGGCGGGTGGGGGGCGTTCGACGCCGACAACACCCGCGAGCTCATCACCAAGCTGCCCTTCTGCGACTTCGGCGCCGTGATCGACCCGCCGTCGGCCGACGTCACCGCCCACGTGGTGGAGATGCTCGTGGCCGAGGGACTCTCGGGGTCGCAGGCGTGCCGCCGCGGCGTCGCGTGGCTGCTGGCCGCCCAGGAGCAGGACGGGTCGTGGTTCGGCCGGTGGGGGGCCAACTACGTCTACGGCACCGGCGGGGTCGTCCCGGCCCTCATCGCCGCCGGGGTGCCCGAGTCGTCGCCCGCGGTCCGGGCCGCGGTGCGCTGGCTGGAGATCCACCAGAACCCCGACGGCGGCTGGGGCGAGGACATCCGGTCCTACGCCGACCCGACCTGGTCGGGACGGGGGACGTCCACCGCGTCCCAGACGGCGTGGGCGCTGCTCGCGCTGCTCGCGGCCGGGGAGCACTCGGACGCCGTCGAGCGTGGGGTGCAGTGGCTGGTCGACACGCAGCTCGACGACGGCTCGTGGGACGAGCCGGAGTTCACCGGCACCGGGTTCCCCGGCGCCTTCTACATCCGCTACCACCTGTACCGCATGGTGTTCCCGGTCTCGGCGCTCGGCCGGTACCTGGGCGGACGACGATGACCACCCCCGTCGTCTGCACGCCACTCCGGGTGGAGCGGGCAGCCATCGGCGCGCCGCTCGGCGCCGCCGAGGTCCGCCACACGGGGTTCGGCCCGCGCCGGGCGACCGCCGCGGCCACCGCACTCGGTGCGGCCGGGCCCCGCCCCGTCCTCGTCGTCGGGGTCGCGGGCGCGCTCGACGGCCGCCTGCGGCCCGGTGACCTCGTGGTCGCCGACGAGGTGCGGCGCGACGGGTGCGACCCCATCCCGGTGCCGACCGCGGCCCCACTGGCGGCGGCACTGCGCCGGCGCGGGCTGCGCGTCCACGTCGGCCCGGTGCTCTCCAGCCCGGTCGTGGTCGACGGGGCCCGCCGCGCCGAGCTCGCCCGCAGCGGCGCGCTGGCCGTCGACACCGAGTCGGCCTGGCTCGCCGCCGGGGCGGGCGGTGGACCGTTCGCCGTGGTCCGCGCCGTGGTCGACACGCCGTCGGCGGCCCTGTACCGCCCCGGCACGGTCGTGCGCGGGGTGGCGGCGCTGCGGTCCCTGCGCCGCGCGGCGCCTGCGCTTCGCGAATGGCTGGCCGCCACCGGGCCGCGCACCGTCGAGCTCGCCGAGCCGCGGTCGTTCTGCGCGGGGGTCGAACGCGCCATCGAGGTCGTCGACCGCGCGCTGGCCCGCTTCGGGGCGCCCGTCTACGTGCGCCGCCAGATCGTGCACAACGCCCACGTGGTGCGCGGGCTGGAGAGCCGCGGGGCGGTGTTCGTCCAGGAGGTCGAGGAGATCCCCCGCGGGGCGGTCGCCGTGCTCGCCGCCCACGGGGTGACCCCCGCGGTACGCGACCAGGCGAGGGTCCGCGACCTGTCGGTGATCGACGCGACCTGCCCGCTGGTCGCCAAGGTGCACACCGAGGTGCGCCGGTTCTCCGACCGCGGCAACACCGTGTTCCTCATCGGCCACGCCGACCACGAGGAGGTCGAGGGCACCGTCGGGGAGGCGCCGGACGACGTCGTCGTGGTCGAGGACGTCGCCGCCGCCAGGACGGTGCAGCCGCGCGACGCGGCCCGGGTGGCGTACGCGATGCAGACCACGCTCGCCGTCGACGAGGCCGAGGAGATCGCCGACGTGCTGCGCAGGCGTTTCCCCGGCCTGGCCGGCCCCCGGCGCGACGACATCTGCTACGCCACCACCAACCGCCAGCGCGCGGTGCGCGCCGTCGCCGCAGGCGCGGATCTGGTGCTGGTGGTCGGCTCGCCGAACTCCTCCAACTCGCGCCGGCTGGCGGAGGTCGCCGGCCGCGACGGCGTGCCTGCCCACCTCGTCGACGACGTCGGCGAGCTCGACCTGCGCTGGCTCGCCGGCGTGCACCGCGTGGGCGTCACCGCCGGTGCGTCCGCGCCCGACCACCTCGTCGACGACGTGGTGTCCTGCCTGTCCGGTCTCGGACCGGTGACCGTCACGACGGCCACCACCGGGACCGAGTCCATCTCATTCACCCTGCCCAAGGAGGTGAGCTGACCATGCCCATGCCCATGCGCCAGTCCATTCGACTCGCCACGTACCTGATGAAGCAGAAGATCAAGCGGGTGGAGAAGTTCCCGCTCCTGGTCGAGCTGGAGCCGCTGTTCGCGTGCAACCTCAAATGCGCGGGCTGCGGGAAGATCGAACAGCCCGCGTCGCTGCTGAAGCAGCGCATGTCCGTCGAGCAGGCGGTCGGCGCCATCGAGGAGAGCGGCGCCCCGATGGTCTCCATCGCAGGCGGCGAGCCGCTGATGCACAAGGAGATCGACGAGATCGTCCGCCGGCTGCTCGACCGCGGCAAGATCGTCTTCCTCTGCACGAACGCGGTACTGCTGCCCAAGCATCTGCACCGGTTCACCCCGCACAAGAACTTCGCGTGGATGGTGCACATCGACGGCCTGCGCGACCGCCACGACGCCTCGGTGTGCAAGGACGGGGTGTTCGACCAGGCGGTCGACGCGATCAAGCTGGCGAAGGAGAAGGGGTTCCGGGTCAACACGAACACCACCTTCTTCAACACCGACACGCCGCAGGACGTGATCGACGTCCTCGACTACCTCAACGACGAGCTCGGCATCGACAACATGCAGATCTCGCCCGCCTACGCCTACGAGAAGGCCCCGGACCAGGAGCACTGGCTGGGCGTCGAGCAGACCCGTGAGCTGTTCCGCAAGGCCTTCGACGGCGGCAGGCGCAAGAAGTGGCGCCTCAACCACTCCCCGATCTTCCTCGACTTCCTCGAGGGCAAGGTCGACCTCGCCTGCACGGCGTGGGCGATCCCGTCCTACTCGCTGCTGGGCTGGCAGCGCCCCTGCTACCTGCTCGACGACGGCTACGTGCAGACCTACAAGGAACTGGTGGAGGACACGGACTGGTCGGCCTTCGGCCGGGGCAACGACCCGCGCTGCGAGAACTGCATGGCCCACTGCGGGTACGAGCCGTCAGCGGTCTTCGCAACTCTCGGCTCGCTGCGCGAGTCACTGCGCGCCGCAGCGGGTACCTGAGAGAGGGGGAACCGGTCACAACCGGACGATGAGCCCGTTATCGCCCCGTTACCGGTGTCAGTACACTGCTTGCACCTCGCAGCCAGCCGGAGAGGCAGAGCATGCTGCAACACCGCATTACGGTCCATCTTCCCCCGGTCGGGTCGTTGTTACGGCACGCGGGCATCCCGCTGCTCGAGTCGACACTGATCCCGCTGGCCCTGTTCTGGGTGCTCTTCACGCAGGCCGGCTTCGACGCCGGGCTGTACGCCGCCCTGGGCTGGTCCGGGCTGGCGATCAGCCGCAGGCTGGTCATGCGCCAGCGGGTCCCGGTGGTCCTGCTCATGAGCACGATGCTGCTGGTCGTGCGCACCGTGGTGGGCCTGTGGACGGGCAGTGCCTTCCTCTACTTCCTGCAGCCCACGGTGCAGAACTTCGTGTTCGCGGTGGCGTTGCTGGTCACCCTGGGCTTCGAACGTCCGCTGCTGGCGAAGCTGGCCGACGACTTCTGCCCGTTCCCGGAGGCGCTCACCGGGCACCCGCGCATCAAGCGCTTCTTCAAGCGTGTGTCGCTGCTGTGGGCGTGCGTGTTCCTGGTGAACGGCGCCACCACGCTCGCCGTGCTCGCCACGCAGACCGTCGGCAACTACCTCGTGGTCTCCACCGCCGGGTCGTACTCGATGGTGGCGCTGGGCATCGGGCTGTCGCTCTGGTGGTTCCGCCGGTCGCTGGCCGGCGAGGGCATCCGGCTGCGGATCGGCGCACCCGCCGCGGCCTGACGCCGCCGCGCCCCGCCCCCCGGTCAGACCCGCAGGGCGAGCGCGCTCAGTTCCTCGTCGAGCTCCGCGCGGCCGAACTCGGCCGCGCGGGCGGCCAGTTCAGCCCGCTCGCCGGGCTGCTCCCGGAGCCTGCGCACTGCCGCGGTCACCTCCGCGGGTGTCGGGCAGACCACCCCGAGCCCGGCCGCCGCCGTCATCGCCGCACCGGCCCGCCCGTGGCCCGGGATGGGCGCGGCGAACAGCACGGCGCGCCCGACAGCCAACGCCTCGGTCGCGATCACCCCGCCCGCCGTGGTCACCACGAGGTCGGCGGCGGTGATCTCCTCGGCCACCCGGTCCGTCCAGCCGCGGGCGACCAGCCGCTCGGACGGCAGCCCGCGGGCGAGCAGCGTGGCCCGCAGCCGCTCGTTGCGGGCACACAGGACCACCGCCTGCACGTCCTCCCCACCGGCCAGTACCGCGTCCACCACCCGCTCGAGGCCGCCGAAGCCCAGCGACCCCCCGGTGACCAGCACGACGAACGCGTCCGGGCGCAGGCCGCCGGCGGCCCGGGCCGCCAGCGGGTCACCCGGCCGGAAGCGCCGGTCGACCGCCGCGGGCACCACCCGCACGTCCGCCAGCGGAGCGACGACCCGCGCCTGCTCCTGGGAGGCGGGCAGCAGCGTCCAGGTCTCGTCGAGGTCGGGCCACACCCAGAACGGGTGCACGGCCACGTCGGTCACCACCGCGACCGCGCGGCCCGGCAGCCGTCCCCGCCGCCGCAGCCAGGCCAGCCCTCCGGAGATCATCGGGTAGGTCGAGACCACGAGGTCGGGGGACGCCGCCGTCAGGATCGGCTCGATCGACCTGCCGATGCCGCCCGCGGACATCGCCTTGAACACCTCGGCGGCCTTCGGGAACCGGACCAGCAGGTCGTAGCCCACCCCGTAGAGCCGCGGGACGAACCGCAGGGTCAGCCGGTAGGAGACCCGCAGCAGCGCGTCCCGCGACCCGCGGCCGGTGCTCTCGACCTCGAGCACCTCGGCGTCCGGCCAGAGCGTGCGCATCCGCGCCGCCAGTGCCCGCGCGGCGGCGACATGCCCCTCGCCGACCGGCGCGGAGAGCAGCAGCACCCGCGCGGGGCCGCCCGACACACCCGCTCCTTCTTCCACATGCGCACGCTAGCGCCGCATCGACCCCCCGGAGGGGTGGCATGAACACGGACACCCCCATGACCACGACCACGCGGCCCCACATCCGGCCCGGGGCGGCCACGGACACCGGCGTCACCGCCCCGCGACGGGTCCTGCTGGTCACCGGCGGCATCGGCGAGGGCCACCACGCCGCCGCCCGCGCCGTCGAGGAACGGGCCCGGCGCGCGTGGCCGGGCGTCGAGGTGGTGTGGACCGACACCCTCGACGGGATGGGCCGCGGCACCGGTCCCGTCTTCCGGGCGATCTACGCCGGCTGCATGCGGCGGTTCTCCTGGCTCTACGAGCTGTACTTCTGGCTGCTCTGGCACGTGCGCCCGTTCCGCGCAGGCACCCGGGCGGTGATCGGAGTCTGGAGCGGCCGTGGCCTCGCCCGGCAGGTGGCCCGCCACTCCCCCGACCTCGTCGTGGCCACCTTCCCCGAGGGCATCACCGGCCTCGGCCGGCTGCGCCGCCGCGGCAGGCTGCCGATGCCCGCCGTCGCCGTCATGGCCGACCCGGCGCCCCACCCGCTCTGGGTGGACCCCGGCCTGGACCTGCACCTGGTCTCCACCGGCGCGGCGGCGGCGCTGGTGCACCGCGCCGCCCCGGGCGCGCGGGTCCGGGTGGCGGCCCTGCCCGTCTCGAGCCGGTTCACCCCACCGCCCGTCGAGGCCGCACGAGCGCGCCCGCAGGTGTACGTGTCCTGCGGCTCGATGGCGTTCGGCGACGTCGCGGCGGCCTGCTCGGCCGTCCTCGACGCCGGAGCGGACGTGCTCGTGAGCAGCGGTCGCAACACCGCGGTGCGGCGCAGGCTGCTGGAGATCGGCCGCGCACACCCGCGCGGGGCGGCGATGCGGGTGGTCGACTGGGTCGACGACCCCGCCGCGGCCACCCGGGACTGCGACGTCGTCGTGGCCAACGCCGGCGGCGCCACCACACTCGAGGCGCTGGCCTGCGCACGCCCGCTCCTGCTGTTCGCTCCGATCGCCGGTCACGGCCGCGCGACCGCCGCGCTGCTCGCCGGTGCCGGGCTCGCCCGCGTGTGCCCGGCACCCGCCGACCTCACGGCGGCGCTGGCCGACCTCGCCCGCGACGGCCAGCGCGAGGCCCTCGTCGAGTCCCTGGTCGCCCGCCTCGCCGGCACCGACCTCACCGCCGACGTCGCGGCGCTCGCCGACCTCGACGCGCACCACCGCATCACGCAGGGCACCCCGGGCCCGCGGCACCCGCGGGTGCGCTCCCAGGACGCGCTGTTCCTGCACGCCGCAACGCCCGAGGTACCCCAGCAGGTGGGCGCACGCATCCTCATCGAGGACCCCGCCTGCCGCGACGACTGGCCCGATGCCCTGGCCGGGCTGATCCGGGACCGGGTCCCGGACATCCCGCTGCTGCGCCGCCGCCTGCTGCGCCCCCGGCCCGGACGGCCGCTGCGCTGGCTCGTGGACGACACGCCGGACCCCGCCCGGCACGTGCGGCCCGGCATCGTCGAGATCGCAGCCGACGGCACCTCCCCCACCTGGGACGAGGCCCTCACGGCGTTCTTCGCCACGGTGGTCGACCCGGTGACGACCGGGTGGGAGCTGCAGGTGGCCCGCGACCGGGCGGCGGGCGAGATCGCCGTGCTGGCCAAGGTGCACCACGCGCTGGGGGACGGGCTCGCCGTCACGGACGCGCTGATCCGGCTGCTGAGCAACGAGATCACACCGGCCACCCCCGACCGGTCCCGGAGCGCCTCGGACGAGCCGGGCGGCGTGGCCCACCGGCTGCGGCGCGCCGCCGTCGTCGTCCGGGGGGTCGCCAGTCTCGCCCGCGCCGGTGGCGCCGGGGCGTCACCGCTGGCAGGGCGCATCGCCGGCACGGCCCACCGGCGCGCCGGCGTGTGCCTGGACGGGGCCCAGGTCCGTGCGGCGGCGCGGGCGCACGGCGTCGGCACCACCGTGCTGCTGCTGGCCGTCGTGGCCGAGACCCTGCACACGCTGCTCACCGAGCGCGACCCGCAGGCCGTGCCCACGGCGGTGCGCACCATGGTGCCGATGACCACCCGCACCAGCGCCACGGTGGGCAGCCGCGCGCTGGGCAACCGCACCGCCGCCGTCTCGATCGACCTGCCGACCGGCCCGATGTCCCCGGCCGAACGCGTCGCGCGAGTGGAGAAAGCGCTGGCAGCGGGCTCGTCGGCCGGTCAGCCCGATGGCGCGGCCGCGGTGCTGCGCGTGCTCGGACTGCTACCGTGGCGGCTGCAGGCCCAGCTGGTGCGCCTGGCCTATGGGCGGCGGTTCTTCCACGCACTGGCCTCGGTCATGCCGGGCTCGCGGCGCCCGTTGCACTCGCGCGGTGGCCTGATCCGCGAGGTCTACCCGGTGCTGCCGCTGGCCGACGGGGTGGGATTGGCCATCGGGGCGCTCCACTGGGGCCGCACCACAGCGATCGGAATCACCGCTGATCCTGGGCTGATACCCGAGATCGGGGGAATTCCCGACCGGGTCAGGGCGTCGTTAAGCGCTGTGCAGGGTCATGGCGACTGAGGGGGCTGGGGGCTGGAGGTGGTGATGGACTCGGGAACGGCGTTGGTGATCGCGGTGCCTGCCGCTGTGCTGGGCGCTGCCGGGTTCGGGCTGGCCAGCGCCGCGCAGCAACGGGCGACCCACGAGGTGGCGGTCGCTCCGACCCTGAGCCCGCGGCTGATCGTCGAGCTGCTCGCACGTCCGATGTGGCTGCTCGGACTGGTGGCCACGATCGTCGCCCTCGCCCTGCAGATCGTCGCGCTGGCCTTCGGGCCGCTCGCGGTGGTGCAGCCGCTGCTCGTCACCGGGGTCGCCTTCGCCTCCGTGTTCGCCGCGCTGATGAACGGGCGGCGCCCCGACGCGCTGATCCTGCTCGGTGCGCTGCTCTGCGCGGCCGGGCTGTCGGCGTTCCTGCTGCTGGCCCGGCCCACGGAAGGCAGCGCCGACGCCGACTTCAACCTCATGGCCGGGCTCCCGTTGGCGATCGCACTGGCCGTGCTGGTGCTCGGCTGCGTGCTCTACGCGGCCACCGTGGAGCACTCGTCGCGGGTGCTCGCTCTGGCGCTGGCCACCGGCGTCCTCTACGGCGTCACCGCCGGACTGATGAAGGTCATCACCGGACAGCTACGGGTCGGGCTGGACGAACCGTTCCGCCACCCCGTCCTCTACGTGGTCTGCATCATCGGCCCGATGGGCTTCCTGCTGAGCCAGAACACGTTCCAGGCCGGGCAGCTCGTGGCACCGGCCGTCGCCGTGATCACGAGCGTCGACCCGGTGATCGGCGTCCTCATCGGCGTGAGCTGGCTCGGCGAGCGACTGGACAGCTCCCCCTCGCTGCTCATGGGCCAGTATCTCGCCGCGGCCGTGGTCATCGGCTCGATCGCGCTGATCGCCGTACGCGGCCACCACCTGCTGCAACGCCGCGAGTACACGACCCCCAACAACTCACTCGTGATGCGGCGCGGCGCGGGACCCGTCACCCGATGACCTGCTCCGGATGACCTCACTACCTCGCAACGCCGTGGTCACCGGCGCCTCGTCCGGAATCGGGGCCGCCGTGGCGGAGCGCCTGGCGCACCACGGCTGCCGGCTGTTGCTCGTGGGCCGGGACCGCGACCGTCTCGACGCCGTCGCCCTCCGCAGTGGCGGCCGCGCGCTGGTGGCTGACCTGCGGGAACCCGCCGGGGTCGAGGCGGTGTCCGACGCCGCGGACGGCTGGGCGGAGCTGCTGGTCCACGGGGCCGGGGTCGGCGCCGCCGGGCCGCTGGCCGACACGCCCGCCCAGGTCGTCGACGAGTTGCTGACCGTCAACCTCGTCGCTCCCGTGCAGCTCACCCGGGCCCTGCTGCCGACCCTGCGCCGGGCCCACGGCCACGTGGTGTTCGTCGCCTCCGTCGCGGCGATCGGGGTGGCGTACGAGGCCGCGTACTCGGCGACCAAAGCCGGCCTGCGCGGGTTCGCCGACGCGCTGCGCGTGGAGTCGGACATCGGCGTCACCACGGTCCTCCCCGGCGCCGTCGCGACCCCGTACTACGAGCGGCGCGGGGAGCCCTACCACCGGCGCTTCCCGCGTCCGGTCAGCCCGGAGCGGGTGGCGGGCGCGCTCGTCGACGCGGTGCGCCGCGACCGTGCCGAGGTGTTCGTGCCGCGCTGGCTCACGGTCGGCGCGCGCGTGCACGGCGTCGCGCCCGCCGCCTTCGCGCACCTGTCACGGCGCATGGACCGGCGGCCGGACGCGGGTCACGCCTGACCCTCGGCCGCCTCCCGGAGGGTCAGCCACACCGTGTCGCGGGTGAACGGGAGCCGGGTGAAGCGCACGCCGGTGGCGTCCCGGAGCGCGTTGGCCAGCGCCGGTGCGACGGGAATGAAAGGGCTCTCGCTCATCGACTTCGCCCCCAGCGGGCCCATCGAGTCGGCGGTGTGGGAGAAGTGGACCTCCGTGCGCGGCACGTCGGCGAAGGCGGGCAGGTGGTAGCGGCGGAAGTCCGGGGTGCTGACCTCCCCGTTCTCATCGATCCGGACCTGCTCGTACAGGGCGGCGCCGAGCGCCTGGGCCACCCCGCCCTCCACCTGGCCGCGTAGCTGCATCGGGTTCATGACCACGCCGGCGTCGGCGGCGTGGACGCTGCGCAGGATCCGGATCTCCCCGGTGTCGGGGTCGACCGCGACGCGGAACCACTGCGCGTTGAACGCCACCGAGCGCGGGGTGCCGTCCGAGCGACCGGCCGCGGCCGGTTCGCGACCGGCGGCACGCATCGCCGCCCCGAGCTTCGACAGCGGCCGGCGCTGCCCCGCACAGTCCACGGCGTCCGGCTCCAGCCGGCACCGTCCCGGGTCGGTTCCGGTGAAGTCGGCCGCGCAGGCGAGCAACGCCGCCCGCAGGGCCTCCGCCGCGCGCAGCACGGCCTTCCCCCCGACGACGATGCCCGCGGAGGCGAAGACACCCGTGTCGTGGCCGACGATGTCGGTGTCGGCCTGCCGGATGCCGATCTGGTCCACCGTGGTGCCGAGGGTGGCGGCCGCGATCTGGCGGAGGACGGTGGCGAGGCCGTTGCCGAACTCGACGCTGCCCACGGCCAGGTCGAGGCGGCCGTCCTCCAGCAGCGTGAGACGGGCGTCGGCGAAGTGGCCACCGGGTGGCCCGGTGGCGATCATGGACAGCGCCATGCCCTGCCCGACCAGCCAGCCGTCGGGTGCCGGCTCGCCTGCCGCGTCGCCTGCAGTGTCGCCTTCGGCGTCGCGGACGACCTCGAGGCACTGGTCGAGCCCGTAGCTGCCCATCTCCAGGTCCGGCTCCGGGCCGGCCGGGTCGGCCACGGGATCACCCGAGACGATGATGTTGCGCTCGCGGAACGTGGCCGGTTCGATGCCCAGCCGCCGCGCCAGCTCGTCCAGCGCCGACTCCACGGCGAACGTCACCTGGCTGAGCCCGTAGCCGCGGAACGCACCGGAGGGGACGGTGGTGGTGTAGACGGCGAAGCCGTCCACCTTGCGGTTCGGGCAGCGGTAGAGCGCCAGTGGCTCCGAGCAGCTGTGGAAGAGGACGGACGGGGAGTGGTTGCCGTAGGCGCCCGCGTTCGAGACGACCCGCAGCGCCAGGCCGGTGAGCGTGCCGTCGCGGCGACCGCCCACCTTCATGTGGACGGTGAAGGGGTGGCGGGTGGTGGACGCGGTGAACTGCTCGGCGCGGGTGTACTCGAGCTTCACCGGGCCGCCTGTGCGCAGCGCGGCGAGCACCACGACGTCCTCCACCAGCATCTCCTGTTTGCCGCCGAAGCCGCCGCCGACGCGCCCGGCGACCACGCGCAGCCGGTCCTCCGGCAGGTCGAACAGGTCGCACAGGACCCGGCGGGTCAGGAACGGCGTCTGCGTGCTGCTGCGGACGGTGAGCCTGCCGTCCCCGTCGAACCAGGCGACGGCTCCATGGGTCTCCAGGTGCGCGGGCTGCACCCGCTGCGTACCGAACGTCCCCTCGTAGATCGCGTCGGCCTGCTCGAATGCCCGCTCGACGTCGCCGACCTCCTCGTGCATCTCGGCGACGACGTTGTCCTGGGGCCGGGCGATCCGGGTCTCCGGGCCCTTTCCCGGGTGGATGACCGGCGCGCCCGGGGACATGGCCCGCTCCGGATCGGTCACGGCGGGCAGCACCTCGTACTCCACGCGAACCCGCCGGCAGCCCTCCGCCGCGGCGGCCTCGGTGTCGGCCACCACCACGGCGACGCGCTGCCCGATGTGGCGCACCACGTCGTCCAGCACCCGGGTGTCGGCGGGGTCCTCCTCCGGGTGCTCGTGGCGAGCCGTGGAGAACAGGCCGGTCGGGGCGTCGTGGTGGGTGAGCACGGCGACCACCCCCGGCACCGCCATGGCCGGCCCCGTGTCGATGGCGACGATCCGCGCGTGGGCGTGCGGGGACCGGAGGAGCGTGATGTGGCGCACCCCCGGGACGTCGGTGTCGCCCGGGACCTCGATGTCGAAGGTGTAGCGGGCGGTCCCGGTGACGATCTGCGGCCCGGCGGGGGCGGCCACGCTGCAGCCGACGGCCTGGCCCGGGGCGGGCTCGTCGACGTTCCGGACCCCGCGCACGGCGTCCTCGATCGCGCGGTAGCCGGTGCAGCGGCACAGGTTGCCCTTGAACGCGCGCGGCAGGTCGGCCAGCTGCTCCTCGTCCAGTGCCGCGGTGGTCATGATGAACCCGGCCGTGCAGAACCCGCACTGGAAGCCCTGCGCGTCCAGAAACCGTTGCTGCACCGGGTGCAGCACGCCGCCGGTCGCCAGCCCCTCGATCGTGGTGACCTCGTGTCCCAGCGCGCGGTGTGCCGGGTAGAGACAGCTGTGCACCGGTTCCCCGTCGACGTGGACGGTGCAGGCGCCGCAGTCCCCCGCGTCGCAGCCCTTCTTCACCCCGAACCAGCCGCGCTCCCGCAGGTAGGTACGCAGGCACTGCCCAGGACGGGGCCGCTCGGCGAACTCGCGCCCGTTCACCACCACGCCCATCAGGCGGTCCCCTCCCCCAGCTCGCGGCGGATCTCCTCCGCCAGCCGTTCCGTCATGTGCCGCCGCCAGGCCGGGAGCCCGTGGATGTCGTCGACGTACGCCTCGGCCGGGATCGCCTCCGCCACGGCGTCGGCGAGGCCTGCCGCGTCCGGGACCCGGCCGAACCGCAGCTGGACCGGCCGGGCCGTCGAGGCGGTGACGGTGAGGGTCAGTGAGCCGTCGAGCGGGTCGAGACGGCCGATGAGCAGGGCACCGGAACGCCCGACGCGATGGAGCGAGGCCTGGCGGAACGCCGTCCTGCTCCGCAGCGCGGAGGCGGGCAGGGTCACCGACCGCAGGAGCTCCCCGTCCGACAGCACCGTGGTGCCCGCACCGGTGACGAAGTCGGCGACCGGCACGAACCGCAGGCCACCATCGGGGGCGATCACGGTGGCGGTGCCCTCCAGCGCCGCGGTCAGGGAGATCATCGGGCCGGCCGGCAGCGCGGTGCAGAGGTTGCCGCCCACCGTGGCCATCGTCCAGATCTTGAAGGAGGCGACGAACGCGTGGCAGCACTGCGCCACCAGCGACGGTCCGGCCGCCGGCCGGACCGCGGTCCACCCGGGCGGCGGGGCGAACCGCGCCAGCTCGGCGACGGTGCACGTCGCCGCGATCTCCAGGCCGCGGCCCGTCACCTCCAGCGGAGCCCACCCCATGGCGCTCAGGTCCAGCAGCCGGGTGAGGTGCGGCTGCGGCTCGGCGAACAGGACCGTCCCACCCGCCAGCCACGCATCACCCGGTCGCCACCCGTCGAGCTCCCGGGCGCTCCGGATCTCCGTCACCGTGTCCAGGTCCACACCCACCACCATCCGCCCGCCGGTCGATGCCTGCGCGGCACACACGCGGCCACCCGCAGCGCGGGGGCGCCACCCGGCACACACCGGGGACACGCCCGTCAGCGCTCCGTCGTCACGGCTGGGTGTGGAAGGCGAAGCCGTTCTTGTCGCACCCGATCGCTCCGCTGCCGTACGCGCCGGTGTCGGCCAGGCAGTTCCACCCCTGCACGTCGAGGACGTGCGCCGTGCCCTGCGACTTGGTCGGGGCTTCCTCGTAGTACTCGGCGATGATGTTGAACGCCTCGGTGCACCCGACGATGCCCGCCTTGGTCTCCACGGCGAGCAGATCCACCTGCTTGCCGCCCTTGGGGCCGACCTTGCCGCAGTTCACCGCGTCACCGTCGGAGCCGGAGTACGACTTCTTCCCGTTGGCGTAGCCGCTCGGCGCGGGGGCCGGAGCCGCATTCGGGGCCTTGGGCGCGGGGTAGTGGGCCTCCGGGGCGCCCCCGGCCACCACGGTCACCGGCGGCGCCAGCGGCACCAGCGCAGACGGGTCCTGGGCGGACGGAGCCTGGGCGACCGGAACCGGGGCGGAGGGCACATTGGCGGCCGGGGTGACGGCGACCCCGGGCACCGAACAGGCCGACACCAGGCCGACTGCGGCGAGCATCAGACCGACGGTGAACCGGCGAGCGGGGTGGGGACCCATGGGAACTCCTCATGATCAGGTCGAGAACGCGGGCCTCCGCGGGATCGCGGCCGGTCCCCGTGCACCGACGGGCGCGCCTTTTCGCAGCGCTCGGAGGTGATCACGTGAGGGTCGTTCCGGCGGTTCACAGGAAGCTCAGGTTTTCCGGATCGCCTATCCCGTGACGTCGAGAATGCCGGTGATCGGCACACCGGGCCGATATGCCAGATATCGGTAGGACGGTGCGTCGAGCACAGCGAGGTCGGCCCGGGCGCCGACACCCAGGTGGCCGACGTCGTCGCGGCGCAGCGCCGCCGCGCCACCGGCGGTCGCAGCCAGCACGGCCTCGGCCGGGGTCATCGCCATCTCCCGGACCGCCAGCGCCACGCACAGCGCCATGGACGAGGAGAAGCACGTGCCGGGGTTGCAGTCGGTGGCGAGCGCGACGGTGACGCCGGCGTCGAGCAGGCGGCGGGCGTCGGGGTAGGGCTGGCGGGTGGAGAACTCGACGCCGGGCAGCAGTGTCGCCACCGTGGTGCCCGACGCGAGGGCGGCGACGTCCGGGCCGGTGAGGTGGGTGCAGTGGTCGACGCTGGCGGCGCCAAGCTCCACCGCGAGCTGCACGCCCGGCCCCGGGCCCAGCTGGTTGCCGTGCACCCGCAGGCCGAGCCCGGCGGCCCGGCCGGCCTCCAGCACCGCACGGCTGGCTGCGCCGTCGAAGGCGTGGGGTGACGCGGGTTCGCAGAACACGTCGACCCAGCGCGCGTGCGGGGCACAGGCCGCCAGCATCGGGCCGGTGACCAGCGCGACGTACTCCTCCACCCGGCCCGCGTACTCCGCGGGTACGACGTGCGCGCCGAGGAAGGTCGTCTCGTCGGTGACCTCCCGGGCGAGCCGCAGGGCGCGCTCCTCGTCGGCCACCGTCAGCCCGTACCCGCTCTTGATCTCGACGGTGGTCGTGCCCTGGGCGCGCATCTCCGCGACGAGCCCCCGCAGGCGCGCGCGCAACTGCTCGTCGTCCGCCTCGCGCGTGGCCCGGACGGTCGAGGCGATCCCACCTCCGTCGTAGGGGACGCCGGACATCCGGGCCTCGAACTCCGCGGAGCGCTCCCCGGCGAACACGAGGTGGGAGTGGCTGTCGACGAACCCCGGCAGCACGGCGCGGTCGCCGACGTCGATGCGCTCGTCCGCGGAGGGAGCCGCGGCGGCCGGCCCCACCCAGGCCACCGCGCCGTCCTGCACCACGAGAGCCGCCTCGGGCACGAGCCCGAGTGGACCGGCACCGAGCGACGGATCGTTCGTGACGAGCTCCCCGATCCCCGTGATCAGCGTGGCGGCGTGGGCGCTGGTGGTCATCCCGTGCTCCAGAAGGGCTCGATCGCCTGGCGTAGCAGTGCTCCGACGTCGCCCAGCCGGTGGACGCCGCCCGTCACGACCCGCACGCCGTCGACCACCACGGCGTCGACGTCCGCGGCGGTGGCCACCAGCACCACCTGCTCGGGAGCGGCCCCTGCGGTGCGGGGGCCGTCGAGGCGCACGGCGACCAGGTCGGCCCGCTGCCCCGGCGCGATCCGGCCGGCGTCCGGCCAGCCCAGACAGGCGTGGCCCGCCGCGGTGAGGACGCCGACCAGCTCGGCGGGCGCGAACCGGCCCCGCTCCCCGCGGGCGAGCCGCTCGTGCGACTCGACCAGCCGGGCCTCGGCCAGCAGGTCGGTGCTGACGTGCTGGTCGCTGCCGACCGCCAGCGGCGAGCCGGCGTCCCGCAGCGCACGGAACGGGCCGATCCCGTCGGCGAGGTCCGCCTCAGTGCTCGGGCAGGCGCAGACGGTGGTGCGCGAGCCGCCGAGCAGAGCGATGTCCCGGCTGTTCAGATGGGTGGCGTGGACGGCCGTCGTGGACGGTCCGAGCACGCCGTCCCCGGCGAGCAGCTCCGTGGGGGTGGCGCCGTAGAACGCCTGGCAGGCCGCGTTCTCCCGCGGCTGCTCGGACAGGTGCACGTGCAGCGGGCGGCCGGCGGCGGCCGTCACGACGAGCGGTAGCTGCGCCGCGGGAACCGCTCGGACCGAGTGGATCGCGGCGCCGATGCGCACCCCTTCGCCGTCCTCGAGCCCGGCGGCCCGCGCGGCCCAGCCCGCCGCGTCGCTGTCGGAGAACCGGGCCTGCACCGCGTCGGGCGCGGTGTGGCCCGCGTCCTCCAGCCCACCGGACAGGTAGCAGGTGTCGAGCAGGGTGAGCCGCACGCCGGCCTCGGCGGCCGCCCGGATCAGCGCGTGCCCCATCGCGTTCGGATCGGCGTACGGCTCGCCGCCCGGGCCGTGGTGCAGGTAGTGGAACTCCCCGACGGCGGTGACGCCGGCCAGCACCATCTCGGCGTAGGCCGCGCGGGCCAGCGCGAGGTAGGAGTCCGGATCCAGCCGGGCCGACACGGCGTACATCCGCTCGCGCCACGTCCAGAACGTGCCGCCCTCGTCGTGGGTACGGCCGCGCAGCGCCCGGTGGAAGGCGTGGCTGTGGGCGTTGGCGAACCCCGGCAGCACGAGACCGGGCAGCCGTTCGTCGCCGGGTGCGGCCTCCACCCCGGTCTCGACGGCGGCGATCCGGCCGTCGGCGACGGCGACCCGGACGCGGGGCACCGGACCCGGTCCGAGCCACGCCTGCTCGCACCAGAACGTCCGTCCCGGCGGGGGCCGGGTCGACGGTGGGGTCACCCCAGCTCCTCCACGACACGGGCGAGGGCCGCGACGCCACGGTGACAGTCGTCGGTCTCGGCGTGCTCGTGCGGGGAGTGGGACACGCCGGTCGGGTTGCGCACGAACACCATCGCGGTGGGCACACCCGAGGCGGAGAGGATCCCGGCGTCGTGGCCGGCCCCCGTCGGCAGTACCGGCACGGGTCGCCCGGCGTCGCCCAGCAGGACGGCGAGCCGGTCGCGCAGGACCACGTCGAAGTCCGTCGCCGAGGTGAAGGACTCCTCGACCGGGTCGGCTCCGGCGGCCGCACCGACCGCGGCCACCACCGCCCGCACGTCCCGCTCCGCCGGCCCGCGCGCGTCCAACCACGCCGTGACGGCCGACGGGATGGCGTTCACCCCGTTCGGTTCCACCCGCAGCTTGCCGATCGTGGCCAGCGCCTCGTGCCGCTGCGCTGCACTGCGAGCAGTGCCCACGGCCGCGGCCAGCGCGAGCATCGGGTCGTCGCGGTCGGCCAGCCGGGTGGTGCCGGCATGGTCGGCGCGGCCGCGCAGGTCGAGCCGCCACCGGCCGTGCGGCCAGATCGCGCTCGCCACCCCGACGGCCGCGCCCTCGCCGTGCTCGGCGTCGACCAGCCCCTTGCCCTGCTCCACGTGCAACTCGACGAAGGTCCCCACGCGGCGCAGCGTCTCGGCGTCGGGGCCGACCTGGTGCGGGTCGTGTCCGCCGGCGGCCATCGCCTCGGCCATGGTGGTGCCGTCGGCATCGGTGAGCGAGCGGGCGCGGTCGGCCGGGAGCGCGCCGGTGATGATCCGGCTCCCGGCGCACGCCACCCCGAACCGCGCGCCCTCCTCGTCGGAGAAGACGGCGACGCCGAGCGGGCGCCGTGGGGACCAACCCTCGCCGCGCAGCAAGTCCAGAGCGGCCAGCGCCGACACCACACCGAGCGGACCGTCGAACGCCCCGCCGTCGGGCACCGAGTCGAGGTGGCTGCCGACCACCAGCCCCGGGCCGTCGGCATCGGGGTCGCCCCACCAGGCCCAGAGGTTCCCCGCCCGGTCGGTGGTGACGTCGAGCCCGCGCCGCTGTGCCTCGCCGACGAACCACTCCCGCAGCGCCGCGTCCGCCGCGGTCCACGCGAAGCGCCGGTACCCGCCGGTCCCGCCGTGGCGCCCGACCGGCGCGAGCTCACCCCACAGGGCGTCGAACGCGGCCGCCCCCGTTGCAGCAAAGCCACGTTCATGCCACCTCGTTGCCGCAACGTGGCTTTGCTGCAACCCGGGCTGGGGGCGGGGGGTCATGCGTGTTCCTGCATCGGGACGCGCAGGTGGTGGGCCTCGGCCACCTCGGCCGCCGTCTCGTACCCGGCGTCGACGTGGCGCAGCACCCCGCTGGCCGGGTCGTTGGTGAGGACGCGCTCGATCTTGCGGGCGGCGAGCTCGGTGCCGTCGGCCACGGTGACCTGCCCCGCGTGCAGCGACCGGCCGATCCCGACCCCACCGCCGTGGTGGATGGACACCCAGGTCGCTCCGGACGCGGTGTTGACGAGCGCGTTGAGCAAGGGCCAGTCGGCGATCGCGTCGGAGCCGTCGGCCATCGACTCGGTCTCCCGGTAGGGCGAGGCGACGGAGCCCGTGTCCAGGTGGTCGCGGCCGATCACGACCGGTGCCGACAGCGCACCCGAGGCGACCATGTCGTTGAACCGCAGCCCGGCGCGGTCGCGCTCGCCCTGCCCGAGCCAGCAGATCCGGGCAGGAAGCCCCTGGAACGCGACCCGCTCGCGGGCCGCGCGGATCCAGCGGTGCAGCCGGTCGTCGTCGGGGAACAGCTCCAGCACGGCGTCGTCGGTGGCGTGGATGTCGGCCGGGTCGCCCGAGAGCGCGGCCCACCGGAACGGCCCCTTCCCCTCGCAGAACAGGGGCCGGATGTAGGCCGGGACGAACCCGGGGAAGGCGAACGCGCGCTCGTAGCCGCCGTGGCGGGCCTCGTCACGCAGCGAGTTGCCGTAGTCGAACACCTCGGCACCCGCGTCGAGGAACCCCACCATCGCCTCGACGTGGCGCGCCATCGACTCGCGCGCCCGGTCGGTGAACTCGTCCGGCTTCGCGGCCGCGTACTCCGGCCAGTCGTCGAGATCGACGCCGTCGGGCAGGTAGGACAGCGGGTCGTGGGCCGAGGTCTGGTCGGTGACGACGTCCACCTCGACGCCGCGGCGCAGCAGTTCCGGCAGCACCGCGGCGCAGTTGCCGACCACCCCGACCGACCATGCCCTGCGCTCCCGGCGGGCCGCCTCGCAGCGGGCCACCGCGTCGTCGAGGTCGGTGGCCAGCTCGTCGAGGTAGCGGTGCTCCACCCGCCTGCGCAGCCGGGCCGCGTCGACGTCGACGACCAGGCAGACCCCGCCGTTGAGCGTGACGGCCAGCGGCTGCGCGCCACCCATGCCGCCGCAGCCCCCGGTGACGGTGAGCGTGCCGCCCAACGTGCCGCCGAACCGCTTGGCGGCCACGGCGGCGAACGTCTCGTAGGTGCCCTGCAGGATGCCCTGGGTGCCGATGTAGATCCACGACCCCGCCGTCATCTGCCCGTACATGGTGAGGCCGAGCCGTTCCAGCCGCCGGAACTCCGGCCAGGTGGCCCAGTCGCCGACGAGGTTGGAGTTGGCGATCAGCACGCGCGGCGCCCACTCGTGGGTGCGCAGCACCCCGACCGGACGGCCGGACTGCACCAGCATCGTCTCGTCGTCGGCCAGCGTGGTGAGCGTGCGCACCATGGCGTCGAAGGACACCCAGTCCCGCGCCGCCCGGCCGGTGCCGCCGTAGACCACGAGGTCGTCGGGCCGCTCGGCCACCTCGGGGTCGAGGTTGTTGCAGAGCATCCGCAGCGGCGCCTCGGTCTGCCAGGAACGTGCGGTCAGGGTCGTGCCGCGGGCGGCTCGGACGGGACGGGCGCCTTCCATGGCGGCCTCCTTCTGGCGTCGGAAGAGCGTCGGTCAGTGCAGGGGACCGGTGACCGTCTCGGCCGCCGCCACCGCCGCACCGGAGGCGACCAGCTCCACGGCCGCCTCGATCTCAGGAGCCAGGTAGCGGTCGGGGCCCGGCCCGGGAACCTGCTCGCGCAACAGGTCACGCACCGCCCCGGTCGCCGCCGCCGGCGCCAACGGAGCCCGCAGGTCCAGCGCCCGCGCCGCCGTCAGCAGCTCGACGCCCAGCACCCGGGCCAGCCCGTCGATCCCCCGCCGCAGCTTCCGCGCAGCCGCCCACCCCATCGATACGTGGTCCTCCTGCATCGCACTCGTCGGAATCGAGTCCACCGACGCGGGAACCGCCAACCGCTTCAGCTCCGCCACCACCGACGCCTGCATGTACTGCGCAATCATGTGCCCCGAATCCACACCGGGGTCATCGGCGAGAAATGCCGGCAACCCCTGGCTGCGCGCCACATCCAGGAACCGATCCGTCCGCCGCTCACTCATCGACGCCAGATCCGCCACCGCGATCGCCAGGAAATCCAGTACATAACCCAACGGGGCACCGTGGAAGTTGCCGTTGCTCTCCAGTCGCCCGTCCACCGTGACCACCGGATTGTCGACAGCGGCGGACAGCTCACGACCGGCCACCGACTCCGCGTGAGCCACGGTGTCGCGGGCGGCACCGTGCACCTGCGGCGCACATCGCAACGAATACGCGTCCTGCACCCGCGTGCACTCCGGCGTCCGATGACTCGCCATCACCGCCGACCCCGCCAGCAACACCCGCAGATTCGACGCCGACGCCGCCTGTCCGGGATGGGGACGCAACGCCTGCAGATCCGCCGCGAACACCGCGTCCGTGCCCAACAGGGCCTCCACGCTCATCGCCGCCGCGAGGTCGGCGCCGCGCAGCAACCGTCGCAGGTCGTGGCAGGCCAGCACCAGCATCCCCAGCATGCCGTCGGTGCCGTTGATCAGTGCCAGACCCTCCTTCTCCTCCAGCACGACCGGCGTGATCCCCGCCGCGGCCAGCGCCTGCGCGGCGGGCACCAGCTCACCCGACCCGTCGCGGACCGTGCCCTCGCCCATGGCCGCCAGCGCGCAGTGCGCCAGCGGCGCGAGATCCCCCGAACACCCCAGCGACCCGTACTCACGCACGACGGGGGTGATCCCCGCGGACAGCATCGCCGCGTACACCCGCGCCGTCTCCACCCGCACCCCCGTCCGCCCCGTCGCCAGCGTGGAGAGCCGCAGCACCATCAGGGCCCGCACGACCTCGCGCTCCACCTCCGGCCCCGACCCCGCCGCGTGCGACCGCACCAGGCTGCGCTGCAGCTGAGCCCGCCGGTCCAGCGGAATGTGCCGCGTGGCCAACGCCCCGAACCCCGTCGACACCCCGTAGTGCGGCCGGACGTCCTCCGCCAGCGACTCGACGATCTTGCGGCTGGCGGCGATCTCGTTCTCCGCGTCGGCGGAGAGGACGACGCTCGCCCCCTCCCGGGCCACGGCGAGGACTTCTTCGGGCGACAACGGACCGGTTCCGACGGTGACTGCATGCATCACTGCATGGGACACCCGGCCCCGGTCCGGCCACCACAGGCCGTCGGCGAACTCTGTCCGGGATGCCGGACAGTTGCTAGCGTCCTCGGGTGCCCGGCCATCCATTGAAGGTGCCCGCGGCGCACCAGGTGCTGGCCGTTCTGGGCTACCTCGCCCGGCAGGCCGGTCCCGTGCCCGCGGCGGCGATCACCCGCGACCTGGAACTGCCTCGCTCCACCACCTACCAGCTGCTCACCACGCTGGCCGAGAGCGGGTACGTGGTGCATCTGGCGGACGAACGACGCTACAGCCTCGGGGTGGCCGCCTACGAGCTCGGCACCGGCTACGTCCGCCAGGCGCCGCTGCAGCGCATCGCGCGGGTGCCGCTCGGCCGGCTCGTCGACCGGACGGGCGACACCGCCCACCTGGCCGTCCTGCACGGCCGGGAGGTCGTCTACGTGATCGAGGAGCGCGCCCCCGGCCGGCCACCCCTGGTCACCGACGTCGGGGTGCGGCTGCCCGCCCACCTCACCGCCAGCGGCCGGGCGATGCTCGCCGCGCTGCCCGGGGCGCAGATCCGGGCGCTCTTCCCGCAGCCCGACGCGTTCGTCACCCGCAACGACATCGGCCCCCGGTCGCTCTCCGCACTGCGCAGGCTGCTCGTGGAGACCCGCCGTCGCGGCTATGCCGTCGAGGACGGGGAGGTGACGCCCGGCTTCGTCTCGGTGGCCGTGGCCGTGCTCGACCACGCCCGCTATCCGGTGGCCAGCGTGGCCATCACCTTCCCTCGCAGCCCCACGGCCGCCCACCACGAGGAACGCGTCGACGAGGTCAAGCGGACGGCGCGAGCCATCGCCCACCGCGTCGGAGGCCGGGCCGCGGAGTAGGACCACCGGCGCCACGGGTTGCAGCAAAGCCACTTTCACGCAACCTGCTTGCAGGAAAGTGGCTTTGCTGCAACGTGTCGGGCACCGGGGAGCGGGTCAGGTGCGCGTCGCCGGGAGCACGTGGTCGCCGACCTTGTCGGTGCTCAGGCACAACGAGCAGACGTGGGCGTCGTGGGTGTGGCACGCAGCCATGTCGGGCCGCTCGAACTCCTGACGGCAGACGTGGCAGCCGAGCACGTCACCGGACGGGTTGCCGTGCTCGTCGTACATCGGCAGGTCGATGCCGTCATCGGTGCGCCGCACGTAGTACTTCCCCTTGGTGGCCAGCGCGATGATGGGCGGGAGAACCAGGCCCAGGCCGATGGCGACGAGCGGCGAGAACGGCTGGATCCCCGATCCGAGCGCCCCGAAGAAGGCCAGGATCGACACGCCGGCGGCGATGAGCATCGAACCGAAACCGACCGGGTTGAACGAGTAGATCATCCCGCGCCGGAACTCGGGCTCCTTCGGCGAGATCTTCAGCAGGTACTTGTTGATCGCGATGTCCGAGGCGACCACCACGACCCAGGCCATGCCGCAGTTCGCGTAGAAGCCGAGGATCGTGTTGAGGAAGTCGAACATGTTCGCTTCCATCAGGATCAACGCGATCAGCAGGTTGACACCGAGGAACACCAGCCGGCCCGGGTAGTGCTTGGTGACGCGGGTGTAGGAGTTCGTCCACGCCAGCGAACCGGAGTAGGCGTTGGTCACGTTGATCTTGATCTGGCTGATCACGACGAGCACCACGGCGAGGGTCAACGCGGCCCAGCCCGGCATGATGTCCTGGTAGATCTCCAGGAACTGGTGCACCGGCTGGTTGGCCACGGCCGTGCCGCCTGCGACGTTGGCGATGATGTAGACCGCGAGGAAGAGCCCGATCACCTGCTTGATCGCGCCGAAGATCACCCAGCCGGGCCCGGCGAGCACCATGGCGGCCCACCAGCGGCGTGAGTTCTCCGGCGTCTTGGGGGGCATGAACCGCAGGTAGTCGATCTGCTCGGCGATCTGCGCGATGAGCGACAGACACACGCCGGCGGCGAGCATGATCGAGCCGAGGCTGGGCGCACCCTGGCCGTTCGCACCCTGGTAGGCGAAGAACGAGTCGACCGACTCCGGGTGGGTGATCAACAGGTAGGCGAAGGGCAGCACCATCAGGACCAGCCAGAGCGGCGTCGTCCAGAGCTGCAGCTTCGAGAGCAGGGACATCCCGTAGACCACGAGCGGGAAGATGATCAACGTCGATATCGCGTAGCCGAGCCACAGCGGGATGTCCAGCCCGAGCTGGAGGCCCTGGGCCATGATCGAGCCCTCGAGCGCGAAGAAGATGAACGTGAACGTCGCGAAGATGACGTTCGTGACCACGGATCCGTAGTACCCGAAGCCGCTGCCGCGCGTGATCAGATCGAGGTCCAGATTGTACCGGGCCGCGTAGAACGCGAGCGGAAAACCGGTGGCGAAGATAACCACCGCGAAGACCAGAATGCCCCACAGGGCGTTCGTCGTACCATAGGAGATCCCAATGTTCGCTCCGATGGAGAAATCGGCCAGATAGGCGATTCCACCGAGCGCGGAAACCGCTACGACGCCGGTCGACCACTTACGGTAGCTGCGCGGGGCGAAACGCAGCGTGTAGTCCTCCAGTGTCTCTTTTGCGGCGGTACCGATATCGGCGGCCGCGGTGGTTTCGGTCGCAACGAGCGACGGATCTGGTGACACGCGCTGACCTCCGAGTATTCGTGCTGCTCTTCGTCAGCGAGTATGTGTCAGCACTCGGCGCGGTCGGTTTCCTTACGATAATGGCTGTGTTACACCCGTGATCAGCTACGGGGTCAGCCGAGCTCGTCGGCCACCACGGTTGCCGCCTGGGCGAGCAGAGCGTCGTCGGTGGAGGCATCGGCGGCCGACCGGCTCGACAGGATCGCGACGACGAGGGGCGGTGCGCCAGGGGGCCAGACGACCGCGACGTCGTTGAGGGTGCCGTAGCTTCCCGTGCCGGTCTTGTCCCCGACCCGCCACCCGGACGGCAGCCCCGCCCGGATCCGGGTGTCGCCCGTGGCGTTGCGGACGAGCCAGTCGGTGAGCAGTGCGCGATCGGGGCCGTCCAGCCGTTGCCCGAGCACCAGTTCCCGGGCGTCGGTCGCCAGCGCCCGCGGGCTGGTGGTGTCGCGCTCGTCGCCGGGCACCGCGCTGTTGAGTTCGGGCTCCCTGCGGTCCAGCCGCGTCACCCCGTCGCCCAGGGAGCGGGCGAAGGCGGTGATCGCAGCCGGGCCGCCGAGGTCGTCGAGCAGCAGGTTGGCGGCGGTGTTGTCGCTGTAGCGCACGGCCGCGTCGCACAGTTCGCCGATGGTCATCCCGCCACCGACGTGCCGTTCGGTGATCGGCGAGTAGGACTCCAGATCGCCGGCCCCGTACCGCACCCGCACGTCGAGGTGCTCCGGCGGGTTCCGGTCGAGCACGGCGGCGGCCGCCAGCATCTTGAACGTCGAGCACAGGGCGAACCGCTCGTCCGCCCGGTGGGTCAGCTCCTGCCCCGTGCCCGTGTGCACGGCGTACACGCCGAGCCGGGCGTCGAAGCGGCGTTCCAGCTCGGCGAACCGCTCGAGGGCCGCCGGGCGCACGACGGCCGGGCCGGGCGGCGGCGGGGGGACGACGGCGGGCGGTGTGCCGGGTGCGCAGCCGGCCAGCGGCGCCAGCAGGGCCGCCCGCAGGATGGCCCGCCGGGACGGGGCCCGCGTCCAGTCGTGCCCGCTCACCAGGAGCTCGCCCCCTACAGACCCGCGCGACACACACCCTCGACGCTCGCGGGCTCCCGGCGGGAGCGTGAGAGTAGCGCGGTGGCCCTAGCGCTCCAGGCGGTAGCGGATGAGCCGGGAGCTGTTGCCCACCACGGCCACCGACGAGGCGTTGTGCAGGATCGCCGCCACCACCGGGCTCATCGCTCCCCCGGCCGAGACGAGCAGGCCGGCCGCGTTGACCGCGATCGACATCCCGTAGTTCTGCCGGATGAGGCCGATGCTGCGCCGCCCGAGGTCGCGCAGGTCGAGCAGCTTGCGCAGATCGTCTCCGGCCAGCGCGACGTCGGCCGTCTCGACCGCGACGTCCGTGCCCGCCACCCCCATCGCGATGCCGATGTCGGCGAGCGCCAGAGCCGGGGCGTCGTTCGTGCCGTCCCCCACCATGGCGACCGTGTACCCCTCCTCCTGCAACGACCGGACGAGGTCCTGCTTCGCCTCCGGCGAGACCTGCGCCTGGAACTCGTCGATCCCCAGCTCGGCGGCCACGGCGGCGGCCGTGGCGGGATGGTCACCGGTGAGGAGCACGACGCGGCGCACCCCGTCGGCGCGCAGCGCGTCGAGCACCTGGCGTGACTCCGGGCGCACCGTGTCGCGCAACGACACGAGCCCGACCAGCGTGCCGTTCACGGCCAGCAGCAACGGGGTCTCGGTCGCCCGCTGCAGCTTGCGCACCCAGTCGTGCGCCCTGCGGCTGATCGGCACGTTCTCCCGGCGCAGCAGCTCACGGCTCCCGATGAGCAGGATCCGGCCGTCGGACTCCACCCGCATCCCCTGCCCGAGGAGCACCTCGCACTCCTCGTGCGGCGGGATCGTGATGAGCCGTTCCTCGGTGGAGCGGATCACGGCCTGGGCCAGCGGATGCCGCGAATGG
This sequence comes from Pseudonocardia sp. OZ21, assembly GCF_059359135.1. NCBI lineage: Bacteria > Bacillati > Actinomycetota > Actinomycetes > Pseudonocardiales > Pseudonocardiaceae > Pseudonocardia > Pseudonocardia sp. OZ21. The sequence continues at coordinate 329,911 of NZ_JCADBN010000002.1, forward strand.
ATCTCGGAGCTGGCGGCGTAGGCGAGCACCTGCTCGGGCGTCCAGTCGTCACGGAAGGAGATGACGTTGGTGACCACGGGGCGGCCCACGGTGAGGGTGCCGGTCTTGTCGACGATGAGCGCGTCCATCCGGCCGGCGGCCTCGAGGTGCGCGCCGCCCTTGATCAGGATCCCGCGCCGCGCGCCGTTGCCGATGGCCGCGCTGATCGCTGTCGGCGTGGACAGCCCGACCGCGCACGGGCAGGCGACGAGCAACATCGTCATGGCCCGGCGGACGTCGCGGGTGACCAGCAGCGTCAACGCCGACAGCGCGAACGACGTGGGCACGAACCGGCGGGAGAAGTTCTCCCCCACGGTCTGGATCGGCGCCCGGTCGTGCTGGGCCTGCTCGACCCGGTTGATGATCCGGCCGATCGCGGTGTCGGACCCCACCGCCGACGCCCGCACGACCAGCCGTCCACGCAGCAGCACCGTGCCCGCGGGCAGCTGTGCGCCGACCGTGACGGAGACGGGCAGCTGCTCGCCGGTGATCGCCGCCTGGTCGACGATGCCGTCACCCTCGACGATCTCACCGTCGACGGGCAGCACGACGTGCTCGTGCACGACCACGTCGTCGCCGATCCCGAGCTGGTCGATGTCGACCTCGAGCTCGGAGCCGTCGGCGAGCCGGATCCACGTCCTGGTGCGGGCGCCGGTGAGCAGCTCCGCGATCGCGCGGCGGCTCCGGCGCAGCGTGAGGTCCTGCAGGTACTCGCCGATGTTGAGCAGCCACAGCACCGTCAGCGCGACGACGTTCTCGCGCAGCACCAGGCTCGCCACGGTGGCGGCCGAGACGAGAGCGTCGGTGCCGGCCCCCTTGCCGCGTCCGAGCGAGCGCACCGCGCCACGCAGGAACGGGTAGCCGGTGAAGATCGTGACACCGGTGGCCACCGTGCGACTGGTGGGCCCCAGCATCGGTGGCCGGCGCAGCCCGTAGCGGCGCAGGCCCAGCGCTGCCAGCGCCACCCCGCCCACGACGAGCCGGACCAGGTCACCGTTGGTCACGTCGGCAGAACGGGGCGACCGCTCGGCCGTGGCCTGCGGGTCTGCGCCCAGCCCTTTCCCGATCGCCTCGATGACCTCGGTCCGGTCGCAGCGCTGGGGGTCGAACCAGACGACGACGTTGCCGGTGCGCGGGTAGGCGTGCACCTGCCGCACGTGCGGCACGGCGTCCACGGCGTCCTCCACCGCCACGGCCAGAGCGGAGCAAGCGGTCAGCCCGGGGGTCGCAAACCGGACGCGGCCTGCCGCGTCCGAGACCACGGTGATCGACACGCCGGACTAGTGCTCGTGGTTGGTCGCCGACGCCGCCGTGCCCGGCGGCGGTGACTGCTCGCCGAGCTTCCCTCTGGCCTCGCTGACGATGTCCGCCGTGGTGAGCCGCGCCTTCTCGGCGCCCGTCTCGGCGACCCGCGCCCCGCGCAGCCCCCAGGACGTGACAGTGACGGCGGCGCCGTGCAGCACGTCGCCGCGAACCAGCCTCTTGACCCCGTCGTAGGCGACCGCGCCGACGACGCCGCTGGCCACCAGCCCTGTCGCTCTGCCCAGGAAACCGCCGATCATGACATCAGCTCCTCGTCCGGAAGAAACATCGAGCCTATGTGACGAGGTGGGGGTGACCTGGCATTCACCGCCCAGATGGCCGACCACATCTACATGATAACCATCACCGTAATCTGCAACATCAGACATCCGCGATGGAAACGGCGGTGCCGCGTCACGACCCCTCCGGGAGTTACTATCCGACACGTCCACACACGATCGTATGAAGGAGAAGGTTCGATGGCGTCGTCGGATAAGGTTCACGGCCGCGTGGTCGACGCCCACAGCCACATCGGCACGATGGACGCCTGGCAGTTCTACGACCTGAAGGAGCCGGTCAAGCCGACGGTCTACGAGTTCCCCCGGGCCAAGGACTACCTGAGCCACCTCGACGAGCTCGGGGTCGAACGGGGGCTCGTGCTCCCCAACTACGGCATCCCCGTGCAGGGGCACGCGTTCTCGCTCAACGATCTCGTCCTCGACGCGGTCACCGACAACGAACGGCTCGTCGGCGGCCTCTGGGTCTCGTTCCTCCCGCAGAACCGGGAGATGACACTGCAGGCCCTCGAGCACGCGGGGGCCGATGGGATCGTCGCCCTGAAGACGACGTTCCTGCTCGGGGGCAACCCGGACCCGAACACCTGGGACGAGGAGACGCGCGCCGTCGCCGAGGCCTGCTTCGACGCCGCCGAGCGCCACGGGCTGGTCTTCCACTTCCACACCAGCCCGGGCGGCGCCTCCGACATCGACAACTTCGTCCCGCTCGTGGAGGCCTACGGCAAACGCATCAAGATCTACCTGGTGCACTTCGGCGGCGGCGTGAGCGGCCACATCAAGCTCGTCCCCCGTTTCCTCGACTGGGTGGAGCAGGGCTACCAGGTCTACTGCGACACCACCTGGACCATCGGCTTCGGCGCCCGCTGGCTCATGACCGAGATCGAGCGGCGGGGCCTCGGGGAGGACCGCGTGCTCTTCGCCTCCGACGAGCCGTGGAGCGACTTCTGGAGCGAGTACTGGAAGATCTACGGCGCCCCGGTCAGCGACGAGCTCAAGCAGCGCATCCTGTGCGACAACTACGACGCGCTCTACGGCACCCGCCCCTGACCTGACCAGGGAGTCAGCGACGACGTGAGCCGCCGCCCCCCGCCCGCGAGTCGCCCGTTCCGCCCCCGCGAGTCGCCCGTTTCGCGTCAGCCGACACCCCGGACACGGCGCGCAGGCCGCTCCCCCGCCGGAGACCTTGATCGGCGTCAAGTTCACGCCTTCGCCCCTCGAAGGGCCAAAACCCCCATCTCACGGCGATCAACACCGCGCCGGTCCCGCGAGTCGCCCGTTTCCAGCCCGCGAGTCGCCCGTTTCGCGTCGGCCGGCGTCCCGGGTGCGTAGGTCACTCGCCCGGCAGCGGGCCCTTGATCGTTGTGAGATCCGCGTCTTCGCCCTCCCCCGGGCGAAAACGCGGATCTCGTAGTGATCAGGGTCGGCGACGGTCGCGGGAGCGCGCGACCGGGGAGAACGCGGCGCGTCGTCCACCCTGGACACGCAAGGCCCACCGGGGGAACGTGATTGGCCTGGCGGATGCACACACGAACCTGTCGGGCGAGCACCCGGACGAGCGCTCGAGGTGGACAGTGCCCCAGGGCTCGGACAGGATGCCCGTGCGGGGTATAGGTATGGTCGTGCCGGTCCGACGCCGGCGGAGGAGGCCCGGGGTGAGCGAGTTCTGGCCGGTGCTCGTCCTGCTCGGCGTGGTGGTCGCCGGGGTGGCGCTGATGTACGGGGTCGCCCGCGTCCTCGCCGTGCGCCGGACGGCGCTGGAGGTCACCCCGTTCACCGGAGGGCTGCCCCCGGCCCAGCACGCCTTCTCGCGCTTCCACGTCCGCTGGTACCCGGTGACGATGGTCTTCCTGGCCTTCGACATGGAGATGGTGTTCATGTACCCGTGGACGCTCGTCGTGTCGCGGGTCGGGCCGGCCGCGGTGATCGAGATGTTCGCGTTCCTGGCGATCCTCCTGGCCGGAGTGGTCTACGCATGGCGGGAGGGAGCGCTGCGGTGGACCTGACCGCCCGCCTGCTGCGCTTCGCCGCCGCCCGCCCGCACGTGCTGGTCGTGCCGGCCGTCGGGCACACCGCCCAGCGCCTGGCCGTGGAGGCCGAACTCGCCCGCCGGGACTGGCCCGCCGCAATGAGCCCCGCCGACACGGACGTGCTGGTGGTGGCCGGCACGCCCGGGCCGGAGCTTGCGCCCGTCATCGAGGCGCTGTGGCAGCAGGTCCCGGCGCCCCGCGCGCGGGCCGAGGTCCCCGAGACCGCCGCGGTGGCGGCCGCGCTCGACCGCGCCGTGGCCCTCCTCGCCGACCCCGTCGGGCAACGCCACCCTTCCACCCCCGACGTCCAGCCCCGGGAGAACGGCGGCCACCAGCGCGACGGTCACGGTGAGCCCGACGAGACCGAGCACAGTGGACACGAGCGGAGCACGCACCAGAACGGCGAGCACCACCAGCCCGAGCACGACCGGGACGAGCACCACCACGAACAAGGCGAGCACCAGCACACCGGACGCGACGACCGCACCGCGCAGGACCAGGGCGAGCACAGCCACACCGATCACCAGGACGGCGGCCACCAGCACAGCGCCCACGACCACGGCGGCCACGACCACGGCGGCGGCGGGATGGGGATGCCGGGCGGCCTGCCCATGGCGGACGTGGGTCCGGATCGCGACGGCCTGACGCTCGACCGGTTGCGGGTCCCGCTCGGTCCCGTGCTTCCGGACTGGCCCGCCGGGCTGGTCGTCGAGGTGGTCCTGCAGGGCGACGTCGTGCAGGAGGCCACCGCGCGGATCCTCGATCGGGCTGGGCAGGCCGCGGAGTCGTTCTGGGACGCGCCGGGCACCGACCGCGCCCGCCGCACGGCCGCCCGTCACCTCGACGGTCTGGCCCGCCTTCTCGGCACGGCAGGCTGGGCCGGCCCGGCGGCCACGGCCCGTCATCTGCGCGACGAGCTTCTCTCGGGCGCCCCGGCGGGCCCGCTGCGGGTGCGCACGCAGGCGCTGGTGGCGAGGGTGCGGCGCTCGCGCACCCTGCACCGGATGTTGCGAGGGCTCGGACGCGGCGCCGCCGACGTCGAGAACCGGCTCGCCGCCAGGCTCTCCGCCCTGGAATCCGCGATGGCCGACCTCGACGCGCCTGCGAGCCCGGCCGCAGACGCCGGGTGGGGAGCCGCCGAACCGGGGATCGACCAGCTGGCAGACCTGCTCGTCGGCGCCGAGTTCGCCGCCGCGCGGCTGATCGTCGCGGCGGTGGACCCGGACACCGACCGCCAGCCGACGGGCCCGACGGGACGGGTGCACCGTGGGTGAGCCCGTCCCCGTCCCGGCGGCGCCGGGCGCCCTGCCCCTGTGGTGGGTGCTGCTGTTGCCGCTGCTGGTCGGTCTGGCGGCGTGGGCGACCACCGCGCTGGACACCGCGGTCACCGCCCGCGCGTCCGGCCGGCCGATCGGGCCGGTCACGGCGGCGCTTACTCCGGTGCGCGAGTCGGCACGGTTGCTGGTCGGGCAGCGGCGCCGCACGACGGCCGCCGACCGGGTGCTGTGGCGGCTGGGCGGCGCGGTGCTGCCGGTGGCCGCGGTGCTCGCAGCGGCGGTGCTGCCCCTCGGGTCCCGGCCGGTGGCCGATCTCCCGGTCGGCGTCGTCTGGTTCAACGCCATGGAGGTGCTGGCCTGGGCCGCGGTGTGGATGGCCGGGTGGGGCGCCAACAGCGCGGTGAGCCTGGTCGGCGGCTACCGGTTCGTCGCCCAGGGCCTGTCCTACGAGCTGCCGCACATGTTCGCGATCATCACCGCGGCGCTGGGCGCGGAGAGCCTGCGGATCACCGACATCGTCGCCGCCCAGGAGGACCTCTGGTTCGTGGCGATCATGCCCGTGGCGTTCGTGGTGTACCTCGTCTCCGCCGCGGCCATGGCGTTCTGGGCTCCGTTCGACGCACCCGTGGGTCGCGACCTCGCAGGCGGGGCCGCCGCGGAGCTGTCCGGGGTGGACCGGCTGGTGTTCGCGGGCGGCCGGTGGCTGCTCACCGTGGTCACCGCGGCCATGGCGGTGCCGCTGTTCCTCGGCGGCGGCAACGGACCCTGGCTGCCCGCCTGGCTGTGGGTGGCGGTCAAGACCGCGGCGGTGCTGGCCGCGATGGTGTGGCTGCGCCACCGGCTGCCCACCGTCCGGATGGACCGGTGGATTGAGTTCTCCTGGATCGTGCTGGTCCCGCTGATGATCGCGCAGGCGCTGGTGGTCGCGCTGGTCGTGCTCGGCGGCGGAGGAGGGATGTGAATGGCCGCGACCGTGCTGTTCTGGGTACTCGCGCTCGCCGCGGTGGGCTTCGGCTTCGCGGTGTTCCGGCTGGGCTCGATGGCGCAGGTGACGTTCGCGCTGCTCGCCTCGTTCCTGGCCGTGGCCGGGCTCGTGCTGCTGCTCGGGCTCGGCTACCTCGGCGTGGTCATCGCGCTGATGATGGTGATCGAGATGGTGATCATGGCCGTCTTCATGATCATGTACATGATGAACCCGGCCGGGTTGATGCCGATGGCGATGTTCCACAACAAGGCGGGTTCGATGACGATCGCCGTCGGGACCTTCGCCGTGCTCGCCGCCGGGATCCTGTTCGTGGACTGGCCGGTGCGTCGCGGCGTGCCGCCCCCGGACCCGACGTTCGCGCTCGGGGAGGCACTGATGAGCGGTCAGATGCTGACGATGATGACGCTCGGGGTGGCGCTGTTCGCCACGATCGTCACCTGCGTGGTCCTGGCCACGAACCGCGGCCGCTACGACCGGTTCGGCGACGACCTGCGGAGTGGAACGGCAGGGGGCGACGGGCAGTGACGCTCCAGCTGTTCCTCCTCGCCGCGGCCGGGCTGTTCGCGATCGGCCTCTACGGTGCGCTGTCCCAGCAGTCGATCGTCATGCTGATGATGGGCCTGGAGCTGATGCTGAACGGGGTCATCCTCGCCACGGCCGCGTTCTGGTACTTCCTCACCCCCGCCGGCTCGGACGGGCAGGTCCTCATCGTCGTGATCATCACGGCGATGGCCGTCGAGATGGCGGCCGGGTTCGCTGTGGTGACCGCGATCTACCGGTCCCGTCAGGTCGACATGACCGACGGCGCGTCGGACCTGCGGGGCTGAGCGGATGCCGTCCGGATATCCGGCCCTTCTCGTGGCGCTGGTCGCGGTCCCGCTCGGGGCGGGCGCACTCCTCGCGCTCGCCGGCCGCCGGGCCGACCGGGTCGCCGCGCCTGTCTCGACGGTGCTCGCGGCCGTGGTGCTGGCCCTCGCCGTGGCTGCCGCGGTGCTCCGCCCGGCCGCCGACGCGCCGCTCGTGGCCGGCATCCGCGCGGGACTGGCGGTCGACGGGCTGTCCGCGGCACTGGTGGTGACCGTCGGCGGGGTCCTGGTCTCGGTGCTGCTGGTGGCGGCGGGCGAGCCAGAGCTGCGCACGGGTCGGTTCGCCGGGCTGATGCTGCTGTTCGCCGGGGCGATGCTGGTGACGGTCACGGCCACCACGCTCGCCGTGCTGCTCATGGCGTGGGAGGTGATGGGGGCGACGAGCTGGGCGTTGATCGCGTACCACCGTCGCGACGGGTCCGCGGTCCGCGCCGCACACACCGCGTTCCTCACCACCCGTACCGCCGACCTCGGCCTCTACCTCGCGGCGGGCGCCGCCGTGGCAGGCGGGATCGGCTCGCTCGGCCTCGCGGAGCTGCCCGGCACCCAGGGTGCGTGGCTGCACGTGGTCACCGCGGGGGTGGTGGCGGCGGCGCTGGGCAAGTCGGCGCAGCTGCCGTTCAGCTTCTGGCTCTCCGGGGCGATGCGCGGCCCGAGCCCGGTGTCGGCGCTGCTGCACTCGGCGACCATGGTCGCCGCCGGCGCCTACCTGCTGCTGCGCCTGTCCCCGCTGCTCGACGCCTCCGGGTGGGCGGCGCCGACCGTCGCCTGGGTGGGCGCCGCCACCGCGCTGCTGCTGGGGCTCGTCGCGGTCGCGCAGACCGACCTCAAACAGCTGCTCGCCGCGTCGACCTGCGCCCAGATCGGCTACATGGTGCTCGCCGCGGGGGCGGGCGGTACGGCCGCAGGCACCGTGCAGCTCGTCGCCCACGCCGCCACGAAGAGCCTGCTGTTCCTCGCCGCCGGGGCCTGGCTGGTGGCACTGGGCACCCGGCAGCTCGACGGACTGCGCGGCGCGGCACGGCGGTTCCCGCTGGTCGGCGTCACGTTCACCGTCGGCGCACTGTCTTTGGCCGGGATCCCACCCCTCTCGCTGTGGGTGACCAAGGACGCCGTGCTGGCCGCGGCCCTCGAACGCTCGCCCGCGCTCTACGGCGTCGGGCTCGCGGCCGCGGCCGTCGCCGCCGTCTACAGCGCCAAGGCCCTCTGGTTCGTCTGGCAGCCGGCCGCACCCCACCCGGTCCGGCCCGAGCAGGAGCCCACCGGCCGGGTGGCCGTGGTGGCGCGCCCGCCGCTGGCCGTGCTCGCCCTGCTCGCCGCGGGTCTCGGCCTGCTGCCGCTGCTCGGCACCGGCGTGCTCGCCCCGGCCCCGGCACCCGACGCGTGGGAGCTCGCGCTCTCCGCCGTGCTCGCTCTCGCCGCCGCCGTCCTCACCTGGCGCCTCGCCGACCGGCTGCCCGCGCCGGCGGCACTGTCCGGGTGGCTCGGCATCGAACGCGCCGCGCACGCGCTGGTGGTGCGCCCGACCCTCGCCCTGGCCTCGGCGCTGGCCCGGTTCGACGACCAGGTCCTCGACCGGGCCGTCGACGGGGCCGCGCGCACCACGGTGCGGGCGGCGCGGGCGCTGGACCGCCGCGGCGAGCACCCTCTCGACGCGGGCGTCGGCGGCATCGCGGCGGGTGCACGGGCGCTCGGCCGGTGGGCCCGCCGCCCGCAGACCGGGCAGCTGCACCAGTACTACGCGCAGGCGTCCGTCGGGTTCGCCCTCCTCGCCGCGCTCGCCATCGTGATGATCGCGGTGCGGTGAGCGTGATGCTGTCGCTGATCGTGTTCCTGCCCGCCGTGGTCGCGGCGGCGCTGCTGTGCGTGCCCTCCCGGGTGCCGGGCCGCGTGTTCGTCGGCGCGTGGATCGCCGCCGGGCTCGCCGACCTCGGCCTGATCATCGCCGTCTGGACGGGGCTGCCCGCCACCGGAGGGTTCGGCTTCGAGGAGCGGCTGCCGTGGATCCCGAGCGCGGGGATCTCCTACCACGTCGGGGTGGACGGGCTGTCGCTCCCGCTGCTCGCGCTCACCGCCGTGCTGTTCACCGCGTGCGCGGTGTTCGCACTGCGGGAGACCCGCCGCGTCAAGGCGTACGTGGTGCTGTTCCTCGGGCTGCAGACGGTCTGTCTCGGCGTGTTCGTCGCGCTCGACCTGATCCTCTTCTTCCTGTTCTTCGACCTGTCGATCGTCGCCATGTACTTCCTGATCGCCGGCTGGGGCCACGGCGAGCGGGCGCGGGCGGCGGCCCTGAAGTTCTTCCTCTACACGTTCCTCGGGTCGCTGGCCCTGCTGCTCGGGTTCATCGTGGTGTTCCTGGCGGCCGATCCGCACACGTTCGACATCCCGACGCTCGTGACGGCGAACCCGCTCGCCGGAGGCGGGGCCGCCGCCGGTCTGGCGCTGCTCGCGATCGGGATCGGGCTGGCGGTGAAGACCCCGACCGTCCCGTTCCACACCTGGCTGCCGCCTGCCCATACCGAGGCGCCCGCCACCGGCTCGGCGATTCTCGCCGGGGTGCTGCTGAAGATGGGCACCTACGGGTTCGTGCGGATCGCCATGCCGGTCCTGCCGTCGACCTGGCGCGACTACGCGCTCGTCGTGGTGATCGTCGGGGTGGTGTCGGTGGTGTACGGAGCGCTGGTCGCGCTCGCCCAGACCGACCTCAAACGCATGATCGCCTATACGTCGATCAACCACATGGGCTACGTCCTGCTCGGGGTCGGGGCGGCCGGGCTAGCACCGGGGACGGACGAGCAGGCCCGCCAGCTCGCGACCACCGGCGCGGTGACCCAGATGGTGTCCCACGGGCTGATCACCGGCGCGCTGTTCCTGCTGGCAGGCGTGCTCCACGATCGCGGCCACACCTACGACATGGGCGCCTACTCCGGACTCGCGGCACGCACCCCCCGTTTCGCCGGGCTGTTCGCGGTGGCCGCGTTCGCCTCCCTCGGGCTGCCCGGGTTCTCCGGCTTCATCGCCGAGTTCCAGATCCTCACCGGGGCGCTGGCTGCCGCGCCGATCCCCACCGCGGTGGCGGTCACCGGCATCGTGCTCACCGCCGGGCTGTTCCTCGTCGCGCTGCAGCGGCTCTTCGTCGGCCCGCTGCGGATACCGGACGCCCCCGGCGCGCCCCGGCCGTTCGCCGACCTGCGCACGGGCGAGGCCCTCGCCATCGTCCCGCTGCTCGCGCTGGCCACCCTGATCGGCCTGGCCCCCCGGTTCCTGCTCGACGTGATCGAGCCGGCCGCCACCACGCTCAACCAGCTGGTCGCCCGGTGACCCGAGGGCGGCCACCGGCGTGCCGATGACGAACGAGAACCCGGCAGCGCTGATCCCGGAGCTGGCGTTGCTGGTCGGGGCCGTGCTCGGACTGCTCGCCGGGGCGTGGCTACCGCGGCGGCGCCAGTGGCCGGTGCGGGCGCTGGCCACTGCGGCCTGCCTGGTCGGGCTCGGCGCGACCGCGATCTCCGCCGCCACCACGCCCGCGCAGATCGTGTTCGGCGCCGCCTACGCGGTGGACACCGCCACCCAGGCCACCCGCGCCATCGTGCTCACCGCCACCCTGCTCGCGTTGTGGCTGTCGATCGACACCGTGGACGGGCACCGCCGGGAGAGCGAGTTCGTCGTCCTGCTGCAGCTGGGGGCGCTGGGCTCGATCATGCTCTCCGGCGCGAACGACCTGCTGCTGCTGTTCGCGGCGTTCCTGCTGGCCAGCGTCCCGTTCTACGGACTGGCCGGGTGGGCGGCGACCGGGCGGACCGGCGAGGCTGCGATGAAGTACTACCTCTCCGGCGCGTTCGCCGGGGTGGTCATGCTCACCGGCACGGCCGTCCTCTACGGGGCGGGCGGCGCCACCGGTTATGCCGCACTGCACGACGGTCTCGGCGCCGGTCCGGCAGGCGCCGCCGCGGTCGGGCTGGTCGCCGTGCTCGCCGGACTGATGTTCAAGGCCGGCGCCGCGCCCGCGCACTTCTGGGTACCCGACGTCACCGACGGCACGCCGGCCGCGGTGGCCGCCGTGATCACCACGATCCCCAAGATCGGCGCGCTCGTGGGCGCCTACCGGCTCCTGCTCGGCGCGATCCCCGTCCAGGTCGTCGACTGGCCGCTGCTGCTGGCCGTGATCGCCGCGGTGTCGATGACCCTGGGCAACCTCGCGGCGTTCTTCCAGACCTCGGTGCAGCGGCTGCTCGCCTACTCCACGATCTCCCAGGTCGGATACGTGCTGATGGCGGTGGCCGTCGCCGGGCGGTCCGCCGAGGCGCTGCCGGGCCTGCTGTTCTACCTCGCGGGCTACGCGGTGACGAACCTCGGCGTGTTCGCCGTGGTCGCCGCGTTGCCTGCGGCCCGCACCCTCGACGACTACCGGGGCCTGGCCCGGCGCAGGCCCGCACTGACCGCGGCGCTCGTCGTGTGCCTGCTGGGCCTGGTCGGGACGCCGCCGACCGCGGTGTTCCTCGGCAAGCTCACGGTCTTCACCGCGGCCGTCGACGGCGGTTTCGGCTGGCTCGCCGTTCTCGCCGTGGTCAACACCGTGGCCAGCGTCTTCTACTACCTGCGCTGGATCGCCCCCGCCCTGCGCAGCGCCGATCCTGCTCCGGGGAGTGCGGACGTCCTGGCCGTGCACAGCCGGTCGAGGCTCGCGGCGCTCACCGCCGCCACCGCGTCGGTGCTGCTCGGGATCGCCGGGGGCGCCGTGCTGCCGCTGCTCGGCGGCGCGCTCATCCGCTGACCCGACTGCCTCCGGCCCAGATTTGCTCTGTAGCAGAGGTATGATCCCGTCATGCCCGCTCCGCGCACACCCACCACAGTCGATGCGGTGTCCGAGGCCCTGATGCCCGCCGTCGGCGCCCTGCGCAGGCTGCTGCGACGGGCGACCGGGCCGATGCCCAACGGCGACACGCTCTCGACGTCCCAGCGCGAGGTCCTCGCGGTCGTCGGGAGGCGCCCCGGCAGCCCCGTCGCGGACATCGCCCAGGAGCTCGGACTGGCCCCCAACAGCGTGTCGACGATCGTCACGCAGCTCGTGGGGACGGGCATGGTCGTCCGCGAGACCGACCGGCACGACCGTCGCGTCGGGCGCCTCACCCTCACCCCGCGCGCGCAGGAGCGGGTCTCCCGTCTCCGCGAACGGCGGCGCGGCGTGCTGCACGAAGCGCTCGACCGGCTGACGGCGGAGCAGATCGCCGATCTCGCTGCCGGCATCGACGCACTGGGGGCGCTGACCGAGGAGCTGCGAGCCCTGGAACGCACGAGCGAGGCGGTGAACGAGTGAGCGATTCCATGAGCCGTCCCGACGGGGGCCCGGCGCCCGTGCCGGACGGCCCGGACCCGGCGGCCGCGCTCGAGTGCACCGGCCTGGTGCACCGCTTCGGCGAGACCATCGCCGTCGACCATCTCGACCTGCGGATCAACACCGGTGATGTGTTCGGGCTGCTCGGCCCCAACGGCGCGGGCAAGACCACCACCATCCGCGTGCTGAACACCCTGCTCCCCGTGCAGGAGGGCACCGTCCGCGTGTTCGGGCTCGACGTCCGGCGGCGCGCCACGGACGTGCGGCGCCGGCTCGGCTACGTGCCCCAGCAGCTCTCCATCGAGGCCGCCCTCACCGGCCGCCAGAACGTGATGTGGTTCGCCCGGCTGTTCGACGTACCGCGTGCCGGGCGCGCGGCCCGGGTCGACGAGGCCCTCGACGCGATGGACCTGCTCACGGTCGCCGACCGCAAGGCGGGCACGTACTCCGGCGGCATGATCCGGCGGCTGGAGCTCGCGCAGGCGCTGGTCAACCACCCCGCGCTGCTCGTGCTCGACGAGCCGACGGTCGGCCTCGACCCGATCGCCCGCGAGGGGGTCTGGGAGCGGGTGCAGCAGATGCGCACCGACTACGGCATGACCGTGCTGCTGACCACGCACTACATGGACGAGGCCGACGAGCTGTGTGACGTCGTGGCGCTCATGCACCGCGGCAGGCTGCAGGCCGTCGGCTCACCTGCGGCGCTGCGCGCCGACATCGGGCCCGACGCCACTCTGGACGACGTCTTCCGCCGTCACGCAGGCGCCGACCTGGCCGTGACGGAGGAGCAGAAGGGGGTGAGGGATGTCCGTCGCAGTCGCACGACCGCGCGCAAGCTGGGGTGAGCCGGTCCGCCTGCTCTTCTCGCGGACCACGACGCTCAGCGTGGTGGAGATGCAGAAGCTCCGCGCCGACTACACCGAGCTGTTCACGCGCATGGCGCAGCCGGTGCTCTGGCTGCTGGTCTTCGGGCAGATCTTCAACCGGATCCGGGCGATCCCCACCGGCAACCTGACCTACCTCGAGTACCTGACACCGGGGATCCTCGCCCAGTCGGCCCTGTTCATCGCGATCTTCCTCGGCATCCAGATCATCTGGGACCGCGACGCCGGGATCCTCACCAAGGTCATGGTGACGCCCACGCCGCGCGCCGCGATCGTGCTGGCCAAGGCGTTCTCGGCCGGGGTGCGCGGGCTCGCGCCCGTAGTGGTGCTCGTGCCGGTGGCGCTGCTGCTCGGCGTCTCCATCACGGTCAACCCGCTCAAGCTGCTCGGCGCCGCCGTGGCCCTGATGCTCGGCGCCGGCTTCTTCGCGTGCCTGTCGATGGCGATCGCGGGCGTCGCCCAGACCCGCGACCGCCTGATGGGCATCGGTCAGCTCATGACGATGCCGCTCTTCTTCGCGTCGAACGCGCTGTACCCGCTCGACCTGATGCCGGGGTGGCTGAAGGTGATCAGCACGGTCAATCCGCTGACCTACCTGGTGAACGCCCTGCGCGGACTGCTCGTCGGCGCACCGGCCAACCTCTGGGTGGACTTCGGCGTGCTCGTCGTCGCCGCCGTGGTGGGGATCGTGGGATCGGCGTCCCTGATGGGCAGGCTGGTGCGGTGAGGAGGCCCTCACCCGCGTCGAGTACTGCCCGCGCCGTGCCCGAGGGGCACCATCGGGGAGGACCGGAGCGGTGAGGGGTGAGCTCGATGAGCACGGACAACCCGTGGCTGGTGCGGCGGCGGGTGGTGGCACAACCACGGCTGCGGCTGTTCTGCTTCTCCTACGCGGGTGGCGGCGCCACCGTCTACCGCGACTGGCCACGCCTGGTCCCGCCCGACGTCGAGGTGTGCGCGATCCAGCCACCCGGGCGGGAGTCCCGGCTGGGCGAGGACGGGTTCACCCGCATGCACGACCTGCTGCCGCCGCTGGCCGGCGCGATCGGTGAGCTGCTGGACGTGCCGTTCGTGACCTTCGGCCACAGCCTCGGCGCCCTGGTCAGCTTCGAGCTGGCCCGCCACCTCCGCCGCAGCGGCGGCCCGCTGCCCCAGCACCTGCTCGTGTCCGGCCGCAGGCCACCGCACATGCAGGGCGATCACGACCCCATCCACAAGATGGACGACGACCACCTCCTGGAGACCGTCCTGGAGCTGAACGGGACCAGCCCCGAGATACGCGAGCACCCGGAACTGCTGGAGTTCGCGATCCCGCTGCTGCGCGCCGACTTCGCCATCAGCGAGACCTACTCCTACGTCCCCGAGCCGCCACTGCCGTGCCCGATCACCGCGTTCTCCGGGGTGTCCGACCCGCACGTCACGAGGGCGGAGGCCGCCGGGTGGGCGGAGCACACCAGCGGCGGTTTCGCGCTGCGCATGCTGCCGGGCGACCACTTCTTCCTCACCACGGCACAGGGGCAGCTGCTCGCCGAGATCTGCGATCTGCTCACCGAGCTGGGGCCCGGGCACGGGCCGGCAATCCGATAGCCCACTTCCACTTGAGTGCTAGCATCGAATCGTCCGTCAGTCAGGAGAGGGTGAGCAGGCGAATGACCGAAGCACCGGTGTTGCCCCTGCACATGCAGCGCGATCAGTTCGACCCGGTCGACGAGCTCGGCGAGACCAGGGACTCCGGGGGCATCACCATGGTGCCGTCGCTGTTCGGTGGGCCGCCCGCCTACCTCGTCACCAAGTACGAGGACGTCCGCGCCGTCCTCTCCGACGCCGAGCACTTCAGCAACGCACGCACGCGGTCCTTCGAGACGGAGGACGGCCCTCAGTTCACCGAGGCCGAGCTCAAGCAGATGCGTGCCGGGCAGATGCTCGCGTTCGACCCGCCGGAGCACACCCGCCTGCGCCGGATGCTCACGCCCGAGTTCACCGTGCGCCGCATGCGCCGGCTGGAGCCCCGGATCATCGAGATCGTCGACTCGGCCCTCGACGACATGGAGCGGGCCGGCAAGCCGGTCGACCTGGTGTCGACCTTCGCGCTGCCGATCCCGTCGCTGGTGATCTGCGAGCTGCTGGGCGTGCCCTACGCCGACCGCGCCGAGTTCCAGCAGCGCACCGGGCGGCTGCTCGACGTGTCGTTGCCGATGAAGGATCGGATCGCGGTCAGCCGCGAGAACCGCAAGTACATGGCCCGTCTCGTCGAGGGGGCCAAGGCCGCACCCGGCGAGGACATGCTCGGCATGCTCATCCGCGAGCACGGCGACGACCTGAGCAACGACGAGCTCATCGGCGTCGCCTCCCTGCTCCTGATCGCCGGGCACGAGACCACCTCGAACATGCTCGGCCTGGGCACCCTCGCCCTCCTGCGCCACCCCGACCAGCTCAAGCGGGTGCGCGACGAGCCGGATGCGGTGGGCCCCGCCGTCGAGGAGTTGCTGCGGTGGATCTCGATCGTGCACTCCGGGGTGCCGCGCACCACCACCACCGAGGTGGAGATCGCCGGCCAGACCATCCCGGCAGGGGAACTGGTGGTCCTGGCGCTCCCCGCCGCCAACCGCGACCCGTCGTTCATCGAGGACCCGGACCGGCTGGACATCGGCCGCGGCGCGCCCGGTCACGTCGCGTTCGGCCACGGTGTGCACCACTGCCTCGGCGCTCCGCTGGCCCGGATGGAGATGCACGTCGCGTTCCCGGCACTGCTGCGGCGCTTCCCGGACCTCGCACTGGCCGTACCCGACGACCAGGTCGACTTCCACACCTTCAACGCGATCTACGGGCTGCGCTCGCTTCCCGTCACGTGGTGAGCGACGCAACCGACTGAACAGGAGTGACGGAATGAAGATCGCCGCGGACCGCGGTACGTGCATCGGGGCCGGGATGTGCGTCCTCACCGCTCCCACCGTCTACGACCAGGACGACGACGGCATCGTCGAGCTCCTCGTCGAGGACGTACCGCCGCAGGACGCCGACGCGGCCCGGCAGGCCGTCGCCCTGTGCCCGTCCGGTGCGCTACGCGCGCTGGACGACTGAGGCCACGCGCCGGGCGGCGCGGTTGTTAACGTGCGCAGATGACGGCAACGCACGGGCAGGGCCTGCGCGCCGACGCTGCGCGGAACTACGAACGCATCGTCGTGGCGGCAGGCCGCGCCTTCGAGGAGGCCGGGCCGGCCGTCACGCTCGAGGAGGTGGCCCGCCGCGCCGGTGTCGGGGTGGCCACGGTCTACCGGCGCTTCCGTAACCGCGACCAGCTCGTCCGCGCCGTCTTCCGGCACCTCGTCACCGAGATCGAGCCCGCCACGGCGGTGGAGACCGACGACCCGTGGCGGGACCTCGTCTCCTCGCTCGAGGCCACCGTCGACGTGCTCGCCGGGCGGCAGGTCGTGCTCGCCCTCGCTCGCGAGACCGACGCGGTGGACGTGGAGAGCCTCCACCGCTTCGTCCACCTGATGGACCGGCCCCTGCGTCGTGCCGCCGACGCCGGTCTCGTCCGGCCGGAGCTGAAACCCCGTGACCTGGCCGCTGTCACCGTGATGGCACTGGCCACGGTGCATCCCGGCGACCCCGACGGCGCCGACCGCAGGCGCTACCTCGCTCTGCTGATCGACGGGTTGCGCCCGTCCCCCACCACGCTCCCGCCCCCGTCCACCCCGCGGGAGCGCAGCGGCTGACACGGACCAGACTGGTCCACGGGCCAGGACGGTTTCGGAGACGAGGAGGGACACCCGTGGGCTTCGTGATCTGCCGGACATGCGCGGTCGAGCACACCGAGGCGGTCGACGTCTGCCGGATCTGCGCCGACGAACGGCAGTACGTGCCCGCCGCCGGACAGCTGTGGACCACGCTGGAGGAGCTGGCGGCGGCCGGTCACCGGGTCGAGGTCACCGAGCTGGAGCCGGATCTCCACTCCCTCACGAGCGCCCCCACCGTCGGCATCGGTCAGCACTCCAAGCTGGTCCGCACCCCGGCGGGCAACCTCCTGTGGGACCCCCTCGGCTACCTCGACGACGACGCCGTGCGACGGGTGCGTGAGCTGGGCGAGGTCGTCGCGATCGTGGCGAGCCACCCGCACATGTTCGGCGTGCAGGTGGAGTGGAGCCGGGCGCTGGGCGGGCCCCCGGTGCTCGTCGCGGAGCGCGACATGGAGTGGGTCGCCCGGCCCGACCCCGCGATCCGCGCATGGTCGGGAAAGCTCGAGATCCTGCCCGGGGTGTCGCTCACCCAGCCGGGCGGCCACTTCCCCGGCAGCGCGGTCGCGCACTGGGCGGCCGGGGCCGACGGCACGGGGGTGCTGCTCAGCGGCGACACGATCATGCCCAACCCGGACCGCACGTCCGTCAGCTTCATGCGCAGCTACCCGAACCGGATCCCGCTGTCGGGTGCCGTGGTCGAGCGGGTCACCCAGCACGTCGAGAGCTTCGAGTTCGAGCGGCTCTACGGCAACTTCGGTGCCCTGATCGACGCGGACGCCCGCGCCATCGTGCGGCGCTCCGCCGACCGGCACATCGGCTGGGTCCGGGGCGACTTCGACCACCTCACCTGACGGCGCGGGGCGACTCGCGCACGCGAAGCAGGCGACTCGCGGAGCCAAAGCGGGCGACTCACGGGGCTGAAGCGGGCGACTCGCGGGGGCCCCGCGAGTCGCCCGGAAACTGCGCGCGAGTCGCCCGGGATCAGTCCGCGAGTCGCCCGTCTCACGGGAAGGGCGGTGGGGGTGGGTCCGTGACCGGGCCGTCGGGGCCGACCACCAGCTGGTCGAGCAGCTCGCGCAGGGGCGCGGTGTCCCCGCGGAACGCGGCCGCCGACGCCGCCACGTTGGCCGCCGGGTCCATCAGCACCCAGCGGGTGCGGTACCCGGCGTCGCGGGCGAGCTGGGCGACGAAGGCGCGTTGCGTGCGACCGTTGCCCTCGCGGAACGGGTGCAGGAAGTTGATCTCGGCCAGCAGCTCCGCGAGGCGGCCGACGAAGGTGCTCCGGTCCAGACCGCGCAGGTGGTGGTCGCGGGCGAGCCGGCCGAACACCTCGTCCGCGAACGGGACGAGCTGGTGCGGCAGGCAGAACAGCCCGCCCCGGCCGATCGAGACGGTGCGCAGCTCGCCCGCCCAGTCGTACACGTCGCCGAAGATCACGCGGTGGAAGGACCGCAGGTGCTCGAGGTCGTAGCGACCCGGCAGGTGACCGCGTTGCAGGTCGTAGAGCCGCGACGCCGTCAGGGCCGCCTCGGCCCGCGCCAGCTCCTCATGGTGGCCGATCCCGAGGCGGTTGCGCAGGACCCCGGTGTCCAGATCGAGGTACGGGTCCCAGCTCACTGCGGATAGCGCGCCAACACCTGCTCGCGGAGCTCATCGGTACTCATGGCGCCCGCCGCCACCGCGGTGAACATCCGCAGCACCTCGGGGCCGGGCTCGAGGCCCTCCGCCCGGACCGATGCCAGCGCCTCGGCCACGCCCTCCCGCCGCTCGGCGGCCGCGACCAGCTCCTCGTACTGCGAGACGGACATGACCACCGCCTCCGGCCTGCGGTGGGCTCCCACGAAGACGGGCCCGTTGCCCGGGCTCTGGACACGCTTGAGGGTGGCGGCGAGGCCGGCCCGGAACTCCCGGAACGACAGGACTTCCGGCGGTCGCATAGCCAGAAGGTACACGAATGCGTACGCACTCCGGGTGGAGCGGCGCCCTCCGACGGATTGCAGCAAAGCCACTTTGCTGCAATCCGCTTGCGGCAACGTGGCTTTGCTGCAACGGGGTGGGGGCTGTTCTTGACATCCGAGGTGGGACGATCTTGACTCCGGGGATCCGGCTCCGGTGACGACTCAGCTCGGGGGACCACAGTGACGGCAGGACAGGGCGGGCCGGCGGGACGGGCGCACGGGGACTCCGGCTGATCGGACCGTCGTCATGAGATCCCGCGACACCCGCACGGCCTACCTGCTGCTCGCACCGAGCCTGTTCGGCGTGGCGGCGTTCCTGGTGCTGCCGATCCTGGTCGTGGTGTGGCTGGCACTGCAGCGCTGGGACCTGATCGGTCCCCGCACGTTCGTCGGCCTCGACAACGTCGTCGCCGTGGCGCAGGACGGCCGGTTCGCCCGGTCGCTGCTGGTCACCGCCGCGTTCGTGGCGATCGTGATCCCGGCGCAGACCGTGCTGGGGCTCGTCGCGGCCCTGCTGCTCAACCGGGGCCTGCGCGGCTCGGCGGTCTTCCGCGTGCTGTACGTGCTGCCGTGGATCTGCGCGCCGCTCGCGCTCGGGGTGGTGTGGCGCTGGATCCTCGCGCCCACCGACGGCGCGCTGAACGCCCTGATCGGGCACCGCGTCGAGTGGCTGAGCGACCCGGTGCTCGCGCTGCCCTCCGTCGCGGCCGTCACGGTGTGGACGCAGGTCGGGTACGTCGCCCTGTTCTTCGTCGCCGGGCTCCGCGCGATCCCGTCGACGCTGCTGGAGGCCGCCCTGCTCGACGGCGCTGGGCCGTGGCAGACGTTCCGGCTGATCATCCTGCCGCTGCTGCGTCCCACGCTGTTCTTCGTGCTGGTCACCGGCGTGATCTCGAGCTTCCAGGTCTTCGACTCGGTCTATGCGCTCACCCCGAAGGGCGGCCCGCAGGGGGTCACCGACGTCGTGGCCGGCCGGATCTACTACGAGGCGTTCGAGTCCCGCGCCGTCGGGCAGGCGGCGGTGATGGCCGTGGTGCTGTTCGTGCTGCTGGTGGCGATCACCCTCGTGCAGCAGCGGTGGTTCGCCCGCCGCACGACCTACGACATGTCGACGTGAGCGCCTCGTGACCGTTCACCGGATCGTGCGCAACGGGGCCGCCTACCTGCTGCTCGGCATCGGGGCGGTGCTCACGCTCGCCCCGTTCCTGCTCAGCCTGATGACGGCGCTCAAGACCCCACTGCAGTTCGCCTCCCAGCCCGCGCTGAACCCGCCCGCCCCGCCCACGCTCGCGAACTTCGCCGATCTGTTCGGTGGCCGCTACGACTTCGTCTCGCCGATCGTGGTGACGGCGCAGGTGGTGGCCGTGATCCTGATCGGCCAGCTGCTCTTCTCGGTGTTCGCCGCCTACGCGTTCGCGCGGCTGCGTTTCCCCGGCCGGGACGCGCTGTTCTGGGTGTACCTGGCCACGCTGATGGTGCCTCAGGCCGTCACGATCATCCCGCTGTACGCGGTGTTCGCCGATCTCGGACTGCGCAACACGTTCTGGGCGCTGGTGCTCCCCCAGCTCTTCGGCTCGCCGTACGCGATCTTCCTGCTGCGCGAGTACTTCCGCACCATCCCTGCCGAACTGCTCGACGCCGCGAAGCTCGACGGCGCGGGCACGCTGCGCACCGTGGCGCACGTCGTGGTGCCGATCAGCAGGCCGATCCTCGCGACGCTGGCGATCATCACCGTGGTCACCCACTGGAACAGCTTCCTGTGGCCGCTGGTGATCACCACCGGGCGTCAGTGGCAGGTGCTGACGGTGGCCACCGCGAGCCTGCAGTCGCAGTACAACGGCAACTGGACGATCGTCATGGCCGCCACCACCGTCGCGATCCTGCCGCTCCTGGTGCTGTTCCTGGTTTTCCAGCGCCACGTCATCCGCTCGATCACCCTCACCGGCTTCCGCTGAACACACAGGAGTGGCACCCATGAGACTGCGCCGGTTGGCCGCTGTGGCGGCCGCACTGTTCGTTCTGGCCGCCTGCTCCCCCGCGGGCCCGGACGATCCGCCTGCCGCGGACGGCGTCACCACCGTCACCGTCCGGTTGTGGGACGAGGGGGTCGCCGACGCGTACGAGAAGTCGTTCGCGGAGTTCAGCAGGCAGAACCCGGACATCCGGGTGCAGGTGAACACCGTGGCGTTCACCGACTACTTCACGGGTCTGACCCTCGACGTCGCCAGCGGCACCGCCGACGACATCTACTGGCTCAACTCGTCCTACTTCGGCGCGCTCGCCGACGGCGGCAAGCTGATCGACGTCGGCAAGGCGCTGCCCGATGAGGTCGGCGGCTGGGTGCCTGCCGCGGTGCAGCAGTACACCCGCGGCGGGACGCTGTGGGGCGTACCGGCGCTCACCGACGGGCGCATCGTCGTCTACTACAACAAGGCGATGGTCGAGGCGGCGGGCGTCGACCCGCAGAACCTGACGTGGAACCCCACCGACCCGGCAGCCGACACGTTCCTGCCCGCCGCGAAGAAGCTCACGCGGGACGCCGCCGGGCGCACCGCCGATCAGCCCGGTTTCGATCCCGGCACCGTCACGCAGTACGGCTTCAACGCCGCGCGTGACCTGCAGGCGATCTACTACAACTTCATCGGGGAGAACGGCGGCCGGTTCCAGGCGCCCGACGACACGTTCGCGTTCACCGAGCCCCGCAGCGAGCAGGCCTTCTCCTACCTGGTCGATCTGATCAACACCCACCACGTGGCCCCGCCGGCGTCCGCCACCAACACCAACCCCGACTTCAGCCGCGACCAGTTCCTGCAAGGGAAGATGGCGCTGTTCCAGTCGGGTACCTACAACCTCAAGAACATCGACGACGGCGCCACCTTCGCCTGGGGCATCGCCCCACTGGTCGCCGGGCCGGCCGGCCGCGTCAGCGTCGTGAACAGCGTCATCGCCGCGGGCAACGCCGACAGCCCGCGCCGCGACGCGATCCTGCGGGTGCTGCGCTGGCTCGGCTCGGAGCAGGGGGCCTCGTTCGTCGGCGCGGAGGGTGCCGCCCTCCCCGCGGTGACCGCGGCCCAGCAGGGCTACAGCGACTACTGGGCCGGGCGAGAGGTCGATACCCGGTACTTCGGCGCCGCAGGGGGCACCGACACCATCCCCGCGCCATCCGGACCCAAGTTCGGCGCGGGCTCCACCGCGTTCGAGCCGATCTTCAACGACGTGTTCGCCGCCCGGGTGCCGGTGGCGGAGGGGTTGCGGGCGGCGCAGAACACCGGGAACGCCGCGCTGCGCTGACCGGGCGCGCGCAGGACCACGAGCGCTGACCCCGGCCCGCGACACGGGCCGGGGGTCAGTGCACCCCTTCGGGAGCCGGGTCGGCCAGGCTGTGCGCCGCGGCCCCCTCCATCACGGCCTGCAGCCGGGCGAGCATGTCGAGGACCTCGTGCTTCTGCTGGACGCTGAGCCGTTCGAGCCCCACGAACGAGGCGGACATCTCCTTCATCGCGGCGTCGGCGACCGCGTGCCCCGCCGGTTCGAGCCGGACGAGCAGGCCGCGCAGCTTCTCCGGATCGGGCATGCGAGCCACCAGCCCGACCTCGACGAGCCGGTCGACCTGCTTGCTGACCGCACCTGAGGTGATCAGCAACCGCCGGAACAGCTCCGTGGGGCTCACCGCGTACGGCGGACCTCCCCGACGCAACGCCAGCAACACCCTCAGGTCGCCAGGACCCAGACCGTGGTTGCGGGCGATCGCGACGACCGCGCGCTCCACGTGCTGACCCAGCCGCTGCAGGGTGACCCCGACCGTGGCCGAGGTGACATCGAGCCCGCCCAGCTCGGCGGACCAGAGCTCGGCCATCCGGCGTGGATCAGGACCGGCGGGATACAGCTGTGCTCCGGCGGCAGACATCAGGACCGCCCCCGAGATGTCCGATAGTGCGCACAGGACACCAATGTTTCGCCCCCCAGCTTCACTCAGGCATCCTATCGCCGCCTGCCGCGCCCTCCCTTTCGGATCATATGTCCGTATCCTCCGGAATTGCCGGGAGATGCCCGGAACTGTTTTCCTGGAATATCGCCCGACGGGCAGTTCTGTCGAGCGAGGCCCCTCGTGGCGGCCGCGGTTACGTTCGAGCGGTGACAACCACGCCGCAGGACCGGAGCCGGCCACCCCGCGACTCCGTTGATCTTCGCGCGGCCACGCTCGACGCCGCGGCCGCGCTGTTCGCCGCGGAGGGTCTCAGCGGGCTGATCGTCCGCCGCATCGCCGCTTCCGCCGGATGCTCCACGATGGCCGTCTACCACTACTTCGACGGCAAACAGGGGTTGCTCGAAGCGCTGTACCTCGAGGGACACCGGCGTCTGAGCGATGCTCAGCGCAGCTGGCAGTTCACCGACGACCCCGAGGCGGACGTCCGCAACACCTGCCTCGCCTACCGCGAGGTCGCGCTCGCCCACCCCGGCTACTTCCAGGTGATGTTCGGCCACCAGGTGCCCGGGTTCCCGCGGCCGTCCGGTGAGATCCGCGCCCGGGCTCGCGAGAACTACGCGCGGTTCATCTCGGTGGTACGGCGGTGGGGGGAACAGCATCCGCTCGTCACGGACGCCGAGTCCGCTGCGCACGTCCTGTGGGCCACCGGGCACGGGCTCGTGATGCTCGAACTGACCGGCAACGCCCCCCGAACCGACCTCGCCGCGCGCTATGCCGTGGGCGTCGATGCGGCGATGCGCGGCCTGCAGCAGTAATCCATGGCCTCATCCACTCCGTGCTATAACGTTTGTTATGGCGGTGGACCGAGAAGATCTCAGCAGGTCCGCCGCCGCGTAAAATGTCCCTTTCGCGGTTTTCGGGAATGGTGACCGGCGGGCGACCGGGGGGTCCGCCTGCGGTCATCGGCAACGAGGAGCTGACGTGGGTGGGAACGGGTTGTCGGCGGGGCTGTCGTACACGCGGGGCGAGGGGGACGATCCGCTGCGCGAGCTGACCGTCGGCGGAGCGCTCGACCTCGCGGCCGCCACCTGGGGACCGCGAACCGCACTCGTCGAGTTCGGCCCGGACACCGCAGGGCGCCGGTGGACGTTCGACGAGCTGCGCGAGGAGGCGCACCAGGTGGCCCGCGCGATGCTGGAGCGCTTCCGTCCGGGCGAGCACGTCGCCGTGTGGGCGGCGAACCGCCCGGAGTGGGTGCTGCTCGAGATGGGGGCCGCGTACGCGGGCCTCACCCTCGTGACGGTCAACCCCGCCTACCAGGTGGGCGAGCTGGCGCACGTGCTCGGCCAGTCCCGCTGCGACGGGGTGTTCGTACAGGACACCTACCGCGGCCGCGACCTGCTACCTGTCATCGAGGAGGCCCGCCCCGGGCTCCCCGCGCTCCGCGAGGTCGTCGCCCTCTCGGGCTGGGCCGAGTTCCTGGCGTCCGGCGACGGTTCCCGGGAGCTGCCGTCCGTCGATCCCGGTGACATCGCCCAGATCCAGTACACCTCCGGCACCACGGGCACGCCGAAGGGCGCCCAGCTCACCCACCGGGGCCTGGTCAACGTCGGCCGGTACTACGCCGTGGTGAACGGCGCGGGCCCCGACGACGTCTGGGTCAACCCGATGCCCATGTTCCACACCGCGGGCTGCGGCCTCGCCACCCTCGGGGCACTGCTGACCGGCGGCACGCACGTCCTCCCGCCCGGTTTCGACGCCGGCGTGATGCTCGACGCCTTCGCGGCCGAGCACGGCGCGATCCTGCTCAGCGTGCCGACGATGCTGATCCGGATGCTCGACGAGCAGTCGGCGCGGCCGCGGGACCTGTCGAGCTGGCGGTTGTCGACCCTCGGCGGGGCGCCGGTCCCTCCGGAGCTGGTGCGCCGGGCAGAACGGGAGCTGGAGGTGGCCGTGACCATCGGCTTCGGTCAGACCGAGGCCTCGCCGTACATCACCCACACGCGGCCCGACGACCCGAACCCGGACTGGATCACCACGGTGGGACGCGCGCTGCCCCACTGCGAGGTCCGCGTCAGCGATCCCGCCAGTGGCGCGACGGTGGCGCTCGGTGCCGTCGGGGAGGTCTGCGCGCGCGGATACGGGGTCATGACGGGCTACTTCGACGCGCCGCTGGCCACCGCCGCCGCCCTGGACGCCGACGGCTGGCTGCACACCGGCGATCTCGGCAGCATGGACGCTCTCGGCTACCTCCGCATCGAGGGCCGGCTGAAGGACATGATCATCCGCGGCGGGGAGAACATCTACCCCCGCGAGATCGAGGACCTCCTGTTCACCCACCCGCAGGTCGCCGACGTGTCGGTGGTCGGTCTGCCCGATCCCGAGATGGGCGAGATGGTGGCCGCCTTCGTGCGCCCCACCCCGGGTGCGGACCCGAGCGCCGACGAACTGGCGGCGTTCTGCAGGCGCAGTCTCGCCCCGTACAAGACACCGCGGGTGTGGCAGTTCCTGGAGACCTTCCCGCAGACCTCGTCCGGCAAGATCCAGAAGTTCGTGCTCCGGGAGCAGTACCTCGCCGACAACCTGTCGGTCGACCAGCACTGATCCCACCCCGCCTGCGGCGCCGTCGGAGGCCGCGCCTCATAGGATGGGGTTATGACCCTCCCGTCCCGGGTCGCGGATCTGGGGGCTTTCGACCTGCTGATCTCGGTGGCCGAGACAGGCAGCATCGGCCAGGCCGCCCGCCGGCACGGGATCTCCCAGCCCGCGGTGAGCGCGCGCCTGCGAGCACTGGAGGCCACACTCGGGGTGACGCTGCTCGAACGCTCACCACGAGGCGCGCGGCTCACCCCGGCGGGCTCGCTGGTGGTCGACTGGGCCCGCCCCGCGATCGACGCCGCACACGCCCTGGACGCCGGACTCGCCGCCCTGCGGGTGCAGAAGGAGTCGCGGCTGAGCGTCACGTCGAGCCTCACCGTGGCGGAGTACCTGCTGCCCGGGTGGCTGGCCGCGTTCAGGGCGCAGCACCCCACCACCAGCGTCCGGCTCACCTCCCACAACTCCACCGACACGGCCGCGGACGTCCGCAGCGGCGCCGCCGACGTCGGGTTCGTGGAGGGGCCGGACACGCCTCCCGGGCTCGACTCGCTGACCGTCGCCCACGACCGGCTCGCCCTGGTGGTCGGCACCGGTCACCCGTGGGCACGGCGCCGCGCGGTCGACCCCGAGCGGCTCGCGTCCATCCCGCTGGTCTCCCGGGAGCAGGGCTCGGGCACGCGCACCTACCTCGAGCAGCAGTTGGCCGCGGCCGGCCACGGGCCGCTCACCGCTCCCATCCTCGAGCTCTCGTCCACCACCGCCATCAAGAACGCCGTCCTCAGCGGGATCGGGCCTGCGGTGCTCAGCTCGCTGGCCGTCACCACCGAGCAGGCCGCGGGCACACTGGTCGCCGTACCGATCCGGCATTTGGACCTCCGGCGAGCGCTGCGCGCGATCTGGCCGGCCCACCAGCGGCTCGACGGGCCGGCTCGCGACCTCGTCCGCGTCGCGGCCCACCACGCGTCCCAGCCGTTCGCCGCCGGGCGACGAAGGCCACCTGCCCCTGCCGTCACCTGACGGGCATGATCGGGAGGTGCGGCCGACGCATCGGCCGGCACCGGCTCGACGGAACGGGGGACCGCGGTGCCGTTGACGTCCTACGGCGTGGTGGCGGGGCGGGTGGTGGACACGCGCCGGGAAGGCTCGTCGGACTCCCCGCACTACCAGATCCACCTCGTCGACGCCGCGGGAACGCACTACCGGGCGGCGGTGAACGTGGAGTCCGCGCAGGCTCCTTCCGAGCTGCGCTACCTCGTCGTGGACGACTTCCGGCACCCGGTTACCGAGGCGCTACCCGCTCCCGGGTCGGGCTGGACGTCGTTGCCGTCCGGTCCCGGCGGGGCGAACCTCGACTACATCCGGGGCAACCTGTTCGACCCGGCGGCCATGCGGCTGCTGCCCCCGGACGTCACCGGCCCGGACAACGACCTCGCCGACCTCCTCGACCACTACGTGCTGCGCGCCCGGGCCGACCAGCAGGCAGCCGCGTACGTGTTCGGGGAACGCTGGGGACCCGAGCCCGGCACACCCGACAAGGTGTTCGGGTTCCGGCCCGGCAACGGCGTGCACGACGTCCACATGAACCAGGGCAACAGCAGCTCGTTCGCCCGCGACGACGGGGTCTGGCAGGACGGGGGGCTGCTGCTCCACCTCGGTGCGGAGTCCCGGTGGGTGGCGATCTTCCTGGCTTTCCAGAGCCAGTCGTGGCACACCGACGACACCACCGGCCACACCCTCCCGGGCACCGAGCCACACCCCACGGTCGGGGGCGCGCCCGCCCGGATCGTCGCCGCGCTGGTGAACCCGGTGGGTCCCGCACCGGAGGCGGAGACGGTCACCCTGATCAACGCCTCCCCCGCCCCGATCGACCTCACGGGCTGGCGGCTCGCCGACCGCTCCCAGCGCACCTGTGCGGTGCCCGCCGGCATGCTCGCCGCCGGCGCCACCCTCGTGGTCGCGACCACCGACGGGGTCACCCTGGGCAACGGCGGCGGCACGATCACCCTGCTCGACGCGCAGGGTCTGAAGGTGGACGGGGTGTCCTACACGGCGGAGCAGGCCGGCGACGAGGGCTGGACCCTCGTCTTCTGACCGGGTCTCCCGTCACTGCTCGCCGGGCTGCCGCGCCGGCGCAGGCTCGAGTGCCCCGAGCCCGGCACTGAACCGGTCCGGACGGAACGGGGTGAGCAGCGCCGCCTCCTCGCCGAACACCTCGTCCGGGACGAGCCGCCGCAGGAGCGGGGCCAGGGTGATGCCGCTGTGGGTGGCCACCACGTAGAACCAGGCGTCGCGGTCGGAGAAGCCCGCGACCGTCTGCCCGTCGGCCGGCAGCACCCGCTGCCCGACCCGCAGGGCCGCCATCGGCACGCCCGCGGTGGCGGGCAGCGCCTCCGCGAGCCTGCCCAGCAGATCGGCGGCGACGGCGCCGTCGGCCGTGGCGGGCCGGCCCGGATCGGCCTGCGCGTCGAGGTCCAGCCCCTGGAGCAGCAGCCGGCCACCGCCCTCGGGGCGAACGCCGAGGCGCGACCCGGTGAGCACCCGCGACAGCCGGACCGCCACCGGCTCGGTGGTGGCCAGGAAGCCCACGGCCGCCGAGCCCGCCCCGTTCGCGTCGACCAGTGGCACGTCGATCCCGGCCCACCGGGCCACGCCGCTCGTCCACCGTCCGCTGCAGCTCACGACGACGTCGGCCGGGTGGCAGGCGCCGTCGGCGCAGGTGACCACCGTGCCCGTCGCCGTGCGGTCGACACCGACCACCGCGCTGCCGGTGAGCACCCGGACGCCCTGGTCCCTGGCCTCGCCCAGCAGCCGGGCCAGCAGCACCAGGGGCAGCGCGTGCCCCTCCTCCGGGAAGAACGCGTAGTCGGCGTCGTCGCCGGGCACCGCCAGGTCGGGTTCCAGCTCCTGGGCCTGCCTCGCGGTCAGCCACCGCGCCGGGTAGTCCCGGCCCTGTAGCCGCTCCATCCGCGCGGCGAGCGCCGAGCGGTGCCGGTCGGTGACCGCCCACTCGAGGTTGCCCGTGGGAAAGAACCACGGTGCCTGCTCCCCCGCGAACGCGTGGTGCGCACGCACCCCGGCGTGGTTGAGCGCGTGGTAGTGCCCCGGCTCCTTGTTGGCCGAGTTCACCCACGCGAAGGAGGTGCCCGTGGTGCCCGTGCCGGGCCGGGCGGCCTCCAGCACCGTGACCTCGGCCCCCCGCTCGGCCAGGCCTACAGCCACGGCCGCCCCCACCACACCGGCCCCGATCACCACGACCCGCAACGTCACTCCCCCACAGCCGTCCCGACCTCAGGACACCTGCATACCGCGCCCGGTCACCGGTCGGCGACCGCCCCGGCCGCCTCCGCCATCACCAGGGCCTCCTGCTCGATGGCCCAAGCCAGTACGTCCAGGTCGCCGATCACGCCACGGTCGGCGCACAGGCCGAAGCACAGCCGGTCGGCCACCGAGACGACGGCGGCGCGGAGCGCATGACGCTCCCCCACCTCGGCGATGGAATGGATCGCCTCCACGTCCGCACCGAGCACGCTGACCTGCTGTTTCGGGCCGGGAACGTTGGAGACGTTGAGCGCGAACGCGCGGGGGGCGGCCTGTAGCTCGGAGCACCAGCGCTGCAACCGCGGCGAGGCCCGGCCCAGCCGGTCGAGCAGCTCGGCCATCTCCTGCGCGTCGTGGCGCGACTTGCGCAACGCCGTCTCGCGACGGACCGAGACGAGCCGGGCGACCGGGTCCGGCTCGTCCAGCGGGAGGCTCACGCAGAAGTAGGAGTCGCGGTTGCCGGACGGCTCGTGCTCGTTGTGCAGGCTGACGGGCACCTTGACGCGGACCGGATGAAGGGGCCCGTGCCGGTGCACCATCCAGGTGCGCAACGCTCCCGCCATCACGGCCAGCACCGCGTCGTTCACCGTGGCGCCTGCCAGTGACCGGGCCGACGCGCGCAGCCGGGCGAGCGAGGTCATTGCGAACGCGACGCCCCGGTCGGGACCGATCGGCAGGTCGAACGGCGAGCGGCGGGTGCTGGGGAGGAACTCGCGTTCGAGGAAGCCCGCCAGGTGGTGGCGGCGCCGGGCGTCGTCGGCCGCTTGCGTGCGGGCCGCAGGCGGCGCGGGCCGGGCGCCGGCAGGCCCGTCGGCACGGCTGTCCCACAGGACGGTGCGTGCCAGTCGCATGGCCGTGGTCCCGTCGGCGAGTGCGTGGTGCAGCCGCCAGACCAGTGCCGTGCCGCCCCCGGCCAGTGGTCCGAGAAGATCCATCCGCCACAGCGGCCTTCGCCGATCCAGGTGCTGCTCGAACAGGCGGGCCACCTCGTTGCGGAGCGCGACGTCGTCGAGCGCCGCGGTCGCACGGGCTTCCGCGATGTGCTCCCGGACGTCGAACGCGGGGTCGACGTGCCACTCCGGCCGGTCCGGTGGACCGCCCAGCCGCCACGTCAGCCGGGGCGCGCCTGCCAGCCGGCGACCGACGGCGGCCTGCAGCCCGGCGGCCGTGGCCTCTCCCGGGCCGAGCCGGATGACCTTGCACGTGTGGCCGACCACGGAGGGCCCTTCCAGCGCAAGGATCGCCCGATCCTCGGCCGTCAGCGGCACCGTCATCCGCACACTGTGCCCCCCGGGGACCCTCTGAGCACTGTGGAGCCCTACCGCTGATCCACGACCGTTCGGGGCGCACGTCGGCTCCGACGTACGAGGAGGACCACTGGAGATCAGTTTGCCCGTAGGATGGCGGGGTGATTTGTCCTAAGTGTCGGAACGTCATGCATACCGTGGACCGGCGAGGCGTGCACATCGAGCAGTGCCAGGGCTGTCGGGGGATCTTCCTCGACCGCGGGGAGCTCGAGCAGATCGCCAATGCCGAGCAGAGCTACTACGGGCCGCCGGGAGCGCCGGCCGGCCGCTTCTCCGACTCCCCGCCGCCCTACGGCCGCCGCGGGCACGACGATCACGGGTACGACCCGCGCCACCAGGGCGGCCACTACCGTGACTCGCCGCCGCCGTACGGCGGCCACAAGGGCGGTCACCAGGGTGGACACAAGCGCCGCAAGGGCTTCCTCGAGGAGCTGTTCGACTGATCGGCGAACCCGTCCCTGTGGACCTGCAGATCTGTGTCGGCTGCGGCGACCGGTTCGACCGGCCGGTGGTCGCGCCCGACGGGCCGGTCCTGGTCTGTGCCCGCTGCGGTCATCGGCAGCCGTTCCGGCGGCTGCCGATGTTCGCCCTCACCGGTCCCAGCGGAGCGGGGAAGTCCACGGTCGCGCGGCTGCTCACCCCCGCGCTGGGCGACGTGGCCGTCGTGGTCGAGCAGGACGTCCTGTGGACGGGCGGCCTGCAGGACCCGGCCGACGACTTCCGGGCGTTCCGCTCCACCTGGCTGCGGATGGCCGCGATGATCCAGCAGAGCGGACGCCCGGTGGTGCTGGTCGGCACGGTCGTACCCGTCCAGCTCGAACGCCTGCCCGAGCGCGTGTTCGTCGGCGACATCCACTACCTCGCGCTGGTGGGTGCGCCCGAGGCGCTGCGCTCCCGACTGCGGAGCCGGCCGGCGTGGCGCGGCTGGGACGACGAGCGCATCGCCGAGACCCTCGAGTTCAACGACTGGTTGCGCAGCAACGGTCCCGCCCTGGAGCCACCCGTCGACCTGCTCGACACCACCACGCTCCCCTACGAGGACACGGTCCAGACGGTCGTGGAGTGGGTACGGAAGGGCTGCGCCGATCTGGGCGTGACCTAGCCCGGCGCCACGGAGCTCAGGGCGTCCAGCACCCTGTCGGCTCCATCCTCGGTCGCGATCGCCGCGGCCACCTCCCGGGCCCGCCTGGCGAACGACTCCTCGGTCGTCACGGTGCGCAGGGAGTCGGCGAGCGCGCCTGCCTCGAGCCGGTGGAACGGCAGCGCGCCCGGGCTCACACCGAGCCGGACGAGCCGCTGTGCCCAGAACGGCTGGTCCGCCGTCAGCGGGGTGGGGACGGCGGGCACCCCGGCGCGCAGCCCGGCCGCCGTGGTTCCGGCACCGCCGTGGTGGACGACGGCGGCCATCTGCGGGAAGAGCCAGTCGTGGGGTGTGTCGCCGATGACGAGGACGTCGTCGCCCGCTCCTGTGAGCCCGCCCCAGCCCTGCTGGAGCACCACCCGCAGGCCCGCGCGCCGCATGGCCGTCAGGACCAGCTTGCCGAGCCGTTCGGTATGGCGTGGCGCCATGCTGCCGACGCTGACGAACACCGGCGGCGGTCCGGCGGCGAGGAAGTTCACGAGGCGCGGCTCCGGTTCCCAGCCCGGGGTCCGTTCCGGCCACCAGTAGCCGACGACGCGGCGATAGGGAGGCCAGTCCGCGGGAGTCCGGAGCACGGTGGGGCTGATCCCGTAGAACACCGGCCAGCGCTGCTCACCGAGGCGGCGGAAGAAAGCGCCGGGGGTGGTCGGACGAAGGCCGAGGCGGGCCCGCAGGTCGTTCACCGCACCGCGGAACGGCAGCATGCCCGCGGTGCGCACCGTGCGAGCGGCCGCGCGGTTGCCCCACCGGCCGAGCGACCGGGTGGTGACCGTCCACGGTGGGAACTCGCCGGTGGGATCCAGCGGCTGCAGGTACACCCCCGCACTCGGGATGCCCTTCCCCTCGGCGACGTGCTGCCCGAGGAAGCCCATGGCCGAGAGCATCAGGAAGTCCGCGCCCTCCGTCGCGGCCTCCGTCGCCTCGGCCATCGCCCCCCAGTGCCGCGCGTACATCCGCGCGAAACGGGCCATTGCGAGCGGCGACGTCCGGAGCACCTGCTGCCCCTGCGCCGAGCCGAGCTGGTCACGGATGTCCATCGGCAGCGGACGGAAGCCCAACCCGCGCTCCCGCACCATTGCCTCGAACGGCGCGTGCGCCGCGATCGCCACCTCGTGCCCGGCGGTTTGCAGCCGCGTTCCGAGTCCGGTGTAGGGAGCGACATCACCCCACGTCCCCACCGCGACGATCACGATCCGCATCCGCGGATTCTGCCTCTGCGGCCCCGTCAGTAGAAGCCCAGCCGCGCGAGCGGCTCCACGAGCTCCCGTTCCTCGTACGACAGGTGCGACAGCAGGGAGTCGGTCAGCAGGTCGACGGCGGCGCGCAGCTCCTTCACCCCGTCCGGCCCGCTCACGAACGAGACGAGAGCGCGGTCGACCCCCTCGAGGACGCCGTGGATGACCTGGTGCTCCTGCGCGAGCCGGTCGATCACCGGCTCGAGCCGGCGGTCGGCACGGCGCAGGTGCGGGAACACGCTCCGGTCCTCCAGCGTGTGGTGCATGGTGACGATCCGGCAGTAGGACTCGCAGTACGTGCCGAGGGTCCAGTTGTTCTGGCGCATCGTCATGGTGTTGATGTGCGACCGCGCGGTGCCGGGGTCCATGGTTCCGGCCGTCACCTGCTCCAGGAGGTCGTGCACCTGCCGCAGCTCGGCGCGCAGGCCGTCGTGCACCTCGATCAGGTGCCGGCCCGCTGCCTGCTCGTGGGCCGTGTAGGTCCGGTCCGGATCGGGCGTGGGGCCGGTGGGGCGGGCCGACTCGTCCCAGACCCGGACGTCGCTGCGGCGGATGCCGTCGTCGGGAGTCGGGACGGCCTGCAACCCGGCCCGCTGCACCCTGGTGCCGATGCGGGGGGAGGCCACGACGGACGCCCGGGACCGCTCCGCGCCGGGGGCACCCGGCTGCTCCGCGGCGTCGGCGCGCCGGTCCGCGACGGCGGGTCCGGACGGCGCGGGCCGTCGGCGCTCGGCGCCGACCAGCTCCCGCACGGCCGGGGCCACCTCGGCGGCGAAGCGCCGGACGACCTCGGGGTCGTCCCCCATGACGATGTAGGCGCTCATCCCCTGCGTCAGGGTCAGCTCCGCGAGCTGCTCGGCCCAGACCGGCGCGGGTCCCTGCAGGAAGCCGGTGCCGCTGCCGCTGAAGTCACCGTCGATGTTGTAGAGCCGCCGGACGTCGGAGGGCGAACGTCCGGCGGCCACCGCGGCCTCGTCGATCGCCGCGTTCGCCGCGGGGAGGGCGTCCGGAGCGAGATAAGGGCTGCTCGGCAGCCAGCCGTCCGCTCT
The DNA here is from genome assembly GCF_059359135.1 of Pseudonocardia sp. OZ21. Taxonomy (NCBI): domain Bacteria; kingdom Bacillati; phylum Actinomycetota; class Actinomycetes; order Pseudonocardiales; family Pseudonocardiaceae; genus Pseudonocardia; species Pseudonocardia sp. OZ21. The sequence goes on from NZ_JCADBN010000002.1 coordinate 363,196, forward strand.
CCTGCCGGTGAGTGCGAGCATCCGTTCCTTGTAGGCCCCGAGCCAGATGCCCACGTCGTGTGCGGGCGCGGGACCGGGGTGGGCGCCCCACACCCGGTGGTGCGTCCCGTCGACCCGCACCGCGCCGCCGTCCACCGACCACATCGCCCGGATGATCTCGATGCCCTCCTCGAGGGCCCGGATGCTCTCCCCCGCGGTCAGCCGCGTGCCGCCGTTCGCGGCGATCGCGTCCCAGAACGCGCCCGCACCGAGGCCGAGCTCGACGCGGCCCCCGCTGAGGAGATCCAGGGAGGCCACGCTGCGCGCGAGCACCGCGGGCGGCCGGAGCGGCAGGTTCGCCACGTTCGGCGCCACGCGCAGCGTCGTGGTGCTCGCGGCGATCACCGACAGCAGGGTCCACGTGTCCAGGAACCTCGCCTGGTACGGATGGTCCTGCACGGTCACCAGGTCGAGGCCGACCTGCTCGGTGAGCCGGGCGAGCCCGACGACCCGCTCCGCCTGCTCTGCGGTGGGTGTCAGGAACGTGCCGAACAGCAGGTCGTGGCCATGGTCGGCCATGAGGTCGCCTCGAATCTCCCGGGACGTGTCGTCACCGCGTCAGGTAGCTGGCTTACAAGCAGATGATATGCCACCAAGACGAGTGGTGTTGCAGACGATTCGCTCCGGTCGTTCCGAGCCGCGATCAGCCGCTCGGCTGCAGGACGAACTGGTACTCGGCCGTCAGGAACGGGACAGCGGACTTCCCGCCGTCCGGGCTCGGGCCGGGCTCGTGCTTCGTGAAGGCGACGACGAGCTCCTGCTTCGTGCCGAACACCACGTCGCTGTCGAGGTAGGGCGCACCCTCCTGGAACAGGTGCGTGATCAGGGGCTCGTAGCCGGGGACGTTGATGAGGAAGTGGACGTGCGCAGGCCGGAAGTAGCTGATGTCGGTACGGGAGATCAGGTCGCCCACCGGCCCGTCCATGGGGATCGCGTAGCCCAGCGGCGCGATGGTGCGCACGCAGTACGAACCGTCCTCACGCGTGGTGTACTTCGCCCGCAGCCGCGCCTCGTCGACCTCGAGCTGAGCCTCGTAGGCGCCCTCGGTGTCGGCCTGCCACACGTCGAGCACGGCCTCGCCCACCGGCTTGCCGTCGAGGTCGCGGACGCTGCCGTGCACGTACAGCGGCGTGCCCGGGATGCCCTCGGACATGTCGGCGCCGTACTCCAGCTCGGGAGACCCCTCGATGTGGAACGGGCCCAGCACGGTGGCGGGGGTGGCGGCCTCGTCGAAGTCGTGGTTCATCTGGACCACCAGCATCGACAGTCCCAGCACGTCGGAGGCGAGGATGAACTCCTCGCGCTTCTCGTCGCTGATCTGCCCGGTGCGGGTGAGCCACTGGACCGCTGCCATCCACTCGGCCTCGGTGAGCCGGACCTCGCGGGCGAAGTCGTGCAGGTGCCGGACCAGCGCGGTCATGATCTCGGCGGTACGCGGGTCGTGAGCGGTGCCCCAGCGCGCCGCGGCAAGCTCGGTGATGTTGTCCTCGGTGACCAGCTGCATGTCAGCGTCCCTCCTGGATCTCGCGGCGCAGGAGCGCAGCCGCGCCCGCCATCGCGCGCATCTTGCCTGCGGCGGAGTTCCGCGGCAGGTACTTCATCCCGCAGTCCGGGGCGATCACGAGCTGCTCGGGCGGCAGGTGGCGGAACGCCCCGCGGACGCGGTCTGCCACGACCTCCGGGGTCTCGACGTCGGGCGTCGACAGGTCGATCACGCCGAGGATGACGGTCTTGTCGGCCAGGTCGGCCAGCACGCCGAGGTCGAGCCGGGACTGTGCCGTCTCGATCGAGACCTGCTGCACCGGCGAACCGGCCAGCTCGGGCAGGAACGAGTACCCCTCCGGGCGCTCGTGGATGATCGCGGCGTAGCCGAAGCAGATGTGCACCGCAGTGGTGCCGGTGACGCCGTCGAGCGCGGCGTTCAGCGCGGCGAGGCCGTACGCGCGGGCGGCGTCCGGCCGGGCCTGCATGTACGGCTCGTCGATCTGCACGACGCCGGCGCCCGCGGCGAACAGGTCCTTGATCTCCGCGTTGACGGCGGCCGCGTAGCCCATCGCGGCCGACTCCAGGTCGGGGTAGTGGTCGTTCTGCGCCTGCTGGCTCATCGTGAACGGCCCCGGCACCGTGATCTTCACCGGCCGGTCGGTGTTGGCCCGGAGGAACTCCAGGTCGCGCACCTGCACGGGGTGGGGCCGGTGGATCGGCCCGGTGATCCGCGGCACGGGGTTGGGGTGCCCGCTGCGGTCCAGCGCCGTGCCCGGGTTGTCGACGTCCACGCCGTCCAGCGCCGTGGCGAAGTGGTTGGAGTAGCTCTCGCGGCGGATCTCCCCGTCGGTCAGGAGGTCGAGCCCGGCCCGCTCCTGCGCCCTGATGGCGAGCTCGGTGGCGTCGTCCTGGGCCTGGGCGAGCAGCGCGGGCTCCACCCGCCAGAGCTCCTTCGCCCGCACCCGCGGCGGGAACCGGCCGGCGAGCTTGGCCCGGTCGATCAGCCAGTCCGGCTGGGCATAGCTGCCGACCAGCGATGTCGGGAGCAGTGGCAGAGCGGTCACGGGGCCTCCGGGGCTCGGTTCTCGGTCAGCGGTTCTCGGTGTCAGCGGTTCTCGGTGTCGACGGTTCTCGGTGTCGGCGATCTCAGGGGGTCAGGACGATCCGGCCGGTCGCCCGGCCGTCCGCCTGCCGGGCCCACGCCGACGCAGCATCGGCGAGCGGCACCAGCTCGTGCGCCACGGTGAGCCTGCCCTCGACGGCCTCGGTGACGACGCGGGTGAGGGCGTCGCGCCGTTGCTGCGCGGTCAGCTCGTTGTTGGTGTAGCCGAGCACCTCCACCAGTCTGCTCCGCAGAGTGGAGGAGTCGATGGGTGACGTCTCACTCGCCGAGCTGCCGAGGTTGACCAGCCGGCCCCCGGTGCGCAGCGTGCGCACCGCGGCGGCGGCGGGGATGCCGAACAGCGGGTCGAGGACGAGGTCGAGCGGGCCGTCGCAGGCCGCGCGCATGCGCTCGGCCAGGCTCTCGACGGTGTCGTCGGCGGCCAGCGCGACCACGGCGTCCGCGCCGAGGCGCAGCGCCTGCTCGCGCGCCCCCTTCGAGCGGGCCGCGGCCACCACGCGCCGCGCGCCGGCCGCGCGGGCCAGCTGCACACCCGCCTGCCCCACCACGCCGCCCGCGCCGAGGACGAGCACCTGCTCCCCCGCAGCCAGCCTGCCCCGCCAGGTCAGCGCCATCCACGCCGCGACGGCGGACAGGCCCAGCCCGGCCACCAGCCCGGGGTCGGCGCCGGCCGGCAGCGCCACGACGTCGGACTCGGGGACGGATGCCAGTGCGCGCATGCTGCCGTCGCCGGGGCGCATCCCGGCCGAGGTGGCGAACCACACGGCCGTGCCGGCGGGGACCGTGGCGCTCCCCTGCTCCACGACACCGACGCCCTGCACGCCGGGCACGTACGGCGTCTGCGGACGCCCGAAGTACGAGGTGCCCGACGCGCAGAGCAGGTCGAGCGGCGTGATCGGGGCCGCCCGGACGGCCACCAGCAGCTCGCCCCCGGCAGGCGCGGGGGCGTCCCGGTCGACCACCCGGGGCGGTTCGCCGGGCGTCTCGACGACGGCGGCGCGGGCCCCGCTCATGGTGTCCCGTCCGTCCACGGGTCGGGGGCGACGGACCGGTTGTTCAGGTCCACCGCCAGGAAGATGTCGTTGGCCACCGGGTGCCGCAGCTCCTCCGCGAGCTGCCCGATCAGCCCGGCGGTGCGGGCGAGCAGCGCGAACCCGCGCAGCAGCGGCAGCGGCAGCCCGAGATCGGCGAGCGCGGCGCCGCAGACGCCGGCGCCGTTGAGCGGCAGCGTCCGGCCGAGCACCTGCGGGTGCACCCGCCCGATGGCCTCGAAGAGCGCCAGGTGCGGGCCGAACTGCCCCTCCTCGCGGGCGATCTGCATCAGCCGTGGCGTGCGCGGGTCGCCCTCCTTGTGCACGTGGTGCCCGAGGCCGGGGACGAACCGCTTCGCCGCCCGCTGGGCCTGCACGGTCTCCAGCGCGATGGCGTCCCAGCCCGCGGCGTCGTCGACGTCCGGGAGCTGCGGCGCGCCGGCGAGCACGTCGTGCAGGAAGCGTCCGGTGTCCTCGGTGACCCCGAGGAACCGCGACCCGCCACCGAGCAGTCCGGCGGCGAGCGCGCCCTGGATCGAGTCGGGCGCCGACAGGTACGTCAGCCGCGTGACGATCGCCGTCGGGGTGAAGCCGTGGTCGGCCAGCGCCGCGAGCACCGCCTCGAACACGCGCACCTGACCGGGGGTCGGGCGCTCCTGCGTGGCCAGCCAGAACGCCAGCTCGCCGAACCCGACCTCGCCCATGACGTCGGCGGCGAGGTCCGTGCCCAGCAGCCGGATCGTGGTCGGGTCCGACGCGCCGAGCGCCGTCGGGTAGCTCGGCTGCTCAGCCACGTGCGTCCTCCGGTCCAGCGTCGTTCGTGACCGGGGCGCCGTTCTCCCGCGGGGCCGAGAGCCACGCGCGCAGCTCCGTGCCGTGCTCGTCCAGACCGGGGGGCGGCAGCTCGTACCGGGCGGGTGTGGCCGAGAACCGGATCGGGTGCCGGGTGGTGGGCACCGCGCGCTCACCGTCCCCGGCCTGCACCACCGGGTCGAGGCCGAACCGCTCAGCCATCGCGAACCCCCCGTCGATCGTCTGGATCGGCCCGCAGGGCACCCCGACGGCCACCAGCGCGTCGAACCACTCGGTGGCCGTCCGCTGCTTGAGCTGCTCGACCAGGATCGGGCGCAGCTCCTCGCGGTTGGCGGTGCGGTCGGCGTTGTGGACGAACCGCGGGTCGTCCGGCACGTCGGGGATCCCGAGCACCTCGCACAGCCTGCGGAACTGCCGGTCGTTGGGCGCGGCCACGATGAGGTCGTCGTCGGCGGTCGGGAGCGGCTCGTACGGGAAGACGCTCGGATGGGCGTTGCCCATGCGGTAGGGCACCACGTCGCCTGCCACGAACGCCGAGCTGTGGTTGACCAGGCCGGTGAGCGCCGAGGAGAGCAGGTTGACCTCCACGTGCTGCCCCTGCCCGGTGGCGTCGCGGTGGCGCAGCGCGGCGAGGATCCCGATCACCGCGTGGTTGCCCGCCATCACGTCGAACACCGAGATCCCGGCCCGGTACGGGGGACCGTCCGGGTCGCCGGTGAGGCTCATCAGACCCGAGATGGCCTGCACCATGAGGTCGTAGCCGGGGACGTGAGCGCCCTTCCCGGAGCCGAAGCCGCTGATCGACGCGTAGACGACCCCGGGGTTCGCCGCGCTGACGGACGCGAAGTCGAGTCCGAACTTCGCGAGGCCGCCCGGCTTGAAGTTCTCGATCACGACGTCGGCGCGGCGGGCCAGCTCCTGGGCCAGTGCGGCGTCACCCTCGTCGCGCAGGTCGAGCGCCACCGACCGCTTTCCGCGGTTCACACCGAGGTAGTAGGTGGACACGCCCTCCCGGACCGGCGGCGTCCACGTGCGGGTCTCGTCGCCCTCCGGCCCCTCGACCTTGACGACCTCCGCGCCCATGTCGGCCAGCAGCATCGTGGCGTACGGGCCGGCGAGCACCCGGGAGAAGTCGGCGACGAGCACACCGGCCAGCGGTCCTGCCCCGGCTGCGCCCGATGGCACACGGTCTGACATCGAATCGGCCTCCTGTCCGTCATGCGGACATCCGTCCGTCGTGCCCCCGATCCTTGCAGCTGCACGAGGTGAGTCAAGGCCCGGCACCCCTCCGGTGACCCAGGACGCAGCAATCAGGACGTCGCGAATCAGGACGCGGCGGGCCGGACCAGGTGCGGCACCGTGTCGAGCCGGGCGAAGTCGGCACTGATCTCCCCGGCGGTCTGCAGCAGCAGGGGCAGGTGCACGTCCAGCAGCTGGTCGACCGGGGTCTCGGCCGCATGCGTGTTGACGTTGATGCTCGCCACCACCGCACCCGTGCCGTCGCGCACCGGTGCGGCCACCGACCGGATACCCAGCGCGAGCTGCTCGTCGGTGAGCGCCCACCCCCTGGCCCGCACCTCACGCAGCTCCGCGTCGCGTCGCTCCCGGTCGGGCCGCCACCTGGGCGTGAGCCCCGAGCGGGTGGGCTGCCCGAGCACGCGCTCCAGCTCCTCGGACGGCAGCGCCGCGAGCAGCACCTTGCCCAGCGACGTCACCAGCGCCGGGAACCGGGTGCCGATCTGCACCGACAGCCCCACGATCTTCGGCACCGCGACGCGCGCGACGTAGACGATGTCCGACCCGTCCAGCTGCGCGATGGAGCTCGACTCGTTGGTGCGCGCCACCAGCCGTTCCATGTGCGGACGCGCGACGTCCCACAGACTGGTCGACCGCACGTAGGCGACGCCCAGCTCCAGCACGCGCGGGGTGAGGGCGAATCCCCCGTCACCTGCGCGGACGTAGCCCAGCTCCTCCAGCGTCAGCAGGATCCGCCGGGCCGTGGGACGGGCGAGGCCGGTGGCCGTGGCCACGTCCGTCAGAGACATCGCCGGGCGGGCAGGGCGGAAGGCCGCGATCACCTCCAGCCCCCGCGCGAGCGCCTCGATGAAATCGGGTCCAGTGCCAGCCCGGGGCATGATGCGCTCCTCCACTCGACGCGACGTCGCTACAGCGTAACGGGTGTCCGGCCTCCGGACAGGAGGACGCCCGGCCCGTCCCGCACCCGGTGATCCACGGTCCGTTGACAGTCCACACCACCTGGGCAAGAGTGGCCGGATATCAATTGCCCGCCAAGCGGACGCTCGTCCGCAGGCCCAAAGGAGTGACTGCATGAGCGAGCCGCAGGATGCCGGCGCCCGCCGGCCGGTGGTACTGCGCGGTGGGCTCGTGCTCACCCTCGACGACGCGCGCCGGGTGCTCCCCGGCGCCGACGTACTCGTCGTCGACGACCGCATCGCGGCCGTCGGACCCGACCTGGAGGTGCCCGACGGCACCACCGAGATCGACGCGCGCGGCGGGATCGTCATGCCGGGCATGATCGACACCCACCGGCACATGTGGCAGACCGCGATGCGCGGCTACGGGGCCGACTGGACCCTCACCCAGTACTTCGTCTGGTACTACCTCGAGTCCGGGAAGCACTTCCGGCCGGAGGACGTCCGCGCGGGCAACCTGCTCGCCGCGGTCGAGGCGATCGACGCCGGCGTCACCACCACCGTCGACTGGTCGCACGGGCTGCAGACCACCGGCCACGCCGAGGCCGCGGTGGACGCCCTCCGGGCGGTGCCGGGCCGGTTCGTCCTCGCCTACGGCAACATCCAGCAGGCGCCGTGGGAGTGGGCCACGTCCGCCGACTTCCAGGCCTTCGCGCGGCGTCAGATCGACGCCGCCGACGACCTGCTCGGCTTCCAGATCGCGTTCGACGTCACCGGCGACCCGGCGTTCCCCGAGAAGGCCGCCTACGAGGCGGCCCGCGACCTCGGCGTCCCCGTCACCACCCACGCCGGCGTGTGGGGCGCCACCAACGACGACGGGATCCGGCTGGCCCACGAGGCGGGCTTCCTCGACGAGTCGAGCATCTTCGTGCACGCCGCCACACTCTCGGCCGACTCCTACCACCGCATCGCCGCCACCGGCGGGTCCGTCTCGGTCTCCACGGAGAGCGAGCAGAGTGCCGGTCAGGGCTATCCCCCCACCTGGACCCTGCGCGCACACGACATCCCGGTGTCGCTGTCGATGGACACCAGCGTCTGGTGGAGCGGCGACCTGTTCTCGGCGATGCGCACCACCCTGGGGGCCGACCGGTCACGCGAGCACTTCGAGGCCCACGCCAAGGGCGAGACCGTCACCCACGTGTCGCTGCGTGCGCAGCAGGTGGTGGAGTGGGCCACCCGCGGAGGTGCCCGCGCGCTGGGCCGCGATCGCGACCTCGGCAGCCTCGAGACCGGCAAGAAGGCCGACATCGTGCTGCTCAAGAACGACCACTCCCCTGTGTCGTTCCCGCTCCTGAACCCCTACGGGCACGTCGCGTTCCAGGCCCAGCGCGGCGACGTGCACACCGTGCTGGTGGACGGGCGCGTGGTGAAGCGCGACCACCGGCTCGTCGGGATCGACCTGGCGGGGGTGCAGCGCGAGGTGGAGGCCACCGTGGAGCACCTGCGGTCGGCGCTGGGCGAGGAGGCCTGGGAGAAGGGCATGAACCCCGACGTCCCCGAGACGACCATCCTCGACAACCCCTACACCTACACCGGGTACCACAGCGCGAGCACGCACGGTCGCTGACGCGGAGACCGGATCGGGGTGCCCGTCCCGATCATCCGGTTGCCGGTGGCACGTCGTAGCCTCCCGATCATGGAGCTGCTGCGGATGGCCTGCTGTGGCTCGTCCTGGGTCGGGGTCGAGCGGGCCCACTGCTGCCGGCGCACCGGAGGATGCGGGCACGTCTTCGACACCGCCCAGCTGTGGGACGCACACCGGGCCGACTCGGGCTGTGTCGACCCGCGTTCTCTCGACCTCGTGCAGACCAAGAACGGCATCTGGCTCTGCGCCGGTAGTTGAGGCCGCACCGTGCTCCCCGGACCGCCGGCGATCGGCCGCCCGGGGAGCCGCGGGATCAGTGCGCGGCCACCACGGGCGTCGCGGCTCCGTCGACCGCCTTGCGGCCGAAGAAGAACGAGCCGGCCACCGCGAAGACGGACAGCACGGCGGCGACGACGAACGCGGTGTGCACGCCTCCCGCGGTCTGCTCGACCACGGACGCTCCCTGGCCGGCCAGGTCGGCAGCGCGCACGCTGAGCACGCTGACGAGCAGTGCGACCCCGGCCGCGCCCGCCAGCTGCTGGGTCGTGCCGAAGATGGCACTGCCGTAGGAGTACAGGTGGGGCGCCACGGCGCCCAGCCCGGCGGTGAAGAGCGGCGTGAGGGCGAAGGCCAGCCCGGCGCTGAGCAGCAGGTGGAAACCCAGGACCAGCGCCACCGGGGTGCTGACACCGAACAGGGTGGTGGACCAGAGGGCCGCGCTCGTGGCGACGGTGCCGGGGACGAGCAGTGCCCGGGCGCCGAACCGGTCGTACAGCCTGCCCACGATCGGCCCGAGCAGACCCATCAGCAGGCCGCCCGGCAGCAGCAGCAGGCCCGTGGCCAGCGGCGTGAGCATCAGCACGCTCTGCATGTAGATGGGCAGCAGGATGATGGCGCCGAGCAGCGTGGCCATCATCAGCATCATCATCACGGTGGCGACGGTGAACGTGCGGGACCGGAACGTCCGCAGATCGAGCAGTGCGCGGTCGGTGCGCTGGAGCACGATCTGGCGGGCGACGAAGGCCACCAGCCCGGCGAGACCGACGGCGAACGAGACCCAGACGAAGATCTCCGACGTGCCCCCTGCCGACTCTCCGATCGTGCTCAGCCCGTAGACGAGGCCGCCGAAGCCCAGCGCCGAGAGCACGATCGAGGGCACGTCGATCGGGGTGTGGCTCGGCTCGCCGATGTCGACCATCCGGCGCAGGCCGAGCACCAGCGCGACGAGCGCGATCGGCAGCACGAGCCAGAACATGAAGCGCCAGCCGAGGACACTGAGCACGAGCCCGGAAACGGTGGGGCCGACCGCGGGCGCGACCGAGATGACGATCGAGATGTTGCCCATCAGCGCACCCCGGCGGGCGGGCGGCACGAGCGTCATCACCGTGGTCATCAGCAGGGGGAGCATGATCGCGGTGCCACCGGCCTGGACCACGCGCCCGACGAGCAGGATCGCGAAGCCCGGCGCCAGCGCGGCGATGAGCGTGCCCGCGCTGAACAGCGACATGGCGATCCCGTACAGCAGCCGAGTGGGCACCCGGCGGATGAGGAAACCGGTGATCGGAATGACCACGGACATCGTGAGGAGGAATCCTGCGGTGAGCCACTGGCCCACGCTGGCCTCCACCTGCAGATCGGTGAGGAGGACCGGCAGCGCGACGCTCATGATCGTCTCGTTGAGGATCACGACGAACGTGGAGACGAGCAGAACGCCGATCACCGTGCGATCGCGCGCGGACAGCCTCCCGGGCGCCTCGGGCGGCGACGCCGTGGAGTCGAGCAGGTCTGAGGGGTTGTTCACGGTCTTCCTTCTGAGGAGCGGGGCGGCGCATGACCCGGGCGATCTGCCCGGATCATCTGGTTTCAATCTACGAGGTAGGACCGACAGAACGCGCCGAGATAATCGATCGCCCACGGCGAAACCGATTCACGGGTCAGCGCTCCGTGCGGCGCCCGGGACCGGACATCGGGCTCACCATGCCTCGTTCCGTCATGATCGCTCCTGAGAATGCCGCGACGGAGCGCGGATCCGCCAGGGTGAAGCGGTGTGATCCCGGCGTCCACCGGACGCCGTAACGGGCCACCCCGGCCGGCGACCGTGCGCGACCGCGGGGTGCCGGGTGCCCGGCGGGACCCCCCAAGTCCCCGCCGGACACCCCGGCTGTGCGAGCTCACCGCACCTATCCTTGCTAACCACAACGGTTGCGAAAATCAAGGGTCAGCCGGTAGTAGCCTGTTGCCCCCGATCAGGTAGCCCGGGAGGACCCATCAGCACGCCATCGCCCAAGACCGATCCGTCGTCGCCGGAGGCAGCCGGATTCCCAGGTCCGAGCCAGATCAGCTACCTCCTGGCGAGGGCGGGCGGCCAGGTGGTGCGGCACCTGAACCGCGAGCTGCAGCCCCACGGGCTCCGCAACCGCCACTACTCGGTCCTCGTCCTCGCCGCCGTGGCCGTGGGCCGGACCCAGCGCGAGCTCAGCGTCATGCTCGGGATCGACCCGAGCGGCATCGTCGCGATCGTCGACGATCTCGAGCGCGAGGGCCTCGTGCGCCGGGAGGCGAGCGTCGGGGACCGGCGCACCCGGCTCGTCGTGACGACCGATGCCGGGCGCAGCCGCCTGGCCGAGGCCGAGCCGGCGGCCCGCAGGCTCGACGAGACCCTCCTCACCGCTCTCGACGACTCCGAACGCGAGATGCTGCGCGGGCTCCTGCTGCGCCTCGTCGTCGACTGAGGCTGGTTGCCCCCGCGTGTCCGCATGACCCGCCCGCCGCCTTCCCGGTGAAGATCGCACCGGTGGAGGACACGCGCGCCCGCACCACCTCACCGTGCGCCGCCCTGCGCGGTGCAGGATGTGCGGGGAGCGCCTCCTGATGATCGGACGGCGCGGCGGCGTAGAGGAGGCGTATCCGCGTGTCGCAGCGATGGGCGGTGGTCATCGCCACGCTCGCGATCTTCGGCTGGGCCGCGGTGTCGGTCGGGATGCTGCTGCGCCGGCCCGGCTCCTCGCTGGGCAGCCGCACCAGGGTCGCCGCCGCGACGGTGACGGCGGCCGTCGGGATCGGGGCGCTCGTGGCGGCCTGGACACTCACCGGTACGCCCGCGGCCTTCCTCGCCGCTGGGCCGCCGCCTCCGTCGCAGGCTCCCTCCAGCCCACCACGCGCCGCGGCGCCAGCACCGCCGGCAGGGCCGACCGCCGAGACCGAGACGCCGGCGGCGTCCTCGGCGGCGGCAGAGCCCGCCACTCCGGTCCGGGCGAACCCCCCGTCCTCCCCGTCCTCCCCGTCCGACCGGACGCGGGAACGGGACCGCCCCGCCTCCGCGGTCGCACCGGCACCTGCCCCTCCCGAAGCCGCCGCCACCACCCCACCTGCTGCCCCGCCCCGGCCGCGCGCGGCGGCACCGGACCCGGGCCCGGTGAGGTCGGGTCTCGGGTTTCCGCGGCCACCGGCGACCACCGCCACACCGGAGGGGGACGACGCACCGCCGCCGCGCCAGCCGCGACCGTCCCCGACCAGCCGACCGGCCCCGCCGCACTGGAACTGGAACCCGCCGCGCCCGCTCCCGCCCCGCCCGCGCCCGACCACCTCCCGCCCGGCCCCACCGGCGAACACCCCCCGCCCGGCCCCACCGGCGACCACCTCCCGCCCGGCCCCACCGGCGAACACCCCCCGCCCGGCCCCACCGGCGAACACCTCCCGCCCGGCCCCACCGGCGAACACCCCCCGCCCGACCCCGACGACCCGCCCGACCCCGACGACGGACCCGACCCCGACGACGCACCCGACCCGCCCCACCCCACCGGCCCCGACGACCCGGCCGACGCGCCCGACACAGACCCCACCAACCACCCCCACCCCGACCCCCACCCGCACTTCGGAGCCGTAGTGCTGTCGTAAGCCCTTCCCCACAGCAGTACGGCTCCCAAGTGACCAGGGCGGGTTGCGGGGTGGTGGTCAGCGCTGCTGTCGCTCCTCATCCGGGTTCGGTTGGGGAGGTGGGGGTGGGTCGGTGGCGGGGGCGGCGTGCGCCGCAGGGTCGACGTCCGCCGCAGGGGCCGGGGCCGGGACACGAGCGGTGTCCGGGCTGGGAGCGGGGTCGGCAGCAGGAGCGGCAGCGGGAGCGGAGTCCGGCACGGGAGCTGTGTCCGGGGCAGGGTGTGCGGCCGCGCCCGGGCGGCCCCCTAGGGACTCGCCCAGGGCGCTGAGCGTGAGCCAGGCCGCTGCGGCGGCCAGCACCGCGCCCGGGACGGCGGCGTGGGAGCCGGTGCCGACGAGGATGGCGGCGAACAGGACCGGGGAGAACAGCAGCCGCGTCGCTGCGACCATCCCGGCGGCCGCGCCGGCCGCCACCGCGATGGTCGGTGACAGGTCGAGCAGGATCGCGGGGATCATGGCCACCGCGATGCCGAGGAAGATCGGTGGGAAGACGGGGCCGCCGCGGAAGCCGCAGCCCAGGCAGACGGCGTAGGCGATCGCCTTGGCCACCAGCAGGATCACCAGGGTCCACACCGAGGTCTGGACGGCCAGGCCGGGCAGCGAGGACTGCCCCGAGAACAGCAGGTCCTGCGAGTCCCCGCCGAGCGCACGCACCGCCAGCGCGAGCGCACCCACGCACAGGCCGCCCGCGAACAGGGGGACGGCGATCCGGCCCCGCGACCGCTCCTCGACGGCCATCGCCAGCCGGCGCGCCGCCCCGACCACGACGGCCACCACCACGCCGACGGCCACGGCGACGGCGAGGTCCAGCAACCGCGTCCCGGGGTAGGAGGGCAGGTCGGGCACGGTCAGCGCCGTGGTTCCCAGACCGCCCCAGTCCCCCAGGCCGACGAAGACGAGGTAGCCGACCGCGGCCGCGACCAGCCCGGGCAGCAGGGCCGGGATGAGCGCCGCACCCATCCCGATACCCCCCTCGATCAGGAGGAAGCTCGCCACCAGCGGGCCCCCGAACAGCGCCGAGACGGCCGAGAACGCGCCCGCGGTGGTGAGCAGCCCCGCCGGTCTGGCGTCCAGGCGGGCGAGTGCGGCCACCACCGCGCCGACGGCGCAGCCCAGGGCGATGAGGGGTGCCTCCGGGCCGAGCACGGCGCCGAAGACGAGGGTGCCGAAGGCCGCGACCGCGACGCCGGGGATCTCGCGAAGTGGCAGGGACGCGGTGCTCATCCCGCCGAGCGGCTCGTGCCCACCGTCGCCGGGCAACAGCTTCCGGGCCGCCGCCACGATCGCGGCGCCCACCAGCGGCAGCCCCAGCACGAGGTACCACGGCGGCGACGGCTGTCCGAGCGCGGCGGGCACGTCGTGCCACATCCAGTGCTGGACGGTGTGGACCAGCGCCAGGAACGCCGCCGCGAGCAGTGCGGCAGGGCCGCCGATGAGCGCTCCGAACAGGACGAGCCGCAGGTAGGCCCGAGTGCCGGCGACCGGCGCGTCCGTCGTCATCGTCGCGCCTCTCGTCGTGGGGCCGCTGGCTCGAGCAGCCACCCTGTTCGACCTCCCGGCGGCGCAGCATCGTCCGCGCGGGGTGAGCCGGCCGGTGAGCGTCAGCCCGGTGACGGCACCGGTCGCGCGGACACGACGGTGAGCCCCCAGGCCCGCAGCTGCGCCACGACGCCGTGCAGGTGGGACTCGTCGATCACCGGGCCGGAGATGACCGTCTGCGCGGGGAGCTCCTCGATCCGCATGTCGCAGAAGGCGTCCCGCGCCGCTTCCGGCAGCGGGCCGTCCACCCGGAACTCGTAGACCGTCGGCATCGTGCGGCCGCTCCCTCCGCGACACGGGCTCGACCGGTGGGCTGTGGTGATCCGTGATGTCGATCCGGTGATTCCGCAGTGTCGTTCCCGTGGGGATCCGGAGCACCACCCGGTGCGGGTGACTCCCGGCCCTCCGGTTCCGCCGCGCCACCGCCGGCCCGATCGGGGCGCGGAACCGACCCGGTGGTGTTCTTTCCGCGGATCTTCACCGACGCCGGTTCCCGTTCGCCGGAACGCCGTTTTCGGTCCGATTTGCGTAATGCTCTCACTCCATCGGCCGCACGGCGGTACCGGCAGTAGGCGGTGTGCTGCCGCAATTCGCTACTCCCACGGCCACACGGTTTCCTCCGTTCCGGGAAATCGGGGACGTCCGCATTTCGCGGGCGTTCGGCAGGGGGTGGACGGCTGGAGTCGGCACTCATAGAGTGACCGCCACCAATCGCGTCCCGGTCCTCGGCGCGCCGGCAGGAGAATGTGCCGCCGCGCGGCGGTGCGCACTTCCTCGGTTCCGTGCGCCGCCCCCGATCATGGGCGGGAGGGGGGTGAGATGGTCCACGTGCCGCGGTCGAAGACCGCGCTCACGCAGCTCCCGCCGGAGTTCGTCGCACGCCGCGCGCTCTACGAGATCCTCGACCGCGGCCTCGACCGGCCGCTGACGCTCGTGTGCGCACCGCCGGGCTTCGGCAAGACAGTCCTGCTCACGGACTGGGTCCGTCGCTGCGGGGTACCGACCGCCTGGCTCACTCTCGACGAGGAGGACGACGATCCGCACCGGCTGTGGAGCGGCGTGCTCGCCGCTCTGGAGGCCTGCCCGGGAGTGCCCGTGTCGAGTCGGTTGCGCCGGCTCGCCGTGTCCCGCACCCCCGTGCTGCCCGACTTCCTCGACGACCTCCTCGCCGGCCTCGACGCCCTGCCCGTGCCACTTCAGCTCGTCCTCGACGGCGCCCACCACCTCCGCAACCACGACGTCCTGCACGGCCTGCAGATGCTGGTACGCGCGGCCACGGCCAGCGGGCTGCGTCTCGTGCTCGCCTGCCGGGCCGACCCCGGCCTCCCGGTGGCCCGGCTGCGGCTGGAGGAGCGGCTGTGCGAGCTCCGCACCGAGCAGTTGCGGTTCTCGCCCGACGAGTCGGCGGTCCTGCTCGCGCGGTGCGGCCTGCGGCTACGCGCATCGCAGGTGGCCGTGCTCCACGCGCGTACCGGCGGCTGGGCGGCAGGCCTCCGGCTCGCCGCGCTCCCGCTGCGGCGCCACCCCGAGCCCGATGTGTTCCTCTCCGCGTTCTCCGGCGACGAGCAGCCGGTGGCCGGCTACCTGGTCGGCGAGGTGCTGTCGCAGATGTGTGAGGACGAACGCCGACTCCTCCGGCAGACGAGCATCTCCGACGTGCTCCCGGCGGCACTGGCCATCGATCTGTCCGGACGGGAGGACGCTCCGGACGTCCTCGACCGCCTCGAGCACCGCACCGGGCTCGTCGTCACCACCGGAGCGGGGCGGGCGGAGTACCGGACGGAGGACCTGCTGCGCTCCTACCTGGTCGCCGATCTGGACCGGCATTGCCCGGGCCGCGCCGCCCGGCTGCACGGTCGGGCCGCCGAGTGGTGGGCCGACCGGAACCGGCCGCTGGAAGCGCTCCGGCACGCCGTGGCCGCAGGCGAGCCCGCCCGCGTCACCCGGCTGCTGCACGGCTGCGCGGCCGACCTGGCCGCGCGCGGGGAACACGCGGCGCTGCACCTCGCGCTCGACGCGGTGAGTGACCCGGGGGCGGACCGGGGGTCCGACCCCTGGTCCGGGCTGGTCCGGGCGCTGCTGCACCTCGACCGCGGCGACCGCGCGGCCGCCCGCGTGGAGCTGCGCCGCTGCTCACCCGCGGGGTCGTACCGCGCCGCCGACCCGTCGGCCGTCGACCCGGCCGTCCTGCTCACGGCCGCGGAGCGGCTCGCCGGGATCGGCATCGCACCCACCGAGGAGGAACCTGTGCCGGAGGATCCGGCGGCCGCCGCGTGGGCGCACACCGGTCGCGGGGTCGCGCACCTCGCCACCGGTGGGATCGCGGTGGGGCGCCGGGAGCTGGAAGCCGCGCTGGAACTGGCGGCCGACCGGCACCTGCGGCACCTCGAGGTGCTCTGCCTGACCCTGCTCGGCGGCGCGGCGTGGGCCATGGGCGACCTGCGTGCCGCCGAGGACCACGCACGCGACGCGACGGCACGCGACGGCACGCCCGCGTCCTGGACGGCAGCGGCGCAGGCGGTCCGCGCGCACGCCGCTCTGCTGCGGGCCCGGCCCGCGATCGCGCTCCAGGCCGCGGCGGACGGCCTGCGCGCCGCACCGGACGGCATCGATCCGGCGGTCCGGTTCGCGCTGCACAGCGCGCACGGCGGGGGGCTCGTCGACACGGGCGACCGCACCGCCGGGCTGATGGAGCTGCAGCATGCCCGCGCCGAACTGGGCGACGGCGACGTCCCGGTCCCGCTCGCCGCGGCCGCAGCGCTCCTCGAGCACCACACGGCACTCGCGCTGGGCCACCCCATGGCCGCGGTCACGACGGCGGCCTGGCTGGGCGCCCGGGGCGCGGCGGACGGCGAGCTCGCGGTGATGCGTGCCTGGACGGACGCGTCCTGCGGCCAGGGGAGGTACCGCGCGGCGCGGGCCGCGGTCGACCCGCTACTGGGGGGATCGCTGTGTCCGGTGCTGCCGCACACGGTCGTCGAGGCATGGTTGCTGGCGGCACGGGTGGCACTCGCCGACGACGACCGGGGCGCCGTCCGCCACGCGGTACAGAGGGCACTGGCACTGGCCGAGCCGCTCGACGCGCTGCGCCCCTTCGCCCACGCGGGCCCCGGTGTCCGTGCGGTGCTGGTCGACCAGCTCGGCGGCATGGAGGACCGCACCGACTTCGCCGTGCGCGCGCTCGCCGCCGGCCGCCCGGCCACACCCCACCCGGTGGTGGAGCTGAGCGCACGCGAGCGCGAAGTGCTGGCCCGGTTGCCGTCCCTGCACAACCTCGACGAGATCGCCGACGACCTGGACGTCTCGCTCAACACCATCAAGAGCCACGTGCGCGCGATCTACGGCAAGCTCGGGGTCAGCAGCCGCCGCACCGCCGTCCTCACCGCCCACGAGCATGGTCTGCTGACATGATCGCGCGCCCTGCGCAGCGGACGGTGCCCGCGCCCGAGCTCCCGACACCCCGGCTCCCGGGGCCGGGGGCGGGCGGCGCGGTGCGGGTCCCCGGCGGGAAGACGGCGGTGCCCGAACTGCCGCCCGAGTTCGTGCCCCGCCCCGTGCTGCTCGACCGGCTCGACGAGGCCCGTGCCGCCCAGCTGGTGGTGGTGAGCGCCCCCGCCGGGTACGGCAAGACGCTCCTGCTCGCCGACTGGGTGCGCCATCGGGGCGGACCCGGCACCGCCTGGGTGTCGGTGGATGCCGACGACGACGACCCCCGGCGGCTCTGGTCTGCCGTGCTCGCCGCGCTCACCGCACTGCCCGGGGTAGGGCCGGACAGCCCCCTGCGCCACGCCACCGAGGCCACCGGTGGAACCGGCGACGTCGTCGACCGGTTGGGCGAGGCCCTCGACGTCCTCGATCCGCCGGTCCGCCTCGTCCTCGACGACCTGCAGGAGCTCACCGCGCTCCGGCCGCTGCGCGATCTCGCCCGGCTCGCCGCCCGCCGCCCCGCCGGGCTGTGCCTGGTGCTGTCGAGCCGGGTCGACCCGCCGATCGCACTCCCCCGGCTGCGGTTGGAGGGGCGCCTGCACGAGACGCGCGCCGACCGGCTGCGGTTCGACATGGACGACACGATGACGTTGCTGAGCAAGGCGGGCCTCGACCTGTCCCCCGGGCAGGTGGCGCTGCTCCACACCCGGACCGAGGGCTGGGTGGCCGGGCTCCGGCTCGCGGCGCTGGCTCTGCGGCGCTGCGAGGACCCCGAGGCATTCCTCGTGCAGTTCTCCGGCGACGAGCGCTCCATCGCCGAGTACCTCACCGGCGAGATCCTCTCCGGGCTCGCCGGCGACGCCCAGGACTTCCTGCGTGCCGTCAGCGTCTGCTCGGTGCTGCCCACCGCGCTGGCCGTCGAGCTATCGGGGCGGCCGGACGCCGGGCACGTGCTCGACGAGATGGGACACGAGACCGCCCTCGTGGAGCGTGCGGGCCCGGGTGAACACCGCGTCCACACCCTGCTCCGGTCCTACCTGCGCGCGAACCTGCACCGGCACCGGCCCGCGCTGCACCAGCATCTGCAGACGGCGGCGGCGTGCTGGTGGGCGGCGCGGGCCGAGCACCTGCACGCGCTGCGCCATGCCGAACGGGCGGGCGACGACCGGCTGCTGACGCAGCTACTGCGCCGCTCGGCGGTGCCGTTGCTGGTCGGTGGCGAGCTCGTCGCGCTCCGGCGCACGGTGGCCGCCGTGGGCGCCGCCGCCCGCAGCGCCGACCCGTGGCTCGCCCTCGTCTCGGCGATCGTCCACCTCGAGGAGCGCGCGCTGCCGGCGGCCGCGGCGGAGCTGCAGCACGCCCGGCAGGCCTGGCCGTCCACCCCCGGCCCGGAGCTCGAGGCCCTGCGCAGCAGCGCGGAGCTGCTGGCCAGGAGCCTCGGGCTCCCGATCGACGCCACGGTGCCCGCGCCGGGGAACGACGCGGTCGCACCCGAGCTGGAGGCGCTGCTGCACGTCTCCCGCGCGGCGGCCGAGCTCTCGCCCGACGGCCACGGGGATCTCGACGTCGCGCTGGTGGCGCTGGACCGGTGCGTCGAGCTGGCGGCGCAGCACGACCTCGGCCGTCTCGAGGTGCAGAGCGGCACCCTCCGGGCGGCCGTGGCAGCGTCGCGTCGCGACCACCGCGGGATGGTCGTGGCGGCCGAGATGGCGGTCGAGGCGGCGCTGCGCCACGGCCTGCACCCGTCGCGCTGGTCGGCCGACGCCGTGGCGGTGCTGGCGTACGCCGACCTGCTCGACGGCGATCCGAACGCGTCACGGAGCCGTTCCGAGTCCGCGCTGGCGGCACCGGACGCGCTCCCGCCGGAGGCCGCCTGCGCGCTGCATGCCGTGCACGGCGCGGCGCTCGCCGACCAGGGCGAACGCAGCCGGGGCGCCACCGAGCTGCGGGCAGCCCGACGGGACCTCGGCGAGGCGCCGGCGCCACCCGCGCTCTGCGCGGCGCTCGGCGTGCTCGAACACCGCACGGCGTTGCTGCAGGGCAACACCACCGCTGCCGCCGAGGTCACGGGGTGGCTCGAGCGGCACGTCGGTCGGGTGGGTGAGGTGCTGCTGCTGCAGGCGTGGACAGATGCGCTCGCCGGGCGACACGAGGCCGCCCGCGTCGCCGTCGTCCCGGTCCGGGCCGCGGCGGTGCCCGTCCTGCTCCCGGACACCCTGATCGAGGCCCACCTGGTCGAGGCCGAGGCGGCACTCGAGAGCGACGACAGTGCCGGGGGGCGGGCGGCACTCGGCACGGCCCTCGCGGTGGGCGAGTCGGTCGGCGTCGTCCGCCCGTTCGCCTTCGCCGGCCCGCGGACGCGGCGGCTTCTCGCCGACCGGGTCCGACCGGGCCCGGCCACGACGTTCGAGACCCGGCTCGCCGCGGCTCGCGACGCCGTCCGCGCCGAGCCTGCCGCGGTGCTCAGCGAGCGCGAGCTGGTGGTGCTGGCGCTGCTGCCCTCGCTGCTGAACGCGGGCGAGATCGCGGCGGAGCTCACCGTCTCCGTGAACACCGTGAAGAGCCACATCCGCTCGATCTACGCCAAGCTCTCCGTCTCCACCCGCCGGGAGGCGGTGGCACGGGCGCACGAGCGCGGTTTGCTGGCCTGACCAGCGACGGAATCACCTGGACCGGGCGAGGACGCCAACCGCGGACGGTACGACCGTGGGCGGGGCCCGGTTCCACGGATGCGGACGGAGGGAGGCCTGCTGTGCCCGGACGACGCTACGAGTTCCGCCTGGCGGGGCGGCTGTCGGAGCGGGCCAGGGACGCGTTCGCCGGGATGGACGTGGTGGAGGTACCACCGCAGACCGTGCTCACCGGCACGGTCGACGACGCCCAGATGCACTCGGTGCTCGCGCTGATCCAGTCGCTCGGGCTGCACGTGGTCTCCCTGCAGCGCCTGGCCGCCGGGTCGGCGGAGGAGCACGCCCAGGACGAGGGATGAGCAGCCGGGGCTCAGGTCGGAGCGGCCCCCGCCGCCGTCCCGCCCCCCGCGCCTGCCTCGTCCACCGGTTGTGCCGGCGCCCGCCGTCCGTCGTCGGACGCCGCGACGCGCGCCGGACGGTCGCGCAGCAGCGCGTCCGCCCAGCCGGCACCGGGATCCGCGTCGACCAGCAGCGCCTTCGCCAGCAAGGTCAGCGGGATCGCCAGCACCGCGCCGAGTGGACCGATGAGCCAGGCCCAGAACACCAGCGAGACGAAGGAGACCGTGACCGACAACCCGACGGAGTCGCCGACGAACCGCGGCTGGATCAGCGACTGGACCACGAAGTTGAGGACGCCGTAGACGACGATCACCGCGACCGCCATCCCCCAGCCGCCTTCGAGCAGCCCCAGCACGGCGGGCGGGATCAGCCCCAGCACGAACCCGACGTTGGGGATGTAGTTGGTGATGAACGACAGCACGCCCCAGGTGATCGCCAGCGGAACGCCCAGCAGGAGCAGCGCGACCGTGTCCAGCACCGCGACGATCAGCCCGAACACGGTGGTGACCACGAGGTACTTGCGGGTGCCTTCGGCGAAGCCGTTGAGCGCGGTGACGATGTGCGGGCGGTCGCCGCCGATCGCGGCGAGGCGGGCCCCGACCCCGCTCGCGTCGACCGTGAGGAACAGCACGAGCGCCAGCAGGAAGACCAGGTTGGAGGCCAGTCCGGCCGCCCCCAGCAGCACGGAGCCCAGCAGTGCTGCCACCTTCCGCCAGTCCACCGAGTCCGCGGCGGCGCGCAGCTGGTCGGGGCCGACGCCGAACCGCTGGAGGGTGCTCGTGGCCGAGGCGACGAGCCGCTGCGCCTCGTCCGCGTACTGCGGCACCAGGGTGGCCAGCCGGGCGACCGACACGACCACCACCACGAACATGACCAGCAGCACCACGTAGACCGCCAGGATGAGCACCAGCGTGCTCAGCCAACCGGGCACCCCACGACGGGTCAGCCGATCGCGCACCGGTGCCACCGCGATCACGAGAACGAGGGCCAGGAACACCGGGCCCACCAGCCACGCGATCGCCCGCACACCCGCCGCCGCGACCACGGCAGCGGCCAGCCCGAGCAGGACGATCAGGCCCCGGGGCAGGGCGGGGCGGGTGCCGGCCTCCTCGCTCGGAGCCACACCGTTCCCACGGGCCGTGTCCGTCATCCGGGTGAGGCTAGGGACGCCGAACCACCCCGGCGTCACCCGCGACGGGCGATCCACCGCCGGTTCACCCACCCGGGGTGATGCCTGCGCCGCCCACGCGCCGCCGGGAGCCCGCAGAGCCGGGACGGCTCACCCCGCACGGATGAGGGGGGATGCGTCGCAGCGAGCAACGATCCCACTACAGGAACGCGGAGGAGGAATCCCGATGTCCACATCGCCTCAGGCCACACCCGGCGACGCGACCGGCGGCACCACCACCGGCGGCACGACCGGCTACGCCGACACCCCAAAGCGCAGCGACACCCATGCGCCCTGGCGGACCGGGCTCGTCGTCTTCGCCGGCACGATCATGATCGTCGGCGGGATCTTCCAGGCCCTGGCCGGGCTGGTGGCTCTGTTCCGGAACGAGGTCTACGTCGTCGGCCTCAACTACGTCTACTCCTTCGACGTCACGACGTGGGGCTGGATCCACCTCATCATCGGCATCGTGGTCGCGCTGGCCGGTGCCGCGTTGCTCAGTGGCCAGACGTGGGGACGCGTCGTCGGCATCGCGCTCGCCGTCGTGAGCATGCTGGTGAACTTCATGTTCATCCCCTACTACCCCATCTGGTCCTTGCTGATCATCGCCCTCGACGTCTTCGTGATCTGGGCGCTGTGCACGTCCCCTCGCGAGGCCGTAAGCATCTGATGCGGAGCGACCCACCCGCCCAGGCCGGGCTCGCTCCGGCGCGCGGTCCGACCGTCGAGGAGGCGTGATGGTCGTCCACCTCCTCCTCACGGCGCTCCTGCCGCCGTCGATCATCGTGCTGGTTCTGGTGCTCGAGCGGGTCGAGGAGCGCCTCGGCCGTCCCGCACCCGGCGGCCCGGCGGCAGCACCCGAGCGGGGTGTGCCCGCGCCGGTCGAAGCTGCGGCAGCCCCCACGGACTGAGCCGCGGAGCGGGCCGTGACGGACAGGCGCGGCGAGCGTCGGCACCGGTACCGGCGCGCCGTCGCGATGAGCGCGCTCCGGTCGGTGCTGACGACGACGGTGATGGTCGTCCTGTACTACCTCGTCCCGCTGAAGCTCTCGCTCGGCCTCGGTACCTGGCTCAGGTTCGTGGCCGTGCTGCTGCTCCTCGCCGTGCTGACGGTGCGGCAGGTGCGGGCCATCCTCGGTTCCGACATCCCGCGGGTGCGGGCGGTCGAGGCCGTGGCGACCGGGCTGCCGATCCTCCTGCTGGTGTTCGCCGCGATCTACGTCGTGATCGATACGAACCGGCCCGGCAGCTTCTCCGAGGCGCTGAGCCGGACCGACGCGCTCTACTTCACCGTCACCGTCTTCGCGACCGTCGGGTTCGGCGACATCGTGCCCCTCACCGAGCTCGCCCGGGTCGTCACGATGGTGCAGATGGTGACGGGGCTGCTCGCCGTGGGGCTGGTCGTCCGGGTCGTGCTGGGTGCCGTGCAGGTGGCGGTGCGCCGGCGCAACCTGCCCGGCCCGGGGGCCACGGGGCGGCCCCCTGGCCCGCCCCGTGGCTGAACCGGGAGCCGCTCACGCGGACAGCGCCACGGTGAGCCGACTCGGACCATGGAAGATCATGTCGTCCGCGTAGGCGACGGGACCGGGCGCCGCGGTGACGTCCGGCAGTAGGTCGAGCAGTGAGCTGATCCCGATCTCCGCCTCGGCCCGCGCGATGCTCGCCCCGAGGCAGTAGTGGATGCCCATCCCGAAACCCAGGTGCTGCCCCGGTGGCCGGTGGAGGTCGAGGCGGTCGGGATCGCTCCAGCGGGCCGGGTCGCGGTTCGCGGACCCGAGCAGCGCGACGACCTTGCTCCCCGCGGGAACGCGGTGCCGGTCGACCTGCAGGTCCCGGTGGACCCATCGGCTGACCGCCTGCACCGGGGAGTCGTACCGCACCAGCTCGTCGACGGCTGCCGGCAGCAACGTGGGGTCCGACCGCAGCTCGTCGAGAGCGTCGGGGTTCGCCAGGAGGGCGAGCACGGACTTGGCCAGGAGGTTCGTCGTGGTCTCGTGACCGGCGGTCAGCAGGTGGACGCAGGTGGCGATGATCTCCGTGTCGCTCAGCGCCGCCACCTCGCGCGCCTGCGCGAGCGCCAGCAACGAGACGAGGTCGGGCCCCGGCTCCCGGCGGCGGGCGTCGAGCTGTTCGGCGAAGAACGCCGACAGCCGCTGTGCCGCCGCGTCCGCGACGTCGTGCGCGTCACCCCGGGAGGCGGCCCGGGAGCTGCTGGCCT
Source organism: Pseudonocardia sp. OZ21 (assembly GCF_059359135.1). Taxonomy (NCBI): domain Bacteria; kingdom Bacillati; phylum Actinomycetota; class Actinomycetes; order Pseudonocardiales; family Pseudonocardiaceae; genus Pseudonocardia; species Pseudonocardia sp. OZ21. Next base: position 386,801 of record NZ_JCADBN010000002.1, read on the forward strand.
CCTGCAGCTCGGTCGACGCGGCGCGCAGCCACTCGCGGCGTTCCGCCGGCACGCCGAGCAGCTCCGAGATGACGAGGATCGGGAGCGGCGCGGCGAACTCGGCGACGACGTCCACCACGCTCCTGCACCGCAGCTGCGCCATCAGGTCGCCCGCGATCATCGCGATGCGCGGCCGCAGGTCGACGGCGACCGCAGGCGTGAACTCCGTGGCCAGCAGGGACCGCATGCGGGTGTGGCGTGGCGGGTCCAGGAACACGAGCCAGTTGTTCACCAGGTCGCGCAGCGCCGCGAGCCGGCCGGGCACGAGCCCGTCGGCCGCGGTGCCCGGCCCCGACGGCAGAGGGCTGCGCCCGCAGTGCTTGCTGGTCAGCACGGCGGCCACGCCCGGGTAGCTGAAGATGTAGTAGGTGGCGGGGCCACCGCCCTCGGGGTCGACCCGCTGCACGGGTGCCGCCTCGCGGTACCGCCGGTACACCGGGTACGGGTCGGCGATGTCGCTGTGGCTCCACCCCCGCAACGTGAACGCGGGCAGAGCGCGGGCCGCCTCGCTCATGCCGCCCCCCGCACCCGGTCCGCGAGCCCCGTCGCGTCCGGCGGTAGCTCGTCGGCGCGCCATGCGACGTGCCCGTCCGGCCGGACGAGGACGAAGGCCCGCTCGTACAGCGCCGCCACCTCGGGCAGGGCGCAGCCCGTGGTGGTGAGGGGCACGCCCCGCTCGGCGAAGGCCCGCTCGACGGCCACGCGACGGTCGGACGCGGAGAAGCACAGCAGCCGGAACCCGTCGCCGAACAGGTCGAGGGTGGAGACCCCGGGAGCGAGCCAGGCGTGCGGGGCCCGCGACCCCGGCAGGCTGTTGGGTCCCTCCACGACCTTGTCCTGCGCGTCCTCGGCCGGGTCCGGGACGATGATCGGCGAGCTGTAGCGGAAGCCGAGGTGGACCATCGGCGCGTCGAACTCCCGGCCGACGCCGCTGCCTTCGAGCCGCTCGGCCATCGCCGCTCGGGCTCGCTCGCCCTCCGCCGTCGCGAGGTGGATGTCGGGGGGCACCTCGCGCTTCATCGTGCGCTGGAGGTTGCGGTTGGCCTCCTCCAGCCCCGCCACCGCCACCGGCCGCCGCTCGGTGCGGTAGGTGTCGAGCAACTGCGGCCCCGCCCAGCCCGAGAGCTCGGCGGCCAGCTTCCAGCCCAGGTCGGCGGCACCGCAGATGCCGGTGTTCATGCCGAAGCCGCCGGACGGGGAGAGCGTGTGCGCGGCGTCGCCGACCAGGAAGACCCGGCCGCTGCGGAACTCGTCGGCGACCCGCTGCACGAGGTGCCACCGGTCGTCGGACAGCACCTCGAACGGGGTGTCGACCGCCAGTGCCCGGCGCACCAGTCCCGCGGGCGGCCCCTCGGCCTCCGGGCTCCCCCCGATCCCGACCGTCAGGCGGTACAGCTGCGTCCCGTCGAGGGCGCGCAGCGGGAACCGCAGCGACGAGGAGAGCATCAGGTAGTAGAAGAGCGCATGGCGCGATCCCAGCTGCTCGCGCAGCCGGGGGGCGCTGAAGAGGATGTTGCGGAAGACCTGGGTGCGGTACCGGGCAGGTGCCGCGATCCCGCAGTCCTTGCGCAGGGGCGACGACGTGCCGTCGCACGCCACGAGGTACCGGGCCGCGATCGTGTCCTGCCGCCCGGTGTCCCGGTCGACCACCGTGACCGTGACGCCGTCGGGACCGTCGACGACGCCCGCCACGGCGCACCGCGTCCTGATCGGGCCGTCCGGCGCCACGCCGAGCTCGCCTGCCAGCACCGGCGTGAGCCAGTGCTGGGGGCAGATGGCGTCCGGCTCCGGGGTGTGCGCGAATGGTCGTCGGGTGGCCATGGTCGCGCGGTCCAGCCGGTACAGCTCGTGCCCACCGACCTGGGTGACCCAGACGCTGTCCAGGGAGTGGTCGGCGGGCCAGCCCGCACCCCGGACCCGGTCGGCCACCCCCCACCGCCGGAACAGCTCCATCGAGCGCGGCCCGACGGACCCGACCCGCGGGTGCGGCACCCCGAGGTCCCCCTTCTCGACCAGGACGAAGTCGACCCCGCGCGCCCGTAGCTCCAGGCCCATGGCCAACCCCACCGGGCCGCCTCCCACGACGACCACGTCGGTCTGCTGATCAGCAACCATGGCTCGTGGTGCTCCCGTCCAGGTCGCGGAACAGCCGGGCCAGTGAGGTGGCCGAGTCGGCGACGCGCTGCGGCATCGCCGGGCAGGCCGCGCACTCCCGCGCCAGCTGCTCGAAGCGCCGGGCCAGCACCCGGCGGGCCACATCCGGCCGCGGGACCGGGCCCGGTTCGGCGTCGAGCTCGAAGGACGGCCCGGCGGTCCGGCCGCGCACGCCCGACGGGAGCGTCACGAGCAGCTCGGACACCGGCCGCATCAGGCCGTTCATGACCTCGATCGCCGAGTTCATGAGAACCGAGCGCCGGAGGAGGCCGTCGGGTGACTCCGCGAAGTGCTGCACGATGAGCTGGAGCATCACCGAGTAGGCCTCGTTGAAGATCCGCATCGCCTGGCGGGCCGTCGGATCGGTCACCAGCGTCCGTGCCGGACGGTCGGCCCGCAGCGTCGGGTTGCGCACCACCGGGTAGGCCGGGCTCCACGGCCGACCGGCACCGGACTCCGCCTTGTTGCGCACCTCGATCAACAGCTCGGACATCCGGAGGAACGACGCGAAGTGCGACTCCTCCCCGCTGTCCCCCGCCCCGGGCATCCCGCCCTCGCCCTGCTCGGTGACGACGTCGATGGCGAAGAGCGCGCTGGCCAGGTCGTCGACCTCGAGCTGGTAGTCGGGATGCCGGGCGTTGACCGACCGGCGGAGGAACAGGTGGTGCTCGCCGCCTCCCCGGCCGGGCGCGACCAGGAAGAGATCCGGGACGTCCTGCAGCCCCTGGCGGATCCGCGCGTACATCTCGCTCAACGTCTCGTACCGGCCCGCGCTCGCCGCGCCGCTCGTGGCGGGCAGGTCGGGTCGCCGCACCTCCGGCGTGCCCACCGCGGGCTGCTCGATCGCGATGAACCGGCCCACGCTGCCGATGTCGAGCCCTTCGAGGCACAGGTCCAGAGGTATCGGCAGGTCGGTGCCGAGCGCACCGAAGTCCAGCGCGGGCACGCAGAAGGGCTCGCCGAGAGCCATGAGGATGTTGTTGACGAGGAGGAAATGGATCATCTCCTCGCGCGCGATCTCCACCAGCTTTCCCCGGACGCCGCCGTCGAGGGCCTCTCCTCCGTCGCCCAGGGTGACCTGCAGCTGCTCGGGGGTCCACAGACCTCGGTGGACGAACGCCTCGGCCGCCCCGTACGTCGGCACCGAGTACGCCGCGTAGAGGTACTGCAGCATCACGGCCAGCTCGACCCCCACCGCCTGGCGCAGCGCGGCCACGAGCTCGCCGCGGCCGGAGATCCGCCGGTGCACGTCTGCCGGGGCCTGCTCGATCTCCGGCACCACGGTCGAGGAGCGGCGCGCGATCAGGAACGTCCGGAGCAGCTCCGCCTTGGGTGCGGACAGGTCCCGCGTCGGCGGCATGTAGTAGGTCGTGGCCAGGTTCCGCGGATCGCTCATCTGCCAGATCAGCTGGGCGTAGTTCTCCACCTTGATCCGCTCAGCGAGGCTGAAGACCTCGTCCTTCATGAACGAGTAGAGCAGCTCGTAGTAGGCGAAGATCTCGCGGTACAGCAGGTCGAAGGTGACCTGCTCCTCCGGGATGCCGGCGAGGCGCCAGTCGTCGGGCAGGACGCGCAGCGACAACCAGCCCGCGCCGGACCAGAACCCGAGGTGGTCGTCGTTGTCGTACCCGGTGACGGCGGAACCCGGCTCGCCGGGCACGCAGGGCAGGTCGTGCGGCTCGGCGGAGAGCAGCACCCGCGCACAGCCTGCCCGCGCCCCGCGCAGCCCGAACCACCCGCGCCCGTCGCCGTCGGTATGCGTGGTGCAGGACTCGCCCCACTCGCCCGCGTCCCCCGACCGCCCGCCGCGAAGCCGCGCCATCCGCACGTCCCCGCTCCGCGCGTGCGGCCTGCTCCCCACCGGATCACGGGGGATCGCCCGGGGGTTGAAGTACTGCGTCACGTGCACCGTGTCGACAGCGGCGGGACGGCCCCGGCGGAAGGCCCGGAACGCCACCTCCACGTCCTGCTCGTCGTCAGCGGGATCCCGGGGATGGTTCACGATCACGGCGGCGTCGTCCGTCTGCACGACGATCTCCCGCTCGCGCAGCAGCACGGTCGGGGCGGCCGTTCCATCGGGGTGCCGCTCGACGACGAGCAGCGCATCGCCGTCTGCCACCTCCGGTCCGGCGCGGCCCACCACGGTCACCACCCCGGACGTCCGGTCCGCGTCGATCCCGTCCAGCACGGCCACCAGCCGGTCGGTCTCACCCGTCCGCAGTTCGAGCCTCCGCGCGCGGAGCCCGGGCCACGCCGACGGCGAACCGACCAGGTTGACGGTCACGTGCTCGTCCGCCACCTCGACGCTGATCGGGCTCGGCCAGCGGGCACCCCGCTCGGGCACGAGCAGCCGCCCGGCCGGGTAGGTCCGCAGCTCCGCCGGACGCCACGGCGCGATCGTCCCCCACACCTGCCAGCGGCTCGGCCCGCCCGGTGCAGGCTGCACGGGCGGCCCGCCCAGCACGAACTGCACGACCAGGCCGGCGCACCCGGGGGCCGCGACCGTCTCGCGCAGCCGTTCGGTGACCGGGGAGGCGGTCGCGTCAGGGAACCAGGTGAGTCCCCCGTGGTCGCTGACCACGAACTGGAACGTGCTGGTCCAGCCACCACCCGGCGCACCGGCCGAGTCGTGCCAGCGCGCCGGGTGCATCCCCTGCACGTCGCCGAGCAGCAGGTAGCCCACGTCGTGCGACCGGCCCTCGCGGCCGAAGCCGAACTGGCCGACGGCCAGTGCGGTGGTCCAGTTCGAGGCGGGATCGACATCGAATATCCGCGCCCTGTTGACCGTGGTCGCCAGATACTCGTTGTAGTGGCCCCAGAGATCGACACTGCGGCCGACGACCGGATCATGCGTGTCGATCTCACCGGTGGCCGGTTCCGCCGCCACCAGCGTGGCGGCCACCGCGAAATGGCCGTTGCCGCCGAAGGTGTCGCCCTTCGCCGCACCGAGCAGGTGGTGGTATTCCTCCGGCGGGAGATCAACAGGCGCGGGCCGCCCGTCGGGCAGCAACGCCGTGTTCGTCGCCAGATCCACCAGGCCGCTGCGTGGGCCGGTCGGGAGCTGTGTGGTGGCCGTGCCCCGGAAATGCAGGCGCGGCACGTCGAAGACACTCACGCGGTAGCTCCCCCACTTTCGCCGATCCGATTATCACGAGGCGGAGGGGGCCGGCACATCCCCTGCTGAGGCTCGCCCTTGACGGGGCCTGAGCCATCGCGGGCACAGAATCGGCGGCTCATCCCGCACGACCGGACGGTTTTCAGGTGGCTCGGCGGAGAGACAGAAGCTCTCCGCCGGCGCAATCGGTGCCGACCCCCGGCGAAAGGAGGGCAGCGGAACCGCTACGAGACCCGCATCCCACTCCACAAAAACAGACTGCTCCCCGGATAACGCCACACCGCTCACCGGGAGAGCCCATCCGGTCGTGCGGGTTGGACCCGCGACGCCCATCCACCGCTACCCGGAAACGTCCTCGGAACCGTCTACTGCACCTGTCTTCCGGGGATGTGCGGTGAACCACGGAACGCGCACGCTGGGAATGGCGCCCGACCCCGCTCGGTGGGCTCGCCACGAGGGAGCGCAATTCCCATGAGTACGTCCGCGGAAATGTCATGTGCCGAGGATCGGTCCCCAGCCGGACCGCTGGATGCGGAGCCCGTGCAGGCCACCCGGATCGTGGTGATCGGCGCAGGCGCCGCAGGCCTGGTCGCCTCCCGCGAGCTCGAGCGCCGGGGACACGACGTCACGGTGCTGGAGAGCCGCCGGACGGTCGGCGGCCGCATCCGCACGCACCGTTTCGGGAGCGCCGTGCCCGGCCCGTTGGTGGAGCTGGGCGCCATGCGGATCCCCGGCGCCCACGAACGCACCATGGCGCTCATCCGGGAACTCGGGCTCGGCAGCCGGGTCCGCCCGTTCCTGACGCTGTTCTCCGACGACCGGACCTACGTCCACACCGATCCGGGTCACGTCCGGGTGCGGGACGCCTCGCCCGTACTGGTGCGCCGGCTCCGGTCGCGCCTGCCGGCGACGGGCCACCGGGAGGACACCGTCCGGTTCGCCGCCTGGCTCGCGGCGAGCGCCACCGCCACCGCTCCCGCCGACTTCGTCCGTGCGATGTCCGACGACGTGCTCAGGGAACTGCTCGACTTCGTCGACGGGATCGACGTCCGCCCCTATCTCGGCACCCGGTGGAGCGGCGGGGTCGATCTCAACGCGTTCTTCGCCGACCACTCCCGCGCGGCGATGCAGCACGGTGGCCGGCTCCTGTCCTTCTTCGCCGACATGGCAGCCGAGACGGGCATACCCCTGTCCCGGCTCACCGGCGGGATGGACCAGATCGCGCACCGGCTCGCGGCCGATCTCCGCGGGGAGATCCTCGTCGGACACGAGGTGGTGGGCATCGACGTGCACGACCGCGGTGTCCGGCTGATCGTCCGGAACGGCGCCGAGGTCACCGTCATGGAGTGCGACGCCGTCATCTGCACGATTCCGTTCTCCGTGCTCCGCAACATCGCGCTCCGCGGTCTCCACCCGGACAAGCTCGAACTGATCCACGACATGACCTACTGGCCGGGGACCAAGATCGCGGTCCACTGCCGGGAGCCCTTCTGGCAGAGCGACGGGATCATGGGCGGCGCCTCGTTCACCGGCGGCGTGGTGCGCCAGACCTACTACCCGCCGGTGGAGCACGACCCGGTGCACGGCGCCGCCCTGCTGGCGAGCTACAGCATCGGCGCCGACGCGCAGGTGCTGGACGACATGGATCCCGCGACGCGCATCGCCGCCGTGCTCGACGAGCTCAGGGCGATCCACCCGCAGCTGTCCCGGCCCGGGATGGTGCGCGACGTCGTCACGCGGTCCTGGGGCCAGGACCCGTGGAGTCACGGTGCCGCAGCCGCCCGCTGGGGAAAGGATCCCGCGACCTGCGAGGACGAACGCCTGCTGGCTGCCCGGCCGGAGGGGCGGCTGCTCTTCGCCGGCGAGCACTGCTCGTCGTACCCGGCGTGGATCGAGGGGGCCGTCGAGTCGGCACTGGACGTCGTGCGCCACGTCCGGATGCCCGTCGCTGCCCGGGCCGCGCGGATCGGCTGACGCCGACGTCCGGCCTGGTCAGTGACCCGCCGCGTGGCGGACCAGCTCCAGCCGGGAGTGCACCTCGAGCTTGCGGAACACCTGCCGCAGGTGGAAGGCCACCGTGTGCGGGGAGAGGAACAACCGCCCGGCGATCTGCTGGTTCGTGAGGCCCTGCAGCGCTAGATCGGCCACCTGGCGCTCCTTGTCGGTGAGGCTCTCCCACCCGCTGGTCGGCCGACTGGCGTACTTCCAGTGCCGGCGCCGGATGCCCAGCCCGCGCAGCTTCTTCCGGATCCGGGCGGCGTCCCGTTCGGCACCGACATCTCCGTAGAGACCGAGCGCGGTGGTGAGCACCTCGACGACTCGCTCCTGGTCGCCGGACGGGAGCGCGCCGGCCAGGTCCTCCGACGCGGACGCGCGGCACCACGGGTCGACGTGCCGCTCGACGGCGAGCCCGAGGGCGTCCGGCCTGCGCAGCAGCACACCCCGGGCGTGCGCGGCCGAGCCGGCCAGCGTGTCGAGGTCCGGGGCCTGCGCCGCGAGGTCGGCGGCGACGGCGACCACCCGGTCGGCGAGCGGCCCCCGGGCGCGGCCGAGCGACGCGCGCACCAGCCACGCCGCGTGGGAGGGGTGCTGGAGCAGCAGGCCGGGCAGGGCGTGATCGCTCGCCGCGATGCGGTCGAGCATCTCCACCACCGTGCGCCGGTCGTCCTCCGCCTCCGCGACCCGTGCCCGGATCAGCGCCCCGAGCTGCGGCCGGGCGTACCCGCCGTCCAGCGGCAGCGCGGCCAGCAGCCCGCGCACGCTCCGGGCCGCTCCCCCCGGGTCGCCGCGCATGACGGCGCCCATCGCCAGCACCGTCCAGGCGACCGAGGTGCCCATGCCGACCCCGGCGCGCGCGGCGAAGGCGAGGGCTCCGCTCAGCTCGGCCTCCGCGGCACCGAGCCGTCCCCTGGCGAAGAGCAGGTGGCCCAGTACGACGCGGCGCACGCTCTCCCTCAGCACGGCGGGCTCGTCCGCCGACCTGTCGAGCCACTCCTCCGCCTCGTCGAACCGCCCCAGCGAGGCCAGGATCAGCACCGGAGGGTGGCAACCGTGCGCCGTCATCGGGTTCGCCACGACCTGCTGCGTCGCCTCCCGGCTGAGCCGGAGCGCCTCCGCCGCGTCGCCTCCGCGCCACGCGAGGGCGGCGAGCACCCCGAGCCGAGGTCCACGGTCGGGCGCGGCCGGCCCGTCCAGCTCCTCGGCCGAGGCACGGGCCAGATCGCCGTCCCGGCTCAGCAGTGCCCACAGCCGGGTGACCGCCGCCTCGTCGCGGGTCGCGGCGGGGCTACGCCCGTCGGCGATCACCTGGTCGGCAGCCGCCAGCGCCGCGGCCGGGTCGCCCTGCATCAGGTGGGCGATCGCCAGCCGGCTCCGCGTCTGGGCCGCCTGCGCCGGCCCGAGCGACCGCAGCGACGGGTCCGCCCCGAGCCCGACCGCGCGGGACAGGGGGCCGACCCGGCCCCACACGTCGATCGCGAGGGCGACCAGCGAGCCGAACTTGTCGTGGGTGCGCGGCACCAGCTCCAGTCCGTGCCGGATCAGCTCGGCGCCCAGGTCCGGCTGGGTGTCCCGGGCCGCCTCCGTGGCTCGGCGGAGGATCTCCACGGTGACGTCGTCGACGTCCCGGGCGCCCCGCACGAGGTGCAGCGCCCCCTCCACGAGCCGGCCCCGCTGAGCCAGGAACATCTCGGCCGCCTGCCGGTGGACGGCGGCGCGGATGGGCACCGGCAGCCCGTCGACCAGTGCCTGCCGGACCGCCTTGTGGCGGAAGAACATCTGGTCCGACTCGGCGACCAGGATCTTCGCGGCCAACGCCTCCTTGAGGATCGGGGTCAGCGAGCCGATGGTCACACCGAGCATCCGGGCCAGGTCGTCGGGAACGACCGACGAGCCGAGCACGGCAGCCACCTCCAGCACCCCGTGCGCGGCAGGCGACATCTCCTGGATCCGGCGGGTCACCAGAGTGCGGAAATGCGCGGGCACCACGTCGGTCGGCGCGGCATCGGGCCCGGGGACGTCGTCGAGGAACCCCTCGACGATCGACACGACGAACTTCGGGTTGCCGTCCGCCGACCTGATCAGCTCCTCCACGGCGACGGCGGGCTCCGCACCGAGCATCTCGGCGGCGAGTTCCCGGACGGCACCGTCGGACAACGGTCCCAGCGACATCTCACAGATCGGGACCCGGCCCCGGAGGGACCGCAGGAGCTGCTCGAGGTGGTGCGATCCGTCGCCTGCCGGCCACGACAGCAGCCACACCACCGGCTGTCCGGCGAGCCTCCGCACCACTCCGCGCAAATTCGCGAGCGCGTCCGAGTGCGCCAGGTGCAGATCGTCGAGCGCAACGAGAACGGGCCCCGTCCGCGGTGTCGTACCGATGTTGTCGGGCATGTCGGAAGCACCGGGCGCCGCGGCTCCGAGCCGTGGCTCCGGAATGGGCAGCGGGACCGACACCACGGCCAGCGGGGCGCTGTCCAGCAGTTCGTCCGCCTCCACGTCCAGTACCTCGAAACCTTCGTCCCGAGCGATTCGTTCCGCGGCATTCAGCAGGCTGGTTCTCCCGGTGCCGTGGTCACCGGTCACGGAAATGATGCAGCCGGCCCCCGTGTCAATCGTGGATCGGAGCTGGCGGGTTATTTCCGCGAGTTCGGAGTCACGTTCTTTCATCGACGGCCGGCCGGGTCTCCCGACCGGCCGCCGGGCGCGCCTGTCCCGTCGACGTTCCACGCGCGGGGTCATACGGCTCCTCGGGAACTCGAGCACTGCGAGTGCAGACGACGACGGTCGCACACGCAGCCGCTTCGCTGCACCCATCCAGAGCGTTACCCATTCGGAGAACTCTTCGGAGCGCCTATGCGCGCTGCCGTTGTACTCGGCCGACCGGGACAGAGCGAAGTGGCACCCGGGTCGGCGAATAGAGCCCGCGCGACGGGCCGGTTTCGGCGGCCGGTGCACCCAGGTGGAGAAGCGCGTCAAAGACGAACCGGCGTCGGCGGTGCGCTCGCGACGGCGAGCCCGCCTGCTCGGCCGGTGTCAGACGTTCGCTGTGACGAACTGGTGCCCGCTGGTGTTCTGCACGAGTACCTGCGTCACCGCAGCGGGGTCGAGCAGCACCGCACCGTCGAGGCTGACCCCCTGGGCCGCCGTCGACGCCGAGACGAGCCAACTCCCGGCCGTCTGACGCTGGCCGTCGCGGCCCACCACGATCAGCTGGCACGCCTGACCGGCGGGGATTCCGGTCACCGCCGCGTTGACGCGCACCCACCCGACAGCCGGCGCCATCCGCACGGTCAGCCGCGCGCCGGTGGTGGGGTCCTGTGCGCTGGCGAACCGGGTGCCCGGCACCTGCGGAGACGCGGAGGCCGGTGTGGGAGCCTCCGCGAGCACCTGCGGAACGTTCGCGGTGGTCCGGCCGACGAGCACGCCGACGCAGAGCGCGGCGGCAGCCGCGATCACCCCCGCCGCGGCGGCCCACCTCGTGCGGCGACCGGTCGTGCCGGACACGTCGGCGCGCATCTGGCGCAGGGTGCGTTGCAACAGCAGGTCCGCGTCGTCCGGGGGGCCTTCCAGGAATGCCTCGACGGGAACCGAGGCCAGCAACTCCTGGACCTCACGCAGGGAGTGCACCTCGTCCCGGCAGTCGGCGCATCCGATGAGGTGTTGTTCGACCGCTCGGGCCGAGTCGGGATCCAGGCCGCCGACGATGTAGCCGTCGATGTCGACATGGTCGTCCGACAGCCTCATCACGCCGCTCCTTCCACGCCCACCGGGCGCTTCGGGAAGTGGTCGCGCAGTGCACGCAGGGCGTAGTAGGAGCGCGACTTCACCGTGCCGCTCGGGATACCGAGCACCTCGGCGGTCTCCCCGACCGTGCGGCCGTTCAGATACATCTGCACGAGCACGTCACGGTGCTCGGTCGAAAGGTGCTCCAGCGCGTCGAGCACGACGATGCTGTCGACCACCCGGTCGGCGTGGTCGCGCTCGACCGGCACCGTGCTCTGGGTCTCGGCCACCTCGGTCGGCCGGGCGTTCCGGGCCCGCGCCCGGTCGATGATGATGTTGCGGATCACGGTGAGCAGCCACCCGCGCACCGAACCCCTGCTGTTGACCAGGCTGTCCGGGCTGCGCCACGCGCGCAGCACCGCCTCCTGCACGACGTCCTCGGCAGCGGCACGATCACCCGTCAGCCTCGTGGCGTACCCCAGCATCGCCTTACCGTGCTCGTTGAACAACGAGCGGACGAGCGCCTCGTCCGCCATGTTCCGGCGGTCACGAGCTTTCTGCCCCGCCATCCCCCCACCACCTTCCCCCACAGAACGGACCCCTCGAGTCGTGCCTGAACGGTCCACGGCGCCGACAGCCCGGCTCACCCCCACCGCGGACATCCATCGCAGACGAGGACGGACCCCCACCCGTCGTCGCCTCAGCCCCCGGTCCGGCCGGGGACCCACTTGGTGATGACGCGGTCGACCGATCGACTCCTGCGCGGCTGCCGCCGGACACCGCCCTGCCTGGCCACCCCCCCGAGCCCGGCGTCCGAAATGCGACCGATCACGAACTGCGCTGCCCGCTGCGGGCAGCAACAACACTGTGGACGGCATCATCATTTCATGACGCTGCACGGATTCTGCATGGGCGGGGGTGTGGGAGCGCATCGCCTGGAAAACGGCTCCGATCCCGAGAAGGTTCACCCGACTCGGCAGTGAGAGCGACGTCCCACTTGGTATCAGTGCATTCATGGGCGAACAGGACAAGCCGACCAAATGCCGTCCCGAACGGCCGGTATACGGCACGTGTCCGGCTCATGGCCTGCAGCGTTGTCCCGAGTTGATACAGGAAACCGCCCGGGCCATCAGTGAGTCCGGCATGACGTCGATGTAGTCGCCGTGGTCGCTGATGGGGCTGTGCCGCTCCTCGGGGAAACTGTCGATGGTGTAGTCCACTCCCGGAGGGACCGCGTAGGAGATCTCCATGTGTAGCTGGGGCACCGGGAAGGTGTCGTTCGGGCAGGAGCCCGTGGAGTCCGGGAACACCAGATGCGAGCGGTGGTCGGCACTGTCGGTGGTCCTGCCGTTCCAGCAGCTGGGCATGTCGAAGATCCGGACCACCTGCTGACCGGGCGCGCACCGCGGGTACTGCCGGGCGACGCGGTCACTGGCCCCTGAACAGGACCATTGCACGTGCTCGGTGTTCGCCCCGCCCGCCGTGAAGCCGTGCGCGTTTCCCGTGGTCGCACGCAGGAACTCGGGCATCGGCACGACCGAGCCGGTGGGGCTGCCGCGGTACTCGAGCAGCACGGAACTCGGCACGAGGATCTGCCCCTCGTTGTGGTCGGCGGCGTCGTCGAGGCGGGGCGGACCACCCGGACCCGGAACCCGCAGCACGGGCCAGTAGTACGCGGACTTGTCGCCGTCCGGGCAGGTGGTGGCCGCCGCAGCCAGGCTCTGGTCGGTGGACTGCGCATTGACCGAGACGTTGCCCACATAGTCGTGGAAATGATGGGCCCCGCCGGGGTCACCGGGATCGCCGACCAGATTGTCCGAATTGTGAATGCCTTGCGCGTCGCGTCCGCACTCGATACGCCAGGTGCCGGTCGAACCACCCGGCTGGGCCGGGGGTGGCGGCGGCGCAACGGGAACTCCTGAGATGTCGACATAGTCCGCCGCCGGAGCTCCGGAGTTCCCGGTTCCGGAGGTGGCAGGGGCGCCACAGGCGGCCACGACAACGAGGGTCAGAACCACCACCACGATCCGGCCGATCAGACCCGGCAAGGACGTTCGCGCCTCGATTCCCATCCTCCGGATTGTCGCAGAGTCACCCCGAGAGTGCCCGGCGCTCAGGTTCGTCGCCGAATTGCGCCCGATTACGACCCCGAGCCGAGCACGCCGATTTGTGGCGTCCGGTCGAAGCAGACTTGCTCTCAACCACACGCCGCCGACCCGCGGTCGGGCACCATCGAACCGACGCGCGATGATCACGACGGAGAGCGCGTCAGGCCACAACCGACGAAGAGACCGACAGGACAGGTGATCGCATGCTCGCCGGACGGCTCGACGTGAGAAACCACGAGTTCCGCATCGAGGACGTCCCCCTCCCCGAACCCGGTCCCGGCCAGGTGCGGATCGCGGTGAAGGCGGCCGGTGTCTGCCTCTCCGACGTCCATCTCATCGACGGCATGCTCAAGCCGACCCTGCTCACCGGCGACACCGTGACGCTCGGCCACGAGGTCGCCGGCGTGATCGACGCTCTCGGCCCCGGGGTGTCCGGGTGGCAGCCCGGCAGGCGGGTGCTGCTCCAGGCGGGCGAGCAGGGCCCGCAGGGCTCCGTCCTGACCAGGGGTGTCGACTACGACGGGGGCTGGGCGGAGCACGCGCTCGCCTCGGCGCACACCCTCGTCGCGATCCCCGACGACCTGCCGTTCGAGCAGGCCGCGATCATCCCGGACGCCGTCTCGACGCCGTGGGCCGCGGTGACCACGACGGCCCGCACCCGGCCGGCGCAGGCCGTGGGGGTCTGGGGCACGGGTGGTCTCGGCGCGCACGCCGTCCAGTTGCTGCGGTTGATCGGCGCCGCGCCGATCCTCGCGGTCGACCCGCTGCCCGCCGCCCGCGAGCGCGCACTCGCCTTCGGCGCCGACATCGCCCTCGACCCCGCCGACCCGGACCTCCGGGAACGCGTGCTGGAGGAGTCCGGCGGCGGCCTGGCCGTCGCGTTCGACTTCGCCGGCGTGGCGGCGGTGCCAGGGCAGGCGGTGCGCTGCCTGGCCCCCGAGGGCAGGCTCGTCCTCATCGGGCTCGGGGACCACCCGCTGGCGATCCCGAACTCCGTGCGCTTCAGCTACCTCCGCCAGCAGGTGCTGGGCCACTACGGTTCCCGGCCCGAGCACGTGGAGGAACTCGTCGTCCTCACCCGCCGCGGCCGGCTCGAGCTCTCCCGCTCGATCAGCGACGTCCTCCCCCTCGCCGACGCCGCGGAGGCCGTCGACCGGCTGCAGCACAAGAAGGACAACCCGATCCGGCTGATCCTGCGGCCCTGATCCACCGGCGACCGACGGCGCGCAGCCCGGGCCGGGATCGCGGCACCGTCACGGCGCTGCCGGGCTGCCGTCACGGCCGGCAGCGCTCCCGTGGCCGGACGGCGGGAGGATCTCGATCCCGTGCGCAGCGGCGATGGCCGCGACGCGGGCCGGGTCGGCGGCACCCGGTCGGGCAGCGTCAGCCGCCCGGCCGCTCCGACAGCTCTGCGACGAACTCGTCGAAGCCCGACGGGGCCATGATGAGCAGCGTCCGGCCCGGGCCCGCGTCCGAGACGCGAAAGCCGTGCGGCATGCCCTGGGGCACGAAGACGGCGAGCCAGGGCCCGCGCTCCACGTCTGCTCGCCACAGAACCCCCTCGACCTGTGTGCTCCCTGCCGACGGCTCGTTCACCGTTTCCGAAACGGGACGTTCCGTGCTTGCTGAACGCCCGCGCGGCGGCAGCCGAGTCCATGGCGTCGATCGCCCGGAACAGCTCGTCCACCCGTTCCACGGCCCCCTCACCGCGGACCCGGGGAGAACGCGCGCGACCGCCTCCTGCGAATCGCCGGCGGCCACCCCGACATGGCCGTCATCTCCACCCGCCACGTGGTCCGAGCGCTCGACCGCCCGGTTCCGCGAGCCGCTACCGACCCACCGGCACGCCGGCCTGGATCACGGTGCGCCGCTCCGAACCCGCCCACAGCAACGCGGGATCAGCGAACGGGTCGCCGTCGACGAGCAGCAGGTCGGCGACGGCCCCGGCCCGGACGCGCCCGAGGTCGGGGCGCCCGAGCAGCTCCGCGTTCACCGACGTGGCGGCCTGCAGCGTGCGCAGCACGCCCTCCACCTCCACCTGCACGCGGAGCCCACCGAGCTGCTCGTCCTCCAGAACGCCCATCAGGTCCGTGCCGAACCCGATGCGCACGCCCGCGGCGCGCGCCAGCTCGAGGGCGGCCCGGCCCGCGGCGAGGACCTCCCGGTTCTTCGCCTGTCCCACCGGTGCCAGCCCCACCTCCGCCCCGCGCCGCTCCATCGCGTCGTAGGTGATGAGCGTGGGCACCAGGAACGCCCCGTGCTCCGCCATCAGGGCCGCGGTGTCGGCGTCGAGCAGGTTGCCGTGCTCGATCGAGCGCACGCCGTTCTCCACCGCGTGCCGGATGGCCTCCGGCGAGTACGCGTGCGCCGCGACGTAGCTGCCGCGCCGCGCGGCCTCCTCGGTGACGGCCCTGACCTCGTCGGGCGAGTACTGCGGCATCCGGATCGGATCGGTGAGGGAGACGACGCCGCCGGACGTCATGATCTTGATCGCGTGGGCACCGCGGCGGAACCGGTCGCGCACCGCCCGCCGCAGCGCGTCCACGCCGTCGACCACCTCGTTCATGTGCGCGTGGCAGCCGCACAGGTCACTGTCGGCGCCCCGGGCGTCGCCGTGCCCGCCGGTCTGGCTGAGAGCCGGGCCGGTGTAGAGGTAGCGCGGTGCCGGGACGAGCCCCTGCGCGATCGCCGCCGCGAGCCCCGGGTCACCGCCCGCCACGTCGCGGACCGTGGTGAAGCCGCGGGCGAGGGCGCCCGCGAGGCGCCGGGCGCCGGCGAGCGCCACGTAGCTCAGGGAGCGCGACTCGATGCCGAGCAGGTCGAGGCCGATCCCGTAGGCGTGGAAGTGCGCGTCGATCAGGCCGGGTAGCACCGTGCCGCCGCGGGCGTCGATCACGAGGTCCGCCGTGGCGTTCGCGCCCGGCCCGACCTCGGTGATCCGCCCGTCGACGACGTGGACCGGCCCGCCGGTGAGGTCGGCGGACACCCCGTCGAACACCTGGCAGTTGACGATCGAGAGCGACGGGACGACCGCGGGCGGCCCGGAAGTGCGACCTCCGACGGGCTGCTCGGGAAGTCGGCCGGTGTCGTCCTGTGGCATGCGACCGGATGCTACGGCGGCGCCGGAGATCCACAGGAGCGGGACCCGGCGCCGCCTGCTCGAACTGTGTCGTGTGTCGCCCGCCGTGTGCTGAGGCGGCCACGCCCGCGACGATAGGGCGCATGAGGATCGGTTTCGGTGCACCGGTGTCAGGGGCCTGGGCAGGCCCGGAGAACCTCGCGGGCTTCGCGGAACGGGCCGAGGAGCTGGGCTACGGCTCGCTGTGGACGTTCCAGCGGCTGCTCACCCCCGCCGATCCCGAGGCCCTCGACGTGGTCTACCGCAGCGTGCTCGACCCGCTGGTGGCGCTGTCCTACGTGGCCGCGCGTACGACGCGGATCCGGCTGGGCGTCGCGGTGGTGAACCTGCCGTTCGTCAGCCCGGCCTACCTCGCGAAGCAGGCCTCGACGCTCGACCTGCTGTCCGGTGGCCGGCTCGACCTCGGGCTCGGCACCGGCTGGCAGCGCGAGGAGTTCGTGGCCAGCGGGGCGAGCCAGGAGCGCCGCGGCGCCCGTGCCGAGGAGTACCTCCAGGCGCTGCACACCCTGTTCCGCGACGAGGTCAGCGAGTTCGACGGCGAGTTCTACACCGTGCTGCCGAGCCGGATGGCGCCCAAGCCGGTCGGGCCCGCACTGCTGCTGGGCGGCGCAGCGGAGGCCGCGCTGCAGCGGGCCGGGCGCCTGGCCGACGGCTGGATGAGCCGCAGCGCCACCGACCTGACGAAGATCAGCGGGCAGATCACGACGGTCCGCGAGGCGGCCGAGAAGGCCGGCAAGGACCCGGACGCCGTCCGCATCGTGGTCCGCGGCGTGGTCCGCGCCGGCGGCGCGCCCGACCAGCGGCTGTCCGGCTCGTACGACAAGATCCGCGAGGACACCGCCTGGCTCGGCGAGCAGGGCGTCACCGAGGTGTTCTACGACCTGAACTGGGATCCCCAGGTGGGGTCACCGGACGTCGAACCCGCAGCCGCCACCGCCCGCGCCGAGGAGATCCTGCACGAGCTGCGCCCCGACCGGTGAGCGGCCCGCTCCTACTCGGCCCAGATCCCGCGGACGTGCCCGATGTGGGCGCGCATGAGGCGCTCGGCGCCCTCGGCGTCTCCCGCGGCCACGAGGTCGAGCAGCTCCGCGTGCTCGTGTGCGGACGGCACCAGCTCCCCCCGCTCGGCCAGGCTGCGCAGCCCGTAGATCCGCGACTGGGCGCGCAGCGAACGCACGTGCTCGACCAGGTGCGCGTTGCCCGCGAGCGCGAGCAGCCGGAGGTGGAACTCCATGTCGGCGGCGACGTGGGCGATCAGGTCGTGGCGTGTGGCGGCGTCCTCGATCTCCACGGCGAGCGGCCGCAGCTCCTCGATGACGGCGGGAGCGGCCCCCGCCTCGGCGATGCGGCGGACCGTCGGTACCTCGATGAGCGCCCGGAGCTCGCTGAGGTCGTCGAGGTCCTTCTGCGACGGCTCGGTGACGCGGAACCCCTTGTTCCGCACCACGTCGATGAGGCCTTCCTTGGCCAGGTCGAGCATCGCCTCGCGCACCGGGGTGGCCGAGACCCCGAACTGCGCGGCCAGGTGCGGTGCAGAGTGGACGACGCCGGGGCGCAGCTCGCCGGAGATCACGGCGGCACGCAGCGTCTGGGTGATCTCCTCGCGCAGGTTGCGGCGCACCCGCAGCGGGGACAGGACAGGACCCGGCCGGTCGTCCACGGTCATGATCGCCCCCCTCGATCGGCGCCGGCTGCCGCGTGGGTGGCGGCCGCGAGCACCAGATCCTCCCACGCCATCCCGACGCTCTTGAACAGCCGCGGACGTCCGGGCGGGACCGGCGCGCCACGGACGAGGCCAGCCAGTTCCAGCAGCGAGTCCGGGTCGAGCAGCCCTGCCCGTACCGGGCCGAGCACGTCGCCCGCCTCGCGCAGCGCCGCCGACCTCGCCTCCACCACCACGGTCGAGCCGCAGACGGTGGACATGTCGACCTCCGCCACCTCCGGCTCGTGCGAGCCCACCGCCACCACGGTGGTGTCCGGCCCGAGCAGGGTGCCGTCGAACAGCGGGGTGCGCGCGGTGGTGGCGCACACGACCAGGCCCGCGCCCACCACGTCCCCGGGGTCGCCCACCCGGGCGTCGAGACCCGCCGCCCCGGCCTCCGCGGCGAACGCGTGCGTCCGCCCCTCGTGCCGCCCCACGACGACGACCTGGCGGATCGGCCGGATCGCCCGCAGCGCCGCGAGGTGGCCGCGCGCCTGCGGCCCGGAGCCGAACACCACCAGCCGGCGGGCGTCGGCCCCGGCGAGCAGGTCGACGGCCACCGCCGACACCGCGGCGGTGCGGATCGTGGTGAGCGCCGCCCCGTCCAGGAACGCGAGCGGGGTGAGCGTCTCCGCGTCCAGGAGCAGGTAGGCACCCTGGATGCGGCGCAGTCCCCGGTCCGGGTTGGCCGGGGCCACCGTGGCGAGCTTGACGCCGGCGTACCTGCCCCACTGGGCGGGCATGAGCAGCAGCTGGCCGTGCTCGACCGGCACCACGCCGCGCGGGGGGTCGTGGTCCGGGTCGAGCCCGGCGAGCAACGCCTCCCGCACCGCCGCGATCGCGGCCGGCATCGGGAGCGCGCGCTCCACCGCAGCCGCGTCGAGCACGACGGGCCCGCTCACAGCTGGAAGCCCTCGGGGAACGGGTCGTCGGGGTCCAGGAAGTACTGCGCCGTGCCCGTGATCCAGGCCCGTCCCGTGATCGTCGGGACGACCGCGGGCAGGCCGCCCACCGTCGTCTCCTCGACCAGCCGCCCGATGAAGTGGGTGCCGATGAACGACTCGTTGTCGAAGTCGGTGTCCAGGGGCAGCTCGCCGCGGGCGTTCAGCTGTGCCATCCGCGCGCTGGTGCCCGTGCCGCACGGCGACCGGTCGAACCAGCCCGGGTGGATGGCCATCGCGTGCCGCGAGTGCCGCGCCGTGGAGCCCGGTGCGGCGAGATAGACGTGGTGGCAGCCCGCGACATCGGGGTTCTCCGGGTGCACCGGGCGGTCCTCGGCGTTGACGGCGTCCATCATCGCCAGCCCGAAGTCGAGCATCCGCTGCTTCTCCGCGCGATCGAACGGGATGCCGACCTGGTCGAGGCCGAGGATCGCGTAGAAGTTGCCGCCGAAGGCCATGTCGTAGGCGACGGTGCCGAACCCCTCCACCTCGACGGTCCGGTCCAGTCCGACGGCGAAGGACGGAACGTTCCGTATCGTGACGGACCGCGCCGCGCCGTCCCGGACCTCGACGTCGGCGACCACGAGCCCGGCGGGGGTGTCGAGCCGGATCGTGGTGACCGGCTCGGTGACCTGGACCATCCCGGTCTCCACCAGCACCGTGGCCACCCCGATGGTGCCGTGCCCGCACATCGGCAGGCACCCCGACACCTCGATGAACAGCACCCCCCAGTCGGCGTCGGGGCGGGTCGGGGGCTGCAGGATCGCCCCGCTCATCGCGGAGTGGCCGCGCGGCTCGTTCATCAGCAGCCTGCGCACGTGGTCGAGGTGCTCGACGAAGTACTGCCTGCGGGCGAACATCGTGGCGCCGGGCACCACCCCCATGCCTCCGGTGATCACCCGCGTCGGCATGCCCTCGGTATGGGAGTCGACGGCGTGGAAGACCCGGTTGGCCCGCATCGTCAGGAGAGCCCTTCCGCGACGACCTTCTCGGTGGCGTGGCGCACGGTCTGCTCCTGCTCCGCGGTGAGCGGCACCCGCGGCGGCCGGCACGGGCCGCCGTAACGCCCCACCACGTCCATGCTCAGCTTGATCGCCTGCACGAACTCCGTGCGGGAGTCCCACCGCAGCAGCGGGTGCAGCGACCGGTAGAGCGGCAGCGCCACGTCGAGGTCCTTCGCCACGGCCGCCTCCCAGAACCGCACCGTGGAGCGCGGCAGCGCGTTGGGGTAGCCGGCGACCCAGCCCGGCGAACCGGCGATGGCGAGCTCCAGCGCCACGTCGTCGGCGCCGCACAGCACGTCGAGCCCGGGGGCGAGCTCCGCGATCCGGAAGCTGCGGCGCACGTCGCCGGAGAACTCCTTCACCCCGACGATCAGCCCCTCCTGGTACAGCTCAGCGAGCAGCTCCGGCACGAGGTCGATCTTGGTGTCGATGGGGTTGTTGTAGGCGACGATCGGCAGGCCCGCCCGCGCGACCTCGCGGTAGTGCTCGACGACCGCCCGCTCGTCACCGCGGTAGGCGTTGGGGGGCAGCAGCATCACGGCCGCACAGCCCGCCTCGGCGGCCTGCTCCGCCCAGCGCCGGGCCTCCATCGACCCGTAGGCCGCCACGCCGGGCATCACGGTGAAGCCCGCAGGCGCCGCCGCAACCGCGGTGGTCACCACGCGCGCCCGCTCGTCGGCGGTCAGGGTCTGGTACTCCCCCAGTGAGCCGTTCGGGGTGACGCCGTGGCAGCCCTGCGCCGCCAGCCAGGCGACGTGCTCGGCGAACCCGTCGAAGTCGGGATCCAGGGAGCCGGACGCGGCAGGCCGCAGCGGCAGTGCGGTGGCCACCAGTACGCCGTGCCAGGGTCGGGTGGGCGTGGTCATCGGTCCTCCGGAGGATCGTCTGTGCTGACAGGGCGGACAGGGCTGACAGGGCCGGCGGCGACGCTCCCCAGCGTCACCGGTTGCGCGATGGGACGGCTAGCCAGGCCGAGGAGGTCCTGCGCGGTGACCGCGCGGCCGCACTCCCCCGCCACCAGACCCGCCGTGGCGTACCCGCACACGCGGCCCTGGCACAGCCCCATCCCGGGGCGGGCCAGCAGCTTGACGGCGCGCGGGTCGGTGGCGCCGAGATCGGTGACGGCTGCCCGGACCTCGCCGGCCGTGACCTCCTCGCACCGGCAGACCTGGGTCTCGGGCCCCACCCAGCCGGTCCAGCCCGGCCCCACGGGGTAGGCCTGCTGCAGCGCGGCGGCGAAGGCACGCAACCGGGCCCGCCTGCGGTACAGCAGGCGGTGCAGGTGGCCGTCGGGCCGCGCACCCGCGGCGGACAGCCCGGCCAGCTCGCCCTCCACGAGTGACAGCGCCGCCCCACCCACCCCGCATACCTCACCGGCGAGGTGGACGCCCGGCACGGAGGAACACTGCTGGCCGTCGACCACTCCCACCAGGCTCCCGTCCGCGTCCAGCCGGGTGGCACAGCCCAGCTGCAGCGGGATCTCCAGCTGCGGGGTGAACCCGTAGCCGACCGCCACCGCGTCGCAGTCCAGCACGCGCTCGGTGCCCGGCACGACGTTCCATGCCGCATCGAGCCGGGCGACGGTCACCGCACGCACGGCGTCGTCCCCGTGCGCGGCGATCACGGCGGTACGGGCGCGGTAGGGCACCCGGTGGCGCAGCAGCGTGCGTGCGTACCCCGCGCCCTCCCCGAGCTTGTCGAGGCTGCCGAGCACCGCAAGCGGGTGCCGGGCGACGCCGGTGCGGCGCCCGGCCTCGAAGACCCCGACGATCTCCGCGCCGCGCGCGGCGAGCCCCGCCGCGACCGGCAGCAGGAACGGCCCGGTGCCTGCCACCACGACCCGCCTGCCCACCAGCACGCCGTGGCCCTTGAGCAGCGCCTGCGCTCCGCCTGCCGTGTAGACGCCCGGCGTGGTCCAGCCGGGGAACGGGAGCTGACGGTCGTAGGCACCCGTCGCGACGACCAGCCGCCGGCAGGAGACCTCGCGCGCGACCTCGCGGCCGTCTGCCCAGGTGGTGGCGTGCAGCGTGAACCCGGCGCCGGTGCGTTCGGCGTGCCAGACGGAGTGCCCGCTCAGCAGGTCCGGGCCTTCCGCCGCGGCCCGCAGCCGCCGCAGCGTCGCCCACTGGTGATGCGCGGCGCCCCCGTCGTCGCGGCGGTGGCGCCAGTACTGGCCGCCCACCCGGCTGCCGGCGTCGACGAGCGCCACCCGGCTCCCGGACCGCCGGGCGGCGGCGGCCGCGGCGAGGCCGGCCGGTCCCGCGCCGAGCACGGCCACGTCGTAGGAGCCGCCCGCGTCAGTGGTCGAGGTGGCCACGGCCGGTTCCCTCCTGGCGCTCGACGCGGTCGCCGGGACCCACCTCGACGAGACACGCCCGCTGGTTGGGCCGCCCGTTCACCGTCACCAGACAGTCGAAGCAGACGCCGATCCCGCAGAACGCGCCCCGCGGCTCGCCGCGGCCACGGGTGCTGCGCCACGAGCGGTGCCCGGCGGCGATCAGCGCGGCGGCGATGCTATGCCCGGGCTCGGCGTCGATCTCGTGGCCGTCGAGCGTGAACCGGTACCCGGCGTCCGTCATGCGGCGTCCCCGGCGAAGCGATCAGGACGGAACGGGGTGAGGTCGAGGTCGGGCACCGCACTGGTGAGGGCCTGCGCGATCAGGTGCCCGGTGGCCGCGGCCAGCCCGATGCCCGCGCCTTCGTGCCCACACGCGTGCACCAGGCCGGGGGCCCGCGGGTCCTCGCCGATCACCGGCAGATGGTCGGGGCAGTACGGGCGGAACCCGAGGTAGCTGCGAAGCAGGGTCACGTCGGCGAGGAACGGGAAGAGCTCGATCGCCTGCGCGGCGAGCCTGCGCAGCACGGCGAGGGACACCTGGCGGTCGAAGCCCACCCGCTCCCGGCTCGCCCCGATCAGCACCGTGCCCGCCCGGGTGCCCTCGACGACCACGGACGTCTCGAGGCCGGCATCACCGCTCGCCACGTTGGCCACGTAGTCGGCGGAGTAGACCTTGTGCCGCACCACCCGGGGCAGTGGCTCGGTGACGAGGATGAACCCCTTGCGCGGCAGCACCGGCACGTGGACCCCGGCCATCGCCGCGACGTCGCCACCCCAGGTGCCTGCCGCGTTGATCGTGAACCGGGCGGAGAAGTCGCCTGCGGTGGTGGTGGCGCCGACGACCGCGCCGTCGCGGCCTCGGTGCAGACCGAGCACCTCGCAACCGGTGTGCACCGTCGCCCCCAGCAGACGTGACTGGCGCAGCAGCTCGGCGGCGGCGAGCACGGGCTGCACCTGCATGTCCTGCGGGTAGTGCGCCCCGGAGCGCACCTCGCGCGTGAGGTTCGGTTCCAGCTCGGCCAGCTCGTCGGCGGTCACGTCGACCACCTCGACGCCGCGATCACGTTGCGCGGCCGCGAGGGCCGCCAGCCCGTCGGCGGCCTCGGCGGTGCGGGCCACCACGACGCCGCCCTTGGGCTCGAACTCGAGCCGCTCGGCCCCGACCCGCTCCGCGAGCCCGGCCCACAGCCGCACCGACAGCAGCGCGAGCTCCAGCTCGGCACCCGGTTCCTTGTCCGAGACGAGGATGTTGCCCTCGCCTGCGCTGGTGGTGCCGCTCGCGACGGCCCCGCGCTCCAGCACCGTGACCCGCAGGCCGGCCGCGGCACAGGAGTACGCACACGCCGCACCGACCATGCCCGCCCCGATGACGAGCACGTCGACGGGTCCCCCACCAGCCACAGCGAGTACTATGTCACATTGCACCGCCCGATGCGGGCGGCCCGTTTTCCGGGTTCGCCCGCGAAGCAGCGCTCCTAGCTGGTGCGCTGCGCGATCACGTCGCGGATCACGCTGAGATGCTCGTTCATCGCCGCCGCCGCGGCCTCCGGGTCGCGGGCGAGCACCGCCTGGTAGATCGCCTGATGCCCCTCCAGTGAGCGCAGGCGCCCCTCGAGGGTGGCGTGCGAGTGCCTGCGCACCGTCTCGGTCCAGCGGCTGGTCATCGTGCACAGCGCGACGAGCAGGGGGTTCTGCGCCGCGTGCGCGAGCAGCAGGTGGAACTCCACGTCCAGCTGCAGGGAGGTCTCCGCGTCGAGCCGCAGCGCCGAGCGCGTGAGCACGTCCTCCAGCTGCACCAGGTTGGACGGGGCCGACCGCAGCGCCGCCGCCGAGGCGATCTTGGGCTCGACGATCAGCCGCAGCTCCGTGGCGTCGTCGAGCGAGGCATCCGTGTCGCCGTCGAGCTCGGAGTAGAGCTGGGTGACCGACTCCGTCTGCTCGGCGACGATCGTGCCCCGCCCCGTGCGGCGCTCCACCAGGTTCTTGGCCTCTAGCTCGTGCATCGCCTCCCGCAGCGAGCCGCGCGACACCGACAGGCTCGCGGCCAGCTCCCGCTCCGGGGGCAGCCGCTCACCCGGCCGCAGCACGCCGGTGGCGATCAACCGCTCGAAATGCGCTGCGAGCTGGACGCTGACGCTGCGGGCGCGTTGAGGCATGGGGGGCACCGATGCGGGCTGCACGTTCTGAGCATAGAGCCCGGCGTGCGCCATTCACGGTTCTTTTGTCCGACCAAAGTTTCCGGCATGCTCCACCGCGTTTCTGATCGGTAAACAAGAGGTCAGATCCCTGCAGGTGCCCGATTTACGCCCGGGCCCCGACCTACAGTGCGCTGGTCCGACCAACGGACTATTGGTCCACCAGCACCTCGAAGGAATCCCTCCACCATGTTGAACCGGCTGCTCCGGCCCGCCGCGCTACTCGCCGCGGCCGGTGCCATCACCCTGCTGGCATCCGCTTGCGGTGGCAGCTCGCCCGCCTCCTCCACCAGCGCCGCTCCGGCGTATCCGGCGCTGGCGTCGTCGCAGGCGTGCACGCAACTGCGCTCGCAGAACCCGGACCTGGCCGGGAAGACGCTGGCCAACGCGATCAACCCGCACACGCCCGGGTACGAGTCGATCTCGGTGTCGGACCCGACGAAGTACGAGGGCTTCGACGTCGACCTCAGCGAGGCCCTCGGCGAGTGCCTCGGGTTCACGGTCAGCTACCTGCCGGTCGCCTTCGACGCGCTGCTGCCGACCCTGCAGAGCGGGCAGGCGAACTTCGTCATCTCCGACATCTACGCGACGAAGGAACGGGCCGCCTCGGCGGACTTCATCACCTACTCGAAGGTCTTCGACGGCGTGCTCGTCGCCGCGGGCAACCCGAAGAAGATCACCGGCATCGACGACTCGCTCTGCGGCACCACCACCGCGCTGAACAAGGGCTTCGTCGAGGTGCCGCTCGTGGACGCGCAGAACACGAAGTGCGGGTCCGAAGGCAAGCCGCCCGCCCAGACCGCGCTGTTCGACAACAACGCCGACTGCGTGCAGGCGATCCTGTCCGGCCGGGCCGACGCCTACATCAACGACGTCAACACGGTGAACAGGTTCATCAAGGACCAGCCCGACAAGCTGGCCAACGCCGACACGCTGCACCTGCCCTACTCGATCGGCATCGGCGTGCCCAAGGGTCAGCTCCCGATCCGCAACGCCTTCACCGCGGCGCTCACCGAGATCCAGAAGAGCGGCCTGCAGACCCAGCTGGCCCAGAAGTGGCAGCTGGACCAGTCCGCGATCCAGGCGCCGTCGCTCGTCACAGCGAGCTGATGGACAGTTTCCTGCACTACCTGTCCATGCCCTACCTGCTGGACGGGATCCTGATCACCCTCCAGGCGACGGCGCTGGGCTTCTTCGGCGGGTTCGCACTCGGCCTGCTGCTCGCCGGAATGGCGCTGAGCAGGAACCGAGTGGTCTCCGGGGTCGCGCGCACCTACAGCGTGATCTTCCGGGGCACGCCGCTGGTGCTCCAGCTCGTGTTCGTGTTCACCGCGCTGCCGCACGCCGGGATCGTGCTGAGCCCGATCGTGGCGGCCGGGGTCGCCCTGGCCGCGAACGAGGCCACCTTCTTCGCCGAGATCTTCCGCTCGGCCGTGATCGGGGTGGACAAGGGACAGACGGACGCCGCCCGCGCGGTCGGGCTGCGGCCCGGCACCGTCCTGCGTCGCATCGTGGGGCCGCAGGCCGCGCGGGCGGCCATCCCCGCGATCGGCAGCGAAGCCGTGTCCACCATGAAGAACTCCGCGCTGGCGTCGATCATCGCCGTTCCGGAGCTGACCCTGCGCAGCAACCAGCTGGCGTCGGCGACGTTCGACTACTTCAGCATCTTCTTCGCGTCCGGGGTGATGTACCTGGCGCTCACCGGGGCGATCACCGGCCTGCAGCTCGTCATCGAGCGCACCGTCGATCTCAACCGCGTCGGGAAACGTGGCCGGGGGCGCCCGGCGCAGGTGGGTACGGCCGAGGGGGCCGCCCCCGGCGCGGGCACGGCTGCCGCGGCCGAGCCGGTGAACGGCGCGCGGGTGAACGGCGCACAGGTCACGAGCGCGGTGTCCCGAGCCGAGGCCGTGCGCCGGGCGCGGGTCGCGCTGACCATCACCGACGTCCACAAGGCGTTCGCCGAGCAGGAGGTGCTGCGCGGCATCGACATGGAGATCCGCAAGGGCGAGGTGGTCGCGTTGCTCGGCCCCAGCGGGTCGGGCAAGAGCACGCTGCTACGGCTGATCAACCACCTGGAGACCCTGGACACGGGCACGATCTCGTTCGACGGCATCGAGGTGGGATACCGCGACGGCGGCGTGGCGCTGCCCGAGCGGGAGGTCGCCCGGCAGCGGGTGCAGGCCGGCGTCGGCATGGTGTTCCAGCACTTCAACCTGTTCGGGCACCTCACCGCGCGGGAGAACGTCGCGGTGCCGCTGCGCTGGGTGCACCGGGTCCCGAAGGACGAGGCGCTCGCCGAGGCCGACCGCCTGTTGGGCCGGGTCGGGCTGAGCGCCAGGGCGCACGCGTTGCCCCGCCAGCTGTCGGGCGGTCAGCAGCAGCGCGTCGGCATCGCCAGGGCGCTCGCCGGTCGGCCACAGGTGCTGCTGCTCGACGAGCCGACCTCGGCGCTCGACCCGGAGCTGGTGCAGGAGGTGTTGGAGGTGGTCCGCTCGCTCGCCCTGGACGAGGGCCTCACGATGCTGATCGCCACCCACCAGCTGGGCTTCGCGCGGGAGGTCGCGGACCGGGTGGTCTTCATGGCCGACGGCCGGGTGCTCGAGCAGGGGTCACCCCAGCAGGTGTTGGACAACCCGCAGCATCCGACGGCCGTCCGGTTCCTCCGGGCGGTGCACACGGTGGAGGTTTAGTCATGAGTCAACGGCGCCGGTCCTTCAGCTTCACCCCCGAGCAGGGCGTCCCCCCCGCCGTCGCCCCGTTCTCGCACGTGACCCAGTGGGGGTCACTGCTGTTCGTCACCGGGCAGATGCCCACCGACCCGGCCACCGGCGAGCTCGTGCCCGGCGGTCTCGTCGCCCAGGCCGAGCAGGTGCGGCTCAACCTGCTCGCCTGTCTCGCCCCGTTCGGGGTGGGCCTCGACGACGCGCTCATGGTGCGCGTCTATCTCACCGACTTCACCGAGTTCGAGGCGTTCAACGCGGTGTACCGCACCTGGTTCACCGCTGCACTGCCCAGCCGCACCTGCGTCGGCACCACCGGCCTCGCCGTGGGCGCCCAGGTGGAGATCGACCTGATCGTCGGCCTGCCCCGGGTCACTGACGACGCAACAGCAGACACAGGAGACCCCGCATGAACCCGACCGTGCTGCAACCGGGCGAGGGCACCATCGCCGGCCGCCACCTGCTCACCTCGACCCCGGAGACGGTGAGCTGGGGCTGGCTGCCGAACGAGAAGTCCGCTCCCTGCCTGACGGTCGACTCCGGCGACACGGTCACCATCGACACCCTCAGCCACGAGGGCATCCTGTACGACCAGGGCCGTGACCCGGTCGCCTTCCTGGGCAGTCACGGGGTCGAGCCCGGTGAGGTGCTGCACGACGCGAAGGCGATCGCCGCCAGCGCCATCCCCAACGGATCGGACGACGGCCCGCACGTCGTGACCGGGCCGATCGAGGTCGCAGGCGCCGAGCCGGGCGACGTACTGAGGATCGACGTCCTCGACCTGTCGCCGCGCACGCCCTACGGGTTCGTGAGCAGCCGCCACGGCTACGGCGCGCTGCCGGGCGAGCTGCCCGAGGGCACGCAGGGCGTCTTCCAGTTCTGCCGCGTCGGCCTGTCCGGCGGCCGGCTGGTCAGCTCCATGGCCGCCACCGACGGCAGGCAGGCGCGCTTCCCGCTCGACCCCTTCCTCGGCCTGATGGGGGTGGCACCGGCCACGAGCGAACCGGTGCACTCGGTGGCGCCCGGCGACTTCGGCGGCAACATCGACGTGAAGTGGGCGCAGGTGGGGAGCTCCCTCTACCTGCCGGTCACGGTGCCCGGCGCACTCTTCTTCACGGGCGACCCGCACTACGCGCAGGGCAACGGCGAGGTCGCGCTGACCGCGCTGGAGGCGTCGCTGCGCGCCACCCTCCGGCTCACGGTGCTCACCGGGGCGGAGGCGAGGGCGGCGACGGGCACGTTGCGCAACCCGCTGCTGGAGTCGCCGGGGTACTGGATCCCGACCGGCATGGACGAGGACCTGGGCGAGGCGATGAAGAAGTGTGTACGCCACGCGATCACGTTCCTGGTGGAGCGCTTCGGGTTCGACCGGTCCACCGCGATGGCGTACCTGTCCGCGGCCGGTGACTTCGAGGTCAGCCAGGTGGTGGACGCGACGAAGGGCGTGCACTGCATGATCCGCAAGGCCGACTTCGCGCAGTGGTACTGACGCCCGGTCCCCACGTTCATCCCGGGCCGTGGTGGCCCGGGGGCCGCCAGCCATCGCTCCCCAGCACGGACGGACGGCCCCCGGGTTGTGCCGGAGGAGCGCGGGGGCGGGAACCCGTCCGTTGGGGTTGCCCGCTTTCCGCGACGAAGCTCGCGCCGCACCGACCGCGACCCCTCCTTCGTCGGTCGTCGGCTGCGGATACCTCCCTTCCGTCCGGCTCGTCGAGACTCGCTGCCGCGGCCCGCGCCGGGCAGGGTCGAAAGTCCCGTCTTCGCTGCACCTCCCCTCGCGAGGTCCGTATCAGGTCGAACGTCCCGTTTTCGGGCAGCCGTGTGGCCCTCGTCAGAGCGGGCGCGGAGGCGCAGGCTCGACGTCGACGCCCGAGCTCCAGGAGGACCGCGATGACCAGGCACGCCGACCTGTCCGACGCGGTCACGGACGCCCTGCGCGCGCCCTCGGTCCACAACACCCAGCCCTGGAGGTGGCGGATCCGTCCCGCCGCCGTCGAGCTGTACGCCGACGAGGACCGCCACCTGGACGTGACCGATCCCGACCGGCGTGACCTCGTCCTCAGCTGCGGCGCCGCCCTGCACCACCTGCGGGTGGCACTCGCGGCCCGCGGCCTCGCCACCGAGGTCCGTAGGCTCCCCGACCCGGAGGACCGCACCCATCTCGCCACGGTGACGGTGGGTGCGCCCGGTACCGGGACGCCCGACGCGGCCGATGCCTCGCTCTTCCCCGCGATCGCCGAGCGTCACACCGAGCGGCGGCGGATGAGCCACCGCGAGGTGGCACGGGAGCACATCGAGTCGTTGCAGGAGCACGCGCGGGCCGCAGGCGCGGTACTGGTGCCGGTGACCGACCCGCACATCCGGGAGCACCTCGTCGCGGTGCTGACCGACGCGGCCCAGCAGCAGGGCCGGGAACCGGGCTACGCCGCCGAGCTACGGCTGTGGACCCATCGTCTTCCCGGTGCTCATGACGGCGTCCCCACCGACAGCGTCGCAGCGCCGCCCGTCGGCCTCGTGAAGGCAACGGGGTTGCGCCGCTTCGGGCAGGCCACGCTCGCCCAGCCGACCCTCGCGCCGGGACACCCGCCGGACGACGCCGCCCAGCTCCTGGTGCTGGCCACCGCAGGGGACGACGTCCTCGACCGCCTGTGCGCGGGAGAGGCGACCAGCGCCGTGCTGCTGGCGGCCACCCGGAAAGGGCTGGCCACCACCCCGCTGAGCCAGGCGCTCGAGATCGACGCCAGCAGGCGGCGGATGCAGACCGACGTCCTGGGCATCCCGGAACAGCCGCAGCTCGTCATCCGGATCGGCTGGCCCGCCGCCGACGCCCTCGACCTGTCGGAGACGCCGCGCCGTGCACTCCGCGTGGTGCTGCTGGCCGACTGACACCCCCCGGGCCGTCGGGCTGTGCTGCTCAGCGTGGGCCGACGTGCCGGCCGAGATCGAGCTCGACATCGCCGGGCCGGTTCAGCCCGCGCCCGAGCGGGTCGCCCACCCGCTCGCGGGTCTCCGGCCAGGTGAGCGTGGTGTTGAACGCCGTGCCGCCTTCGACCAGCTCCTCGTCCGGCGGGATGGAGCCCCGGTTGACCAGCGACTTCGCCAGGGCCAGTGGTCTGCGGCCGAACGAGGCGATCCGGCGCGCGAGGTTGTCGACGAACGCGTCCAGGTCGGCATCCGGCACGGCCCGGTTGACATAGCCGTAGCGTTCGGCGATCTCGGCGTCGAAGTCGTCGGCGCCGAGGATGATCTCCAGCGCTCGACCCCGGCCGACCAGCCGGGGCAGCCACTCCGTGCCGCCACCGCCCGGAATCACGCCGGCACCCACCTCCGGCTGGCCGAGCACCGCCCGCTCCCTGCTGGCGAAGCGCATGTCGCAGGCCAGGATGAACTCGCTGCCCAGGCCCCGCACCCGGCCGCGGATCTTGGCGATGCTGACCACGGGGCTTCTCGCCAGGCGGGTGACGATGTCGGGCACGCCGGGCAGGCCCGAGGGGCCGGGCGCCCGCACCACCGGAGTGGCGTTGCCACTCATGTCGAAATGCGCGAGGAAGTAGTCCTCGTCGGCGCTCTCGAACACCACCACGCGGAGATCGTCGCCGGCCTCGATCCGGGCGAGCACCTCCTGCAGGCCGGTGAACAGGGCGGCATCGACCAGGTTGAGCGGCGGATTGTCGAAGGTCACGCGCCAGTACGCCGCCGAGACCTCGGTGATGCGCACGGGCGGCGCGGTCTCTGTCATGGTCGGAACACTAGCGCTCACTGAGTACTTCTTTTCAATCCAGATGAGGCGTGACTCACCCGGCCCGATGGTCCGGTCGACGGCTCACGCCGGTGGCGCGTAGATCCGGAACCACCGGAGGTCCTGGTTCGCGGGCTGCATCACCGCGCGACGGTGGAAGCAGTCCAGCTGGACGACCGGGTGCATCGGACCCGGGATGCGGAGCACCCGCCGGTTGGTGAAGCGGAACCATTCGACGCCGTCGATGAACCCTGCCAC
This sequence comes from Pseudonocardia sp. OZ21, assembly GCF_059359135.1. Taxonomy (NCBI): domain Bacteria; kingdom Bacillati; phylum Actinomycetota; class Actinomycetes; order Pseudonocardiales; family Pseudonocardiaceae; genus Pseudonocardia; species Pseudonocardia sp. OZ21. The sequence continues at coordinate 417,977 of NZ_JCADBN010000002.1, forward strand.
GTGGCCGGCGGCCCGCTCGACGGCGTAGTTGTGCCACCCGGTGATGTCGACCCGCGCCGCGGCGAACGACTGGGCACTGCCGTCGTCCCCCGGCCAGTGGATGAACGCCTCCATCCGCCCGGAGCCGATGTCGGTCTCGGCCCAGTCGTCCTCGCCACCCTGGGGCCACTGTTCGCTGTCGGGCCAGCACAGGAGCACCGGGTGGTATGGTGGCCCGCCGCCGTGCCCACGTTGTAGAGGCGCATCCGGGCCTCCATGCGGTAGTGGCGACCGCCCCTGCCGGACCGGAACGCCATCCCACCGGTGCTGCCGTCAGCGGCGCCGTGGTTGGTCAGGACACCACCCGCCACGGAGAACGCGGCCGGGGTCCGGCGGCCGTTGCCCTCGTGCCCTGGCCCGTCGTAGGTCGACCAGCGGTCCGCCCGGGGAGCGCCGGTGTAGTCGAACTCGTCGCCGTCGACGACAGGACCCCAGCCGCGCACGACCGCGGCCTGGACACCGTCGTCGTGGGCATCCGGCGCGACCGGCCGGTACGTGGCGGCGGTCGCCCACCAGTGGGCCCGACCGGTGGCGGAGCGCATCCGGAGCAGGGGGTGGCTGTTCACCGCCCCGGGCGGCGCGGTGAACACGGCGGAGACGTGCGTCCACCCCGCACCCGCGACGAGGGGCGTCTCTCCCCCGGACGTCGAGGTGAGGAACTCCCCGGAGGCGTCGTACCAGTCCATCTCCACCCGGGCCGCCCCGTCGGCGTCCGCCCTGACGTCGATGCCCACGGTCCACCGCTCACCGGCGTTGACCGTCAGCTCGGGCAGGTACCAGCCGGTCACGGGCGCGACCGCGACGGACCACGCGGCGTGCCGGGCAGCCGCGTGGTCGCCGATCGCGACCCGCGCGAGCACCGCCCCGTCCAGGCCACCCCAGCCGTGCAGCCCCTCGGCCAGTACCGGGTTACCGCATCCGTCGACGAACGTCCTGCCGCTCATCCGTGCGTCTCCTCGGAGGTCGGGTGCCGGGGTTGAGGTGCGCTGCCGATCATCCCGCCCGGGTGGACCCGCGGCGGCCCCGGCCTCCACTCAGGACGTCTCCAGGGCAGTCGACGGCACGTCGGGCGCGTAGCAGGTGGCGATCGCGGCAGCACGGTTGAGCAGGGCGGTGCGCAACCACTGCGGGGCCAGGGCTTCCGCGCTCGTGCCGAGCTGCCACAGCGCCCATTCCGCGTGTCGCGGATCGCTGAAGGTCACCTCCAGTCGGAGCCGGCCGTCCGCGTCGGGTTCTTCGGCGCTGACGGCCAGCGCGGTGCGCAGCAGGTCCTCCCGCCGGGCCGCGGTCACCCGTACCAGCACGGTGACCTGGTCGCCGCCGGTCCGGAACCGCGTGCTGCGCTCGTGCCAGGCTCGGTCCAGATCGACGCGGTCCGGCCGCTGTGCGCGTTCGGCGAGCTCCTCGGCGGCCAGGACCCGGGACAGCCGGTAGGTGCGGTCCGCGCCGGACCTCGTGGCCAGCAGGTAGCCCTGGCCGCGGACGGTGACCAGGCCGATCGGGTCCACCGTGCGCCACTTCGGGGGCTGGTCGACGGCCGCGTAGTGGATGCGCAGCTTGTGTCCGGCGAACACCGCGCGCCGGACCTCGGTCACGACGGCGTCGGGCACCTCCTCATCGACCAGCCGGCGCGCGAGGAGGTCGGTCTCCGGCTCGATGAGCAACCGCTGGGCCGCGCCTGCCGCGGTGGCCCGATAGCTCTCGGGCAGCGCGTCGACCACCTTGCGCATGGCCGAAGCGAGCGCCGAGCCGAGGCCGAACGCCTGTGCGCCGCGCCGCGATCCGGCGACCAGCAGGGCAAGTGCCTCGTCGTGGTTCAGTCCGGTGAGCTCGGTCTGGAAACCGGGCAGCAGTGCGAAACCACCGTGGCGGCCGCGTTCGGCGTAGACCGGGACGCCGGCAGTGGACAGCGCGTCGATGTCGCGCAGCACGGTGCGGGTGGATACCTCCAGCTCCCGGGCCAGCGCGGCCGCGGACAGCCGGCCGTGCCGGCGCAGCAGCAGCACCAGCGACACCAACCGGTCGGCGCGCATCCGAGAACTCTACAGAAATACACGACACAGGATGTCGTGATTTCTGGAGAGGCTGATCAGCATGACAAGCCGGACAGGTGCCACTGAGCCGAACGACCTGGGCAGATACTTCATCGAGCGCGGCAACGCGGGTGACGTCGACGGGCTGGTGGCGTTGTACGAACCGAACGCCGTGCTGGCGTTTCCGCCGGGCAACCTCGCGACCGGACATGCGGAGATCCGCAAGGTGTACGAGCAGTTCGTGGCGGCCGCGCCGGTGCTCTCGCCGGGTAGGCAGCATCCAGCGCTGGTGAGCGGCGACCTCGCACTCACGGTGTCCACGCTGACCACCGGTGAGGTGACCGTCGAGATCGCCCGCCGCCAGCCGGACGGGTCGTGGCTGTGGGCCGTGGACCAGCCGGCACTCGTGCCGTAGCGGGGCCGAATCGAGAAGCTCACCGCCCGGGGCACTGGAGAGGTCGATATCGCTGCCCGGTACGGCAGCTCACTGTGGTTCCACGGCCGCACCGGGCCGTTTCACCCTATGTCAGGTGCGGTCGGGCACGCCGCGGGCCAGGCCGTCGAGCAGCCATTCCAGGACCTGCTCGAACGAGTGTGGCGGGGGGTCGAAGCGCCGGGGATCGTTGGCCCACTCGATGAAGTGGGGGTACCGGCCCTCCGCCGTGATCCGCTCGAGATAGGGGCGGGCGGCGGCGGCGAGCTGTTCCTCGGTGAGCAGGCCGACGCGCTCGCGCATGGCGCGCTCCTCGAGCATGGCCAGGCCGGACGCCAGTGCCTGGCCGAGCACCGTGTCGATGAACCCCATGCGGACGGTCGGCCCCAGCTGCAGCCCGGCGAGCCCGGCCAGCGCCGCGTCGTACGTGGCGAGCGCGTGCGGTCCGAGCGGTGGGCGGCTGAACGCGAGCCGGGCGAACCAGGGGTGCCGCTGCACGGCCTCCCAGGCCGACAGACCCAGCCCACGCAGGCACTCCCGCCAGTCACCGGACGCCGGGACGCGGATCTCGCCGTACACCTCGTCGACCATCAGGTCGACCAGCCCGTCCTTGCTGCCGACGTAGCGGTAGAGGGCCATCGGGCTGCGCACGCCGAGACGGGCCGCGATCGCCCGCATGGTGACCTCGCCGCGCACGTCGGCGTCCGCCACCGCGATCGCCGCCGCCACGACCTTCTCGCGACTGAGCTGCTCGGTGGCGCGCGGAGGTGGGGGCTCGTCGAACCAGACCAGCCCGCCCGGCACCGGCTGTGGGTCGGTCGACGAGGACATTGCCAGGAGCATAGCCGTCGTGTACGAAGTACACCGTGATTGTACAACGTACACGCGACAGTGCCGGAGTGCTCGTCGTCGGCGGCGGGCTGGTCGGACTGACCGCCGCACTCGTCCTGCGCCACCACGGCGTCGACGTCACGCTCGTCGAGAGGCACGCCACCACGTCACCGCAGCCGAAGGCGCGCCGGTTCCACACCAGGACGATGGAGGTCTTCCGCGAGCTCGGGGCCGCCGAACTGGTGCACGACGCCGCCAGCGACCTCGCCGGGCACTACCACATGGCCGCCGGCCGGACGCTCGCCGAGGCCGAGCAGCTGCCGCTGTGGCAGCCCTCGGGGCCTGCCGGGGAAGACGTCGAACCCAGCCCGGAGCTGCCGTGCCTCGTGGCCCAGGACGTTCTCGAACCCGTCCTCCGCGGGGCGGCGCTCGACGCGGGCGCCGACGTCCGGTTCCGCACGGCCATGACCGGATTCACCTCCGGCGCGGACGGCGTGGTGGCGGAGCTTCACGACCTGGCGGGAAACCGGCGCGAACGGCTGCGGGTGCCGCTCCTCGTCGCGGCCGACGGCGCGCGAAGTCCCGTGCGCACCGCGCTCGGCATCGGCCGCTCGGGCCGCGGTGCGATCGGCGGCCCGGGGGTGAACGTCTACTTCCGTGCCGATCTCGCCGACGTCGTGCGGGGGCGGGAGTTCAACCTCTGCCAGATCGAGCATCCGGACACCCCTGGTGCCCTCGCGTCCGTGGACGGACACGCGCGATGGGTGTTCATGGCGGCGGACGGCGAGACCGACAGGGACTGGCCCGCGCTGCTGCGCACCGCGCTCGGGGTGGCCGTCCCCGATCTCGACGTGCTCAGCGTGCTGGCCTGGCAACCCGAGATGCTCGTCGCCGACCACTACTCCGCGGGCCCCGTGTACCTCGCGGGAGACGCCGCGCACGTCATGCCCCCGTTCGCGGCGATCGGGGCCAACACCGGCATCACCGACGCGCACAACCTGGGGTGGAAGATCGCGGCGGTCCTCGCGGGCACCGCGGCGCCCGCACTCCTGGACAGCTACGACGCCGAGCGGCGCCCCGCCGGGTGGTTCGCGGCCGACCAGTCGAGCAGACGCTCGACGGACCTGCGCTCGGCCGTTCCCGACAGCACTCTCGCGCACCCGTACGTGCTGGCCGCCGGTGGATTCCAGTACCCGGCGGGAGCGCTCGTCGGTGGGCCGGACCAGGGCGGCGAGATCGAGCCCGTCGAGGTGTTCGAGCCCGCGGGGCGCGTCGGCACCCGGGTGCCGCACCGGTGGCTCGACGCCACCCGCACCCGCTCGACGCTCGACCTGGCCGGCCCCGGGTGGGCCCTCGTCGTCGGTGGCGACCCGGCGCCGTGGGAGCGCTGCGCCGCGGGTTCGCCGGTGCCGCTACCCGTGCACCGGGTCGAGGCCGGGTTCCTCCCGGCGGGCTGCGCCCTGCTGCTCCGACCCGACCACGTCGTCGCGTGGCGCGGCCCGGATCCCACCCGGCTGCCTGACGTCCTGCGCGTCCTGCTGGGCGCACCCGCGGGCGCCGCTCCCCCACTGTCGGCCACCGGGACGGGCGGACGCGCCTGACCTCAGGCCGTGGCGAGGCTGGTGGGCCCGCTCGCGAGCACGGCGGCGGCGAGCGCCTTCGTGGCCGGACGCTGCTCGGTGCGGGGGTTGGTGAGCAGCACGAGGTCGATGTAGCCCAGCTCGGGGAGCCGGTGCTGGGGCCCGAGCGGGGTGAGCTGCACCGGGACGAGGCTGCTCGCCAGCGCGGAGATGCCGATGCCCGCCGCCACGGCGGCGATGAGGCCGTTGACACCACGGCAGATGCACGCGCTGCGGTAGGCGGTGTTGGTGCGTTCCAGTGCGTTCTGCATCGCCGTGCGGCTGAGGCTGGGTGTCGGGTAGACGGCGAGCGGGAGCGGCCTGCCGAAGTCGAGCCGCGTGGACTGGTTGCCCACCCACACCATCCGGTCGCGCTTCACGAGCTGGCCGCGGTGCTCGCCGCGCGGGCGCTTACCCACGAACAGGTCGAGCCGGTCGTTCTCGAGCCTGCGGTGCAGGTTGCCGCTCTGGTCGACGGTGAGGTCGAGGTCGACCAGCGGGTGGTCGCGGCGGAAGTCGCGCAGGATCTGCGGCAGCCGGGTGAGCGCGAGGTCGTCGGACATGCCGATGCGCAGGCGGCCGTGCGGGCGCTCGCCACTGAAGTAGCCTGCGGCCTGCTCGTGCGCGGCGAGGATCGACCGGGCGAAGCCGATCATGGCCTCGCCGTCCGGGGTGATCGTGACGGTGTGGGTGTCGCGGTGCACGAGTACGCGGCCGGTGGCCTCCTCGAGCTTGCGGATGTGCTGGCTGACCGTGGGCTGGCGGATACCGAGGCGCGCCGCGGCCTGGGTGAAGCTGCGGGTCTGGGAGACGGCGAGGAAGGTCTGGAGCTGGACCGGGTCGTAGGTGACGGTCATAGCCCTCCGCAATAGCAGTTAGTCGGTTGATCGGTGTTCAGAATATCTCGCCCTGCCCGCAAAGTGGAGTGTGGAGATCTTCTCGCCGCTACGAAGGGCTTTCTGTGACAACGGCTACGGCCGACATATCTGCAAGTGAAACCGCTACGACGCGCCGCGGGGGCACCTTCGCCGCCCTCGGGGTGCACAACTTCCGGATCTACCTCGCCGCCCAGGGCGTGGCGAGCACCGGCACATGGATGCAGAGCATCGCGCTCGACTGGCTGGTCCTCGAGCTGACGGGCAGCTCAGCGGCGGTCGGCATCACGATGGCGCTGCAGTTCCTGCCGATGCTCCTGTTCGGCATCCACGGCGGGATGATCGCCGACCGCTACCCGAAGCGGGCGATCCTCATGGTCACCCAGTCGCTGAACGGAGGCCTCAGCGCAGCGCTCGCCGTCCTGACGCTCACCGGGCACGCCCGCGTGGAGTACGTCTACGCCTTCGCGCTGATCCAGGGCCTGGTGATCGTCGTCGACAACCCGACCCGGCAGGTGTTCGTCAACGAGCTCGTGCCGACGCGGTACGTGCGCAACGCGATCGCGCTCAACGCGGCCGTCTTCCAGACCACTCGGCTGCTCGGCCCCGCCATCGCGGGGGTGCTGATCGGCACGGTCGGCACGGGATGGGCGTTCGCCGCCAACTCCGCGTCCTACCTCGCCCCGCTGATGGGGCTGATGCTGATCCGGTCGGCCGAGCTCGTGCCCGCTCCGGCCGTGCAGCGCGCCAAGGGCCAGCTCCGCTCGGCCCTGCGGTACGTGCGCGCGCGCCCGCACGTCGGCTGGACGATCTTCCTCGTGGGGGTGATCGGCACCTTCGGGCTGAACTTCCCCGTGGTCCTCACCGGGATGGCCGACTCGACGTTCCACGGGGGCGCCGACCTCTACGGCCTGTTCAACGTCATGCTCGCCGTCGGGTCGGTCTCGGGCGCGCTGTTCGCGGGCGGCCGGACCCGCACCCGGCTGCGCACGCTGGTCGTGGCGGCAGTGGCGTTCGGCCTCGCTCAGGTGGGCGCCGCACTGGCCCCGGGCCTCGTGATGTTCCTCGGGGCACTCATCGCGATGGGAGTGGTCAACGTCGCCTTCCAGGCGATGGCCAACTCGTCGGTGCAGTCCTGGGTGGACCCTGCGGTGCGTGGCCGCGTGATGGGGCTCTACATGCTCGTGTTCATGGGGGGCACGCCCTTGGGCGCTCCGGTGGTCGGCTGGGTCACCACGGAGTTCGGGCCGCGCGTCGGCATGGCGTTCTGCGGGGTCGTCCCGGCGCTGGTCGCGGCGGTCGTGGGCGTCGTGCTGTGGCGCCGTGCGGGCGGCCGGATCATCGGGCATCGCCGCGCGGCGCCGGCCATGACGTAGCAAGCCTGAGGTAGCAGGCCGGGGCACAACGAGCGCCGGTGAAATGTCCAGGAATGCACAGTCCGTGAAGATGATCAATTCCCGGGAATTCGTTCAGCGGTATCTGCCGAAGGTCGTCGCACCCATACTGGGCCCGCTGATTCCGCAGCCCGGGGGGACGACACGGTGGGAATCTCGCTACGGGGCGTCGAGCTGCACATGGGCCCATCGGCACTCGGCGCCCCCGACGACCTGGACGCCGTGATCCGCGCGTTCATCGACGGGGCACAGCAGCGGTTACTGGTCGCCGTGCAGGAGTTGGACTCCCGCCCGATCGCCGAGGCCCTGCTCGCGGCGGCCGCCCGGCCCAGAACACCGGCGACCGCCCGAGGCACCAGGATCCGGGTGCAGGCGATCCTCGAATCGAGTTACCTCACGGAGGAGAAACCGCTCGCCGATCCCTGGACGGGCGCAGGTGACAACGAAGCGAACCGCACGATCTACGCCGCGCTGCTGCGCGCCGGAATCGACGTCATCACCGACCTGAACCCGGAGATCTTTCACCAGAAGTTCGTCGTCCGGGATCCGGGCACCCCCACGGCAGCCGTCCTGACCGGATCGACGAACTTCACCCGCACCGACACGGGCACCAATGGCCCCGGCAGCGGGCAGGCGGGGAACAACCTCAACCACGTCGTCGTCCTGCACGGCAAGAAGATCACCGACCAGTACCTCGCCGAGTTCGAACGCCTGCGCTCGGGCACCTTCGGTGACCTTCATGAACGCCACGAGCCGCGTCCCCGGGAGATCCGGATCGGGACCGTCCGCGTCAAGCCGTTGTTCGCGCCGCGGCACGGGCCCGAGATGGAGATCATGAAGCAGATGCTGAAGGCGGAACACAGCGTCGAGTTCGCCATGTTCACCTTCGCCCAGTCCAGCGGGATCGACGACACGATGGTCCGCCTGGTCAGCCCCACCCGCCGCTTCCGCGGAGTGCTCGACCGCGGCCAGGGCGCCCAGAAGTGGGCGGCCACCGTCGCGCTGAAATCCGCCGGAGTCAAGTTGTTCCAGAACGTCCGCGGCAACGGGGTCCGCAAGGTCCACCACAAACTGATGGTGATCGACGACCGGCTCGTCATCATCGGCAGTTTCAACTACACCGCCCCGGCCACCACCCTCAACGACGAGAACATCGTGGTGATCGGGGATCTCGAGGAAGCCGATCCCGAGGCCGAGGCCGACCAGCGCCGCCTGGCCGCCTACGCGCGCTCCGAGATCGACCGGATCGTCGACGAACTCGCCGAACCGGTCTGATCTCCGGCACGGCGTCTCCGGTCGAGGGCCTGGCCGAACCCGGCCCTCGACCGCCGGCACGCGGTCTCTAGTTGAGCGCGAACGGGTTGGCCACGGGCGGCGCCGCCTTCCGCCGCTTGGCCGGAGCCTCCTCGACCGGGGCGGCAGGCGCTTCCGCCTCGACCGTGGCGGCCGGCGTCGAGTCACGGTGCTCGTAGGCCTCGAGCACGGAGTTCGGGATACGTCCACGATCCGAGACCTGGTGGCCGTTCTCCCGAGCCCACTCCCGAACGGCGGCGGTGTGCTCACGATCGCTCACGACGGGGCGTGCGGATCGGACGGCGGTCGAGGGCTGACGGCTACCGCTGCGCCGGGCCGCGGCGACGAACGACGCCAGCGACTCCCGCAGCCGTGCCGCGTTCTTGCCCGACAGGTCGATCTCGTACTGGCGCCCGGCGAGAGAGAATGTCACCGTCTCCTCGGCTTCCGATCCATCCAGGTCGTCGACGAGCCGGGTTTCAACGTGCTGCGCCACAGTCACTTCCGTTCGGTGAGTTCTGTCCAGACGCGCCGATACTCTCCAGAAAACAACGACAACGTCAAGTTGGCATAGCTACAGGTGGCGCACACGACCCGCCGGGCACAGGAAGTCGACGACCTCCCACCGACCGATCACGGCGACGGAGGGAGGATGCCGAGGTGACGTCCATGATCCGTGGGACCGGGGCGTCACCCTCCGGTGCGGCCGGCACCGGGAAAAACACACCCGGACCCGAAGCCGGATTCGCTCAGCCCACCCCGGCCTTGCGCTGAATGAAGTTGGTCACGCGAATCCGGACGAAGGGTATGCGCGATCGCCACGCCGCCCCGCGACGAAACAACGAGCAACCACCTCGACAGGTTCCGGGCTCCGCACCACGAATGTCGGCAGCCGTGGGCAGAACAACGCAGAACCAGCGGTGATCACTGTTCCGAAACTCCGGGGGGAGCGGCGCAACAAGCGGCCTGTCTGTGATCCAACTGTGCAGGCGCTCTCGACGTCGCCCCTGCCGGGCATTGTGCCGTACCGGCTTCGCGCCCCCACGCACAGTCCGCCTCCGCGTCACGGGGAACACCGGGACGCCTCACTCGCGGCGACGTCGGACCCGGACCCGCCGGTGTGGACGTGAATGGCGCCGAGATCGACGTCAGCGTGGCCGCGGCAGCGCTCCCACCACTCCCACGTCGATCTCGCCGCGACGATTGATCCGGCGTGTCCGATTTCGATCGGGTGGGTACTCATGATCGAGCTCACTGCGCCACGAGCACCCGTCGGAACCGAGCAGCAGGAGGATCGTGGAGAAGCAGGAGAAAGTGCTGGTACCAGCCCTCGTCGGCCTGGACGTCGGCGATGCGCACGAACTCGCCTTCACGGCGCGGGTGGTGGCCGTCGCGGGCGACCCGGACGAGCCGCTCCCGGTCAGCGGGGTCGTGACCGCGCAGCTGCCCGAAGCCGGTACCCGGGTTGCACCCGCCGACCCGGTGATCATCGCCGTGGATCCGGACGGCGGCGGTGGCGGCGGGGGACGTCCGGTCGAGCCCCCTCCCCCGGGCCCGATGGATCCCGCCGGAACGAAGTAGGGCGGAGACGCCGATGGGCGGCATCCCGGGTAGGGATGCCGCCCATCGACGCGTGGATCAGGAGAACTCGGGCATGATCCGGTCGTGGATCAGCCGCAGCTGGGTGTCCACGTCGGCGACACCCTCGATGTCGCGGCCCATGAAGGTCTTGACCAGGGTGGCGTCGGTGATCGCGAGGATCATGTGGTTGACGCCCGCGGCCTCGATCTCCTTCAGCTTCGCCACGCACTCCTCGGGGGTGCCGGCGATCGAGAGGGTCTCGCCGATCTCCGGGGTGGTGGCGTCGATCGAGCCGGCGAGGTCGCCGGCGCCCAGCGCGTCGATGATCGGCTTCATCGACTCGGGGGACACGCCGTTGCGCTCGAGCTGCTCGTTGGGCATGGCCGAGGCGTACAGGCCGACCATCGAGCGGGCGGCGTCCTTGGCGACTGCCGAGTCCTCGCCGGTGGAGAACACGACCCAGGCGCCGATGTCGAGGTCGTCGACGTTCTTGCCCGCGCGGTCGGCACCGATCTTCATGTTCTCGTACATGTAGTCGTACGCACCCTTGGTGTAGCTCAGGGCGTGGTGGCAGCCGTCGGAGAACTCGGCAGCGACCTGGAACGACTTCGGGCCGCGCATCGCGCCCATCTTGACCGGCAGGTGGTCCTGAACCGGGCGCGCGAAGCTGAACAGGCCCTTGTACGTGAAGAACTCACCGTCGAAGGTGATCGCGCCGTCGTCCAGCAGCGTCCGGATGACCTGCACACCCTCCTTCACCCGCGACAGCGGCTTCTGGGTGGTCCAGTCCATGCCGTACTGGGCGAGCAGCCCGAAGTTGCCCGACGACAGCACGACCTCCGCGCGACCACCGGTGAGCTCGTCGAGGGTGGCGGCGGCCTGCGCGATGAGGGTGGGCTCACGCAGCACGACGGCCGAGACGCTCGGGCCCATGCGGATGTTCTTGGTCTTGTCGGCGGCGGCCGCGAACAGCAGCCACAGGTCCTTGTGCCACGTCTCGTCCGCGGCGTAGACGGCGTGGAAGCCGAGCTCGTCGGCCAGCTGGATCGATGCCAGCGACTCGGTCAGGGGATAGTCGGGCAACATCACGTAGCTGAACTTCACGATGAACTCCTGGTCGGGGTTGGTCAGGAAGCGGGGGAGCTGTCGTCGGCGTCGACCTCGGCGAGAAGCTCCGATCCGGTGAGGACCTTCTCGGCGAAGTGTCGGTGCATCCAGTCGAGGTGGTCGTGGCGGGCGTTCATGATCCGCAGCGAGTCCCAGTTGGGGAACGTCTGCTGCAGCACCCACCGCTCCATGAGCCGAGGGTCGACCTCGTACACGTGCTCGAAAGTGGTAAGCGCGACATCACTCACTCGTTGCGGGGCGGGTGGGGTGTGTTGCTCACCGTAGCGGTAACCGTTCGTCCGATTCATCCTGACCCTCCCCTCAGTGCGACGAGCGCCGCAGCGGCATCGGGCTCGTACGCGAGGTCCAGCAGATACTTGCCCGGGTTCATGATGTTGTTGGGGTCGAGGGCGCGCTTGACGTCGAGCATCACCTCGAAGCCGCGGCCCAGCTCCTGCGGCACCAGGTCCACCTCCCCCTCCCGGCACGAGCCGTGGCAGGCGCTGATCGACCCGCCGTGACGCAGCGCGGCCGCGGCGATCTCCCGTTTCGCCTGCACCCACAGCTCCCACGCCTCGTCGCCGAGTTGCTGCTCCCAGATCCCGACGTCGATCTCCGTCAGGTAGTCCACCCCCGTGTCGGCCGAGGTGTAGGCGAACATCCCCCAGTCGTCGAAGACGTCGGTCCTGCGACGGAGGCCGGCCACGATCTCGTGCCAGGCCTTCGTGACGGCGGGCACCTGCGTGTAGCTGACGGCGGCGTCCTCACAGTGCCAGCTCATGGGCACCACCTGGCCCGCCTTGGTGCGTCCGTGCAGCGGGGTGGCGTACCGGTCGTGGCGGGCGGCCCAGTCCCCCTCGGAGATCTCGTCGCCGAGGTAGCGCGCCCCGTGCTCCTTCGCGATCCGGAAGAGCCGCCGTCCCGCGGGCCGCACCTCGTCCTCGTAGCCGTACATCACCGCACACACCAGCGCCCGGACGTCGGCGGGCTGCGGGATGTACGCCTCGTCGTCGCGGCGCAGGTAGGCGACCTTCCACTCGTCGAAGAGCACCGCGCCGGCGAACGTGGCGACCCCCGCCCTGGCCAGCGCCCCCACGCACCGGTAGGCGTCGTCGTAGTTGTCGAACGCCCAGAACGGCGAGAGCTCGGCCTCGGGCTTCGGGTAGAGCTTGAGGGTGGCCTTCGTGGCGATGCCCAGCGTGCCCTGGTGCCCCATGAACAGGTGCTTGAGCTGGTAGCCGCTGGAGGACTTGGAGATCTTGCCGCCGATGCCGTCGCCGACGTGGATGACCTCCCCGGTGGGCAGGACGTGGTCGAAGGAGAGCACCAGGTCGCGGGTGTGCCCGTAGCGGGAGCCGATGAGCGACCAGCCCGACGTGCCGATCCGGCCGCCGACCAGCGAACAGGGGTACGACGCCGGGTCGTCGGGGTAGATGAGGCCGTGCCGGGCCAGCTGCTCGTTGAGCTTGAGCATGTTGATGCCCGTGCCGACGGTGACCGTGCGGTTCTCCAGGTCCAGCTCGTGGATCTCGTTCATCCGCTTGACGTCGACGACGATGCCGCCGCGCAGCGGGACGGCCCCGTCGGTCAGTCCGGTGCCGCCGTCGCGCGGGACGATCGGGACCCTGAGCTCGTTGGCGATCCGGACGACCGCCGCCACCTCGTCGGTGGACGTCGGCAGGACGGCCAGGTCGGGCACCCGCTCGGCCCACCGGTGCACGGGGAAGGGCGCGGGCACGCGGGCGCGGTTGTAGCGGTCGGTCTTGGACGTGAGGATCTGCTCGTCGCGCAGCACGGTGCGCAGCCGCTCGACGACGCGGTCGACCTGCTCGGTGGACAGGCGCTCCGGGGTGAGCGTCACGATCCGCACCCCCCGGCGCCGCCGCAGCTCCCGCCGCCGCAGCCGCCGGCAGAGCGCCGGTCGCCGACCTCGCCGCGGCTGCCGCCGACGGTGATGCCGAGCGACTCGGCGAGTAGCTCGTGGATGTCCACGACGTCGATGTCGCGGGCGTCCCCCGCTGCCGAGAGCGGGCGCTCCGACCAGGGACAGGCACTTACCAGCGTGTCGACGCCGAGTGTTGCTGCGGCGTCGACACGCCGTGCGCTGATCGCGGCCGTCAGGTCGGGCTTCTCCACCGGCAGGCCCCCACCCCCGCCGGAGCAGTACGACCATTGGGTCACGCGATCGACGTCGTTGAAGGTGAGTCCCGGGATCGCGCGCAGGATCTCGCGCGGCTCCTCCCAGATCCCCTTCCTCTTGTTGAGCCGGCACGGATCGTGGTAGGTGATCGTGCGTTCCACCGGAACCGACGGCGTGATCCCCCCGTCGCGCAGCAGTTCGGCGAGCAGCTCGACGACCAGCACGATCTCGACGTCGAACTCGTCACCGAAGTACTTCGGGTAGTCCTCGGTGAACGAGATGTAGTCGTGGGGGTCGAGCACGAGCACCCGCCGGGTGCCGGTGGACCGCCAGTTGTCGAGGTTGTGCCGGGCGAACCGCTTGGCCTGCTCGACGTAGCCCATCTCCGCGGCCGGGCCGCCGCAGCACCACTGCTCACCCATCAGGCCGAACTCGAACCCGGCCTGCTGCAGGATCTGCGCGACCGCCCGGGGTACCGACGTGCGGTAGAACGCGGCCTCGCAGTCGACGAACAGCACCGTCTCGCCGCCGACGGGGATGTCGAGGCCATCGGCCCAGTCGCGGACGGTGTCCTGGCTGACCGCGACCTCCCCGAGCACGGGCTCGTGGGTTCTCTCGTCGGTGCGCGCGTTCCAGCTCTGCCACTGCGGCTGGTGGACACCCTTGTCCACGGCCAGCGCGCGCACCGCCTTGACGATGTCCACGGTGCGCGTGCGGAACCGGTAGAAGTCACCGGTGTACAGCGTGTTGGGGCAGCGCAGCTCGCACGCCCCGCACTGCGTGCAGTTGACGTAGTCCGCGGCGATGTCCGCGACGTCGAGCTCACCGCGCTCCATCGCGACGACGTTCGCGTGGAAGGCGGTGGGCGTCCACGACTCGTTGCGGGTCACCTGCATGACGGGGCAGACCTCGCGGCAGAACTTGTGTCCCGACGAGTAGCAGTTGTACGAGGCGTTGCGCCATTCCTCGACGAACTCGCGGGTCTCCCGGTCCACGATCTCGATGTCCACCCGCCCGGCGACGGTCTCGGTGAGCTCGGCGAGGCCGGGGTCGTTGGACGCCATCCCGGGGGTGAACGGACGGGCGAGCGCGTCGCCGCCGGGGTCGGCATCGGGATCGGCACGAGTCACGAGATCTCCACGATGTGAGGTAGGACACTGCGAGGGCGAAACCTATGAGATCACATTTCAATGGTCAAGAGCGGCGTGCCCCCTTGTCGCCGTCCGGGGGCGTGCCAGACTCGGGGCGCAGGGAAAGGTCCGGGAGGTGCGCTGGTGCGGCTGCTGTCCGGTGATGCGCGGCGGGCGGTCTTCGCGCCGCTCGACGACGGATCCGGCCGCAGCGAGGCGGTGGCGCGGCGGCTCGGGAGCGCGATCGCGCTCGGCATCATCGTCGACGGCGAGCAGCTACCCGCCGAAACCCACCTGGCGGCGCTGTTGAACGTCTCCACGGTGACGCTGCGCGACGCGCTGGCGGATCTGCGGGCGCGGGGCCTGGTCGACACGCGCCGCGGCCGGGGCGGGGGCAGCTTCGTGCGGGCCTCGGAGGAGGCCCTCACCGAGCTGTCGCTCGGCCGGCTCCGGGAGATCGGCAGCATCGAACTGCGGGAGCTCGGCGACATCCGCGCGGCGGTCGGCGGCACCGCGGCACGGCTCGCCGCCGACCGGGCCACCGCGAGTGAGATCGCGCGGCTGCGCGAGATCCTGGACCGGCTGGCGGCCGTGGACGAGGGCACCCGGCAGCGCCGGATAGAGAGCCGCTACTACATCGACGTGGCGGCCGCCGCCCAGTCCGTGCGGCTCACGCTGCAGGAGATCGAGCTGCAGGCCGAGCTGGGGCAGCTGCTCTGGGGCACCCCGCGCACGGCCGCCGAGCTGGCCGCGACGATCGCGAGCCACCGGCAGGTCGTCGACGCGATCGAGGGCCGGGACGGCGCGACCGCGCGGCAGCTCACCGAGGCGCACATCGGGGAGGTCACCGCGCGGCTGATCGACGTGCATCTCGACCTGACCCGCCGGGGACAGCAGCGCACCAGCGCGGACGCGGCGGTGCCGCACGCCGCCGCGGCGGGAGGCGGCTCGTGAGCACGCGGCGTCCGGACGCGACGGGCCCCGCCGACGGCCCCGTCGACAGCCCCGTCGACAGCAGGGCCGCCGAGCAGGCGGCGACGGTGATCGAAGCCGTCGTCGAGCAGGTCTTCCACTCGGTCACGGCAGCGCGGGACACCCTGCTGGCAGCTCACCGGGCCGCGCGGGAGCGGGGCGAGCGGATGTGCGACGGCGACATCACGGCAGTACGTGGGCGGTTGCTGGACCTGCTCACCGGGGAGCGCGAGGTCGCGGTCGGCATGGGCGTGATCACCGCACCCGGGCTGCTCGCCGACCGGCCGCTGCACCTGGAGTGGTGGCAGTCGGAGCCGTCCCGGCACGACCCGGTGCGGCTGGAGGTCGATCTCAACCCGCACAGCGTGGGCTTCTACGACTACGCCGCCGCGGAGTGGTTCGTCGTCCCGCGCCGGACGGGCCGCCGGCACGTCGTCGGCCCCTACGTCGACGTGCACGGCACACACCGGTACCTGCTCACGCTCACCGTTCCCGTCGTCGCCGACGGGGAGTTCCTCGGCGTGGCAGGCGCGGACGTCCCGGTGGCGCGGTTCGAGACGCTCGTGCTCCGGGAGCTGGGCGACCTGGCCGTCGACGTGGTCGTGGTCAACCCCGAGGACCGCGTGGTGCTCTCCACGTCGGCACGGTCGCTCGCCGGCTCGCTCATGATCCTCGACGCGGATGCGGGCGACGACGCGGGCGAGGTCCGCATCATCAGCCTGCCCGACCCTCCGTGGCGCATCGTGGTCTCCCCCGGCTGAGTGCGCCGCAATCCTGAGGTCTCGGGATGTGCCACATCCAGGACGAGCAGGTGACCCGGAACGGATCAGGACAGGGGGAACCTTGCCGACATGCCGTCGCGGAGCTCGGTCAGCACCGCGATAGCCAGCGCGACAGCGGGCTTGCGGTTCGGGCGTACGGGCTTGCCACGGCCGAGGCGGGCGATCTGCTGCTGGTGCCACGCGCTGTTCAGCAGGTCGTCGACGATCTTCACCCCGACACGCTGGGGCCGGGCCAGGCTCGTTCCGGTGCTCCCGTCGAGAATGCGCCGGGGGAAGTCGGGCTCGTGTGCGATGGGCCGTGCCAGCCCGATGATGTCGACGGCGCCGCTCTCCAGCGCGGCGGTCATGCCGCTGCGGGTGCGGAAGCCGCCGCTCAGCATGAGCGGCACGGTGAGCGTGCGCGAGAGCTCCTCCGCGTACTCCAGGAAGTAGGCCTCGCGGGAGGTCGTCGACGCGCGGCGGGCTTCCACCACGGAGACGTTCTCGTAGGTCCCGCCGGAGAGCTCGATGATGTGTACGCCCTCCTGTTCGAGCGCGACGGCGACGTTCCGCGCGTCGTCGGCGTCGAACCCGCCCCGCTGGAAGTCCGCGGAGTTCAGCTTGACCGCGACCAGGAAGGACTCGGCAGTCTGCGCACGGACGGCGCGGACGATCTCGAGCAGGAAGCGCATCCGGTTCGAGAGCGGTCCGCCCCATCCGTCTGTGCGCCGGTTGGTCAAGGGCGAGAGGAACTGGCTTATCAGGTAGCCGTGCGCGGCGTGCAGCTCCACCCCGGCGAAGCCGGCGTCCGCAGCGACGCGGGCGGCGGTGGCGAATTTCCCCACCACGTCGAGGATCTCCGGCCCGGCCAACGCCCGCGGCGGACGGAACATCCGTCCTCCGACAGCCAGCGGAACGGCGGACGGCGCGACGACGTCCTGGCGCCGTCCCGCGACGGACAGCCCGCGCATGGTCTGACGTCCGGGATGGGACAGCTGCAGCAGGAACCGGGTATCGGTTCCGTCGGTTGCGGCGGACCACCGGCGCAGCGCGGTCAGATGGCGCTCGTCCTCGATCACGACGTTGCGCCGAGCCTCGAGCGATGAGCCGTCGACCATGACGTTCCCGCTGATCAGCAGGCCGGCCCCGGAAGCGGCGAGCCGCCGGTAGGCCTCGATCAGCTGGGCGGTGGGTGCCCCGTGGCGATCTGCCAGGTGCTCGCTGGTCGCGGCCTTCGCGAGCCGGTTGCGCAGGACGATCCCGTTGCCCAGCCGGAGCTCGGTGGAGAGAGCCGGGGGCGCCGGGGTGCTGGTCTGGTCGGACATGGCGATCCTTTCGCTATACGACGTACAAGTACAAGGTACAGTCACTTGTACGGCGTAAAGTCGTGATGTGGAACGCAGCAGGGCGGGGAGCGGGCGCCGGGCACGGCTGGACCGCGAGGTCGTCGTGGGCCGGGCACTGGCAGTGGCCGACGCGGAGGGCCTCGACGCCCTGACCATCCGCCGCCTCGCCGCCGACCTCGACGTCACGCCGATGGCCCTCTACTGGCATTTCCGCGACAAGGACGAGCTGCTCGACGCCCTCGCGGAGCATCTCTTCCGATCGGTGCGACTGCCGGACGCCGAGCAGGGAGGGTGGGCCGAGCAGTTGCGCGCGACCCTCGCCGCGTTCATGGGGGTGCTACGGCCGCACCCGGCGGTCGCCGCCCTGACCCGCACCCGGATCCTCTCCAGCCATGCAGGGCTCGCCCTCGCCGAACGCGCACTGGGCCTGCTCGACGAGGCCGGGTTCGGCACCGAGGAGGCCGCCGAGGTCGGCGGCTACCTCGTCGCGGCCGTCGTGACACTGGTGACCGCCGAACCCGGCGCAGGACACGGTCCCGACCCCGAGGTCCGCGACGCCGCGGTACGCGCCCAGCGGGCCACCCTGCTCTCGCTGGCGCCGCACGACTACCCGCACGTGGTCGCCGCCGCCGACGCGCTCGCCTCCTGCGCGGACGACGACGCCTACTTCTCGCGCGGGCTGGACCTGCTCATCGCCGGTGTGCAAGGACTGCACACCGGCACGGGGTGAGGGGGTGAGACACCGCACACCCACGACGGTTCAGGGCGTCGGCAGTGTCCGGCGCCGAGGTCAACGCCCCCGTGGCGCGGCCTTCCTCTCCTCGACGAGCTTGAGTTTCTCCAGCGCCATCCGCGTGCCCGTCTCGTTGTCGGCGGCGGGCACGCTGTCGGGGATCCCCTCGTGCAGGATGAGGACCTCGGTGCCGCCGTCGGCATCGCGGAGGGTGGTCGTCATCGTCATGGTCCCGCCGAGCGCCGGATCCGCGGTCTCGAACTCGAACACCTCGACAACCTGCTCATCCGGCACCAGCTTGGCGAAGTGTCCGTGACGGGTGTCGGTGTCCGGATCCGACTTGCCTGCTCCACTCGATGCGTCGTAGGTGAGCGACACGCGGAACGAGCCGCCTTCGCGGGCGTCGAAGTCGTGGACCTGGCTACTCATTCCGGTCGGGACGCGCCACCTCGCGATCGCGTCCGCTTCCAGGAGCGCCCGATAGACCACGGAGCGAGGCGCCCTCACGTGGCGGGAGACCTGCGTTGAGGACATGTCCGGCGACCCTAGGGCCTCGGGTCCCTCTCGAACACGTCCTCGCAAGATCGCCGTCGTCTGCGAGGAGCACAACCGACCTGCGACGATACGGTCATCCGGCGGCCGGCTCCGGCGCGTCGTGCACGACGACGACGGGACGCGAGGCGTGTGCCACGACATGCTGGCTGACCGAGCCGAGCAGCAGGCCGGCGAACCCGCCGTGCCCCCTGCTCCCGACGACGAGCAGGTCGGCTCCGGCCGCCACGTCCACCAGCACCTGCGCCGGGTGTCCCCGCACCACGACCTGCTCGACCGGGACGGTGGCATCGGCACCGACCGCCTCCTTGACCGCGCGTTCCAGCACGGCCCGCGCGGTGCCCTCCCAGTCGACGTCGTCGACGGACACGGCCCACCCGTAGGACGCCGGGAAGTCCCAGGTGGTGACGGCACGCAGGGCCGCGCCCGTGAGCCGGGCCTGCCCGAGCGCCCACCGCAGCGCCTGCACCGACGACGGCGACCCGTCGATTCCGACGGCGATGAAGCCGCGCTCCGAACCGGTCCCTGTGCTCATGCGTCCACTCCTCGATCCTCGGCTCCGCCGCACGACCCGGCGGACGTCCTGACATGCTCGAGTGTCCCCGCGCCGGGATCGCCGTGCGCAGAGCCGCTCACGGCGTCACCTCGACGAGGTGGTCGTCTCGATCACCCGGCATCCCGTGACCCCGATGACCGCTTCGGCCAGCCGGACGGCGGTGT
The DNA here is from genome assembly GCF_059359135.1 of Pseudonocardia sp. OZ21. NCBI lineage: Bacteria > Bacillati > Actinomycetota > Actinomycetes > Pseudonocardiales > Pseudonocardiaceae > Pseudonocardia > Pseudonocardia sp. OZ21. Next base: position 437,536 of record NZ_JCADBN010000002.1, read on the forward strand.
CCCGCTCGACGGAGTCGTCGCGGTCGTCGACGAGGGTCACCTCGCCGTCCCGCACGGTCACCTGCCAGCGTCCGACCCCGCCGTACAGGTTGAGCCTGCGCCGCACGTCGACCTCGACCAGAGCATCGTCACGGGCGAGGGCGTGCACGAGGTCCCGATAGGTCACCATGCCGACCACCACGTCGCCCTCCACCACGGGAAGCGACCTGGTGTCCGCCGAACGCATCACCGTCAACAGGTCTGCCACGCCCTCCTGCGGATGGGCGAGGAGAACGTCCAGGTCCATCACGTCGGCCACGAGCCTGCCGGGGCTCCGGACCACGCGATCCGAGAGGGGGACCCGCGGGTCCGGCGGGAAGCGGTCGGCCAGGAGCTCCTTCTCACCGATCACGCCGACCAACCGGCCGTCCCCCGTGACCACGGGGAGGCACGTGAACCCGTGGGCGTCGAGCACAGCTGCCGCGTCCTTCACCGGCAGGTCGGGCGGGACGGTGACCGCAGGACTGGACATGATCTCGTGGATCCGCATGGTCTCTTCCTCCTGGGTGAAGCAGCTCCCCGTCGACGCTAGGCACGGCGCCCCGGGTTCATCTGGAGGCGTCGGGCTCCTCCCACACGGACCAAGGACCCGAATCCGGAGTTGAACATTCGTCGCCGACCCGGCGCCGTGGGCCCGGGCGGGCACCCCCACCGGGTACGAATGGCGGTGAACGCGAGACGGACCGGTGAGCGTCACCGGGTGAATGCAGTGAGAGACGGGGATCGAAGTGACTTCTGTCGACCAGGTCGTGAGCTCGTTCCGGCGAACTCCACGCGGCGTAGGCCATTCGGAGCGCACCCGCCGGGAACTGCGTGAGGCGTTGGCATCCGCGGACCTCCTGGACGGTCTCGACGGGATGACGGTTCAGGAACTCGACGACGACGAGACACTTCTGCTGGGCCCTGACGGCCGCGAGATCTCCACCTGGCAGCAGGACTATCCCTACGACGAGCGGATGAGCCGCGAGGAGTACGAGACCCGCAAGCGGGCTCTGCAGATCGAGCTGCTGAAGATGCAGTCGTGGGTCAAGGACACCGGGCAACGGGTCGTCGTGCTGTTCGAGGGGCGCGACGCCGCAGGCAAGGGCGGCACGATCAAGCGGTTCATGGAGCATCTCAACCCGCGCGGCGCCCGGGTGGTCGCGCTGGAGAAGCCGACGTCACGTGAGCAGACCCAGTGGTACTTCCAGCGCTACTTCAGCCAGCTCCCCGCGGCCGGGGAGATCATCCTGTTCGACCGGTCCTGGTACAACCGGGCCGTCGTCGAGCCCGTGATGGGCTTCTGCACCGACCACGAGTACCAGGAGTTCATGGCGCAGGCCCCCGGCCTGGAGTCGGCGCTGGTCGACAGCGGCATCCATCTGGTGAAGCTGTGGTTCTCGGTGTCCCGGGCCGAGCAACGCACCCGGTTCACGGTCCGGGTCATCGACCCGCTGCGGCAATGGAAGCTCAGCCCGGTGGATCTGGCCGCGCTGGGGCGCTGGGACGACTACACGCGGGCGAAGGAACAGATGTTCGCCAGGACCGACAGCCCGACCGCCCCGTGGACCGTCGTGAAGAGCAACGACAAGAAGAGGGGCCGGATCGCCGCGCTGAGCTGGGTGCTGTCCACTCTGGACTACCCGACGAAGGACGCTGACGTCGTCGGCACGCCCGACCCGCTCATCGTCGGCACACCCGCCCGGGTCTACGAGGCGAGTGAACGGCACTGATCCCTGGACACGAGCCGGACCGAGCGCGGCGGGGCGGACCGTCAGGAAACGGGGACCGACGCCTTCGCCAGCAGCCAGCGGAGCTTCCGCTCGTCGGCGGCGTCGTACTCGTGCGGAAGCAGGTAGACCGACGCCCGCCCGTCGCTGACCCGCACGATGTCGCCCCGGTCCCCGGGTGCCGCCGTCATGCCCAGCGGGTTCTGCAGCAACCGCGTCGCAACCAGGGGTCGCACCATCGCCTCCACGTCGTCGGTCCACGTGCTGGTGTGTGGACGCCACCGGTTGATCGGCGCCACACGGGCGTCCGTTGCACGGTGTGACGAAGCTTTCTCGGCGGCTACGCAAAGCATCCGCTCGCTACACCGCCGTGGCCGGTGGTCATCCCCCGCCCTGCTCGCTAGCGTGGGCACCGTGAGCCGATCACGTGTTCGGTCCTTTCTCGCCGGAGTTCTCGTCGGCAACAGCGCCCCGCACCTGGCCACCGCGATCACCGGCCGCCGCCACCTCACCCCGCTCGCGGGCCGACGGTCCGGTCCTGGGGTCAACGGGCTGTGGGGACTGGTCAACCTGCTCGGAGGCCTGCTCCTGCTCACGCCGGACACCCACCGGTCGCCGGGGCAGTGGGACGACGACCTCGTCGCGTTCGAAGGCGGTGTCCTCGCGCTCGCGGCGTGGATGCTCGCGTCGGAGCGAGTACTCCGGACGAACACGGACCCTGAGCGGTAGCGCCGGGTCGCGTGCGCGACCAGCCTGCCGGAGGAGGTCAGGGCGCGGAGCTACCCGGTGCCCCGAGCACGCGGTCGAGGTAGGCGTTGGTGAACCGGCCCTGCGGATCGAGCCGGTCGCGCACCGCCACGAAGCCGTCGAACGCCGGGTACCGCTCGCGCAGCGTCGCCGCCGTCTGGGTGTGCAGCTTGCCCCAGTGCGGGCGCCCGCCCAGCCCGGCCAGCACGGCCTCGACGGCCCCGAAGTACGCCTCGTGCGGCTGCCCGCGGTACACGTGCACGGCGATGTAGGCGCTGTCGCGACCGGCGGCGGTCGAGAGCGGGATGTCGTCGGCGGCGGCGAAGCGCACCTCCACCGGGAACGTGACAGCGCGGGCGTGGCGCTCCGCGGCGGCGCGCAGGCCGGCGAGCGCCTCGTGGATCGCCTCCCGCGGGACGGCGTACTCCATCTCCACGAACCGCACCCGCCGCGGGCTGGTGAAGACCCGGTAGGACCGGTCGACGTACTCGGCGGCGGCCATCTGCGCGGCCATCCGCCGGTTGATCGGCGGCACGAGCCGGGGCGCGGCCGCGCCGAGCCGGCAGGCGAGCCCGAAGGCGCCGTTGCCGAGCAGGTCGTCGCCCACCCACTCCGCGACGCGACCGCGGGCCGGGCCCGTCGCCTCGGTGCGGTTGTTGCTCTTGGTGGCGGCGATGTCGGTGTGCGGGAACCAGTAGAACTCGAAGTGCTCGTGGCAGGCGACCAGTTCGTCGAGGCCGGCGAGCACGTCGGGAAGCGGCATCGCGGTCTCGACCGCGTGCAGCCGGAACGCCGGGACGGCCTGCAGCGTCACGTGGGTGAGCACTCCCAGCGCGCCGAGCCCGATCCGCGCGGCGGCGAAGACGTCGGCGTGCTCGGTGGCGGAACAGGTGATCAGCGACCCGTCGGCCAGCACGATCTCCAGCGCCCGCACCTGGGCGGCGAGCCCACGGTGGGTGGCACCGGTGCCGTGGGTGCCGGTGGAGATCGCGCCCGCCACGGTCTGGGCCTCGATGTCACCGAGGTTGGGCAGGGCGAGCCCGCGCTCCCACAGCAGCGCGTTGAGCCGGTGCAGCGGCAACCCGGCGGGGGCGGTGACCAGCCCCGTCGTGCTGTCCACGAGCAGCAGGGCCGGGTCGGCAGGCGGCCGCAGCGCGATGTCCTCGGGCACGGCGATGGCGGTGAACGAGTGCCCGGAGCCGAGCGCCTTGACCCGCAGCCCGTCGCGTTCGGCACCCTTCACCGCCTCGACCACGTCGCCCGCGTCCCGCGCGACGACGGTGCGCCTCGGGTCGGTGCGCTGGTTGCCCGCCCAGTTCCGCCAGGTCATCGAATCTCCACGGGGTCGGTGCGGGCGGATCCCAGCCCGGCGGTGCCGTCGCGGAGCCTGCGCCGCAGCACGGCGACGTACCAGAGCCCGGCGAGCGCCAGCGCGGCGAGCACGACGTAGTCGGCGGAGCGGAACGCCTCGGGCAGCGTCAGCGCCGCCACCACCGCGACGAGCCACAGCACCGCCAGCACCGCGACGGGCAGGGCGGCGGCCCCGAGCCGGAAGCCGCCCTCCCCCGCATCGACCAGCGCCCGGCGCCGCGCGAGGTAGCCGCCGAGGGTGAGCAGGTAGACCAGGTACGGCACGAGCGCCGTGGCCCCCACCAGCACCGCGAACGCGTTGCCGTCGGCCGTGCCGTAGGCCAGCAGCACCAGGCAGACCACGAGCGAGACGACCAGCGCGGTGACGGGCGTGCCGGTACGGGGGTGCACCCGTGCCAACGCGGTGGAGAACGGCAGCATCGCGTCGCGCGCCATCGCGAAGATCAGCCGGGAGTTCGACGCGGCCGCCACCACGATCAAGGCGAACATCGAGAACACGACGATCGCGAGGAAGACCTTCGTGAGCACCGGGCCGAGCCAGTACTCCGCGATCGCGGCCAGCGGCACCGGCGACGCCTGGACCGCGGCCACGTCCGGGATGGCGAGGGTGAACCCGACCAGCGCGAACATCCCCAGCACGCCGGAGACCACGACGGACAGGATCATCGCCCGCGGCACCGCACGCCGGGCGTCGACGGCTTCCTCGGCCATGTCGGCCGCCGCCTCGAAGCCGACGAGGGTGAAGATCCCGATCAGTGCGCCGCCGACGACGGCGTCGGCCAGCGGCGCCTCGGTGGCGGTGGTGAACAGGAAGCCGAACCCGTGGCCGCCGCCGGGGACGTCCGCCCCGCCCCGCACCCACGCCAGGAACACCACGACGCTGAGCACGACGGTGCCGATGATCTCGGCGAACACCGCGACGTTGTTGACCCGCGCGGCCAGTTGCACCCGCACGATGTTGACGAGGTCGGCGACCACGAGCGCCAGCACCGCGATGAACAGCAGGAGCCGGACGTTCCCCGCGTCCAGCCCGAGGACGGTGGCCGTCAGCGGCGCGAGCCCGATCAGCGCGATCCCGGGGAGGCCGACGGCGCCGTAGAGCACGCCGAGGGACCCCACGACGTAACCGAAGCGGGGTCCGACCAGCCGGGCCGTCCACTGGTAGTTGGCGCCGGCGAGCGGGAAGTACCCGGCCAGCTCGGCGAGGACGAGCACCACGAGGAACTGGCCGACGGCGGCGACCGGCCAGAGCCAGATCGCCGCCGGGCCGAGCTGGGTGAGTCCGTACGCGTAGTTGACGAAGATCCCCGTGGTGATGGAGACGATCGAGAACGCGATCGCGAAGAGGGCGAACCGGCGGAGCACCCGCGGAAACTGCGCCGCGTACCCGAACTCACCCATCGCGCCCCCTGTGTCAGGTGGATCACACTCTGCGACGGGTGATCACGCGTGTCAATCGCCGGGACGACGCGTCGTGCTCATGCGGGCCCGGCACCGTATCCAGGGGTCGTCCCGGCGCGATCCCCGATTCGGTCACACCGGACGAACAGCTCCGGAGAGGGTCGGCCACCCGATCGCGCCGCCCGGCATGTCGGGTGACGTCCCCCACACAGCAGCGGCCGGGGAACCGTGCTCGGGCACCGTTCGATTCGGGTGCGGTGTGACGGAAGTCGTCCGATTCGGCGGGCATGGGTGCCGAGGCGCGCCGCCACCGGTCGAACCGTGGGAGAGCGGGGCGTCCCGGACATTTCCGGACGCACTGCCCCATTCCTGGGGCAGCTCCTTGAACGACTGAGCCGGATAACACATGAACCGATGGCAAAATCCGCGATCATGTGGTCCGCGTCAGCATTGCCGGTGCCGTTGGAACCGTCCCGTCCGGTGACCTTCGTCCTCGCCGCCTATCGCCAGAATCCCGAAGCCGTCGGCCATTCGCTCGGCCTGTCCGCGCTGGCCTCCGTGGTCCCGCTCGCGGTCGTACTCGTTCTCCTGGGAGTACTGCGGGTCCGGGCCCAGTGGGCCGCCCTCGCCGGGCTCGCTGCGGCGCTACTCGTGGCGATCCTCGGGTTCGGGATGCCCGCCGGGATGGCCCTCTCGGTGGCAGCGCACGGGGCGTTCTACGGGCTCCTGCCGATCATGTGGATCGTCGTGAGTGCCCTCTGGGTGTTCAACATGACCGTGGCCACCGGCCATTTCGACATTCTGCGCCGCAGCTTCGGTGCGCTGTCGACCGACCAGCGGACCCAGGCGATCCTGGTGGCGTTCTGCTTCGGCGCCCTGCTGGAGGCACTGGCCGGATTCGGCGCCCCCGTCGCGATCACCTCGGTGATGTTGATGGCGCTGGGGTTCAAGCCGCTCAAGGCCGCCGTGGTCGCTCTCGTGGCCAACACGGCGCCGGTCGCGTTCGGGGCCATGGGAGTCCCGGTCATCACCCTGGCCGGTGTCGCCGGCCTGCCGTTGAACACGGTGGCGTCCACGATCGGCAGGCAGACCCCGGTGCTCGCCGTGTTCGTCCCGCTCGTGCTCGTGTTCCTCGTCGACGGCAGGCGCGGCCTGCGCGAGGCGTGGGTGCCGGCCCTCGGGTGCGGGGTGGTCTTCGCGATCACCCAGTTCGCCGTGTCGAACTACGTGTCAGTGCCGCTCACCGACATCCTCGCGTCGCTGCTCGCCGCGATCGCGGTGATCCTGCTCGCGCGCGCCCGGCCCGACGCGGTCTGGGCGGCGCGGGAGCCCGCGCTGGCGGCCTCCGGTGGCCCCGGCACGGTCGCGACGCCGGACTCACCCGCTGACGTCCGCAAGGCCTACGCGCCGTACGTGATCATCGTGGTCGTGTTCGCGCTCGACCAGCTGCCCGGCCTCAAGCCGGTGCTCGACTCCCTCAAGCTCGCGTTCACCTGGCCGTTCCTCGACATCATCGGGACCAACGGCAAGCCCCTGATGTCCAGCACCACGCAGTACTCCCTGACCTGGTTCTCCACGGCGGGCACGCTGATGGTCGTCGCCGGGCTGATCGTGGTGCCGCTGCTCGGCGTGGGGGCCAGACGCGCCGCCGCCACGTGGGTGCGCACGATCGTCGATCTCCGCTGGGCGATCCTCACGGTGGCCTCGGTGCTGGCGCTCGCGTACGTGATGAACGCGTCGGCACAGACCACGGCGATCGCTCTCATCATCGCCTCCGCCGGCGGGGCGCTCGCCTTCTTCTCCCCCGTGCTCGGGTGGCTCGGCGTGGCCGTCACGGGTTCGGACACGTCGTCGAACGCGTTGTTCGGGGCCTTGCAGGTGACCGCGGCGCGCAGCACCGGACTGCCTCCTGAGCTGCTCGCGGCCGCCAACTCCTCGGGCGGGGTGCTGGGCAAGATGCTCTCCCCGCAGAACCTGACGATCGCCGCCGTCGCGGTGAAGCTCGAGGGTCAGGAGGGCGTGCTCCTGCGCAAGGTGATCGGCTGGAGCGTGGGGATGCTGCTCGTGCTCGCCGTCCTCATCGCGCTGCAGGCCACCCCGGTGCTGGGCTGGATGCTGCCCTGACCGCTGCGGTCCCATCGTGCCGGCGAACCGGAGGAAGTCGCCGATGGTGACGATCGGGTTGCCGGACTCCGGGTGCACTCCGGCGCCCGGGTCGCAGCCACCCGCAGGGCGCAGTGTAGGACGTCGGGTCGGCCCGCAACCGGCCGCGGAACGTGCTCCCCCGGAACGGGGTTGCCCTCCCGGCCCGTCTGGGCCGCGGTACCGACCACCAGGTCGATCCCGTTGTAGAACGGCGCGGCCTTCGTCTGCAGGCCGCCGCCCGGCCGGAGGGCCCGTCGCCGATGTTCGCTCGGCGAATGGCTCGTTACGCCCCCGGCCCGACCCGCGCCGAGCTTCCGGCCGCTGTCGAGACCAAGGCGCTCGGATCGAGCCGGGCCGCCTGACCGGCGCGGTGGGGACGGGCGCGGTGGGGATCGGCGCCGAGGATCGACGCCCCCGACACCACACCCGGGATCGTCCCCATCCCACCCAGACCCACCGCACGCTCACCGAGCGGTGGCCCTTCGCCGGCAACGAGCGAGGCCGTTTCTGCATCGGATGATGCCCCGGCGCATCGTGGACGAAGCCCTCAGACGAGGTCGTCCACGGCGAGGAGCCCGGCGAGGTCGATGAAGCAGATGCTGCTGCCGAGATCGACCCGGCGCTGGGTCCGGGCGGGAATGCCACTGCCCAGCGCACCGATGCGGCTCCCGAGCGCGATGTAGCCGAGGCCGACGATCAGTTCGACGACCAGGTACGCCGCCCCGAGCAGGGCGATCCGGATGTCGACGCCGCTTCCGGCCTCACCGGCGAACTGGGGCAGCAGCGCGGCGAAGAGCAATATGGCCTTGGGGTCGCTGATCGCGACGACGAACTCGTTGACGACGAGCCGCCGCAGGCTCCCACCTCCGGTCGGGGGCGGGGTCAACGAGTCGATCGGGTTGGGCAGTGCACGCCGCAGCCCGGTGATCCCGAGCCAGGCGAGGTAGCTGACTCCCACCCACTTGACCGCCATCAGCGCCGTCGGTGAGGCGGCGAGCGCTGCACCGAGCCCCGCGACGACCAGCCCGATGAGGACGACGAAGGCGACCAGCCGCGCTCCGACTCTCGCGAGGGCGTGCCCGACGCCGTAGCGCACCGCGTTTGCTCAGGCCGAGGAGTTGGTTCGCCCCGGGGATGAGCGACACGAGCACGGCGGCCGGAGTGAATCCCGCCAAGTTGATCCTTTGATCTCCTCGCCCCGCCGGCTGGTGTTCCTGGTCGGACGGCCGTCACCGGCACAGCTGCACCCGCCGCTGCGCGGCGGGCGTTTCGGCAATCCCATCGACAGGGACGGATCCGTCGCCGTGCCGGTTCAGGATGGTGGGCGGCACCACAGGCACCACGTTCACCGCGGGACCGGCCCTCGGGGCGCACAACCGGTCCCGCGACGGCAGGGGCAGAGCAGGCAGCCAAGGGTGATGGGCAACGACCAGATCAGCGAGCCGGTGCGCACGCCGGGACAGCGCGCAGCAGACGGCGGAGAGGGCCGCCAGCGGCTCGTCGTCCTCGTCCCCCATGGCGAGGACCCGATGTGCTGCGGTGGTGATGGCGACCAGCTGGCCGTCACGGCGCTCTGGCCGCGGTCCCCTGGCCGAGCCAGTACTCCGCGTCGCGGTCCAGCGGCACCGGCGACGCCTGGAAGCGGCGAGAGTCGGCGGACAGGTAGACATCGGCGGGCTCGTGACGGGCACGTCACGTTCGCCGGAGTGCCGGTCGGCGAGTTCGACCACGCCTTTCCGCCTCTCGTCGAGCGCCAGACCAGCGGCTCTGCCACCAATGCGTGCTTTGAGTGGAGCGGACGGTTGCAGCCCAGGAGCCGATTCATCCCGACATCTCCCGATCCATGCGTACCCGCGTGCGTCATATCACCGCCGCCGCGTGGCGGCCGTCACCAAGCACTGATCAGAAGATCCAGAACATCTAAAGTTGATCGGCGATCCCACTTCTGGGACAGAAGACTCCGATGCTGTTCCAGCCTGCACGCTTCCGGATAGCCGAGATGAAGGGATCCCGAATGGCCGTTACCGAGCAAAGCGGACTACCACTCGACGGGCTCCGGCAGAGTCTCGATGTTGTGGATCCGGTGGCGCTGCTGCTGACTTCGACGCATCTCACCGGAGATCGTGGTCTTCTGCGCGAGGAATGGCGTCCTGATCTCTCGGTCGGCGTGGTGGCCGGTGGCTACCCCGCGGAGACCCGGGACGACATCGGCCGCGCCTGTGTGGCGGCGTTGGAGCGCGTGGGCGCCGGCTGGGAGCGGGCTCGGCCAAGCTATGACCTGTTGGAGCGTTCCGTCGAGTGGGCCATGGGCGCCGCGTTTGCTCCTTATACCTCACTGCTTGCCGAGTCGCTGTCCTTCGGACCGGGCGACGATCCCGGTATGCCGCTGTGGCATCGCTCCACGATGGCGCCGGCCCCGCAGCTTCGGGTGGCGATCGTCGGTGCCGGCGAGACGGGGATGTTGATCGCCCACCGCTTGCGACAAGCCGGGGTGCAGGTCATGGTGTTCGAGAAGAACCCGGACGTCGGCGGTACGTGGCACGACAACACCTATCCCGGAAGTCGGGTCGACCTCTCCAGTGCGGTCTACCGCTACTCCTGTCACCCGAGCAGCTGGGACGGTCACTTCAGCACTCAGCCGGCGATGCAGGCCTATCTGCGCGAGTTCGCTGAGGAAAATGGACTCTACGAGGACATCGAGTTCAACTCGGAGGTACTTTCCAGCTCTTGGGACGACGCCAACCGGGACTGGGTGCTCACCGTGCGCTCCGACGACAACATCCGTGAGGTTCGAGCCACCCTGCAGGTGAACGCGGTCGGGCAGCTGAACCGGCCGCACATCCCTGCCATTCCCGGATCCGAGCAGTTCGATGGACCGGCGTTTCATACCGCACGCTGGAACCACTCGATCGACCTGACCGGCAAACGGGTTGGGGTGATCGGCACGGGGGCGAGCGGGATGCAGATGATCCCCGTGATCGCCGAGCAGGCCGCCGAAGTGCGGGTGTTTGCTCGGACATCCACGTTTCTGTTGCCGACTCCGCATCTGCGGCACGACCTCGGCGAGGCGGAGAAGAGGTTGCTCGCAGAACTGCCGCATTACCGAGCCTGGTACCGCGCAGTGGCCTTCCTACCGGGCATCGAGGGAATGCTGTCCGCGGTGACCGTCGACCCGAACTATCCGCCGACCGAACGCGCCGTGTCGGCCACCAGTGAACAGATGCGCGCGGCACTGCAGGCATGGATCGACGCTCAGACCGAGGACGACCTGCAACTACGCGAGGCGCTGACACCCCGAGCACCGTTCGGCGCGAAGCGCTGGGTGGCCGACGACGGCACCTGGATCGCCACTCTCAAGAGACCGGACGTACACCTCGTGCGTGATCCGATCAAGGAGATCACCGAGAGCGGGGTGCGCTGCGCCGACGACCAGCTGCACGAGCTCGACGTCCTGATCTATGCGACCGGCTTCCGTGCGTCGGAGTTCCTCGCCCCCATGCAGGTCACCGGGCGCGACGCTGTTGATCTGCAGCAGCACTGGGCCGGCGACGACGCACGCGCCTACCTGGGCAGCTGCGTGCCCGGCTTCCCGAACTTCTTCTGCCTGTACGGGCCGAACACCAACGTCGTCGTGCACGGGGCATCGCTGTTCTTCATCTCCGAGTGCCTCGTCCGGTATGTGGTCGATGCCGTCCGGACGATGCTCGAGACCGGTAGCAGCGTGATCGAGGTTCGCGAATCGGTCGCCAGAGCCTACGACGAGAGACTGGACGAAGTGAGTACTCAGCGCGCCTGGGCATTCTCCTCGGTGAGGTCCTTCTACAAGAACAGCACCGGACGTTCCACGCTGCTCTGGCCGTTCACCGCGATGGAACTCTGGCAGCGCACGCACCGCATCGACCCGGCAGACTTTCTGCTGCGTACCTGAGTACCACGCCGGGCAGGCAGGAATGCAGGTGGGTCCGCTCGACCTACTGCCCTTGTCCGTCGCCGGGGCCGAGGTCTACGGCGATGCGGACGTGCAAGCGAGGACGGCGCGGTGGCCGGTGATGGAAGTGCATCGGCGGCAACCCCGGCCCGCGTCCGGGGTTCGTCGTCCGCAGCGGCATGAAGGCCCTCCGGCCAAGGTGGACGAGGAAGTGGGCAATGCCTACCACTGGCCTACCACTGGTGGTACTCACGGTCCTGTTGTCGAGGGGGCGAATTCGAGCGGGTATACCGCTCGGTACCGCCCCTACGGCTGGGGAATCGTCGCCGCTGCAAGGAGAGGCGGCTCCGTCGGCTGAGGCGCGAGCGGCCGGCGCGCCGGTCTCCGACATCCCGGATCTCGGGGCTGGAGGACCGACACCGGTCATCCGTCATCGACGATGATCCGGTGACGAGCTGGTAGCCGTATGGCGACGTACCAACCCCACTGGAACGGGAGCCCGTTCGGCCTCGTGCCCGCCGGGGTGCTGCGCGAGGTGTACGACAAGGCGGGCGACGACCTGCCGGACAGCCGCAGCGGTATCACCAGACCGATCTCGCCGACTCCCTGTCGTGCCCACCGTGCTGCCACGGTCGGGCTGCCGAGGAGGACGACGGCGACCGGGCTGATCCCCCGGGCGCCCGCGAGCGAGCCGTGACGGTGGTCCGGCCGCCACCGGGACAGCTGCGCGGCCGGCGTGCCGACCGGGATCACTCACCTCCTCGCTCACGGCGATGCGGCATGGCCGACGCAGCGCAGAACGACGCCCACAAACCCAAAGATGCGCCCTTCCCTGTGCAGGAAAGGGCGCATCCCCGTTCGAGATTTGTCCGGACGGCGCGAGTGCCGTCGGGTGCTGTGGAAAAGCTGCTGGAACCGACGGGGGCGAACGGCCGTGCGCTGGATCACCCGTTGCAGCGATCGTGGGTGACGGGGGGTCGGGACGAGGGGCCGGGTCGGGACGAGGAGCCCACAATCAGCCCTGCCGCACGGTGTGGCGGGCGTCCCTACGACCGCCGGTGTGCCTCGCTTTCGCTAGGAAGCCGAACCGCGCTGCGCGTAGGCCTCGAGAACGGAGTGGGGGATGCGTCCGCGGTCGGAGATCTCGTGCCCGTTCTGCCGAGCCCACTCCCGCACCGCTGCGGTGTGCTCCCGGTCGCTCGCGGCCGGACGTGCGGATCGAGCGGTGGCCGAGGACTGGCGACCGCTACCGCCCCGACGGGCCGCGGCGACGAAAGAAGCCAGGGAGTCCCGAAGTCGCGCGGCGTTCTCGCCGGACAGGTCGATCTCGTACTGGCGACCGGCGAGAGCAAACGTCACCGTCTCGTCGGCTTCCGAACCGTCCAGGTCGTCGACGAGTCGGGTTTGAACTTGCTGGGCCACAGTGCACTTCCATTCGATGAGTTCTCGGCGGGCCGGCCGATACTCTCGAAAAAGCACCGTGAACGTCAAGTTGGCCCGCCGAAGAGAGACACAGGAACTACCGGGTGGTCGGCCACCGGGAACGATTCGTCCTGTTGAGAGGCGCGATCTCCGCAGAACCATCCACAGATTTTCTCCGGCCCGTGCGGCGTGTCACCCACCCGGTAATGCGCCTGGGGCGTCAGTTCCATCGACGCAGCAGCCGGCGCTCGGCAAGCCCGAGGATGCCGTCGGTGATCTTCCCGAGCACCGCGAGCAGCACGATCGCGAGAAGCAGAATGTCCGTGCGCCCGGTGTTCTGGCTGTCGATCAGGAGAAACCCGAGCCCGATCGACGAGGCGATCAGTTCGGCGGCCACCAGGAACAGCCATCCCTGGGCCAGACCGAGGCGCAGCCCCGACAACGCGGCCGGGGCGATCGCCGGCAACTGGACCTGGACGAACAGCCGCACGCCCGAGCGGCCGTAGGCCTTGCCGACCTCGACGAGATGGCGGTCGACGTGGGCGAGCGCGGCCGACACGGTGGTGTAGACGGGGAAGAACGCCCCGATCGCCACGAGCGTGATCTTCGGGGTCTCGCCGATGCCGAGCCAGCGCAGCAACAAGGGCACCCAGGCCAGCGACGGCACCGCCCGCAGCGCCTGGATCGACGGCGCCAGCAGCGCACGCGCCGGACGGGACAGCCCGATCACGCCGCCGAGCACGAGACCGGATCCGGCACCCGCGGCGAAGCCGAGGAGCACCCGCTGGGTGCTGATGCCGATGTGCTGCCAGAGCTCGCCGCGTGTCACCAGCTCCACCAGCGCCGCCAGCACCGCTCCCGGGGTGGGCAGCTGGGACGGCGAGAACTCCCCCTACGTCGCCAGCAGCTGCCACCCCAGCACGAAGAGCACCGGGACGAGCAGTCCGAGCCGCACCGCACCGCCGAGCCGCCGGACGCCGCCGCCCCACCGCGGGCCGGGGCGCACGTCCGCCGAGGTCGGGTCCGTCCGGGCCCCGGTGTCGGGATCGGTGAGCGTCACGACCCGCCCGCTCGGCCCCCGGAGGTGGTGCCCTTGGCCTGCTCGGCGAAGCGTGGCTCGAAGAGCGTGGCGAGAGCGGCGGTCGCCTCCGGCTCCGAGCGCACCAGGCCGTCGGAGACGAGCAGCGGCACCAGCCGCGACAGGACCGCGCGCTGCGGCTCGCCGGGCACCGGGTCGATGCCCAGTTCCGTGCGCGTCCACGACCGCCGCCCTCGGCTCGATCCCGTCGACCCTGGCGCCGCCACCTCGCCACCTCGCCACCTCGCCGCCGGTCGGCCGGTCGAGGCCTGCGACGAGGCGGAGCAAGGTCGACTTCCCGCAGCCCGACGCCCCGAGCAACGCCACCACCTCGCCTGTCGCGACGTCGAGGTGATCCCGCGGAGGACGACGTGGGCGCCGTCGCCGGTGCCGAACACGCGGTCGACGCCCTCGAGCGTCACGGGAACAGCGGCCACTCGCGTGGCTGTGGTCTGCACGAATATGTCCTTGTCGGGCGGCGCGGAGGGTGCGGCGGCGTTCCTCAGGCCCGACAGGCGGCGCTGGCGGCGTAGCCCAGATCCAGCCAGAGCCGCTCGGCGAGCTCGTCGCCGACACCGCGATCCGTCTGCGCCACGGGCCAACGAAATGGGGCGGCCACCGGCTCGCGCAAGACGAGCGGCCCGTCGCCGGGACGGGCACCGGGGCCCGATGCTCCTGGTAGGTGACCGGCCCTTGTGGACACTCGGTCGACCACGACGTCCGCGGTCCGGGGCAGCGGGCGCGCCGGACCGCCCCCCTGCGCGCGCAGAGCTTGCCCCCGCCAAGATGTGAGCGCTAACATTCGCCGCCGCGGGTCTTCACGGCGCCGCCTGCTCCCGGACGAAGGTGTCCCATGGCATCGATTCACCCAGCACCTCACGGTCACCGTGAGCGTGCACCTCGGGTGGCTGTCCGGACCGCACACGGGTGGCCGCGCCGCCGCAGGGACGACGTCCCGCTGCGTCGTCACCCGCTGCGTCGAGTCCCGCTGCGTCGTCACCCGGCGCGCCCATGGCGTGATGGGCCGCGTGCCGACGACCAGCGAAGTCCCGCCCCGCCGAGCACGGCTGCCCGCTTCCTGCGGCGTCGAGTGCTCGGCGGACATCCCCCCGCGTGATCGGTACCGGCACCGACTGCACGCCCTGACTCCAGGGCTCCTCGACGTGCACCCGATGCCGGCTCACGGACCCATCTATTCACTGGAGAGAAGATGAAGCTGGCACGGCTGGCCGCAGTGGCCGGGAGCATCGTGCTCGCCACGGCACTCGCGGCCTGTGGTTCGAGCGAGAAGACCGTCGACCAGGAGGCCGGGGCGACGACCCCGGCCGCCGGGAGCCTGGTGGGCGTCACCATGCCGACGAAGTCGTCCGAGCGCTGGATCCACGACGGCGACAACATCAAGGGCGCCCTGGAGAAGCTCGGCTACTCGGTCGACCTGCAGTACGCGGAGAACGACATCCCGACGCAGGTCAACCAGATCGAGAACCAGATCAGCAAGGGCGCGAAGCTGCTGGTCGTCGCCTCGATCGACGGCACGGCGCTCACCACCCAGCTGCAGGCGGCCGCCGACAACAAGATCCCGGTGATCTCCTACGACCGCCTGATCCGCAACAGCCCGAACGTCGACTACTACGCCACCTTCGACAACGCCACGGTGGGCGTGGACCAGGCCAACTCGCTGCTCACCGGCCTGGGGCTCAAGAACGCCGACGGCACGGACGGCACGGCCACCGGCCCGTTCAACATCGAACTGTTCGCCGGGTCGCCCGACGACAACAACGCCACCTTCTTCTTCAACGGTGCGATGTCGGTGCTGAAGCCCTACATCGACAAGGGCACCCTGGTCGTCAAGAGCGGGCAGACCGACTTCACCACCGTCGCGATCCTGCGGTGGGACCCGGCCACGGCGCAGCGGCGCATGGAGGACCTGCTCACCTCCACCTACAGCGGTGCCAAGGTCCAGGGCGTGCTCTCCCCCTACGACGGCCTCTCGATCGGCATCCTGTCGGCCCTGAAGAGCAATGGCTACGGCACCGCGGGTCAGCCCTACCCCATCGTGACCGGTCAGGACGCCGAGGTCGCCTCGGTGAAGTCGATCATCGCGGGTGAGCAGTACTCCACCGTCTACAAGGACACCCGCCAGCTCGCCGACGTGACCGTCAAGATGGCCGACGCCGTGCTGAAGGGCGCCAAGCCCGAGGTGAACAACACGACCGACTACGACAACGGCAACAAGGTCGTGCCCTCGTTCCTGCTGCAGCCGGTGGTCGTCGACAAGAACAACTACCAGAAGGTGCTCGTCGACTCGGGCTACTACACCGCCGACCAGCTGAGGTAGTGATGACCGCCGACGAGATCCTGCGGATGCGGGGCATCACGAAGACGTTCCCCGGTGTGAAAGCGCTGGCGGACGTCAACCTGTCGGTCCGCCGCGGGGAGATCCACGCCATCTGCGGTGAGAACGGCGCCGGGAAGTCGACGCTCATGAAGGTGCTGTCCGGGGTGTACCCGCACGGCTCCTACGAGGGCGAGATCCACTTCGACGGCGAGCTCTGCACCTTCTCGAGCATCCGCGACAGCGAGCAGCGCGGAATCGTGATCATCCATCAGGAGCTGGCCCTGTGCCCCCAGCTCTCCATCGCCGAGAACGTCTTCCTCGGCAACGAGCAGGCGACCCGCGGCCTGATCGACTGGAACCGCACCAACCACGAGGCCGCGGCTCTCCTGGCCCGGGTCGGGCTCGCGGAGAACCCCGTGACTCAGGTGCTCGATCTGGGGGTCGGCAAGCAGCAGCTGGTGGAGATCGCGAAGGCCCTGTCGAAGGAGGTGCGGCTGCTCATCCTCGACGAGCCGACCGCGGCGCTCAACGACGACGACTCCGCGCACCTCCTGGACCTGCTGCGCGGGCTGCGGGAGGAGGGCATCACGTCGGTGATCATCTCCCACAAGCTCAACGAGATCGCGGCCGTCGCCGACTCGATCACCATCATCCGCGACGGCCGGTCGATCGAGACGCTGAACATGCGCACCGACGAGGTGACCGAGGACCGGATCATCTCGCTGATGGTGGGCCGCGACCTCGAGAACCGCTTCCCGCCCCACGAGCCGCACGTGGGCGAGGAGGTGCTGCGGATCGAGGACTGGACGGTGCACAGCCCCACCCAGCCCGACCGGGCCGTGGTCTCGGGCGCCAACCTGACCCTGCGCCGCGGCGAGATCGTCGGGTTGGCCGGCCTGATGGGCGCGGGGCGCACCGAGCTCGCGATGAGCGTGTTCGGCCGGTCCTACGGCACCAACATCTCCGGACGTCTGGTCAAGGACGGCAAGGAGATCGAGGTGCGCTCCGTGCAGGACGCGATCCGCCACCGGATCGCCTACGTCACGGAGGACCGCAAGCGCTACGGGCTCAACCTCATCGAGGACATCAAGCGCAACGTCTCCGCGGCCCGGCTGGGCAAGCTCGCCCGCCGGGGCTGGGTGGACGACAACGAGGAGTACAAGGTCGCCGAGGGGTTCCGGCGCAGCCTGAACATCAAGGCGCCGACCGTCCTCAGCGTGACCGGCAAGCTCAGCGGCGGGAACCAGCAGAAGGTCGTGCTGGCGAAATGGATCTTCTCCGACCCGGACGTGCTCATTCTCGACGAGCCGACCCGCGGCATCGACGTCGGCGCCAAGTACGAGATCTACACGATCATCAACGCGCTCGCCGCCGAGGGAAAGGCCGTGCTGGTCATCTCGTCGGAGCTGCCGGAGCTGCTGGGCCTCTGCGACCGCATCTACGCGCTGTCGAGCGGCCGGATCACCGGTGAGGTGAGCCGCGAGGAGGCAACCCAGGAACGGCTCATGCACTACATGACCACGGAACAGGAGTAGGCGACCCCATGTCCACCACCACCTCCGCAGACGTCGGGGCCACCGCGGAGGGCGGGACTCCCCCGCCCCAGCTCCCGCCGCGGTCGCCCGCGCTGCGCCGGTTCTCGATCAACCCCCGGCAGAGCGGCATCTACGTCGCCTTCGTGCTGATCATCGTGCTGTTCTCGGTGCTCACCGACGGCGCGCTGCTGCAGCCGCAGAACATCTCCAACATCATCGTCCAGAACTCCTACATCCTCGTTCTGGCGATCGGCATGATCCTGATCATCATCGCCGGGCACATCGATCTCTCCGCGGGATCGGTCGTGGCGGTCACCGGAGCCATCTCCGCGGTGCTGATGGTCGACCTGCACGTCCCGTGGCCGCTGGCGGTGCTCGTCACGCTCGTCGCGGGCGCGGTCATCGGGGCCTGGCAGGGGTTCTGGATCGCCTACTTCGGCATCCCGGCCTTCATCGTCACCCTCGCGGGCATGCTGCTGTTCCGCGCCCTCACCCTCACGGTGCTCGGCAACCAGGGCATCGGCCCGTTCCCGGACCCGATCCGCACGCTGTCCAACGGCTTCACCGAGGGCTATCTGGGCAACATCGGGCTGGGCCCGCTCGGCGGCGCCGACCTGCTGAGCCTGCTGGTGGGACTCGCGGTGGTGGCCGGTATCGCCGTCACGCAGTGGCGCCAGCGCGCCGGCAGGCTCGGCTACGGCCAGGTCGTCGACCCGCTGCCGATCTTCGTCCTCAAGATCGCACTCGCCGCGGTCGTCGTGCTCGCGGTCGTGGTCCAGCTGGCCCGGTTCAAGAACCTGCCGTGGGTGCTGGTGCTGCTCGCGGTGCTCGTGCTCGGGTACACGCTGCTGACCACCCGGTCCGTCTTCGGCAGGCACATCTACGCGGTCGGGGGCAACCTGTCGGCGGCCACGCTGTCGGGTGTGAAGGTCAAGTCGGTCACCTTCTGGATCTTCGTCAACATGGGCGTGCTGGCGGCGCTGGCCGGCGTCATCTTCGCCGGCCGGCTCAACCAGGCCGGTCCGACCGCGGGCACCAACTTCGAGCTCGACGCGATCGCCGCGGCGTTCATCGGCGGTGCGGCGGTGCAGGGCGGGGTCGGCAAGGTGGTCGGAGCGATCACGGGCGGACTGATCATGGCCGTGATCAACAACGGCATGTCGCTGATCGGTGCCCCGAGCGAGCGCGTCATGCTCGTGAAGGGGCTCGTGCTGCTCGCCGCCGTCGCCTACGACATCTGGACCAAGCGCCGGGCGGGCTCGGCCGCCCGGTGACCGCGTGGCCGCTTCCCTGAACGCGGCGGAGCGCCCCTGACCTGCGGAGCCGAGCTCCACGGGTCGGGGGCGCCGTCGCGTGCGCACGAAACGCATGTCCCGTCGGGCAGAGCGGTGTGCCCTTCCAGCCGACCGTGCGGCCCTGGCAACCGGCCCACTGGTCCGGTGATACTCCGCATGCGGACTGCCGTCGCCTCGCGAGCAGCGCGATCCGGAACCAGGGAGACCCCTCGATGCGTGAACGGTCCGCGGAACAGTCACGCGAGCCGACGTCGAGGGCTACCCCGGCGCGGACGCAGCCGTCCGGGTCCGCGCCTCACGTGCCTGGCCTGCCGCTGGGATCGGCCGAGGTGGCGGCCCTGCAGCGGTCCGCCGGCAACGCCGCGGTGACCCGGATGATCGACCAGCAACGCCATGAGCACGGGCCTGGCGACGGGCAGTCCCCCGAGCCCGTGCAGCGGTCCACTGTGCACGAGGTGCTGCGTAGCACGGGACAACCGCTGGGCACAGGACTGCGCGAGGAGATGGAGGCCCGCTTCGGCGGCGCCGACTTCTCCGACGTACGTCTGCACAACGACACCCAGGCGCGGCGTTCCGCCGAGGAGGTCGGCGCCCGTGCCTACACGTCGGGCAGCAGCGTGGTCATCGGTACGGGCGGGGCCGACAAGCACACGCTGGCGCACGAGCTCGGGCACGTCCTGCAGCAGCGACAGGGCCCGGTCGGCGGCACGGTCGACCATCGCAGCCTAGCGATCTCCAGCCCCACCGACCACCTCGAGGTGGCGGCGGAGCGGCAGGCGTACGAGGTGATGAGCGGTCCGGTGCCGGTGCTGCGCAGGCCCGTGGACGGCGCCCCGGAGACCGCTCCGGCCGACGCACACCACGCCCCCGCCGTCCAACGTGCTCCTCTGAACATCCTTCACCAGGGAGCCGGGGCAACGGCACGGCAGATGTTGGACTCCGACCAGGAGGACGACGTCCGCGACTACGTCTTCACCTCTCTGGGGAAGGGAGACCGTGAGGCGGTCGAGCTGGTCCTGAAGCGGCTGCAGGCCTTGGACCCCCCACCGAAGTACCTCGAGAACCTCACCGAGGTGGTCTCGGCGCTCCCTTCCGAAGAGCGCCCCCGGATCCCCTCCCTGGTCCATTTCATCTGGATCGGTGGCAACATCAGCAAGGGCGCCCTCGGCAACGTCCTCGACTGGGCCGCCAGGGCACAGAACACGGACTGGCGCATCAACCTGTGGACCGACAAGAGCAGCAAGTGGCGCTTTGCCGACTCGGCGCGGGTCAGAGTGACCAAGGCCATCGAGTTCAAGTACGTCGAGGACGCCCTCGACGAGCGCCTGGCGACTACCTACATGACGGCGACGACAGGGCAGCAGAAGGCGTATCCGCTGGCCTCCGACATCGCCCGGTACAGCATTCTCAAGAAGTACGGCGGCGTCTACGCCGATGTGGACCTGGGAGCCGGAACAGTCGACCTGAAGGAGACCGGGGCCGCTCTCCGGGAGAACGACGCCCCCGTTCTCGGTCCGCTCATCCGCGACACGAAGCACCTGAACACGGTCCTCGGGGAGGCGGGAGCCGAGAAGGCGACCGGCCGGCCGACGGCCGAACAGGTCAAGGTCGCGGCGGATTACCTGCTCAGCACCGGTGGCTACGGCAACCACTTCATCGCGGTGCAGAAGGACTCCGCCGTCATGGAGAAGATGATCAGTAAGATTGCCGGCAAGATCGAAGGTATGGACGCCGAGGAACTGCACATGGCCGGCCCGGCGGCAACCGGACCGTTCGCGCTCATGCAGGTGGTGGACGAGCACCTGGGCCAGGAGTTCGGTGTCGAGAGCCTCCAGAAGGGCGAGCACGCGCTGTTCCAGGCCGCCGGAAAGCAGTTCCATGACCGGATGCAGTGGCTGACCCCCGAGAGCGAGAACCAGAACTACTAGTGGGTTCCGGTCACCGGGGGAGCCTCTGCGGCGGCATCCCGCTCCGCTCGCGCCTGGTCGTACGCCGCACGGGCGTCGACGACGGTACTCATCCGGCCTTCCACCCACTGGATCATGGCGCGCATCCGTTCCCCGGCTTCCCGGCCCGTCTCGGTGACGGTGTAGTCGACGTGCGGCGGGATCACGGGCCTGGCGTTGCGATGGACGAAACCGTCGCGTTCCAGCGTGTGCAGCGTCTGGGCGAGCATCTTCTCGCTGACGCCGCTGCGCTCAAGGGCTTGTCATGAACTGAACGCCGCAGGATCCGACTGTCGGCCCCGCGAAGGGCGGACAGCCGGATCTCACGGCGCAGGCGGCGTGTCCGGATCAGGCCACCAGATACTTGGTCACCGCGGCCTCGTCCCACGCCACCCCGGTGCCGGGGCGGGCGGACGCGGTGATGTGCCCGTCCACCGGCACCGTCGGTTCGGCCAGCACCGGGCTCGCCCAGTCGACCCACTCCAGCCAGTGTGCGGTGGGGCTCACGCGGAGCAGATGTGAGGCGATCTCGGGGTAGAGGTGGCTCGACAGCTGCGTTCCCGCGGCGGCGGCCAGTCCGGCCACCTGCAGCCAGCCGGTGACGCCGCCGATGCGCATCAGGTCGGCCATGGCGTAGGGGACGGTCCCGGCCCTGATGGAGTTGAACAGGTCACGCGGCCCGTAGTAGTTCTCCCCCAGCTGTACTGGGGTGCGTACCCGTTGCTCGAGCTTCCCGTACCCCTCGACGTTGTCGTAGCGGATCGGCTCCTCCAGCCAGTACAGCCCCTGCTCGTCGAGGTCGTGGCACCGCCGGACCGCGTCGCCGTAGCCCAGGGCCTGGTTGAAGTCCACCATCACGTCGATGTCCGGACCGACCCCCTCGCGCACGGCCTTGATCGCGTCCAGGTCGTCCTGCAGCCGGGGGTGGCCCAGGCGCAGCTTCATCGCCGTGAAGCCGCCCTCGTCGCGGAGCTCGGACGCCTCCTCCGCGAGGGTGTCGATCTCATGGCGCCACAGCCCGTTGCTGTTGTACGCGCGTACCGGCCCCACCGTGCCGCCGAGCAGCTCGACCAGCGGCATGCCGGCCGCCTTCGCGAGCGCGTCCCACATCGCCATGTCGACGGCGGCGCGGGCGATCAGCGAGATGCCGGCGATGCCGACGACGTTCAGGTCCTTGCCGAACTGGGTGAAGGCGTCCACCGGGGCGATGCGCTTGCCGCGCCACACCTCGCCGAGGTCGTGGATCTCCGCGACGATCGCCGGCATCGCGGCCGCCCGGTACGGGGCGATGTAGCCGCTGCCGACCACACCGTCGCTGGTCTCCACGTCGACCAGGACCATCGGCCAGCGGTCGAACCGGCCGATGTCGGCGATGACGGGCCGCCGAAGCGGAACGATCACCGGGCGGGCACGCACGGCGCTCAAGGTGGGCTGCGTGCTCTCGAAGTCAAGGGTTTCTGACACTGTGGGTTCCTCTCAGGCAGCGCCGGTCAACCGGACCGGGTCGGCGCCGACGTGCACTCGGATGATCTGGTAGGGCGGCACCCGCGTATCGACTCCGTCGTTGAACAGCGGGGTCCGCGGGAGCTGGTTCACGCTCACGTACAGAAAGCCGTCGGCGGCGAGTGCGAGGGTGTCCGGCCACAACAGGGCCGGGCCGTGCAGCACGGTCGACCAGGTGCCGTCGACGTCGCGGCGAAGCACCGCGCTGTGCTCGTAGGCCGTCGAGTACACCGCGCCGCCGGTGTCGGACTCCAGGCCGTCGGATGCGCCCTTGTCGCCCAGGTCGACGACGGTGTCGGCCACCTGGTCGTCGTCCAGCGAGCGGTCGAGCAGGGCGCTGGTCTCCACGCTGTAGAGCCGCCGGCTCGACAGCGGGCAGTAGTAGAGAAGGCTCCCGTCCGCGCTGATCGCGATGCCGTCGGCGCCCACCTGGTAGTTCTCCCGGACGACACCCTGCACGACCGCGCGGAACCCCGCCGTCGCCACCGTGGTGGCGTGGCCTCGCAGCCGTGCCCAGCTCTCCCCCGAACCGAGGTCGACCACGATCAGCGCGCCCTCGGGCTGGGAGTCGGTGAGATAGGCGTACCCGCCGGTGCCCCGCGAGAAGTCGAACCGGACGTCGTTGAGATACGTCGTGGCCGTGACCGCGGCCGGGTCGAGCCGGACGACCCGCACGACCTGGTCGGTTGCGGGATCGACCTCGACCAGTTTCGGGCCGTTCTCCAGCCATGGCGCGAACGAGAGGCTGCCCGTGTCCAGCAGCCACACGTGGCCTGCCGGGTCGGTGATCACACTCTGCACCGACACCAGCTGGTCCGCGTTCCGCTCCTCGCTCCATTCGTTGATCGCGCGGTCGGGATAGGCCACCGCCTTCCCGTCGACGATCTCGGCGACGGTGTAGGGCACGTCGTCGCCCCACCGCGGAAAGGACACGAAGACGCGGCCGTCGTTCGTGACGGTCACGCCGGTGGGCATCAGGTCGTCGATCTCGGCGACCACTTCGTAGTCGGGAGCCACCCAGCTACCCAACGGAGCGGCGGCGGAAGAAGCTTCGGACGACATGGCTCTCCTTCGATCGGAATTATGGAATTGCCGGCGTCCTATTGGAGGATTCGCCGGGCGACATTGGTCGTGACGAGATCGAGCAGTTCCTCACCGCGGCCGGACAGGATCGTCCTGATCGCGTAGAGGGTGAAGCCTTTCGCCTGCTCCACCGTGATCGCCGGCGGCACGGACAGTTCCTGGCGGGCGGTGAAGACCTCGACGAGGGCCGGGCCATCGTGGGCGAATGCCGCCTTCAGGGCACCGTCGAGATCACCCGGGCGCTCGACCCGCTGCCCGAACACCCCGGCCGCCGACGCGACGTCGGCCAGCCGCGGGTTCTCCAGGTCGGTCCCGTAGTTGACGAAACCGGCCGCCTTCATCTCGAGCTCGACGAAGTTGAGCGACGCGTTGTTGAACACGACGACCTTCACCGGCAGGCGGTTCTGGACGGCCGCGAAGAGCTCACCGAGCATCATCGTGAGACCACCGTCGCCCGCCAGCGCGACCACCTGACGGCCGGGGTACGCCGCCTGCGCGCCCAGCGCGTGCGGCAGCGCCACCCCCATCGACCCGTGGTTGAACGACCCGAGCAGCCGCCGCCGGCCGTTCATGTGCAGGTAGCGGGCCGCCCACACCACCGGCGAGCCAACGTCCGTGGTGAACACCGCGTCGGGGGCGGCCAGCTCGTTGACCCTGCTGGCGACGAACTGCGGGTGGATGGGGGTGCGCTCGTGGTCGTTCACGGCGAGCCCGTCGAGCGACTTGCGCGTCTTCTCGTAGTGCGCGCGAGCCCGGTCGAGGTGGTGCCGCTCGGTCTTCGTCTCGACGAGGGGCAGCAGTGCCTCGATGGTGTCCTTCACCGTGCCGACCAGACCCAGGTCGACGTGGGTGCGCCTGCCGATGTGACTGCCGCGGATGTCCACCTGGATCACCGTCGCGTCGCTCGGATAGAACTGCCGGTACGGGAAGTCCGTGCCCAGCATCAGGAGGGTGTCGGCCTCGTCGATCGCCTTGTACCCGGAGGCGAAGCCGAGCAGGCCCGTCAGCCCGACGTCGTACGGGTTGTCGTACTCGATGGCGTCCTTGCCCCGCAGGGCGTGCACGATCGGCGCCTTCAACGCCTCGGCGAGCGCGAGCAGCTGGCTGTGGGCACCGGCCGCACCCGCACCACCCAGGATGGTCACGCGCCGAGCCGAGTTCAGCAGGGCCACCGCCTGCTGCAACGAGCTGTCGTCCGGCCGGACGACCGAGCGCGTCGCGCGCACGGCCGCCGGCCTGACGTGGCTGTCGACCTTGCCGAGAAGCACCTCCCCCGGCACGACGACCACGGACACGCCGTTGTTCTCGACCGCCGCGCGCATGGCCATCTCGAGGATGCGCGGCGCCGCCTCCGGCGTGCTTATCAGCTCGGTGTAGACAGTGCACTCGGTGAACAGCTTCTGGGGGTGCGTCTCCTGGAAGTACTCGGACCCGATCTCGGCCCCCGGGATGTGCGCGGCGATCGCCAGCACCGGCACCCGGCTCTTGTAGGCGTCGAACAGTCCGTTGATCAGGTGCAGGTTTCCCGGACCGCAGCTGCCGACGCACACGGCCAGCTCGCCCGTCAGCCCGGCTTCGGCGGCCGCGCCGAGTGCGGCGGACTCCTCGTGCCGGACGTGTACCCAGTCCAGCGTCCCGTCGCGCCGCAGCGCATCCGTGAATCCGTTCAGCGAATCGCCGGGCAGTCCGTAGACGCGGTGGACACCGCTGGCCTTGAACGAATCGATGATGTGGTCGGCGACCGTTTCCATGCGCGAGCCTCCCTTGGGTTCCAGGTGGGACGGGGTCCACTCTCCTCAGGACCGGAGGGCGGGCCATCGGTCGAATGACTGTGCACGTCGCACCCCACCGGATATGCGCAGCCCACGGACTCGCAAATGACTCGCGACAATGCCAGAAATGGTCATGGGGTGATCGCGATCTTGCCGGGGGCGTGGGGCCGTTCGGAGGCACGATGAGCGTCCGCCGTGTCCGCGAGCGCGAACCGGTCACACACCACAACACTCAGTTCTCCCGAACGGACCAGCCCGACCAGACCGTCGAGCCCGGCCGCGTCGGGACGGACCAGGAAGTCGGTCCATCGGACGCCGCGATCGGCCGCCGCCGCGCTCAGATCAGGGGTCGAGCCGGCGGGAACCGACACCAGAAGACCGCCCGTACACAGGATCGACAGTGACCGCACGGAGTTCTCGCCACCGATCAGGTCGAGCACGACATCGACCTCACCTGCCACATCCTCGAAACGCGTCGTGCGGTAGTCGATCAGTTCGTCGGCGCCCAGTTCCGTCAATGCCTCGTGGCTGTCGGCGGTCGCCGTACCGAGGACGTACGCGCCGCGCGCCTTCGCGATCTGCACGGCCAGGTGCCCGACACCCCCGGCCGCGGCGTGGATCAGCACCCGCTGTCCGGCACCGACGGACGCCACGGTCACCAGTGCCTGCCAGGCCGTGAGACCGGACAGCGGCAGGCAACCGGCGTGGACCATGTCGATCTCCGGCGGTTTGCGCACGAGTTCCCGTGCCGGCGCGGTGACGTACTCCGCGTATGCCCCGGCCGCGCGGGGAAAGCGGGGCAGCCCCAGCACCTCGTCACCCACGGAGAACCGGTCGACCCCTGCGCCCAGCGCCGCCACGACCCCCGCGACGTCCCAGCCGAGGGTGAGCGGCAGGTCACGCAGCCGGCTCACCCCCTCCCGCGTCTTGCCGTCGACGGGATTGACGCTGGTGCCCAGCACGCGGACGAGCACCTCGCCCTGGCCCGGCTCGGGACGGGGAACGTCCTCGTAGCGCAGCGCGTCCGGGCCACCGAACTCGTACAGCCGGATCGCCTTCATCGGTGTCATCGCAGCCCTTCCTCGTGTCGACCTCCGCGCGACAGTGCCCGGAGGGCGACGCCCCGCCATCGACAGAACGACTGGCGGCCCGCAGCCGCCCGGGGGTGCGGACGACGCGCCGTTCTCCTACGGACCGGCCCCGGCGCCCTGCCTGGGTGTTATGGCGCACAGGTCGGGTTCGGCCCATCAGTCAAATGACTCCGATCGCAGTCCTGCCTGTATTCCGCATGGCGAGCGCAGAAGCGGCTGGGTTACCTCGAAGGCCTGGGGAGATGAGCGATCGGAGAACGATGCTCGGCAATGGCACAGCACGCGTGGACACAGGTCGCGCGCACACCGGGGCGCCGCTCGGCCGGCAACCGGACCTCGTCGGCCGGAGCGCCGAACGCACCCTTCTCACACGGGCGGTGCGGGAGGCGAGGACCGGCCCGGCACGGCTGCTGGTCCTCGGCGAGACGGGCATCGGCAAGTCGAGCCTCCTGGCCACCGCGGTCGCCGACGCACGGCAGCAGGATTTCCGCGTCCTCGCCGGATCGGGCCGACGCCTGCCGGGCTTCGTACTGCTGCGGCGGCTCGTCACATCCCTGATGTCCGTCGCGGACCGGCTGCCGGACTCCCTGCGCATGCCCCTGCACGAGCTGATCTCCGGTGCGGACGACGACCCCGTGCGCGACCCTGCGACGCTGCACCGCGCGTTGATGTTCCTCGTCCGGGAGGCGGCCAGGGAGAGGCCCCTCGCCGTCGTCATCGACGACGTGCAGGCCGCGGGCCAGGGCTCGCTCGACCTGCTGGCCTTCCTCTGCCGGAGGCTGACCAGCGAGCACATCCTGCTGCTGTTCGCGGCGAACGGCCTCCTGCCTCCTGATCATCTCGCCGCGGACGTGCCCGTCTGCTACGTCGGGCCGTTGTCGGCCACCGAAGCAACGGTCCTGCTCGCTCGTCAGCCGTTCGCACCACGGGGCTGGGTCCGGGGCGAGGTCCTCCGCCATGCCGGCGGCAACCCACTGGCCCTCATCGAGCTTGCGCGCAGCGCGGTCAGTGGCGGCCACCAGCCGCCGCACGGATACCGGCTGGCCGTCCCGACCCGGATCCGCCGTGCTCACGCCGCGCGGATCGAGGATCTGCCCGCCATGACCCGCAGGGTGCTGCTCGTCGCCGCGGCGGCCGAGGACCGTGGTGACCTGCAGGCCGTGCTGTCCGCCGCCGGCGCCGACCTGGCCGACTGCGGTCCGGCCGAGGCCGCGGCCCTGATCACCATCGTGGGCCACCGCGTGAGCTTCCGGGATCCCACCGTCCGGCTCGCCTGTTACTCCGACGCCTCCGAGCACGACCGGCGCCAGGCGCACCGGGCGCTGGCCGCCTTCCCGTCGCACGACGTCGGGCGGCGAGCCTGGCACCTCGCCAACGCCGCCGAGAAGCCGGGCGAGGACGTCGCGAACCTCCTCGAGACCGCGGCCGCCGTCGCGTGCAGGCAGGGCCGGCATGTCGAGGCGGCCGGTGCGCTGGAACGGGCAGCCGACTGCACCTCCGACGCCGGCCGATCCGCTCTGCGCTGCGCCCGGGCGGCGGTACTGGCCGCCCGGGGAGGTCACAACGCCTGGTGCCGCCAGCTGTCCGAGCGGGTCACGTACCTGACCGGCGACCCGGACCTGCTCGGGGTCGCCATGGCGGGCGCCGGCCAGCACCTTCCGTTGTACGAGGCCGCGTCCGCATCCGTGCTCCGCATCGGCCGGCTGCTCGACGGCGACCTGCAGGACCGGGGCGTGGCCATGGCACTGGCCTCGGCCGCCGGGGTGGCTGCCCTGGTCACCGGCGACGTGGCGATGCGGGCGGCACTGGCGGGCATCGTCGACCGCGCGGAGAGCCTGTCGGGCCGCACTGTGCTGGGCGACGAGCTGTGCCCCGAGCCTGCCGACGCGGCAGCGGCCGCATCGGTCCGGTCGATCGGTGACCCGGGCGGATGGCAGCGCTCGCAGGACGCCTCCCCCGGCCTGCACGAACCGCAGAGCGGCCGCGCCGAGCCGATCCGGCTGCTGGCGCTGGGGACCGCCTCCTGGATGGCGGACGACCCTGCCGTCGCGACCGGATATCTGCGCCGCGGAGTTCAGCTCCTCCGCGAGGACAACGCCGTGGGTGCCCACCCGTTCGCGTTCGTGATGCTGCTGGACGCACTCGCCGCCTGCGGACTGTGGCAGGAGGCAGCAGCGGTGCATGCCGAGGCGACGGACGTCGCGGCCGCCGGGGGGCTGCCCGTGCTGGGCCGGGCCGTCGCCGCCCAGGGGATCGCCCTGCAGGTCCTGCGCGGTGACGTCGCCGCGGCCCGGCAGGCTCTCCACGCCCTCGACCCCTGGTCGAGCCGGCCCGAGGACGACAACCGGATGGTGCGCTGCCTCGTCCATCGCGCTGCGGGACGCGTCTTCGCCGCCGCCGGGGAGCACGCGCTCGCCTGCCGGCACTACCTGGCGATGTTCGGACCGGACGGGGAACCCGAGCACTTCGTGTGGTCCTACCGGGCGGTCACCGAGCTCGCCCGGTCGGCGGCCAAGGCGAACCGGCACGAGCCGGCACGCCGGCTCCTGCACCGCGTCCGGCTCGCTGCGGGGAGCGCACCCTCGGCCCACCAGGCAGCGCTCGCCGACCAGGCGGCCACGCTGCTCGCGATGGGTGACGACCACGCCGTCGAGTCGGCGCTGCACGCATTTGCCACCGACCGCATCGGCGGCGAACGGCCCCACGACCAGGCGGTCGCCATGGTCGACTACGCCGACTGGCTGCGCGCGCGCCGCCGGTTCGTCGACGCCCGCCCGCTGCTGCGCGCGGCCCACGACACCTTCGTGCGCATCGGCGCCACCCACGACGCGGGCACAGCCCGGGAACTGCTTCGGGCGACCGGGGTCTCGCTGCGCGGCACCGTCGAGGGGTTCGCGCTGCTGACGCCCCAGCAGCAGTTCATCGCGAGGTTGGCCGCGCAGGGCCTGAGCAACCGCGCGATCGCGGACCGGCTGGTGGTCTCGCCCCGCACGGTCGGATCGCACCTGTACCAGATCTTTCCCAAGCTCGGCGTCGTCAGCCGCCGCCAGCTCCCGGACGTCATCTCGGAGTGACATGACCGAATCAGCACACAGCGACCACACCGCGGGCGGCGGCACCCTCCCCCCGGGAGGCGAGCCGGTGCTCGACCTGATCACCCCCACCCGCTCGACGGGAGTGGCAGCGCTGGTCGTGGGCGACCCGGGAACGGGTAGGTCGACGCTGTTGCACGCTGTCGTGGACCGCGCACGATCAGCGGGCTACGTCATCGTGCCCGCCGCGGCGTGCCCGGCGCACCGGCAGGGGACGTCCGCAGCCGAGCACTCCGCAGCCGGGCACCAGGCCGGCCCGTACCCGGACGACGAGGCACCGAGGACGGGCGCGGCGGAATGGCTGAGCCGGCTGGCGAGGAAGCAACCGGTGCTGGTCGTCGCCGACGACGCGGACCGGATCGGCCCCACGTCCACCGCCGGCCTTCGGCGACTGGTCGAGACGCTCCCGGCGCAGCCGATCGTGTTCCTGATGGCCGCCCGTCCTCCGGCGGCCCGGCACCTGAGGTGGGCGGGGCTGCAGCATCACCGGCTGCTGCCGCTGGACATGCCGGCGGCGGCGCAGCTTCTGCGCCGGCAGCCCGGCGCGCTCACCGGGATCGGCGCCTACGAGGTGCTGCGGCAGGCCGCGGGCAACCCCCGCGCGCTCGTCGAGCTCTGTCACGCGTTCGGCGGCGAGGACGTGCCCGACACGCTGCGGATCCGGACCAGGTACGCACGGCAGCTCGAGACACTTCCCGCGCCGACCCGGCGCGCTCTCCTGTACGCGGCGGGCCGGTCCGGGCAGGAACCGCTCGCCACGGTGCTGGACGCGGCGGGCCGGGCGTCCGTGCCCCCCGAGGTGTGGGAACCCGCCGTGGCCGCCGGTCTCGTCGAGCTCGCGGATGACGACGTGGTGTTCCCGGACCCCCTGGTCGCGGTCGCGGTCTACCACGGCGCGCCCGCGGTGGTCCGCAGGCGGCTGCACCACGACTTCGCGGCGGCGATCGGACAGCCCTCGTTCGAACGCGCCATGCACCTGGCGATGCTGCCGCTCGGCAAGGACGCACCCACCGCCGCCCTCCTCGAGTCGGAGAGCCGCAAGGCCCGCCACGAGTGCCGGATGAGGCAGGCGGCGGTCGCCGCGCAGCGCGCCGCCGAGCTGTCCGACGACCCCGAGCACGCGGCCCGCCGCTACGTGCTGGCCACCCTCGCGACGGCCGCGGCAGGCGACTCCGCCTGGACCCGCGAGCTCTGCGCCCACGTGGATCGGCTCACCGAGCGGCCCGACCTGCGCTGCAGTGCCGCGAGCGCCACCGCGACGGCGCTCTCCCGCGCGGGCCACCAGTGCGAGGCCATGGACCTTCTCGTCCGCACGGCCCGCACGCACCCGTCCGTCGACCGGGTCACGGCGCTCGGCCTGGCGGCCTGCGCGGCCGTGGTGGCCGCCCACTCCGGGCTGGGCACTCATCGCGACGCCGCGGCAGCCCTCCTGGCCGCGGCGGCCGACCGACCGGTCCTCCCCAGCTCGACGCCCTACCTGGACGAGGCCGACCCGGCTCTCCAGCAGGCGTGGCTGGCCGTGAGTGCCGACCCGCGGTCCGCACCCGACCACCGCAGCCTGCTGCCCACCCGTCGGGAGCAGGCGGGGCGGACATCGCTGGTCGACACGCTGGCCATGGCCACGATCGCCGAAGCGCTCGACGACAGCGAGCTCGCGGCCACGCTGCGGTCCGAGGTTCTCGACCGGCCCCGCACCGGGAACCGGACCTCGGTCTTCCCCGAGGCATGGCCGCCGATGATCCGCGGCCTGCTCAGCACCGGACGGTGGCATGCCGCCGAGCACACCCTCGACTCCGCCGACGAGCTCGCCGCTGCGCAGGATCTCCCGGTTCTACGGGTTCACCTCACGGGGCTACGGGCCATCCTCGTCGCCCTCCGGGGCGACGCAGGCACCGCCCGGGCACTGGTCGAGAGAGTCTGGCCGGACCTGGACCTGGACAGCAACCGCAGCGCCCATGCCTGGCTGCTGCGCGCGCTCGGATACTCGGCGCTGGTCGCGGGCGACTTCGACACCGCATCCCGGAACTTCCACGCCATGATCGCCATGGACGCACGGTCCTGGCCGATGCCGCACGACAGCATGGACGCGCTCGTGCTCGCGATCGCGGCCCACCGTGCCGACGCCGCCACCGTTGCGCTGCCCGCCGTCGACTCGGTGCGACGGTCCTGCGGGCCACGGCCGGGGATCCGGGCGCAGCTGACTCTGAACCACGCCTACGCACTCCTGATCGACGACGCCGAGACCGAACGACGGTTCCGGTTCGCGATCTCCCACCCCCGCGCCGGGGCGTGGCCCGTGCTGCTCGCGCTCGCCCGGCTGCACTACGGGACATGGCTGCGCAGGCAACGCCGCCCCGCGGACGCGCGGCCACAGCTGTCCGAGGCGCTCGCCGGGTTCACCGAGCTCGGCGCGGACCCGTTCGCGCAGTCGGCGCGCGTCGAGCTCAGGGCCGGCGGCGGCAACCCGGACGACACCGGGACGCTCACCGGGGCCGCGCTCCTCTCGGCGCAGCAACACCAGATCGCGCGGCTCGCCGCGCAGGGCCTGCGCAACAGGGAGGTGGCCGACCGGCTGCAGCTCTCGCCACGAACCGTCAGCACGCACCTGCACAACGTCTATCTCCGGCTCGGCATCAACCAGCGCCACCAGCTCCGGCAGGTGCTCCCGCCGGACCTCCCGTCGACGTGACCTGCCGGCCGGGAGCGGCTCGGTAGGTCAGCCGTCGTACTGGGCGCTGAGCAGCCCGGCGTTGTAGTCGGTGCAGAACACCACACCGTCGGGCCGGACGTGGACGTCCGCGGTCTGGATCACCCGCGGCCGTCCAGGACGGGGGTCCATGAGCACCGACGGCGGCCCCGGAACGAGCACGCCTGCCGCCTTCGGCTGGTACGGGTCGGTGATGTCGAAGGCCCGGACACCGGCGTTCTGGTAGGTGGCGAAGATCAGCGTGTCGGACACGAAGCTGTCCGGCCGGTTCTCGTGCAGGTTGTGCGGCCCGAAGTGGCCACCCTTGACCGGGTAGTCCTGGTCGGTCGGCGTCGGCAGGGTCGCGATGGAGACCGGGTTGGCCGGCTCGGCGATGGTGAAGACCCAGACGTGCTTGAGGCCGTCCTCGAGGTTGTCCGCGGTGGCCTCGTCGGCGACCAGCAGCAGGTTGCGGGCCGGTAGCGGCACCGCGGTGTGCGTGCCGCCGCCGAACGGGGGCGACCAGTTGCGATGCGCGATCAGCTGGGGCGCCTCGCGGTCGCGGATGTCCAGCAGGGTCAGGCCACCGTCGCGCCAGGACGCGTACGCCGTGTCGCCGTGGACGATCGCATGGTGCAGGGCGTAACGCCATCGGTCGGTGTCCCAGTCCGGGTGCTCGCCGCGAGCGGTGTTCATGCCGGGCAGCCACCATTCGCCCGCCCACCGGGGTTTCGCGGGGTCCTGCAGGTCGATGACCCGGAAGACGTAGTCGGTGAAACCGTCGGCGAGCACCGACGCGTAGGCCCAGCGGCCGCCGGTGTACCAGAGTCGGTGCACCCCGACCCCGTCCACCTCGAGGAAGGAGATCTGCCGGGGCTCGGCGGGCTTCGAGATGTCGAAGATCGCGACGCCTGCCGACCAGGTCCGCTTCGTTCCCGCCAGGCGCGTTCCGACCGAGCCCTGGTAGTAGCTCTGCTCCGCCGAGAACTCCTTCCACAGGTCCTTGGCGTGGATCACGAGCAGCAGGTCGTCGGCCGCCTGCAGGTGGATGTTCCAGGTGTCGGAGGGCGCTGCGTCGAAGCCGACCGTGGTCATGTCCCGCGGATCGCGGGCGTCGATGACCGAGAACCCCCCGGAGAACAGGTGGCCGACGTAGACGTAGCCGTTGCGGTACTGCATCTGCATCGCGTCCGGGCGGCCCCCCTGGTCGGTGTGACCGAGCGGGGTGAACGCCTTCGCGATCTCGACGACTGGTGTGGACACGCCCCCACTGTGGCGCGCGACGGGCTCCCGGCCACCCGTCGGATGACTGACGTTCTCAGCTCCCCTCCTCCGGTCCGGCGGCCTCCGTCCGGGCGCGGTACCGACCGTGGGTCTCCGCGCGGTACGGGTCGCCGAGCCGGTGCGCTGCCGTCGCGGACAGCGTGAACACCTCGGGCCAGTGTCGCCAGCCCACCCATCTGCCGGCGAACTGCTGGAGCGCCTCAGCGGTGCTCACGACCGCGGAGTCGTCACCCGCCCCGGCGGCCAGCCGCAGCGCGCCGAGCCAGTTCTCACTCTCGGTCTCCAGCCATCGCCGGGCGGACGCCTGGTCGGGAAACTCCGTCCGCGGCTCCGGTGGCATGTCGCCGGGCTGGTCGCCCGACCGGAAGCGGCTGCCCGCACCGCGGGCCGTGGCGAGGAGCCAGGAGACGAGCCGCCGCCGGGCCTGCTCGACGGCGTCGGCGCCGTCGTCGGCCACCAGTTGCTCACGCGCGTACAGGCGGATCAGGTCGTGGAACCCGGCGCGCTGGTCCGCCGCCGAGACGAGCAGACCGAGCTCGATGAGATCGTCCAGGCGTTGATCGACGTCGGGCACCGGCAACCCGGTGAGGACCGAGGCCAGTGCGGCTCCGGCGTCAGGGCCCGGCACCAGCGCCAGCCGCCGGAACACGAGCCGGGTGGTGGGGTCGAGCTGCCCGTAGGACACGGAGAAGGCGGCCCGGATCCGCAGGTCCCCCGCGGACAGCCGGTCGAGCCGGCTCTCCTGGTCGGTCAGCCGGTCGACCAGGGTGGCGAGAGTCCAGCCCGGCCTGCTGAGCAGCCGGTTGCCGGCGATCCGCAGCGCGAGGGGGTAGTTGCCGCACAGCTGGGTGACCGACCGGATCAGCGCGGGCGAGCGGTCGATGCCGGCATCGTCGTCGATGACGGCCCGCAGCATGTCATCGGCGTCCCCATCGCTGAGCGGACCGAGGGTCACCCGACGGACGTGGTGGAGCCCGGTGAGCGCACGACGGCTGGTGATGAGCGCCGCGCTGCCCCCCGCACCCGGCAGCAGACCCCGGACCTGCGCCTCGTCCGCCGCGTTGTCGAGCAGCAGCAGTGCCTTCCGCTCGGCCAGGGTGCGGCGCAGCAGCTCGCCCCGGTCCGTGCGGTGGGCGTGGATCTCGTCGGCGTCCACGCCGAGTGCCCGCAGCAGGCGGAACTGCACGACGTACGGGTCGAGCGGTTCGCTGTCGTTGCCCCGCAGGTCGGCGAACAGGCGCCCGTCCGGGAACCGGCCGCGCGTGCTGTAGGCGCTGCGGACCGCCAGCGACGTCTTTCCCAGACCGCCGGCCCCGGAGATGACGACCGGAGCGGGGTGGTCGCCCCCGTCGGCGAGCGCCGCGGTGACGACGGCGAGCTCGGCGGAGCGTCCCGTGAAGTCAGGAATGTCCGGAGGCAGCTCACAGAACGGCGCCGGAGCGGGCCGGGGCCGGGCGGTCCGCGCCGCGGCCAGCAGGAGGCCGCGGGCGTCCTCGGGGAGACGGAG
Source organism: Pseudonocardia sp. OZ21 (assembly GCF_059359135.1). Lineage (NCBI taxonomy): Bacteria > Bacillati > Actinomycetota > Actinomycetes > Pseudonocardiales > Pseudonocardiaceae > Pseudonocardia > Pseudonocardia sp. OZ21. The sequence continues at coordinate 472,508 of NZ_JCADBN010000002.1, forward strand.
CGCGTGGGCGATGGCCGTCACCGTGCGGGCGTGCGGGCTGCGGCTGCGTCCCCGCTCCAGGTCGCTGACCGTCCGCACGCTCACGCCGGACCGTTCCGCCAGATCCTCGAGTGTGAGACCGGCGGTATGCCGGAACCTGCGCACCAGCTCTCCCAGCTCAGCTGACTCCGACAATTCTTCTCCTTCCGGTTCGGCCGGCATTCGCCGCTACGCCCGGGAAAGTCACAGGCTGGGTGTTCGGCGTCCGGTCAGGACGCGATATCGACCGTAGTCGGCGCACCCGGGCTGGTCCTCACGTGACCAGTCGAACGACGGATGGCCGGGCGCACTGCCTCACCCAGACTCGGAAATGCGCGACATCGTGAACCCCGTCGAGAGGACATTCCAGTGCGAGCGGTGATGTTCACCGACCCCGGACCGGCCAGCGTGCTGCACCTGGTGGAGCGTCAGATCCCGGTCGCGGGACCGGGAGAGGTCCGCGTGCGGGTGGTCGTGTCGGGAGTCAACCCCACCGACATCGGTGCCCGCTCCGGCAGGGGCACCACCGACGGCACCGCAGGCCCGCACGTCCCCAACCAGGACGGGGCCGGCTTCGTCGATGCCGTCGGTACGGGCGTCTCCGACCTGGCGGTCGGAGACCGCGTCTGGATGTGGGACGCGGCCTGGTTGCGTTCGGACGGAACCGCCCAGGAGTACGTGGTCCTGCCGCGCCGCCACGTCGTGCCGCTCCCGGACGGGGTGTCGTTCGACGTCGGCGCCGCGCTGGGCATTCCGGCCCTCACCGCGCACCGGGCCCTGACCTGCGCCGCGGACGGGCCGGCCCGGCTGGCGCCCGGCGCGCTGAAGGGCAAGGCGGTGCTCGTCGTGGGCGGGGCCGGTGCCGTCGGCAACGCCGCCATCCAGCTGGCCAAGTGGGCGGGCGCCCAGGTACTCACGACGGTCACCAGCGACGCCAAGGCGACGCTGGCCTCCGCCGCGGGGGCAGACCACGTGATCCGGGCGAGCGATGACGTGGCTGCGGCGGTGCGCCGGACGACCAGGGACGGCCTGGACGTCATCGTCGAGGTGGCTCCGACGGAGAACCTCGATCTCGACGTGGAGATGGTCGCCCCTGGCGGAACCATCGCCCTGTACACGGCCGGCCGGGGACGGACGATTCCGATCCCGTGGTCCGCCAGCATGGTCAAGAACGTGCAGTTCCAGTTCATCCTGACCTACACGACGTCGGTGCAGCAGAAAGACGGTGCCGTAGCCGCCGTCAGCGCCGCCGTCGCCGCCCGTGCGTTCGACGTCGGCGAGCAGCACGGCCTGCCGCTTGCGCGCTTCCCGCTCGAACGCACCCGCGAAGCACATGAGGCGGTCGAGCACCACTGGGTCGGCAAGGTGCTCATCGACGTCTCGTCCTGAACCTCGCCGCCCGAATCGCGCCATGAACCGATCGATCCGACGAAAACAGCAACAAGGAGAACCTCGAATGACCAGGACCATGGCCCACATCTCTCCGGTGACCTTGCCGTTGGAGACCGCCCGCCACCTCACGCTCGCCGCTCTGGAGAAGGCCGAGGAGATCGGCGTCCCCTACACGATCACGGTCGTGGACGGCGGCGGGAACGTGGTGCACGTGACCCGGATGGACGGCGCGGCGCTGGCTTCGGTCGACACGTCGGTCGCGAAGGCGCGCACCGCGGTCTACTTCGGTGCCCCGACCGCCGACCTCGCCGGTGCCGTGCAGCCGGGCGCTCCGCTGTACACCATCCAGACCTCCGCCGTCCTGCCGCTCGCGTTCGTCGGCGGCGCCGTCCCGGTGACCGACAGTGCGGGTGTGGTGATCGGCGCCGTCGGCGCCGGAGGCGGTTCCCCGCAGCAGGACCACGAGGTGGCGGCCGCCGCGGTCGGGGCGATCTGACCCGACACCGTCTGCGGATCGGACCCGCACGGACGGTAACGACCTGCGGGTGGGCGTAGATGATCAAGCGTGACGCAGATCGGACGTATCACCCTGGTCGTTGCCACGCTGGCCGCACTGCTCGCCGGCTGTGGTTCGACCGGGCCGACCGCTCAGAACGTCGTCGACGCACTGGGCCCGCTGTTCCCGGTCGGCAACCAGCGCGACAACACGGGCACGTGTGAACCGACCGGCTGCGAGCAGCTGATCACCACGGACGCGGTGTCGGTGTACCAGTGGCCCGACGAGGCCGCCGCGGTCAGCTTCGCGACCGGGCTCGGCGACGTCGTCCAGCAGGTCGGCCCGTTCGTCCTGTCCTACGCCGGTACCGAGCAGCAGCTCACCCCGCGTGGGGCGCGGGCTGCCTTCGCCGCCCGGGTGCGCACCCTGCTCGACAGCTGAGCCCTGCGCCACGCCGAAGCGGCGCGGCAGGAGCGCGAGGTCTCGTGCTCCTGCCGTGTGCTCCCGCCGGTGCACCGGTAGCGGCCCGTCAGGCGCGTCAGGGTGCGGGGCTCACGACGGTGGCCGGGTCACCGTCGAGAGCGGTGGACAGCCGCGGAACCAGCTCCGTGAGTGCCGCCGGGAGGCTGAGCACCGAACCGAAGGTCAGGGCGCCGTTGGCCAGGCTCATCTGGGACAGCATCACCGCCCGGCCCTGCCGCGCGACCGGCAGCTTCCCGAACACGGGGTCGCGCAGGACGGCTGCGGCGTCGCCGCCGTAGAGGCCGAGCACGAGCACGTCGGCCTCCAGCAGCCCGAGCTGCTCCCGGCTGAGCATGACCGGTGCGCGGTTGTCGCCGGTGAAGAGCGCGGCCGCCGCGGGCGGCATCGTGAACCCCAGATCGGTCAGGAACCTCGGCGCGGGTCCCTCCGCGTAGACGTAGAACGAGCCGTCGTCCATCAGCGCGGCGAGCAGCGCGGTGCGGCCGGCGAACTGCGGGTTCCCGGCGCGGGCCTTCTCGAACTGCCGGTCGACGGCGGGCACCAGTGCCTGTGCGTCCGCAGGCCGGCCCAGCGCGGTGCCGACCGTCTCGGTGATCAGCTGCCACGGTGCGCCGTAGTCGGCATAGCCGGCCGGCTGGGCCACCGTGGGCGCGATCCTCGCGAGCAGCTCGTGATCGGTGCTGGTGAGGCCCGAGTTCACGCCGAGGATGAGGTCCGGGCCGAGTGCGGCGATCTGCTCGAAGTCGACCTCGTCCACGGGCAGCACCCGCGGCGGCGGGGCACCATCGAGCTTCGCCGCGGCCCACGGCCACAGCGCGCCGGGCTGACCGCCGAACCACTCCCGCACCCCGACCGGGACCACCCCGAGCGCCAGCAGGTAGTCCTGCTCGGTCAGCCCGACCGTGACGACCCGCTGGGGCATACCCGATATCCGGGCCTCGCCGAACTTGTGGCCGATCACCCGCTCCGCAGGGCCCGGACCAGCCGGCGCGTCGTCGCCGCCTGCACCGCACGCGGCGAGCGCCACGGTCAGCCCAACGGCCCCGGCGCCGCGCAGCAGGTCGCGCCGGCTTCTCGCGATCACAGCAGCCCGGCGTCCTCGAGCTTGGCCTCGTAGATGTCGAGGACGTCCTCCTCGTCCCCGCCCGCGGCCTCGGCCTGCTGCCAGATGCGCTCGAACTGCGGCTCAGCCTCCTCGTAGATCTTCATCCACTTCTCGGCGTCGCGGCGCCAGTAGCCGATCACGCCGTAGCTGCCCGCCGGCATCCCGCGCTCGTGCCGCAGGTACTTCCGCACCGCCCTGGTGGCCGCCGACTCCCCCGCCACGTAGATGTAGCCGGGGCCCTCAGGCAGGCCGATCCCCCGCACCATCTCCTCGAGCATGCTGCTCGTAGCGAGGTCGGTGTTGTGCACCCAGGACGTCATCGTGCAGGGCAGCGGGATCTCGTCGCCGAGATCGGAGATCTCGATCGCCGCAACGGTGTGCATACCGGGCGGGGCCGTCTCGGCGATGCGGGCGATCGCCGGCAGTGCTGCCACGTCCCCGAGAAGCACCTGCCAGGTGGCGTTCGCGGGGCGGCGGAACCAGCTGTTGCGCACGGAGATGCGCACGGTGTCGCCGACCCGTGCGCGGCGGGCCCAGCTCGCCCCCACCCCGCCCTCGTGCGTGACGATGTCGAAGGACAGCCGCCCGGCCGCCGGGTCGAAGGCCCGGATCGTGTACCACCGGCCGTGTTCGTCGAGCCCCCCGTCGGCCAACGGCAGATGCAGGAGGCAGGCCTCGTCCGGCACGTCCGAGACCGCGAAGTCCGCGAGGCCCGGCCCGCCGAACACCACCCTGGCCAGGCTCGTCGACGTGCGTCGCACCTCGACGACCACCATCTCCACGGCATCGCGCTGCTGGCCGGCCATTGCACCCCCGTTGTCCGACGCTTCCAACTTAGTGCAGCCTAACCTCGGTGTTGCGGGAAACGGAAGCGGCCGCCTGCTGCGTGCCTGGGTAGTGGCGCCTACATCGCCCATCTCCGGTCGGCGGTGAACCCGACCGACATGGAGATCAGCTGCCCGAACTCCCGGAACCGCTCCTCGAGGTCGGCCCGTACCTCGTCGAACTGGTGCACCGTCTGCGCGGCGGAGTCGTCGTCGACCACGTACTCGACCTCCACGTCCAACCGCCCGCCCACCTTCGACGCCCGGACGAACGACTCCGTGAAGCCGTAGCTGCGCTCGACCTCGCGCACGACGGCGCGGATCCGGGCCTGCAGGTGCGGCGGTGGCGCCATCGCCAGCAGTTCGCGGAACCCGCCCGCCAGGAGCTTGGCCGGCACGGGGAGGAACGCCGCCGAGACCAGCGCGACCATCACGGGGTCGACGTATCGGGCCAGGTCGGCGCGGCCGTTGGCGACCAGCACCGCGGCCGCGCCGAAGCCGGCGAGCACGGCCAGGCTGAGCAGGGTGTCGCCCAGCCATTCGACGGCTTCCGCGCGCACGAGGTCCGATCCGCCTGCGCGGCTGCGCCTGCGCAGCACCACCGACACGACACCGCCCGCGACCGTGGCGACGATCCCGTAGGCCAGTGCCCACCCGACGGAGATGTCGCGGCCCCCGGCGAGGATCTCCCCGATGGCACCGACCAGCGCGTAGACACTCAGCCCGGCGAGCGCGGTGGCCTTGACGACGACGGTCAACGGTTCCCAGGCCTCGCGGCCCCACGGATACCGCTCGTCGGCGCCCTTGCGGGCGGTGCGCAATGCCAGTACCGCGATCAGCGACAAGCCCACGCTCGCGAACGAGTACAGCCCGTCGAACACGATCAGCTGGGAGCCGGCGGCCACCCCCCACCCCAGCGCGACCACGGCGAACACCGCCGACGTCCACACCGACAGCAGCAAGGCCCGATCGTCGGGAGAACGGGAGGAGGCCACCGCGCCATCATCGCCAGCGTGCTCCGGCCGGTCGACCGATCGCGCTCGAATACACGCGGAAGTACCGGCCGCCGCGCCACCATCACACCGGCAGTCACATCCGCGCCGCGATGGAGTCGAGGACCAGGTCCAGACCGAAGGCGAACCGGTCCAGCGCCCTTGCAGGGTGTGGGGCAGCGCCCCTGACCGTCTCCCACACCGGCGTCACAGTGACCGTCACCAGGCAGAATGGCGCGGATGAAGGACCACTCGCCGTCGCCGGCGTGGCTGGCGCGGCAGCCGGTGGACCGCACCGCTGCCGATCCGCGCCTGGACCTCGTGGCCGGGTCGATCACCCTGCACCACGGGCGGATCGGGTTCGTGCACCCCCGCGACGCCGCGGCGCTGCCGTACGAGGAGGACACCGCCACCCACGAGGCCTATCCGCCCTACTGGGCGGAGCTCTGGCCGAGCGCCGTCGAGCTCGCCCACGCCGTGTCCGCACAGGACTGGCACGGTGCCTCGGTGCTGGAGCTCGGGTGCGGACTGGGCCTGCCGGCCATCGCCGCCGCGCTCGCCGGCGGACGTGTGCTGGCCACCGACCGCTCGGCCGACGCGATCGCGTTCGCCGCGGTGAACGCCGAGAACAACGCGGCAGTCGTCGAGACCGCCGTGTGTTCGTGGAGCGACCCCGCCCCGCTGATCGCCCGTGCACCGTGGCAGCTCGTACTGGCCTCCGATGTGCTGTACGGGCAGCGGAACGTCGACCAGCTTCTCGACCTGCTCCCCCGGCTGCTCGACGGTGGCGGCGCGGCCTGGATCTCCGATCCGCAGCGCCCGCTGTCCGACGAGTTCCTCGATGCCGCGCGGGCGACGTGGCGCTCCGTGGAGACCACACCGACCCGGCTCCCGCAGATCCGGCTCCACCGCCTCACCGGGCCCCCGCCCGCGGTGCCGTGATCCGGTGACGTCACGCCGTGCCGGACGCCGGACCCAGATGGATGAACCGGATCACTCTCACCCGAGCCGGAGCATCACCTTGCTGCTCCCCCCGGCGGGATCGGCGGCCACGGCCATCGCCTCGCCCGCGTGGTCGAGGTCGAAGGTGTGCGTGATGATCGGGGCGACGTCGAGACCGCCGCGCAACGCCGCCAGGGCATCGCTGATCTCCTCGACGAACCGGTAGGACCCGAGCCAGGCGATCTCCCGGGTCACCAGGTCACCGAGGGCGGCCGGGGCGGCCGCGCCGGGCAGGTTGCCGACCTGGACCAGGGTGCCGCCGCGCGCGGTCGCCCGGAGCACGGGCCCGAGCGCCGCCGGGGCACCCGAGGCCTCGAACACCACCTCGACGTCCTCGGGCAGCGGGTCACCGGACGCGACGTTGCGTACGTCGTCGGCGCCCATGGCCCTGGCGACGGCGAGCGAGGAGTCGGCGATGTCCGCGGCGATCACCCGCGCCGCGCCGCGGTACTTCGCGGCCGCCACGACCAGGGAACCGATCGGGCCCGCCCCGTTGACGAGGACCTCGCGGCCGCGCACGTCACCTGCGCGGCTCACCGCGTGCAGTGCGACCGCGAGCGGCTCGGCCAGCGCCCCCCACTGCGTGCTCACGCCGTCCGGCAGCACCCGGACCTGCCCGGCCGCCACGACCTTGAGCTCGCTGAAGCCGCCGTCGGTGTGCGGGTCGAACGCCGCCGACCCGAAGTAGCGCACCCGTGGGTGCAGGTTGGTGCGTCCGGCGATGCGTGCCGGTAGCGCCGGGTCTCCGACCAGCCGTGCCGGATGGACGGTGACCGGCAGGCCGACCGGGAGGCCGGTGACGCCCGGGCCCAGCCCGGCGATGTGCCCGGCGACCTCGTGCCCCAGCACCAGGGGTTGCGTCAGCACGGCGGTGCCCGACGCGCCGTGACGCCAGTACGAGAGGTCGGAACCGCAGATCCCGCCCCACTCCATGGCGATCAGCACCTCGCCATCGCCCGGTACCGGGTCGGGGACCTCATCGACCCGCAGGTCACCCGGTCCGTGCACGACGACCGACCTCATACCGCGTCCTCCAGCCGGACCAGGTCGCGGCCGCGGGTCTCCGGGGAGAGGTACGCGGACACGAGCGTGACGAGCGAGTAGACACCGAGCATCGCGGCGATGGGCCACCAGTGGTGGGTGACCGCGGTCAGTGTCGCCGCGAGGATCGGGCCGATCGCGGTGGTGAGAATGCTGCCGATCTCCTTGGCCAGCGCGAGCTGCGTGAACCGCGTGCGCGAGCCGAACAGCTCCGCCATCGTCACGCTCTCCAGGGAGAACAGCCCGAGGACACCGATGTTCAGGCCGAGGACCATCGCGACGATCACCGCTGCCGTGTTGCCGCTGGTCAGCATGAGCATCATCGGGACCGCGAAGACGATGGTGAGCGCGCTCAGGCCGATGTACAGCGGGCGCCTGCCGAACCGGTCGCCCAGCAGGCCGACCAGCGGGACCGTGGCGAACCCGATCAGCGAGCCGTAGACGATCGAGCCGGTCGCGACCGACTTGTCGACGAGCAGGGTCGTCGCGAGGTACCCGACCAGGAACGTCTGCACCAGACCGGAGTTCCCGGCCTGCCCGAACCGCAGGCCGAGAGCGAGCAGGAACGCCGTGCCCTTGCGCTGGCGCAGCCCCGCCTCGACCGCGCTCCGTCGCTCCCGCTCCGCGGCGGCGGCCACCTCCTCACGGGGCAGCGCCGCGCCGTCGACCACGTCGGGGCGCTCCTCGAAGACGGGGCTCTCCCGCAGGTTCCGGCGCAGCCACACCGCGAAGATCATGAGGACGAAGCTCGCGAGGAACGGGATGCGCCACCCCCAGGAGAGCAGCTGCTCGTCGGACAGCACCGCGATGAGCACGGCCCACAGCCCGGACGCGACGAGCGTGCCCGAGTTGGTGCCCAGCGAGGCGAGCGAGGCGACCAGCCCACGTCGCTTCGGGGGTGCGTACTCGGCCAGCATGACGGTGGCGCCGGCGATCTCCGCACCCGCGCCGAAGCCCTGGAGCAGGCGCAGGACGACGAGCAGGATCGGCGCGGCCAGGCCGATCGACTGGTACGGCGGCAGCGCACCGATGAGAGTGGTCGAGATCCCCATCAGCGCGATCGTGAGGAACAGGACCTTCCGGCGGCCGATCCGGTCGCCCATCCGTCCGAAGTAGATGGCCCCGGCGAGGCGGGCGACGTATCCGACGCCGTAGGTGGCCATCGCCGCGATCAGGCCGACGGCCGGGGCGACGTCGGGGAAGAACAACCGGTCGAACACGATGGCCGCGGCCAGCGAGTACAGCTGGAAGTCCATGAACTCCATGGCCGTGCCGAGCCATCCGGACACCGCGGCCCGGCTCAGGTCGTGAACCGATCTCGTAGCGGCACCCACGGGCGCGGCGGGCGCGTGGTTGCTCATCGTGTGCTCCTTTGCTCAGCGAGCCGTGGCCTGGTGCGGCAGCCTCGTCAGCCGGCGCGTTGGGGAGCGCGGGCGCCCGGATCTCAGCCGGGAGCGGCCACGACCTTGTGTGGCAGCACTTGTATACAAGTACGTCGTCAGGCGGTCCGTCAAGCCGACGATCACGATCGTCCCCATCGCCCCCTACATCCGGGCCGGGGCGCACGCGAGTTCTGCCGGGATCAGCCGTCGGGGGACCGCATCTGCCGGCAGCTCCGGGTCCCCGATGGCGACGGTGCTGTTCTCGCGATCGACCATCGCATCGCCCAGTGCGTTGAGCGCGTCGACGGTCCTTCTGGTTTCCTCGGGTGTGCTGCTGGGCAGGTGCTCGTGGGGGAACATCTCGGAGAGCCGGGCGAACAGATAGCCGAAGGACGTCGTCCCGACGAACTCGGCGATGTTCACGGACTCGTGCACGACCCGGCTCAGAGCGCTCTCGGTGCCGGGTTCCTGGAGGCTCTTCTCCGCCTCGGGGTTGTTGTCGACGAGCGCGTGGCTCCCGTGGGACAGCTCCGCGAGGACCCGGGTCGGCCTGCCAATGCCGGTCATTCGGTGCTCCCTCATGTCGGTGCACCGAGCGTGCGGGCGGCGGACCGGCCCTGGCTTCCGGGAACTCCCTACACCTGGCTACCGAGAGGAAACGTCATGAAGATCGGAGTGATCGGCGCCGGTGCGGTCGGGGCCGCGACCGTGACCGCCCTGATCCGCACCTTCGACGCCGCGGCCGACATCGTGGTCGTCGACCTCGACAGCGCGAAGGCCGCCGGCCTGGCCGCCGACACCGGCTACGCCGCCGCTCTCGTGTCAGGGGCGACCGTGCGGGCGGGTGGCTACGAGGAGCTCACCGGCGCGCATCTGGTCATCGTCACCGCAGGCGTCAACGAGAAGGCAGGCGGGGCGACCGACCGCAACGACCCGCGCGGCCGGCTCGTGCTCGTCCCGCAGAACGCCGCGGCCTACGCGGAGATCGTCCCCGCGGTCGTCGCGGCCGCTCCCGAGGCGACCCTGCTGGTCGTGACCGATCCACCGGACCCGCTGGCCGACCTCGCCCGCGCGCTGGCCGGCCACGACCGCGTGGTCTCGACGGGCACCGTCATCGACTCGCTCCGTTTCCGCTTCCATCTCGCCCGCGAACTGGACGTCGCCACCCGCGACGTCGACGCCTACGTCCTCGGTGAGCACGGCACGTCGGAGGTGTTCTGCTGGTCGAACGCCACGGTGGGCGGTACTCCCGTCCTGGACGTCTTCGCCGCCTCGGGCCACGACCCGGCGGAGATGCGCAGCCACATCGAGTCGACGGTGCGGTTCGGCAACATCACGATCATCGACGGCATCGGCGCCAGCCAGCACGGCATCGGAGCCGTGGTCGGGCGGCTGGCCCAGGCGATCGTCACCGACGAGCACGCCGTGCTGCCGGTCGCCTCGTTCCGTGCCGACTACGGCGTGACCATGGCCCTGCCCTCGGTGCTGGGCGCAGCCGGTGTCCTGCGCACGATCGCACCGAAGCTCGACGACGGTGAGCGCGAACTGCTGGACAGGAGCGCGCAGGTGCTCCGGGAGGCGAGCCGCACGGCGCTCGCCTACCGGTGACCTGACCGATCCCGGGGGCAGCCGCGGGCGAGCACCGTGGACAGCACCCGGTGCAGCTCGGCCGCCGGGTCGTCGACCCGGCCCGCCGAACGCCACGCCACGTGCGCGTCGGGCCGGACGAGCACACAGCCGTCCTCCCCGACCTCCCGCGCGCGTGCCCAGTCCTCGTACAGGTCGATGTACTCCCGGCCCGGGCCGATCACGTGCGCCACGAGCTCCAGCCCCATGTCCTGCGCCGTCTTCGCGGCCGCGACGGCCCACTCCTCGCCCGAGATGCCGGTGAACAGGCAGAACCGGCCCTTGCCCGCCAGATCGTGCGTCGAGACCCGCCGACCGTCACGTCCCAGCCAGACGTGCGGCAGCCGCGCACCCGGCCAGGTGGTGGCGTGGTGGTACAGCTCGGGGTCACGGGTGTACTCCGGCTCGGGCGTGCCGTCGGGCACCACCGCCGCCGAGGAATACCGCTGCCCCAGCTCCACGCCGTGGGAGTTGAACTCGTAGTTCTTCAGCTCCAGCGCCGCACGCAGCTGGGCCCGCTGCCGCGCTGCCTCCGGCGTGTTCGTGGCCCGCGCCTCGATGTGGCGGCGCATCACCTCCGGGTCGTCGGTGCCGGTGATCCCGAGCGCCTCGAAGATCGCGCCGAACTCCTCGATACTCTGGTTGGCCCGCAGCACGATCTGCTTCCCGACCGGCGTCCGCTCCGCGTCGTAGGAGTCGAGCAGCGCCTCGCCCGCGCTGCCGCGCAGCACGTAGGCGAGCTTCCAGGCCAGGTTGTAGGCGTCCTGGATCGAGGTGTTGGAACCGAGCCCGTTCGACGGCGGGTGCCGGTGCACCGCGTCGCCCATGCAGAACACCCGCCCCGCCCGGTAGCGGGTGGCGTACATCTTGTTGTTGCCCCACAGCGACGTGGACCGGATCGTCACCGGCACCGTGTCGTCCCCGACCAGCTCGTGGACGATCGAGATCGCCATCTCGTCGTCGACCTCGGGCGGCGGCTGGCTGATGTCGTAGCCCCAGACGATCAGCCACTCGTCCCACGGCCGGACCATGCGCACGAGCCCGAGCCCGATCCCGCCGATGTCGGCGCCGGGCTGGAGCACCCAGTACAGGACGCTCGGCCGGTGCTCGACGAGGTGGCTGAGATCGGCCCGGAAGACGATGTTCATCGAGCCGGCGACGTCCATCTCGCCCTCGAACGGCAACCCGACGTCCGCGGCCACCATGCTCCGCCCGCCGTCGGCGCCGATCACGTACTTCGCCCGGATGTCGTACTGGTGCCCGGTGACCCGGTCCCGCACCGTCACCGTCACGCCGTCCGCGTCCTGCACCAGCCCGACGTACTCGGTGTCGAACCGGATCCGGCTGCCCCGCGACGCCGCGTGCCCGATCACGATCGGCTCCAGGAACGTCTGCGGGATGTCGCAGTTCGACGACGGGCTGGCCAGCGTGTAGTCCGCCTCCCGCGCCGGATGCGTGCCCCAGGTCCGGACCCGCCCGATCTCGTCGCCCACCAGGCTGGTGCAGAACACCGTCTCGCCCATCAGGTCGTGCGGGGTGGCCTGGGCGAGCACGTCGTCCTCGATCCCCAGGTCGCGGAAGATCTCCATCGTCCGCTGGTTGGTGATGTGTGCCCGCGGCGTGTTCGCCGTCCAGCTGTACTTCGTGACCACCATGTGCTGGACGCCCAACGTCGCCAACGCGAGCGCCGCACCCCCACCGGCCGGCCCGCTGCCGATCACCAGGACGTCGGTCTGCAGATCCTCGCTCAAACTGTGCCTCCAGCACGATGCGGTCGCGGTACAGGGGTCGCCATCGGATTCTGGCACCCGGCCCGCCGGTCTCGATCACGGTGGGGTGCACCGTCGCGGGGGCTCGACTACGCGCCGGTGAGCAGGATCGGCAGGGTCACCGCGACCAGGACCGTGAGCACCCACACGGCGGGAGCGGCACTGAGCACCTGCTCGCGCCGGGCCGTCACCCGGGACGCCTCGATGTCGCTCCGGGTCATCCACCACGGGTCGATGCCTGCCTCGAGCCAGTAGTAGACGGCCCCGAGCCCCGTCCCGTAAGCGAGATGCCCCACGAGGGACGGGAACTGCGTCGCGAGGGTGGCGGGGTCCCAGTTGAGGGTTCCACCGCTCAGCACGGGCAGCAGCGTGAGGTCACCGAGAACCCACCAGAAGAAGCCGTACGACACGCCCCACCCGATGCCGGACAGGACATCGAAGCTCTGGCGCCGGAACAACACGGCGTAGGTGACGCCGATCAGCGCCGAGATGACCAGGTGGACGACCAACCCGACCGAGGTCCCCCGCCCACCGACGATCCTCGCCACCGTGGGCAGCGCGCCCACGAGGACCATCACCACGGTGAACAGCAGGCCGCCGACGACTCCGGCCAGCACGCCGTACGCCGTGGCTCGTGGTCCCCGCGCACCGGGCGGCTCGACCTCGATCTTGCGGACGTCGTCGAGGAACAGGCCGCGCAACCACAGCCCCAGCCAGGTGAACACCACGGCCGTCCCGGCTCCGAGGAGCAGGTACCCGGGCAGCTGCCCCGCCACGGACGCGGCGTCGGGCCGCGACCAGCCGAGCCTCCCGTCGCGCACCAGCGGCTGCAGCGTCAGCTCGACCACGACCCAGGCCGCGAACCCGTAGACCGTGCCGCGGGCCAGGGCCGGCCCCGTGGGTTCGGGCCGGCCCGTGAAGATCAACGGATAGAGGACACCGGCGACGAGCCCGGTGAGCAGCCAGGCCCACGAGCCGCTCTGGAAGTCCGGAACCCGGGTCAGCAGCGCGGCACACGCCGTCCCGGCAACGGCGCCCCGCACGACGGACCCCACCGACGGGACGCGCCGCACGGTCCGTACGCCGCGCTGGAGCAGGACGAATACCCCGGCCACGGTCGCCCCGTAGAACAGGTGGCCGACCAGGCTCGGGAGCAGGGTCTCGGCATGCGCGGCGCTCCAGTCCACCGGCATGCCCTGCAGCAACGGCAGCAGCGTCTGAGGTCCGAGGAACCACCAGACCGCGCCGTACACCAGGCCCCAGAACAGCATGTCCCGCACCCGGATGCGGAACCGGATCACGAGCAGGCCGAAGACCGCTCCGATGATCACCGCGATCAGCATGTGCAGGATGAACCCGACGACGGCGGAGTCGGTGCGCAGGATCGAGGCGATCGTCGGCAGCGTCCCGAACACCGCCATCGCCGCGCCGAACACCACGCCGCCTGCGACGCCGGCAAGACCTCCCGCGATCGCCGCCCGCCGATGCGGGATCTCGTCGGTGACGGTGGCGGTGCTCATCGTTGGCTCCCCACCACGACGTCGTCGTGGACGGGGGCCTTCGCGTCCGTCGTGACCACGATGTCGCGCGGGAAGGCCAGGTCGAGCAGCCAGTCGAACAGCACCCGGATCCGCTTCTCGACGCCGGGCAGCTTCGCCAGGTAGACACCGCGCCACAGGAACCAGGCAGCGAGCCCGGAGAACCGGATGCCCCGCACCTCCCCCGCAGCCGTGCGGTGCCCCAGTGCCACCAGCACGCCGATCGTGCGGAAGCGGAAGGCACCGGGTTCCCGGCCCGCGATGCTCGTCACGATGTTCGCGGCCACCACCTTGCCTTCGCGGATGGCGTGCTGGGCCGTGGGCGGATAGAACTCGCCGTCCCGGCCGGGATCGGGTATCCGGGCACAGTCACCGATCGCCCACACCCCGTCGAGGTCCGGCACGCGCAGCTGCGCATCGGTGGGCAGCTGCCGACCCGTACCGGACAGATCGGCGGCGAGCGGCGCGGGACGGTTGCCCGCCGTCCACACGAACGTCGTCGTCGGGATCTCGTCGCCGTCGGCGAGCCGGACGTGGTCGGCGGTCGCCTCGGCCACGCGCGTACCGCCGCGGAACTCGATCCCCCTGGCCTCCAACCGTTCCAGCGCGTACGCCCCGAGGTCCGGCCCGAGCTCCGGCAGGATCCGGTCGCCGGGGTGCACGAGCACGAACCGCGCGTCCTGCTCGCCGATCGCGGGGTAGAACCGGATCACCCCGAACACCAGGTCGTACAGCTCGGCGATGGTCTCGGTGCCGGCGAAACCGGCGCCGGCGACGACGAACGTGAGGAGCCGTCGCCGCTCGGCGGGATCGCGCTCCTGCTCGGCGCGCTCCAGCAGACCGATCACGTGGTCGCGCAGCCGGGTGGCGTCGGACAGGTTCTTGAGGGTCCACGCGTGCTGGTCGACGCCCGGCAGCCCGAACGTGTGCGGCACCGAACCGACGGCCAGCACCAGGTGGTCGTAGGCGATCGTTCCCGCCCCGTCCGCCAGGCGCACGGTCCGGGCCACCGGGTCCACCTGGTCGACCCGCCCGTGCCGGAACCGCGTGTGGGACGCCGAGGCCCGCACCGGCGCGCTGATGTGCCGCGCCTCCAGCGCCCCGGAGGCGACCTCGGCGAGCATCGGGGTGAACAGCAGGTAGTTGGAGTCACTGACCAGCGTCACGTCGACCGGGGCGCCGCGCACGGCGAGCCGTTCGAAGGTCGTGGCCGCGCTGACGCCCCCGAAGCCACCACCGATGATCACGATCCGGACCAGTGGCTGCGACGGTGGGGCCGCTGCCCCCGCTGTCCGTTGCGCCCGGAGCGAGAGGAGCACCGCCAGCAGGGCACCCGCCAGGCCGCCCTGCAACAGGTCGCCGACGAGCAGCGGGTAGCTCGCCACCGCCGAGGCAGCCGACCAGGTCAGGGCCTGGCCAGCCAGCAGCGGGACGAGCGTGAGCGAGTAGAGCAGCCACCCGACGCAACCCAGCAGCACCCCGCCACACGCCGACTCGGCAATCGGTGACCGGGAGTGCCCGGATCCGGTGGTCACGCCGAGCAGCGCCCCCAGGACCAGGGCGTAGATCGCGTAGCCGAACCACGCGGGCGCCCCCACGACCATGCCCTGGAAAGCCATGACGACCCCGACGACGACACCGCCGGCCAGGCCGGCGACGACGCCAGCCGCCACGCGTTCCCGCAGTGCACGCCGGGCAGGCGGGGTGGACTCATGCATTGAAGTGCGCCCTCCATTCAGCTGTAGGACGAGCGTGGCACGCGTCGAGGAGCGCGCGTCTTACGAGACGAGGACGTGGGCTCGGTCCGCCCGTGGACCGCGCCCGCTCAGCCTTCGGGGGGCGCGCCGGCGCGCGAGGACGACACGATGATGTCCGCCCAGGACCGGCCGCCCGCGCGCAGGCACTCGACCGTGGGCCCGTGCGGGTCGCCGTACCTCTCGACGTTCCGGCGGTACAGGCGCGCGCGCCGGGCGGGCGAGGTCAGGCCCTTGTACCGCTCGGCCAGCGCCCGGCGCTCCGCGTGCAGGATCCGCGCGACCGCCTCCTCCGACAGCCCGGAGGCCGTCAGCGACGCCGCCCGGTCCGCCAGCGCCGCCACCTCGCGCAGGTAGGCGACCCGCAGCGAGCGGTCACGGACACCCTCCTCGGCGCAGCGGCTGTGCCGGTCGTGCACCGTGGTCAGGGGCGCTGCCTGCCGGCGTCCATCGCGATGATCCGGTCGACCACAGCGGCGATGTCCGGACCGACGATGTCGGGCCGGCGCCCGAGCGGGCTCAGGACCATTCCGGGGCGGGCCACGAACGCCGCCCGGCAACCCGCGGCCAGTGCACCCGTCACATCCCACGAGTGCGCCGCGACCAGCCGGACTTCGGAGATCGGGACTCCGTACGCGTCGGCGACGGCCTGGTACGGCTCCCGAGCCGGCTTCAGCCGCTTGACGGCGTCCGCGGAGATCACGCGGTCGAAGAAGTCCCGGATACCCGCGTTCGTCAACTGCGTCTCTCCCACCGACTCGAGGGAGTTCACGAGGGCGACGGCCACCAGGCCGGTGTCCCGCAGCGCTCGAAGGGCCGCCGGGACCTCGGGGTGGGCCGGCAGGGAGCTCATTCTGAGCACCATCGCCGCGGCCTCGTCCTCGCCGACGGCGACGCCGTGGCGTTCGGCGAGCATCAGCATCGCCGCGTGCTGCGCGCTGCTGAAGTCGACGTAGTCGTCGACGAGACCGCCGACGAACGACAGTTGCAGCATCTGCGCGAACCACTGGCCGCGCAGCGCCGCCGATCCGAACAGCCGCTCGAACTCCGGGTCGAGGGCGCGGAGGTCGAGCAGGGTCTCGTTCACGTCGAAGGCAATGATCGTGGGCACGGTCACCTCTCAGGGATCGTTGATCAGCAGGGCCGGGCGGCGGAGCGGTCGCGGAGCGAGGCGGAGAGGGCGAGGCCGGTCAGAGCGCCGCCTACTCTGGTGTCACAGTCGGAGCCTAGTCCCTTCTGGAGCGCATACTCCATTGTCGCCCGTCCTGCGGACGTCAGAATCGCCACCGGCACGCGTTCCGGAGTTGACAATCCAGAGCTCGCGAGTACGAATGGAGTGAACCATCCAGACAGGAAGTGAGATCATGGGCGAGCAGGTCGGTGGACGTACGATGGCCGGGCAGATGCCCCGATGAGCACCACGTTCGCGCCGAGGAACGCAGTCGTGACGGGCGCCGGGCGCGGGATCGGCAGGGCTGTCGCGGTCGAGCTCGCCGGCCCCGGCGTCACCGTCGCCCTACTGGCCCGGTCCCCCGACGAGCTCGCCGAGACCGCCGCACAGGTGCGGGCTCGCGGCGGCACCCCCGTCGAGATCCCGGTGGATCTCGCGGAGCCGGAGAAGATCGGTGCCGCCGTGGAGCGCGCCCGCGAGGCCGCAGGCACGATCGACACCCTCGTGAACAACGCCGGGGTCGTGTGGCCGCTCGGCCCGACCGCGGGGGTCGACCCGCAGGAGTGGGCGAGGGCGATCACCGTCAACCTCGTCGCGGTCACCACTCTCACCCTCGCCGTGCTGCCGGGCATGCTGGCGCAGCGCCGCGGCCGCATCGTCAACGTCTCCAGCGGCGCCGCCGCGCGGCCGGACTCGATGATCGGCGGCAACGCCTACGTCACCTCGAAGACGGCGCTCGAAGCCCACACGCTCAACCTCGCGGCCGAGCTCGCCGACTCCGGCGTCACCGTGAACGTCTACCGCCCGGGAGCCGTCGAGACCCCCCTGCAGGACTGGATCCGGGGCCAGGATCCCGAGCAGATCGGCGAGGGCCTGCACGAGCGGTTCGTCCGGATGCACGCCGACGGTGTCCTGATCACGCCGGAACACACGGCCCGCTGCCTGGTGGCGCACCTGGGCGGCGCCGACACCGGCCGCGTCTGGACCGTCGCCCCCGAACCCGCCCCAGCCTGAGCGCGCCCACCGCTCCCGCGGGCCCTCCGGGCCCCGGGAGGGGCCGCGGCCGCCCCACGGAGGGTCGTCGGCGTGTAGTGCTTCCCGCCGCATCCGTTCGGGTGATACCTCTTGTCCCCTCACTTCATCGACGAGGGGAGCCTCCGTGGCCATGGACGTGCTGCGCCGGCCGGGGCCCGCCGGACCGTGGGCGGTGCACGCATGACCCGCCGGGCCGCGTGCGGGACGGTGGTGCTCCGATGACCGGGCGGCCCATCGGGCGCCGGTCGTTCCTCGGGTACGCCGGGCTCGCCGGCCTGGCGCTTTCCGGGTGCGCGGGGCCGGGGGCGGCCACCGGCACCATCACCACGGCCACGTACATCCCGGCGTCCTACGACGACCTCTACCCCGGCATCCAGACCTTCATGGACACCCTCGCCGCGCAGAGCGGCGGAACGATGACCTGCGAGATGTTCGACTCGGGCACCCTCCTCGGCGCCGAGGAGCTGCTGCCCGGCCTGCTGCTCGGGGTCGCGGACGTCATGTTCCAGACAAGCTCGTACGTGTCGTCGAGCTACCCGATCCTCGGGGCGATGGAGCTCCCGTTCGGTGCCGAGGACTTCGCGAAACAGCGGCGCGCCATCGACCCGGACGGCCCCTTGTTCGCGCTGGTGAACGCGCAGCTCGCGCGGCAGGGCGTGCGACTGCTCGGCGGCATGCCGTGCACGTTCGAGTACCTGTGGACGGTCGACAGGCCGATCCTGAGGCCCGAGGACGCCCGCGGGCTGCGGATCAGGGTGGCGGGCGAGATCGAGGGTGAGACCGTGAAGGCGCTCGGCGCAGCACCCGTGTTCATGGGCTCGTCGGAGGTCTTCGAGGCACTGGAGCGGGGCACGATCGACGGCCTCATGAGCTACATCGGCACCGTGGTGTCCCGCGACCTGCAGGAGATCATCCGCTATGCCACGCGGGCGCACTTCGGCGCCTACACGGTGGACGCCTACTGCCGGGCCGACTGGTACGACGGCCAGCCGCCGGATCGGCGGGCCGCCCTCGACGCGGCGGGGCGCGCGCTCTACCGCGACGGCACCGAGGTCATGGCCGGTGTGCACGAGCGGGACTACCTGCCCGCCGTGACCGAGGGCGGGGTCCGGGTCGTCGAGCCCGACGGCGCAGAGCTGGCCGCGTTCCGCGAGGCCGTCGCGCCCGTGTACGGCCGCTGGCACGACCTGCTGGACGATCCCGCCGTCGCCGCAAGAGCCCTGCAGTCGATCGAGAACGCCTGAGGAGCTGATTCCCGTGCTGACCAGGGCAAGGCGGGCGGTGCTCGCCTGCACGCGGGCGATGGCCGTCGTCGCGATGGCCGTCGTCGGCGTCATGATGCTGACGATCACCTATGACGTGCTCGCCCGCTTCCTGTTCGCCGCCCCGACCGACTGGGCCTACCCCCTCAACTCCGTCGGGGTCCTCGTCGCCACGATGCTGGCCGTGCCGCACCTCTGGGCCACCGGTCACCACATCTCGATGGATCTCGTGCACCGCGCGCTGCCACCGGCAGCACGTCGGGTCGCCGACGTCGTGACCACGATCGCGACCTGTTTCCTCGGGGTGGTACTTGCGGTCACCGCCTTCCGCGCGATGGTCGTGGCGTACGCCGGCGGCCTCACCGGCGCAGGCACGTTCAACATCCCGCTCTGGGTACCGGACGCCGTGCTGTTCGTGACCGGGGTGTTCCTGGTGCTCGCCGCACTGTTGTTCCCGCCGCGCCCGACCGATGACGTCCCGGCCGCCGTGCCCGGCGACGTGGACGCGCGGGCGGAGCAGCAGGGCGCTTCACCGTTGACGGGGGCGCCGGGGGCGACGCCGTGATGGCCGACGGAGCGATCGTCACGTTGGCCGTCGTGCTGCTGCTCGTGCTCATCGGGCTGCGCACGCCGATCTTCGTGGCGCTGGCGGTGGCCGGCATCGTGGGCCTGCTCGGCCTCGGCGGCCTCACCGGCGTGGCGCTCGTCCCGCTCGCGCTGGTGGCGCAACTGCAGGAGTACGCGCTGGTCGCGGCGCCGCTCTACATCCTGCTCGGCGAGGTGCTGGCGGTCAGCGGGCTCGGCCGCGACCTGTTCGCCGCCGCGCACCGGTGGTTCAACCGCGTGCCCGGTGGCCTGGGCGCGTCGGCGATCGGCTCGTCCACGCTGTTCGGTGCCATGTCCGGTGTCTCGATCTCCTCCGTCGCGGTGATCGGGCGGATGGCGGTGCCCGAGATGCTGGAGCGCGGTTACAAGCCGGCGTTCGCCAGCGGGGCGGTAGCCGCGTCCGGGGCGCTGGCCATGCTCATCCCGCCGAGCCTGATGTTCATCCTCTACTCGTCGGTGACCGGCGAGAGCGTGGCTGCGCTGTTCGCCGGCGGCCTCCTGCCGGGACTGCTGCTCTCCGCCATGATGATCGGCTACGTCGTGCTGCGGGCGAAGGTGGCGCCGGCCAACGCTCCGGTCGACGAGGAGCGGTTCACCTGGGGCGACCGCTTTGCCGCCCTCGGCAGGATCTCGCCGGCGCTCGTGCTGATCGCGCTGGTGCTCGGCTCGATCTACACCGGGATCGCCACCCCGACCGAAGCGGCAGCCGTCGGAGCGCTGGCCGCGTTCGGCGTCACCGGCGCGATCTACCACAAGCTCGGCTGGACCAACCTCAAGAAGATCTTCGTCTCCACGGCGCAGGTGACCGCGGCGGTGCTGGCAATCGTCGGGTCGGCGTTCGTGTTCACCCAGATGCTCGTGGTGGCACGAGTCCCGGACGCGGTGACGGGCTTCGTCGTCGGGCTGGACGTCCCACCCACGGTGATCATGATCGGGATCATGCTGATCCTGATCGTGCTCGGATGCCTCGTCGACGCGGCGTCACTGCTGCTGGTCGTCACCCCCATCCTGGTACCGGCGATCACCGAGCTGGGCTTCGACCCGCTCTGGTTCGGCGTGCTGCTGGTGGTCAACCTGGAGATCGCGGTGATCACCCCGCCGGTCGGGCTCAACCTCTACACGATGAAGTCGGTGGTACCGGAGCTCGATCTCGGCGACATCTTCCGCGGGATCGCGCCGTACATCGTCATCGAGGGAGCGTTGCTCGGCATCCTGATCGCGGTGCCGGAGATCGCCACCTACCTGCCAGGACTGCTTGGGTGACCACCCCTGTGTCACAAGTCGCCGGCACGACGACAACACCCGCTTGCGGCGCCCGGTGCACCGGGTCAACCGGACGTACCGATGAAGTCGTCAGGCGAACAGCCGAGCCGATAGGGCGCCGGCATCACGTCATCGGGCCGACCGGAAGCCGGGAGCACGACTCCCGATGTGTTCCACATGTCGACGACCAGCCGGGTCCCGCGGCCGTCCTCGATGAGGGCCGTGTCGCGATCGAGCTCACGAACGAGGACGGCCCGGTCGAACCGCTCGGCCTCGACCTCCGGGTAGGTGGCGTCGCCGCGCCCGGCCAGGCCGGCGTACTGCGAGCACGACGTCTGCTGGGCCTGGAAGAAGGCCAGCGCGCCGGCAGGGATCTCGACGGGGACGGGCTGCGGTGGGCCGGGCGGCGGCCCGAGCCTCTCCAGAACGGCAGTGGTGCGCCCCGAGCCGTTCACGCCGCCGGACCCGGCACCGAGCTCGTCGATCGACGGCTCTCCGGCGCACCCTGCAGTGAGCGCAACTGCCAGCAGGACGAGAGTGGCGCCCGGTAACCGCACCCGGCGGACCCTAGGGGGAGCGGTGGCCCCGGCGGAGACGGGGCCGTCGGCGCCCCGCCGGCCGGGAACATGTGCGCAGAGGAGGGGTGTTGACCGAGCTCCCCCACCCCGTCGTGGTCGTCACCGGGGCTGCCCGTGGCATCGGACGAGCCGTGACGAACGGGTTCCTGCGCGAGGGGGCCGCCGTCGTCGCCGTGGATCGCTACCCGGTGGGCGCGGAGCCGTTCGAGGGGCCCGACCCCCACCGCGTCCTCGCCGTCTCGGCCGACATCACCGACGGCGACAGCGTCACGGCTGCCCGGGACGCCGCCCTCGACCGGTTCGGCCGCGTCGACGTCGTCGTCTGCAACGCGGCGCTGCGCCAGCGGAGCCTGTTCGAACCGACCGGACTGTCCACAGTGGTGGATGCGAGCGACGCGGACTGGCGGGCGATGTTCGAGGTCAACGTCATCGGCACCCTCACCGTCATCCGCCGGTTCGTCCCGGTGCTGGCCGGGGCGGGCGGCGGGAGCATCATCGCCGTCGGCACGATCGGCCCGATGACCCGGGTGGTGGAGCCGGGAGTGTGGCGGGCCGAGCGCTCCGCGGGGCTCAACCAGCCCTACGAGGCGTCGAAGGCCGCACTGACCAGCATGATCCTCTCCCTCGCCGCGGAACTGCGCGACCACGACATCGCCACGAACGTCCTGATCCCCGGCCCGACGATGACCACCGGCTCAGCGGAGATGGCCGCCGCGCGCGCCGCCACCGGGTTCGTGAACCCGCCCTACCTGCGCCCCGAACACGTCGTCCCGGCGGCGCTGCATCTCGCGGGCCAGCGCGGCGTGACCGGGCAGACCGCCACCGCCGTCGATGCCGTCGCCTGGAACGACGAGCACGGCTTCGGCGGCCCGGAACGGTGGCACGCGTAGCCCGGGTCCGCCCAGCCACCAGTCAGGAACGATCGACGTCGATGACGGCCTGCGCGAACTCCTGCGGGGCCTCTTGGGGCACATTGTGACCGATATCCTTGAGGAACCGGTGCGAATACGTGCCCGAGAACTGCTTGCGGTACGCGGCGCCGTCCGCGTTCGCACCGTCGAAATCACTCGCGACGGTGATCGTGGGCACGGTGATGACCGGCGCCTCGGCGAGCGTCCGCTCGAATGCGTCGAACTGCGGGTCACCCGGGGCCAGACTCAGCCGCCAGCGGTAGTTGTGAATGACGATGGCGACGTGATCCGGGTTGCCGAAGGACGCGGCAGTACGCTCGAACGTGGCATCGTCGAAGTTCCATTTCGGCGAGGCGTTCTTCCAGATGAGCTTGGTGAAGTCATGTCGATTCTCGTCGTAGCCCCGCACGCCGCGCTCCGTGGAGAAGTAGTACTGGTACCACCATCCCCACTCGGCCGCCGGTGACAGTGGCTGCAGGTTCGCTTTCAGGCTGGTGATCAGATACCCGCTCACGGCCACGAGCGCCTTGCACCGCTCCGGCCAGAGCGCCGCCATCACGCAGGCCGTCCGCGATCCCCAGTCGAAACCGCCGAGGATCGCCCGGTCGATCTTGAGGGCGTCCATGAGAGAGATGATGTCGACGGCGACTGCGGCCTGCTGCCCGTTGCGGAACGTCTCACGCGAAAGAAAGGACGTCGACCCGTAGCCACGCAGATAGGGGACGATCACCCGATATCCGGCTGATGCCAGTACCGGGGCGACATCGACGTAGCTGTGGATGTCGTAGGGCCAGCCGTGCAGAAGAACGACTGCGGGGCCGTCGGCCGGACCCGCTTCCGCGTACCCCACGTTCAACACCCCGGCGTCGACCTGCTTGAGGGAAGCGAAAGATGTGTTCATCCGGGGGGCCGCCGACGCCGCTGGAGCCGCCGCCGAACAACCTGGGAGCGACAATGCCGAAGCCGACGCCACCGATGCGGCCAGAACCCGCGAAAACTCTCTCCTGCTGAGCACTTCGGACCCTCCTGTCTGCCGTCCCCACGGCACTACGCACCTACCCGGACACCCCTCGTGCGTCGCGGTCCGCAGAATCCGGCTCACGGCGCGACGCCGAGGCGACGCTAGGTAGGCGAGGGCCCGCCCGCTTCAGTCATGCGACTCTGTGTGCATAGGTCACGGCCCGGCCGGCCGCCGGCGGGGCCGTGCTCAGCTCGTGGGCGATGGCCGGCCGCGGACGTCGGGGCGCGGGCTCGGCCGGCCTCGCCGGAGGCGCGCAGCTCGCCCCGGCCCCGCCGGACGAATGTCCGCAGAACAGGAACCAATCTTGCGCGTGGTCCCAGGAATCTCTTCCGCGTGTATGTCTCGAGGCAATCGCCGGGCGGGACACTTTTGCGTACAACTATCGAAACAGCCTTTTGCCGTCTGCTCAGGCGGGGTACGAGCAGGACATGCATCCGCCCGACGCGCCGGAAGGTCCTCTCATGGCAGAGAAGTCATCGTTGACCGCGCTCGCCCGCCAACAGTTGGAACTGGCCCGGCAATCCTCCAGTGGGCGCAGCGCACAGACCGTGTTCGGCGGCCACGAACACGTGCTGCGACAGACGTTGATCGCGCTGGCGGCGGGCAACGGCCTCGACGAGCACGAGAGCCCGGGCGAGGCCACCGTGCACGTCCTGCACGGCCGGGTACGCCTCAGCGCAGGCGACGAAGGCTGGGAAGGCTCCCCCGGGGATCTCCTCATCGTCCCTCCCGCCCGGCACTCGCTCGACGCCCTCACGGACTCTGCGGTCCTGCTCACCGTGGCCAAGGGCCGGGCGCCCAGCTAGGGGGTGTCCCGCGGATCTTCAATCGCGAGAGCAAGATCCACGGGACACCCCCTAGACGCGCACCAGTTCGATGACCGGGATGATCCGGCTGGTCTTGCGCTGGTAGTCGGCGAACTGCGGCTGCACGGCGGACTGCTTGGCGTAGAACTCGTCGCGCTCCGCACCGGAGAGCACCCGCGCGGACACCGCGAAGGTCTCGGTGCCGAGTTCGACCGTGGTATCCGGGTTGGCCACCAGATTGTGATACCAGGCAGGGTTCTGGTCGACGCCGGCTTTGCTGGCGAAGATGAAGATCCGGTCGCCCTCGCCGAAGTAGACCAGCGGCGTGATCCGCTCGACGCCGGACCTGGCGCCGATGTTGTGCACCAGGATCAGCGGCCTGCCCTCGAAGACGCCGCCGGCCTTGCCGCCGTTGGCGCGGAACTCTGCGATGACCTTGCGGTTCATCCCGTCGAAGTCGATTGTGTCCGTCACGGTGCCGTCGTACGGGCTTCGGTTGAGCCGATCGATGCCTGAAAATAGCTGAAAGATATCCGATCGTGCCACGCGGCGATCATCCCCGGTACTCTCGGTCGCATGGACCTGCTGGCCGACGTGCTCACCGTGGCCGGAGTCCGCGGTGTACTCGGCGCGCGGATCGAAGCCGCCGAGGCCTGGGGGATCTCCTGGAGCGGCATCAGCGGAGCTGCGTTCTACGCCGTCACGGCGGGCACGGCCTGGCTCGGGCTGCCCGGCCGACCGCCCGAGCAGCTGATGCCGGGTGACGTCGTGCTGCTGCCGACCGGGTCCGAACACACCCTGAGCAGCGATCCGGACGCCGTGGTCGCGTCCTGCGACCACGGGATCGCCGAACGAGCCCGGGCCGAGGGGAGCGTGCTGCGCTTCGGCTCGGGCGAGATCCGGACCCATGTCCTGGGCGCCTCCTACGAGTACGACCCCGCGGTGTCCATCCAGGTTCTCACCTCACTGCCCGAGTTGGTGCACATCCGGGCGGACAACGGTGGCAGCTGCCTGGACGACACCGTCCGCCTGCTGGCCCGGGAACTGGCGCATCCCCAGCTCGCGACGGCGGTGGTGCTCAGCCGGCTGGTCGACATCCTGCTCGTGCAGTTGCTGCGGGTGTGGCTGGCGCAGAACCCGGCCGAGGCGCGCGGGTCCTGGCTCGGCGTGCTGAGCGATCCACTGGTGAGCGTCGCGATAGCGAAACTCCACCAGGATCCGGCCAGAGCCTGGACGACGGAGCTGCTCGCGGCCGAGCTGGCGGTGTCGCGAACCACGCTCGCCCGCCGGTTCCGCACGGTCGCCGGCGAGACTCCTGGTCGCTACCTGACGCGCTTGAGGATGGATCTCGCCGCGGTCCGGCTCAGGGACACCGGCGCCACCCTGGAGTCCGTCGCCCGCTCGGTCGGCTACACCTCGGTGTACGCGTTCGGCCGCGCCTTCCGGCGGGACCGCGGGCAGGCGCCCGGCAGTTTCCGCGGCACGGCGCGCGCCCGCACGGACGTGGCGTTCGGGTAGAGACCCTGCCTCCCGGTAGAACACGGTCCGGCCGTGGATCTCGACGGTGTTGTAGGTGGTCTGGATGGTCATGACTGACCCGCTGTGGTCGTTCCCGCCCCGATTGCCGACTTCATCCGGACGCGACCTGTGGGTTGTCGGCGGAGTGAGCAGCCATACCCTCGTGGACAAGGGCCCACGTTGCCCACATCGTGGATATGTGTTCATATGGTGGACCTGACGACAGATCCCCGCAGTCGATGGCACCCATCGTCTAGGAGTTCACGTGAACGATCGCCCGATCCGGCCCCTGGACGGGGTCCGCGTGCTCGAACTCGGCAACTACATCGCGGCCCCGACGGCGGGCAGGCTGCTCGCCGACTTCGGCGCCGAGGTGATCAAGGTCGAGCGGCCGAGGACGGGTGACGAGCTACGCAACTGGCGCCTGTACGCCGGAACGACCTCGATGCTGTACCGCACGATCAACCGCAACAAGAAGTCCGTCGCGCTGGATCTGAAGTCGGCGGCAGGCCGTGACGTTGTCCTCGATCTGGTGCGGCACTGCGACGTCCTGCTGGAGAACTTCCGCCCCGGCACCCTGGAGAAGTGGGGGCTGGGACCCGACGAGCTGAACGCCGCGAACCCCGACCTCGTCATCGCCCGCATCTCGGCGTTCGGCCAGACGGGTCCGCTGGCGGACCGCCCCGGCTTCGCCGCGGTTGCCGAGGCCATGGGGGGCCTGCGCGAGCTCGTGGGGGAACCCGACCGCGCGCCGGTGCGTGTCGGCGTCTCGATCGGCGACTCGATCGCCGGGCTGTACGCGGCGTTCGGCGCGGTGATGGCGCTGTTCCGGCGCGAGTCGGGCCGGTCAGGGCGGGTGGACGGCCGGGCTCCGCTGACCGAACGCGTGATGGATGTGGCACTCAACGAGGCGATCCTGTCCATGATGGAGTCGCTGGTGCCCGACCACCTGGCCTACGGCGTGAACCGGACCAGGGTCGGTGGCCGGATGGAGGGCATCGCCCCGTCCAACGCCTACCTGTGCGGCGACGGCACCAGCGCCATCATCGCGGGCAACGGCGACGCCATCTACCAGCGGCTGATGGCGACGATCGGGCGCCCCGACCTCGCCGACGACCCGGCCCTGAACAACAACGCCGGGCGCTGGGCGCGCCGCGACGAGCTCGACGCGGCGATCGGTGCCTGGACGGGCACCCGGCCGCGAGGCGAGGTGCTCGAGCAGCTCGACCGGGCGGGGGTGCCGGCAGGCCCGAGCTACACGGCGGCCGACATCTGTGACGACGCGCAGTACCGGGCCCGCAACATGATCCAGTACCTGCCGGTGGACACCGGCGAGGACGAACCACGCCAGGTCGGCTTCCCGGGGATCGTTCCCGTGATCGGCGACGTCTCGCTGCCGGTCCGGACCGTGGGACCGGACCTCGGCGAGCACACCGAGGAGGTGCTCGCCGGTGTGCTCGGCATGACCGACGACGAGATCGCCGCGATCATCGCGGGAGAGGAGCAGTCGTGACGGACGTGATCCTGCGGGACGTGACCCTGCGCGACGGCCTGCAGCTCACCGGCAAGCTGCTGTCGACGGAACGCAAGGTGCAGATCGTCCGCGGGCTGCTCCGGCTCGGCGTCCCCAGCCTGGAGATCGGCTCGATGGCCCGCCCGGACCTGGTGCCGCCGATGGCGAACACGCTCGAGGTGGTCGAGGCGCTGACGCCGGAGGAGCTCGCCAGGTGCTGGGTGTGGGTCGCCACGCCCCGGCACGTCGAACGGGCCGTGGCCGCGGGCGCGCTCAACGTCCAGTACTGCTTCTCGGCGTCCGACGCGCACAACCAGGCCAACATCGGCCGCAGCACGGAGGCGAGCCAGGCGGCCATGCCCGCGGCCGTCGAGACGGCGCGCGCCGCAGGCGGCCGGATCCAGCTCTGCATCGCGACGTCGTTCACGTGCCCGTTCGACGGGCCGGTGCCCGAGGAGCGGGTGCTCGACATCGCGCGGGACGCCCGAGCGGAGGGCGCCGAGGACATCGTGGTCTGCGACACGCTCGGCCAGGCCGTGCCCGCCCAGGTGACGAGCCTGATCTCCCGGGTGCGCGAGGAGACTCCGGGCCGCCGGATCGTCTTCCACGGTCACGACACCTGGGGCCTGGGGGTGGCCAACACGCTGGCCGCGGTCGGCGCGGGAGCAGCCGTGGTCGACGGCGCACTCGGCGGCCTGGGCGGCTGCCCGTTCGCCCCGGGCGCGAGCGGCAACACCTCGACCGAGGACATCGTGTTCGCGACCAGGCCGTCGTGGCTCACCCCGGCGGGCCTCGCCGGGATGGTCGAGCTCTCCGAGGACCTGCTCGCCGAGCTCGGGGAGCCCAACCGGTCGAAGGCCGCGCAGGGTGTGCGGTCGTCGGCCTCGGCGTTCGAGTGGGTGGCCGGGCCACGCCGGTAGCAGAGTGCTGTGGCCGGCCGCCCGCGCGCCTGGCGTGCCCGGCCAGTTACCCCTGCGTCGCGGCGCCGTACGCGTCGTGCCAGTTCCACCACTCGTACGGCGGGGTCTGGGGATAGCCCTCGGGCGAGTCCTCCCATTCCTCCTGCCGCCCGAGCGCGGTGATGTCGAGGTAGCTCCAGGTGCTCCCCATCGCCTCGTCACCGCGGTTGTCGATGAAGTAGGTGCGGAACACCCGGTCGCCGTCGCGGATGAACGCGTTGGTGCCGTGCCACTCGTCCACGCCGAAGTCGGCGTCGAAGCCGTCGGTCAGGGTGTACCAGGGCATCGTCCAGCCCATCCGCGCCTTCACCCGCTCGATGTCCGGCTGCGAAGCCCGCGAGGCGAAGGCGAGAGTGGTGTCACGGGCGTTCAGATGGGCGACGTGGGCGACCTGGTCGGCCACCAGTGAGCAGCCGGGACACGCATGGTCGGGCCAGCCGGACACACCCGGCTCGAAGAAGGCCCGGTAGACGATCAGCTGACGACGGCCCTCGAACAGGTCGAGCAAGCTCGCCCGTCCCTCGGGTCCGTCGAACCCGTACTCCTTCTCGACCTCCAGCCACGGCATGCGCCGGCGATCCGCGGCCAGCGCATCACGGGCGCGGGTCAGCTCCTTCTCCTTCACGAGCAACTGCCGGCGTGCGGCGTCCCACTCGCTCGGTGAGACGACCGGGGGTGTCTTCATCATGATGTCCACCTTCCAGTTCGGTCAGTTCGGTTCGGGTTGCGTGAAACGCTGCGGTCGTGCGGCGCAGGCTCACCGGCCGAGGTGGTCCTTCAACGCGTCGAGGCGGCCGTCCCAGTCGCTGGCCAGCGCGGCGAGGAACTGCTGCGCCACCTGCATCGGGGCGGAGCGGAGCCGGTAGCGCACCCGGCGCCGCTCCCCCGGCTCGGGCGTCACGAGCCCGGCCTCGGCCAGCAGGGCCAGATGCTTGGCGATCGCCTGCCGAGTGATCGGCAGGCGATCCGCCAGGTCCGTGGCCGTGGCCGGACCGCCCGACGCGAGTGCGGCCAGGATGGCGCGCCTGCTGGGATCAGCCAGCGCGACGAAGACCTGTTCGGCGATCGCCTCGATGTCAGGCGACATCGAGGTAGTCGACCAGCTCACCGAGCTCGCTCGCCCAACCCTTGGTGTTGCCCTCGTACGCGGTGGTGAAGGCGTCATCCGGCAACTGCGCGAATCCGGACTCGACCACGGTCAGGCGCGTGCCCGCACCGACCGGTTCGAGCGAGAACTCGACGTACGTGCGGCGCGGATCGCCCTCGGGCAGGCCGTAGATGTGCCAGGTGAAGCCGAACACCGTCGGCTCCTCCACCCGTTCGATCCGCATGTCGGCGGCGGGGCCGTCGCTCCACGTCATCCGGGCCGATCCGCCGGGGCGCAGGTCGATCGACGCGTCGTTGCCGAACCAGGTGCCCAGCCCTTCGGCCGTGGTGAGAGCCGCCCACACCTTGGCCGGCGGGTGGGCGATCTCGACGACCCGCTCGATGCGATCGGGGAATCCCATGTCAACCTCCATCAAGTAGCAACTGTCTGGTTGCGACAGTATTGCAACCGAGGGATTGCGTCAAGCCGGTGGCCGCCGCCCGGCGAACGAGCAGGTCGCGACACCAGGGACCCCCGCGAGTCGCCCGTTTCCCGTGCGCGAGTCGCCCGGTTTCGGCGGCTGAGTCGCCCGCGCGGTGCTCGTGATCGCCGCGAGATCCACCCTTCGGCCCTCCGGAGGGCGTAGACGCGGATCTCGCAGCGATCATGCGGGCGCCGCGCCACGCCGCCGCGCCAACCGTGCGCGAACCCCCGTGGGCGAGCCCCCGGGCTCCCGCGAGTCGCCCGGTTTCCGCGCGCGAGTCGCCCCTATTCCGTGCGCGAGTCGCCAGTGCGGGCCCCTTGATCGACCCGAGATCCACGCTTCCGCCCTTCCTAGGGCGAGGAACCGGATCTCGGAACGATCACCGCCGTCCGGAGGGGTCCTAGCTCGGGTAGCGGCCGCCCAGCGTCCGGGTGAGCTTCTCGGCGGAGCCGACCAGCAGGTCCACCCACTCCTCGCAGACGGACAGCGGCATGCGGATCGTCGGCCCGCTGATCGACAGTGCTCCGACGAGCTCGGTGGCCGAGTCGAACACCGGCGCGGACAGTCCTGACGAGCCGTCCTCGCGTTCGGCGATGGTGATCGCGAACCCGTCGCTCCGGGTCCGCCGGATCAGCTCGCGCAGGCGTTCCGAGCTCGTGACGGTGGTGCCGGTGATCGGTTCCAGGGGCCGGGCGAGCACCTTCTCGGCGAGCTCGGCGTTCCACGCGAGCAGCACCCGACCCGCCGACCCGGCGTGCAGCGGGAGGATCTTGCCGACGTACATGTCGCGCCGCAGGGCGTGCCTGGTCTCGGCGACGGCCACGCACACCCGAAACCCCTGCTCCTCGCGAAAGAAGCAGCCCGTCTCGCCCGTCGCGTCCCGGATCTCGCGCAGCACCGGGTTGACGATCGTCAACACGTCCACGCCCTTGACGGCGGGAGCCGCCCAGTAGGCCATGCGCACACCGATCCGGATCCGGTCACCGACCCGGTCCAGGAACCCCTGCGCCACCATGTTGCGGACCAGCCGCTGGACCGTCGACGTCGGCAGGCCGGTGGCCTGCTGGATCTCGCCCAAGGTCAGCGCGGGACGCGCGAGGGAGAACGCGTCGAGGATCTCCGTGATCTTCCCCAGCACCAGCAGCGGGGTGTACCTCGACGAGCCGGAACCGTCGTCCACCGACATGGTGGATGAATGTAGACGGTGCACCCTCCGGCTCCTCGTCCCCGACCTGCCGGGAGCGCCCGCGGGCCGCGTCGAGGGCCACCGACGCGGGAGACCGCGGCGAGACCGCGGGGGGAGATTCAGTTCCGACGGAGTCGCCCGGCGGCGGAAATCTCCGGCTCCTGAACCCTGCATTCCTCGCGAGAACATCCAGGCCTTGAGCAGAGCGGACCTCATCACTACACTTCGCGCAAGGTTGTCGGGTAGCGCATCGAGGCGTCCTCACGGCTACCGCGTGCTCGAAAAGCGATTCGTGCGCGTGGTGCCCGGCGGGCCGGGTGCAGCATTTGACCCCGTCGGCTGAGTGGCCGTTCCGGACAGAATGAACTCGATACGTGAGCGATCCCGGACGAACATGGATCGCTGGTTGTCGCCCATCTCCCGGGACAGCGCCGCGGTCAACCGGCGTCGCTCGGGTCAGAGCGCACAGAGGAGTTGCCCCATGGCCGAGTCCGTCGAGGCACGCACACCCCAACTTGCCACCGAGCTTCCCAGCAAGTACCTCCCAGCGGTCGGCTACCGCGACCTGCCCGAGCCCCAGGGACTGCGGAAATACCTGGGGGCCAGCATCATCCTCACCGCGACGGCACTCGGGTCCGGCGAACTGGTGCTGTGGCCCTACATCACCACCCAGGTGGGGTTGGGCATTGTCTGGCTCGCACTGGTGGGCATCACGATGCAGTACTTCCTCAACATGGAGATCGGGCGCTACACCCTGATCACGGGCGAAACGGCCGTCACCGGATTCTCGCGATTGTGGTTACCCTGGGGCATCGTCTTCGTACTCGGCGCCATTCTGCCCAACGCCTGGCCCGGCTGGGCCTCCAGCGGGGCCACGGTGTTCACATTCATCTTCGCCCTCAGCGAGTCGGCAGTTCCGTTGATCGCCACCATATTCCTGGTCTCCATCGGGCTTGCCGTGACCGTCTCGCCGGTCATCTACCAGACCCTCGAGAAGGTCGAGGGCATCATGGTCGCCCTCGTCCTCCTCTTCGTCCTCACGGCGATAGTTGTCGCGACCAATGCGGGAGCCTGGGCTCAGGTCGTCACGAACATCCCCGAGGTCACCGGCAACCTGTCCGGTGTCGTCGCCCAACTGGGAGCGGCATCACTGTTCGGCGCGATCGTCTTCGCGGGCGCGGGTGGGGCGAACAACCTGGTCCAGAGCAACTACCTGCGGGACAAGGGAATGGGGATGGGGATCAACATCCCCAACATCGTCTCCCCGGTCACCGGCCAGGAGGTGGCGGCCCCGTCGCTCGGGTACATGGTGCCCACGACCAAGGAGAACGAACGCCGCTGGCAGCAGTGGTGGCGCATCGCCAACTGGGAACAGCTCATCACGTTCTGGTTCATCGGCGCGTTGCTGCTGGTCGCCCTCTCCGTGCTGGTCGTCTCGACGATCGGCACGAACACGGACCTCGAGGGAGGGCTGGGGTTCCTCCAGGAGGAAGGGCGCGCGCTGGGCGAGATCATCGGGCCGTGGTTCACCACGGCCTTCTACGTCGCCGGCTTCCTGATGCTCTTCTCCACCAACATCGGGGTGATCGACTACGTGAGCCGGCTCGCCGGCGACTCGCTCAAGGTGACGTTCCTGAAGGAGAGCAACTTCTGGAGCGAGAGCAAGATCTACATCACCGTGGTGTGGCTGATGATCATCGCCGGTTCGGGAATCATCTGGACCGGTATCGAGCCGGTGCTGCTCCTGGTCATCGCCGCAGCAGGCGGCGGGTTCGTCATGGCGATCTACTCCGTGCTGATCATCATTCTCAACCGCCGGGCGCTGCCGGAGTTCGCCAAGCTCAAGGGCTGGCGGCTCCCGATCATGGTCCTGATCGCCATGTTCTACATCGCCTTCTCACTGTTCCTGACCTACCAGATGATCACCCAGGGACCGGCGTCCCTGACCTAGTGCGGCGCAGCCACCGCACCAGACCTTCGACCACAGCAAGGGAGGACAACGATGCCAGGAACACTCCGACGGCTCTGGCTGACCATCCTGCTCGGTCTCACGGTCTTCGCCGTACTGACATCCACCGCCTGGGGACTGGGGCTGCTCAGCTGACGGCGCCTGTCACGGTCACTCGGTGGCGAGGGCGTGGACCATCGCGAGGAGCACGTTCGCCCCCGCCTCGATGTCCTCCCATGTGGTCAGCTCGGCCGGCGAGTGGCTCCGCCCGTCGACGCTGGGCACGAAGATCATGCCCGTGGGCGCGAGCTTGGCCATGTTCTGTGCGTCGTGCCCGGCGCCGGAGGGCAGGGGCAGGGTCTGCAGGCCCTGCCCGGCGGCCACCGCGGCCACGAGCTCCTGCATGCGCGCGTTCAGCGGCACCGGGTCGGTGATGCTCTCGCGGCTGTAGCCGACCTCGAGGCCGTGGCGGTCCGCGACGTCGCGCGCCACCGCCACGATCGCGGCCTCGAGCTCGAGCATCCGCTCGCGGTCCAGGTCGCGGAAGTCCAGCTGCAACCGGGCCAGCCCGGGCACGACGTTCGCTCCCCCGGGCTCCACGTGCAGGATCCCGCAGGTGGCGACGGCCGTCTCGCTCACCGACCGGGCCACGTCCGGCAGGTGCACGAGAAGCTCGGCGGCACCCCGCAACGCGTCCCGCCGCAGCGGCATCGGTGTGGTGCCGGCATGGTCCTGGCGGCCACGGAACTCCATGTGCCCGCCTCCCATCCCGACGATCGCCGTGACCACTCCGATCGTGGCCCCGGCCGACTCGAGTACGGAGCCCTGCTCGATGTGCAGTTCGACGTAGGCGTGGACGTCCCCGGGGCTCACCGCCGTCCGGGTGGCCGCGCCGACGTCCCAGCCCATGGCCTGCAGAGCGTCGACGAGCAGGTCCCCGTCACGCCCCCGCAGCGCCGCGAGCTCGTCCGGCGCGAAGCCGCGCGCGACGGCCGTGGAGCCGAGGAGGTGGTGGTAGTTGCCTTCCTCGTCGGCGAAGACCACCACCTCGACCGGCCGCCGCAGGGGAACGTGCTCCTCGGCCAGCCTGCGCACCGCCTCCAGCGCGGCCAGTGACCCGAGCGCACCGTCGAAGCGACCGCCCTCCGGCACGCTGTCCAGGTGCGAGCCCGCCCAGACCGCAGGCGTGCCCGCGGGGGCGTCAGGAGCCTCCAGCCGGATGAAGACGTTGCCGATGCCGTCGGTGCGCAGCGCCAGCCCGGCCTTCTTGCACTCGTCCGCCAGCCACTCCCGGACCTGCTGGTCAGCCGCGGAGAAGCTCGTGCGGCTGACGCCGCCGCTCGCGGTGGCGCCGTACCCGGCGACGTGCTCGAGGTCGCGGCGCAACCGCGCCGAGACGGTGGGCACCGGACGCTCTGAACCGCTCATGCATGCTCCTGGGTCGTTGTGCGTCATGGACGGGCCGGGTCGCCGCCTCGTGACGTGGGCACTGGGAACACCGTACGGCGGATGCCCGGCGGTCAGGCCGACGTGCTGATGAGCTCGTCGGCGACCCACCGTGCGACGTCGGCGGGGTAGGGCGCAGGCAGTCCGAGGACGAGGTGCCGGAAGCCGGCGTCGATCGCTTCACCGATCGCGTCCCGGGTGGCACCGGGCCGGTCGTAGGAGACGGGGAGGTGGATCGAGCGCGTGATCGAGGCGGGGTCCCGGCCGATCTCGGTGCAGTAGCGCTCCAGCAGCGCGCTGCGAGCGATGACGTCGTCGATGTCGCCGCCGGGGATGTTCCACAGGTCGGCGTGCTCGGCGGCCACCCGCAGCGTCGGGGCGGAGCGGCCGCCGATGAGGATCGGCGGGTGGGGACGCTGGACGGGTTTAGGGTTGCCGAACGCTCCGGTGAGCTGGACGTGGGTGCCGTGGAAGTCGAACGGCTCCTCCTCGGTCCACAACCGCCGGATCACGGTGCAGGCTTCGGCGAGGCTCCCCACGGCGTGCGCGGAGTCGTGGAAGGGCAGGCCGTGTGCGTCGTACTCGCGCCGGGCCAGCGGGTGGCTGGGCCGGGAGCCTGCGCCGATTCCGAAGTCGAGCCGTCCGCCGGAGACGATGTCGACGGTCGCGGCGATCTTGGCCAGCATCGCGGGCGGCCGGAAGCGGTTGCTGGTGACGAGCAGGCCGAGGCGCAGTCGCCGGGTCTGTGCGGCGAGAGCCGACAGCAGTGTCCAGCCTTCGTAGATCGGCCCGCTCGGGTCGCCCCCGATCGGCATGAGGTGATCGAACAGCCATGCGTGCTCGATCTCCGGAATCGCGTCCGCCTCGCGCCAGACGCGCAGGACGTCGGGGTAGCCGACCTGCATGGGGGCGGTCATGATCCCGAAACGGGGCCGGGATGTGGGCGTCATGGGTCCGTTCGTCCTTTCAACCAGGTCTTTTGATCGGTGCGAGATCCGGGTTTCGGCCCTGTCGAGGGCGAAAAGCCGGATCTGGGGAACGGTCACCGCCGTCCGCTCGGCCCTTGCTCTGGCATCATGAGCAAGCGGAACCTTGCTCCGTTAACGATACGGAGCGATGTTCCGCTTAGCAAGCTGGTGGCGAAGGAGCGGCGCGATGACCGACAGCGACGACGGCGGAGGACCCGCGG
Source organism: Pseudonocardia sp. OZ21 (assembly GCF_059359135.1). Taxonomy (NCBI): domain Bacteria; kingdom Bacillati; phylum Actinomycetota; class Actinomycetes; order Pseudonocardiales; family Pseudonocardiaceae; genus Pseudonocardia; species Pseudonocardia sp. OZ21. The sequence goes on from NZ_JCADBN010000002.1 coordinate 507,913, forward strand.
CGCGGTCCAAGCGGGCGGACGCCCGGCGCAACGAGGAGACGCTGCTCGACGCGGCCGCCGCGGTCTTCGTCGCGTCAGGGGTGGATGCGCCCGTGCGCGACATCGCGGCCGAGGCCGGCGTCGGGATGGGCACGATCTACCGTCACTTCCCGACCCGTGCGGATCTGATCATCGCCGTCTACCGGCATCAGATCGAGGCCTGCGCCGAGGCGGGGCCCGCCCTGCTGGCGACCAGCGCAACTCCGCACGCCGCGCTGGGGCAATGGATCACCCTCTTCGTCGACTTCCTGGTCACCAAGCACGGCCTCGCCGCCGTGCTGCAGTCCGACGACGCCGGCTTCGAGACGCTGCACGCCTACTTCCTCGACCGCCTCGTGCCCGTGTGCACGCAACTGCTCGACGCTGCAGCCGGTACCGGCGAGATCCGATCCGACCTGACGGCCTACGAGCTCATGCGCGGCGTCGGGAACCTCTGCATCGGCGCCGACCACGACCCGCGCTACGACCCACGCCGGCTGGTCGGGCTCCTCATCGCCGGACTACGCGGATCCCACTGACCACGGCCGCTCGCGGCGACGGAAGGGTGCGCATGACCTCGGAGGTCATCGACCTGAGCACGGGCGCCGACCAGGCTGCTGTCCATGGACACCCGACAGACCGTCATGCAGTTGCTGGAACGGATCGCACTGGGCGATCCCGAGAAGATCGCCGAACTCTACGCCGACCGGGTGGACTGGAAGCTGGACTGGCCGCCCGGTGACCACTCCCGATCGATCCCCTGGATCCGGGACCGGTCGACGCGCGCCGGGGTCGCCGAGCACTTCCGGCTCATCGCCGAGCATCACGAGGCCGGGAGGAGCTCCGCCGAGGTCGCGACCGTGCTCGTCGACGGCGGGGACGCCGTGGTGCTCGGGGAGCTGCGGAACACGGCGAAGCCGACCGGGCGGTCCTACGTCGCCGCCTTCGCGCTGCACCTGACCGTGGAGAACGGGTTGATCACCCGCCACCACGTCTACGAGGACAGCCTCGCCGTGTGGAACGCCTTCCAGCCGGGCGGCCCCCGCGGGACCGGCTGAACCCCGCTTGGTAGGACGGTCCCGTGGCGACCCGACGGCGCCGACCGACACGCGTTGGGAGAACCCATGCCTTTTGCCGACGAGCTGATCGGGTCGCACACCGCGCAGGCCCTCACTCAGGCGATCCACGCCGCCCGGCCTGCCGCACCGCTGACCGCGCTGCGCGCCGCCGAGGCCGGCCTGGCCCCGCTGGCGCTGCGCGAGCGCAGCGACCTGCTGCGCGACGCCCTCGTCCACGACCTCCCGGGGGACTACGCGTCGTTCGCGCGCACGATCCGCGCCGCCCGGGACGGCTCGGCACCGTTGCGCGGCTGGATGATCTGGCCGGTCACCAGCGCGATCGCGGCCATGGCGATCGCCGAGAACACCGACGAGGCGTTCGACGACGCCCTCGCCGTGCTCGCCGACCACACGTCCCGGCTGACGTCGGAGTTCGCACTCCGCAGCCTGCTGGACCACGACCTCGACCGCGCACTGGCGACGGTCCTGTCGTGGACGGCCTCGGAGGACGAGCACGTCCGCCGCCTCGCTTCCGAGGGCACCCGCCCCTTCCTGCCGTGGTCCACGCGCGTGCGCGGGATCATCAGCGACCCCCGCGCCACCCTGCCGATCCTCGACGCCCTCCACCAGGACGAGAGCGAGTACGTGCGGCGGTCGGTCGCCAACCACCTCAACGACCTCAGCCGGCTGGAACCGGACCTCACCGTCGAGACCGCGACGCGCTGGCTCGCCCACCCGGACGGCAACACCGCGTGGATCGTCCGCCACGGGCTGCGGACCCTCACCAAGAAGGGGCACGCTGCGGCGCTGGACCTGCTGGGCTTCCCACCCGCCACGCTCGACGTCACCCGGCTGGAGCTCGACTCCCCCACCGTCCCGTTCGGTGGCACCGTCACCTTCTCCGCCACGGTCCGCAACGCCGGATCCGAGCCGGCGCCACTGGTGATCGACTACGTCGTGCACCACCGGAAGGCCAACGGGAGCCAGAGCGGCAAGACCTTCAAGCTGACCACCACGACGCTCGCTCCCGGCGGCGAGCTCGCCGTCACCCGTGCCCACTCCTTCCGCGCGATCACCACCCGGCGCTACTACCCCGGTCCGCACGCGGTGGAGCTCCAGATCAACGGGCTCCCCTCGGGCCGCACCGAGTTCACCCTGCTGCCGGCCACCTGAGCCGGCGGACCGGCCCTCAGGTCAGCGCGCTACCGGTGCGGGGCGGTGGACTGCCAGCGGCCGTCGCCGAGCAGTTCCAGGCGCTCGTCGTGGAAGCGGGCGAGCGTGCTCCGGTGCCCCACGCTGACGATCACGCAGTCGGGCAGCTCCTCGCGCAGCAGCGTGTAGAGGGTGTGTTCGAGCCCCTCGTCGAGTGCCGAGGTGGCCTCGTCGAGGAAGACCACCCGGGGCCGCATGATCAGCACGCGGGCGAACCCGAGACGCTGCTGCTCGCCGGGCGACAGCCGCCGGGCCCAGTCGATCTCGTCGTCGAGGTGGTCGGCGAGGTGTGGGAGCTGCACCTGACGCAGTACCCGGACCGCCTCCTCGTCGCCGATCCGGCCCGCCGGCTGCGGGTAGGCCAGCGCGGTGCGCAGGCTGCCGAGCGGCACGTACGGCTGCTGGGACAGGAACAGGGCGCCGTCGCCGAGCGGGCGCCGCACGACGCCGTCGGCGTAGGGCCACAGGTCGGCCAGGCTGCGCAGCAGGGTGGTCTTCCCGCTGCCGGATGCGCCCGTCACCAGCAGGGCGTGACCCGCGGTCACGGTGAGGTCGAGCTCGTCGACCAGCGTCCGGTCGTCGGGCAGGCGCACGGTGAGGTCGTGCACCTCCAGGCCGGCGCCGCCCTCCAGCTGCACCGACGGCAGGGCGCGGGCCTCGGCGTCGGCGTCGAGCAGGCCGGTCAGGCGGTCGAGGGTGGCGCGGTAGCTGGCGAACTGGTCGTAGGCGTTGCGGAAGAACGACAGGGAGTCGTGCACCTGCTGGAAGGCGGTGGCGGTCTGCTGGACGTCGCCGAGCGTGATCTGGCCGGCGAAGAACCGCGGCGCCTGGATGACCACGGGGACCACGACGGCCGCCTGGCTCACCGCCAGGTTGAACCCCTGGAACTTCAGGCTCCGGAACACGATCGCCCACGCGTTGTCGATCACGGCACGGAAGCGCGACGACAGGGTGCTGCGTTCGACGTCCTCGCCACGGTGGAATGCGATGTTCTCGGAGTTGTCGCGCAGCCGCACCAGCGCGTAGCGGAACGAGGCGTTGAACCGCTCCTGGAGGAAGCTCAGCCGGATCAGCGGGCGTCCGACCCGGAACGCGATCACCGAGGCGATGATCACGTACACGTAGGCGGCGAACGTCATGGCCCGCGGGATCTCCGTCCCGAGGATCGTCACCGGTCCGGAGAGCTGCCAGAGGATGAGTGTGAACGACACCAGCGACACCAGGGACCCGACCGCGCCCACCCCGAGGGTCGCCGAGTCCATCGGGAACGACTCGATGTCCTCCTGGATGCGCTGGTCCGGGTTGTCGACCGCGGAGCGCGTGAACCGGCCGCGGTGGTAGGCCTGGTCGCCGAGCCAGTCACCGACGATGTGGTCGTTGAGCCACACCCGCCAGCGGATGACGAGCGCCTGCTGGACGTAGAAGGCGAGCAGCGACTGGACCACGTAGATCGTGGCGAGAACGGCGAAGATGACCAGGAAGCGCGCGAAGCTCGCGGCGTCGAGTTGCTGGAGCGCGGTGTACAGGCCGTTCGACTGGTACGAGAGCAGCACGTTGAGCCGCACCCCGGCGATGGTCAGCAGCAGGAGCAGCAGCACGCCGAGCAGCGGGCGCCAGCCGGCACCGCCCCGGGGCGAGAAGTAGGGATAGGCGAGCCGCCGGAACTGCCGCCCCCACACCGTGTAGCGCGTGAGGAGCGCGGCGACCACACCACAGCCGACCGCCGTCGCCACGAAGACGCCGACTATCCACACGATGCTGGTGAACCACTCGGTCGACCAGTTCAACGCGCCGCCCACGCGGCCTCCCGGTACGCCTCGGCCCCCGGCCTTCGAGGCTAACCGCGGTCCGGAGGGCAGGGCGGGCCCGTGACCAGCCACACCCGACCGGCCGCGTCACTCCAGGGCGCGGCGCCGCTCCTCAGCCACGCGTGAGCAGCGGGAGGACGCGGCTGCCCAGCAGTTCGATCCCCCGTGCGGCGGTGCGGCCGTGTGGGGTGCCGAACTCCACCCGTGACACCCCCGCGTCGATCAGCCGTTGGGCCTGCTCCGCCACCTGCTCCGGGGTGCCCGAGAAGGCGAACCTGTCCAGCAGGTCGTCCGGGATGAGCGCACCGATCTCGTGGTGTCCACCGCAGCTCAGGTACTGCTTCAGCTCGGCGAGCAGGTCCGCGGGCACCTCCACGGTGGGGTCCAGCTCGGCCACGACGCCCAGGTACATCGCCACCTCACGGCGTGCCGTGGCCCGTGCGAAACCGGCGTCCTCGTCCACCACGGTGACCGCGCCGGCAACCACACCAACGGCGTCGAGGGGGCGGGCCACCTCGGTCGTCCCCACCGCCAGCCGGTCACGCACCACCCGGACCATGTCCGGGTTCGCCGTCCCACCGATCTTCAGCTCGTCGGCCCGCCTGCCCGCCAGGGCCACCATCCGCGGGCCCCATGCACCCAGCAGCACCGGCACGGTGGAGCGCCGCGGCGGGTAGCTGAGCCTCGTGCCCGGCGCGACCTGGAAGATCTCGCCGGAGAAGCCGCCGTCGTCGGCCGCCAGCAACATCCTGATCACGGTGATCGCCTCGTCGACCGCCGTGACGGGCCGGCTGCGGCGGATGCCGACCGCGTCCAGCCACGCTCCCCTGGCCAGCCCGAGGTAGGCCCGGCCGTCGGACGCGAGGTCGAGAGCCGCGACCTGGCCCGCGATCTCGTAGGGATGCTGCGAGTACGGGTTCCAGCAGGCCGCACCGAGGCGCACGCGCTCGGTCACCCTCGCCATCTCCAGCAGCGGGAAGATCGGCGGCTGGAACATCAGGTCACCGAAGACGCTGAGTACGTCGAACCCGTAGGACTCCGCGAGCACGGCGAGGCGCGCGTACTCCCCCGCCGTCTTGTCGCTCTGCAGGCCGAGCCCGATCTCCACGCGGGTCATGTGAGGTCCTGCGTGCGGAGACGGCACGTCCCGATGCGCTCCACCCGCATGATCAACCGTTCCTCCGGATCGGGGCAGGCGACCATGCAGTCGCGTTCGAGCCAGTCGTCGGCCGGCAGCCTGCGCTGCTTGGCCGGCAGCAGCGGGAGCACCGACTGCAGTGCGTAGATGCAGAAGTGGCCCCCGTCCGGGATCCGCAGCCGGGCGCTGTCGACCAGTTCGACATGGTCGCCGACCCGCATCCCGCACACCGAGCGCCCCTCGATCCGGTCCACCGTCACGCGCAGGTCGTACAGCTCGGTGACCGGCTCGCCCCCGGCGTCCGGCCGCGTCATCGGGCTCCCTCGGGGACCGCCGCCGGCGAGCGTGACCGCCGCGGGGAGGGCGACTCGACACCGACCGCGACCGCGGCCGGATCCGGCGCGGTAGTGACCAGGCTGACCAGGACCACCACCACCGCGTTGATGCCCATGGCGATCAGCCCCGGCTCCCATTCCGGGAGCGTCGCCGCCCAGAAGTCCGACGCGAACGGCGCCAGCAGCGCCACGAAGCCCGCCACGATCCCCAGCAGCACGGCGACCGCCGACGTCCGGCGCCAGAGGAACGCCAGGAAGACGCCGGGGGCGAGCATGCCGATCGCCGAGTACGAGTACAGGAGGATGTCCACCAGCGACTCGCTGTTGCCGACCGTCAGGTACACCGCCACGGCGGCGAACACGATCATCGACAGCCGCGAGGCGAGCAGCGCGGCCCGGTCGGAGAGCCCGGGCCGCAGCGGGGTGAGCACGTTGCGCGTGAAGATCGAGCCGGTGGTGAGCAGCAGCACCGCGCCCGGCGCCAGCGCCAGCAGGAACGCGGTCCCGGCGAAGAGGCCGACGAGCCACGACGGATAGGACGTGGCGACGAACTGCAGCAGCGCCCCGTTGGAGCCGGCGTCCCCCGGCTGTGATCCGGCCAGCAACGCGCCGAAGCCGAGCAGGATGATGAAGAAGTAGGCCAGCGAGTACAGCGGCTGCCAGATCGCGTTACGACGGATCGCCGTGCCCGACCGCGCGGTGAAGGACACCTGGAACAGGTGCGGGAACACCCAGTTGCCCAACGCGACGTTGAGCGCCGAGGTCATGAGCCACACCGACGTCGTGGGCGCGGTCGGGTCGAGCCCGGGGAACCGGCCGATGCCCGGGTGCTGCTCCTCCACGAGCCGGAACACGTCGAACAGCGACGACGCGCCGACCTTCTCCGCCACGGTCGCCGACAGCGCCACCACGACCACCACGACCAGCACGTCCTTGACCGCGGCGGAGAACACCGCCGAGCGCATCCCGACGACCAGCACGAACGCGAGCATCAGGACCGCACCGAGCACGGCCGCGACGGCGGGCGGTACCGCGGTCCCCAGGGTCATGCGCACGATGAGCTCGAGGCTGACCAGCTGGATCTGTACGTACACCACCAGCGCGGCGATCCCGACGACGCCCGTCACGACACCCAGCCACGGCGCGCCGTAGCGGGCGGCGAAGAAGTCCGGCTCGGTGATCAGACCGTGCCGCCGTCCGGCCCGCCAGATCTTCGGCATCAGCCAGTACCCGACGGCGTAGCTCAGCGAGACCGATGTGAACGCCAGGTATGCGGGCGCGCCCATCGACCACGCGTACCCGGAGATTCCCAGCAGCGCGAAGATCGTGTAGATCTCACCTGCGTTCATGAACCAGAACATCACCGAGCCGAACTGTCGCCCGCCGACTGCCCAATTGGTCAGGGTGGGTCTGGTTCCGGCCCGCCTGCCGAAGACGATGGAGCCGACCGCGGTGCCGAAGACGATCACCAGCACCAGCGCGAGCACCATCAGAGCTCGCTACCGGTCTTCTCGAGGAACTCGGCCTCCTCGTCGTCCACGCCGGCCCGGCGGTCCAGCACGAAGACGATGGAGACCACTACCGTCGTCAGCACGATGCCCAGCATCTGCCAGAACATCGGAAACGGGATGTGCATCGGCGCAAAACGCACGTCGTTCACAAGTGGGGCCGCCAAGATCTGCCACCCGAATGGCAGGACCAGCAACCAGCGGTGAACAGTCGAGCGTCGTGCAGGCGAGTACCCGGCCATCTACGGCTCCCGGAGCGTGGATCGAGGCATCAGAAATGTGCAGTGTGACTACACAACGGCCGGACCGTACGACGGCTCCGACAAGCCGGTCAACGGCTTCTGTCCGGGTTATACTTTGTCAATCAACACCACGCGCCCTATGCCCCCGGCCTCCGCTTGTGCAGCGAGACTGCATGGAGAGCGCATGATCGGCGAGCAGCTTCGCGAGCTGCGGACCAGGCGGGGTCTCAGCCTTCGCGCGCTGGCCGCCGACGCCGGAGTGTCGGCGACCCTGCTCAGCCAGATCGAGCGTGGGGTCACCGAGCCGAGCCTGGCCACGCTGCGCCGGCTCGCCAACGTGTTCGGTGAGTCGATGGCCACGCTGTTCGAGGACAGCGCCGCGCCGTCGGTGTGGATCAGCCGGCCCGGCGAGCGGTCCACCCTGCGCGGGCCGCGCGGGCAGATCGGTTACGAACGGCTCACGCCGGGCAACGGGCAGATGGAGGTACTCCGCGGCGTGCTCGAACCGGGCGAGGCCATCAGCTCCGAGTCGTGGAGCCACGTGGCGCTGGAGTGTGCGTTCGTCCTGGCGGGCACGCTCACCGTCGAGCTCGACGGCAAGCCGAACGCCGTGCACGCGGGAGAGGCCATCACGTTCGACTCCCGCCTCGCCCACCGCTACCTGAACTGCGGATCAGAGCGTGCCGAGTTCCTCCTCTCCGTGGCGCCACCGACCCCCTGACCGGCGCCGAACCACCTGGGCAGCCGGCTGAGCAGATCCTGCTGATCGTCACCGATCCAGGCCACGTGGCCGTCCGGCCGCAGCAGCACCGCGGGCACGTCCAGTTCCTCGCTGACGTCGACGACGTGGTCGACCCGGTCCGCCCAGCCCGCCACCGAGAGCCGGCCGGTCTGGTCGAGCAGGAGCCCCCGGCCGCCGTGCATGAGGCCGTAGAGGCGCCCCTGCTTCAGCCCCACGTCCCGCAGCCGACGGCCGAGCAGCTCATGCCCCTCGCCGAAGTCGTAGCGCACCGAGATCGCGGTGATCTTCTCGGTCAGGAACCGGCTCACCTCGTCGAAGTCCATGAGCTGCGACACCAGCCTGCGCACGGCCTGCGCGCCCGGCTCGAGCGACATCAGCTCCATCTGGGCGCGGGTGTTGTCCAGGACGTCGGCGGCCACCGGGTGCCGTTCGGCCTGGTACGTGTCCAGCAGCCCCTCCGGCGCCCATCCCGCGACCGCGGCGGCCAGCTTCCAGCCCAGGTTGAACGCGTCCTGGACGCCGAGGTTGAGCCCCTGCCCGCCGACCGGCGGGTGGATGTGGGCCGCGTCGCCCGCCAGCAGCACCCGGCCGACCCGGTAGCGCTCGGCCTGCCGCGTGCCGTCGCCGAAGCGGGAGAGCCAGCGCGGCGAGTGCGCGCCGAAGTCGGTACCTGCGGTCACCCGCAGCTGCTGCGTGAACTCCTCGAGGGTCGGCGGGACCGCGCGGTCGTCGGCCACGCCCGCGGCGGGCACGACGATCCGGTACACCCCGTCCTCGAGCGGCCCGGCCCCGAACCGGAGCTGCGTCTTGCGGACCTCCGCCATCACGGCGGCCACCTCCTCCGGTGGCGCGGTCAGCTCCATCTCGCCCAGCAGCGTGTCGGCCCTGCTGGGCTCGCCGGGAAACTCGACGCCGAGCAGCTTGCGCACCGTGCTGCGCCCGCCGTCGCAGCCGACGAGGTAGCGCGAGCGCAGCTGCGTGCCATCGGCCAGCTCGACGGTCACCCCGTGGTCGTCCTGGCTCAGCCCCACCAGTTCGCAGCCGCCCCGGATCTCGGCGCCGACCTCGATCGCGTGCTCGGCCAGCAGGCGATCGGTGACGGGCTGCGGGATGCCGAGGACGTACGGATGTGCGGTGTCCAGCCGTTCCGGCGACGGCTTGGGGATGCCGGCGAAGAAGCCACCGACCGGGTACTGCCTGCCGAGCGCGAGGAACCGCTCCAGCAACCCGCGCTGGTCCATCACCTCGATGCTGCGCGCGTGCAGGCCGAGCGAGCGGACGACCCTGGTGGGCTCCGCCTCTTTCTCCAGCACGAGCACGTGCACTCCGTGCAACCGCAGCTCGCCGGCCAGCATCAAGCCGGTCGGTCCGCCGCCGGCAACGATCACGTCGATCACGAGACCCCCCACTTCACAACGTTCCGCAGAAACCACCCCAGAATTCGCGTTCTCACGATTTCCGCAGGTCCTGGCCACGGCCGGAGATTCTGCGGCACGACCCGGGTCTTGCCGCAAGGCCCCCGGTGCGCTATACGTTGAAAAGGGAGAGGAGTGGAGAGTCTCCTTGCCTCAGCGTGTCGAGCCTCAGCGTTTCGGCGGCTCCAGGTCGACCTGCCCGTCCGCCACGAGCCGGTCCAGCGCTTCGCGGAGAGCGTCCAGCGCGGTGTACCGCGGCGCGAATCCCAGCAGGGTGCGTGCGCGCCCGATGTCGGCGCTGATCGAGCGGGAGACGTGCTCGCGGGTCGTCTCGGCGTGCTGCTCCCCGACCCGCGACGCGAACGTGGGCCAGTCGACCAGCTCCAGCACGGGTTCGCGTCCGAACCATCCGGCGACCCCGTGCGCGAGACCGCGCAGGGTCATCGCCTGCTCCGCGACGACATGGATGCTCGAGCCGATGGCCGCGGGGCGCGTGAGCGCTCGCGCGAACGCCTGCGCGACGTCGTCGGCGTGGACGTGATGCAGGACGCCGAGGCCGAGGTCGGGCAGCGGCAGCGGGTCACCCAGCGCGAGAGCGCGCCACACACCCGGGTCGAGGTTGCCTGCCGGGGTGATGACCGGCCATCCGGGTCCGCTGATGTGGCCGGGGTGCAGCACCACGCTCGGGACACCGCCGCCGCGGGTCTCGCGGTGGAGCAACTCCTCGATCGCCGCCTTGCCGATGCCGTACTCGCCCACCGGCGTGCGCGGTTCGTCCTCGGTGACCGGCACGCGGGCCACGGGTCCGTGCACCCAGATCGTGCCGCAGTGCAGGAGCAGCGGCCGGGTCGGCCGCAGCGCCTCGACGAGCTGGGCCGCCGACTCGGCGGTGAAACACACCAGGTCCACCACGGCGTCAGGGGCCAGAGATGCGACCCGGGCCCCGAACGTCCCGGCGGCATCCTCCGCCTCCCGGTCGACGGTCACGCGCTCGACCCGGGACCACTCGGGCGCGGGGTGGTAGGGCTCGCGCGTCCCGCGGCTGAGCGCGACGACCTGATGGCCCGCGCGCACCAACCGGGGCACGAGGTAGGTGCCGATGTGTCCGGTCGCTCCGACGACCACGACACGGCTCATGCGGCACGCCCCGGCGGACGGGCGTCGACGGCGTCAGGAAGAGGGGTCACCGCTCGATCATGCATCCCGGGCCACGTGCCGGTCACGCGAGCCCGCCGACGAACACACCTCGCGCACGGAGGGCCTCGACGCCGGTGATCGCGGTGGGATCGCTCTCCGAGAGGTCGACGCCGGTCAGCGCGGGCATGTCCTGGAGCGGACGGACGTCGGTCAGCGGGTTGCCGCCGATCCACAGCTCGTCGACGGCGGGGCAGCGGGCCACGGTGGAGGCGTCGCCGATCCGGTTGCCCGACACGTCCAACGTGGTCAGGGCGGGCAGCGCCTGCAGCGCGCCCGGGTCGGCGACGAGGTTGCGCGCGAGCCGCAGCTCCTCCAGCTGCGACAACCCGGCGAGCGGGGTGACGTCGACGATCCGGTTGCCGCTGACGTCGAGCTGGGTGAGGGCGGTCAGGGAGGCCAGCGGCGCGAGGTCGGCGACGGCGTTCTGGGACAACCCGAGATAGCTGAGCCCGGTCAGGCCGGCGAGAGGGGCGAGGTCCGTGACCTCGTTGCCGGACAGGCCGAGCTCCCGCAGCGAGGTCAGCCCGGCCAGCGGACCCAGATCGCGAACCGCGTTGTTGGTGAGTTTCAGGGTGGTCAGGCGCGGCGCGTGCGCCAGGCCGGACAGGTCCGCGACGTGGTTGCCCGGCAGGTCCAGGTCCGCCAGGTTCGGCAGGTGGTCGAGCCCGCCCAGTGCCGCTATCGGCCCGACCCGGGAGAGATCGCCGTTGCACGTCAGCCGGAAGACGCTGTCCAGCTCCCGCTGCGACACCCGATCCCCGCCCGTGGCGCCGACCGCCTCGCGCACGCAGGCGGCCAGCGCCGGGTCGGGGAACAGGTCCGCGAACTCCAGCCGGCTGCCCAGCTGCAGGTATCCCGCGCCGGCCACACCCGCCACCACCAGGACGATCGCGCCCACCACGCCCCACCGCACGGCGTGCCGCGACCCGGCGGAGCGCGCCGCCGGCGGTTCGGTGTCGGCGCCCCCCGGGCGGGCCGAGAGGAACCACCGGGTGACCACGACCACCAGCAGCAGCGCGGCCACACCCACGACGACCGCCGCCACGATCGGGGTGCCCTGAACACTCCCGCCGCGGTAGGCCAGGCTCTGGACGGCGAGACCGAGCAGCGCGAGCGCGTAGAGCAGGGCCGTGACGACCGTGACCGTCGCGGCGATCCCGCCGAGCAACCGATCCCCGAGCACCGCAGCCAGCCCGGCGAGCACCAGCACGATGCCCACCACCACCAGCCCGACGGGAGCGAACACGGTTGCCGCGTTCGTGGCCACCTGGCTCAACGGGAAGTCCAGGCGGAACAGGTGCAGCGCATCGGTGCCGATCGTGGTCGCGACACCGGCGACGACGACGGCGATGCCCGCGACGACGATCGCGGAGCCGACCGGGCGGCGCCTCCGGACGGACGCCGCGACGGCGACCGCGAGCGGGGAGCAGGCCATGGCGACCACCAGAGCCCCGGTCGCCAGGATGTGCGAGCCCAGGGCCACTGCCACCGCGATCCCGACGACGGCAACGGCCCCTGACGCGACGAGCAGGCTGCGCAAACCCAGCACCCCCGGAGATCGGACTCGCCCGGCGGATGCTGGGCGAGGACAAGTTACTGCCAGTGCCGATGTCGCCCGCGGCCGCAGCGGCGGGGCGGACATTAACCCAGTTAAAGATCGTTGACCTGTATTGAACGTGTCCTTAGGGTGCTCGCAGGGTGACCGGGGCGGACACCCGGCGGCGAGGAGGATCCGGATGACCGCGACCACCGGCCACGAGTTGCACCGCAGGCTCACCGCCCGGCAGCTGACGATGATCGGGCTCGGAGGAGCGATCGGCACCGGCCTCTTCCTCGGGTCCGCGCTGGCGATCTCGCAGGCCGGACCGGCGACGATCATCGCGTTCGTCGTCGTGGCGCTGGTCGCGCTGGTGATCGCGTGGGCGCTGGCCGAGATGGTCACGGTGCACCCCACAGCCGGGGCCTTCGGCACGATCGCGCACGCCTACCTGGGACGCTGGGCCGGCTTCGTCATCCGCTGGACCTACTGGACGATCCAGGTGATCGCCGTCGGCGGCGAGGTGATCGCGGCCGGGATCTATGTCCAGTACTGGTGGCCGTCGATCCCCCTCTGGCTCGCCGTCGTCGTGTTCTCCGTCGCGCTGATCGTCGTCAACGCCGCGACGGTGCGCCTGTTCGGTGAGTTCGAGTACTGGCTGTCGATGATCAAGGTCTCGGCGATCGTCGTGTTCGTCGTGCTCGGCGTCCTGCTCATCACCGTCGGACTGCCCGATGCTCCCGCGACCGGGCTGCACAACCTCACCTCCGACGGCGGGTTCTTCCCCATGGGCCTCGGCGGGGTCTTCCTCGCGATGGTGTTCGTGGTCTTCAGCTTCGTCGGGACGGAGGTGGTGTCCGTCACCGCCGCCGAGGCGGAGAACCCGGCCCGGGACGTGCCACGAGCGGCACGGCAGATGGTGCTCCGGCTCGCCCTGTTCTACGTGCTCGCCATCGCCGTCGTGCTGACCATCGCGCCGTGGTCGCAGACCGCGAAGGGCGGCAGCCTGGACGCCAGCCCGTTCGTCCGCGTGCTCGAGGCCGCCCAGGTGCCCGCCGGGGCGTCGGTGATGAACTTCGTCATCCTGACCGCGGCCCTGTCGAGCGCCAACACCAACCTGTACCTGACGACGCGGATGCTCCACAGCCTGGCCGGGCACGGCTACGCACCCGCAGCGCTCGGGCGGCTCAGCCGGTCCGGGGCGCCACGCAACGCACTGATGCTGTCCACGATCGGGCTGGCGATCGCCGCCGCGCTCTCGGTCAACGACGGGACCGACGCCTACCTCGCCCTCTTCGGCATCTCCGTGTTCGGCGCGCTGGTCGTCTGGATGATGATCCTGGCCTCCCACGCGCGGTTCCGGCTGCTGCGCAGGCGGCACGGACTGCCCGACTCCCCCGCGCGCATCTGGGGAGCCCCGGTCACCACCGGTCTCGCGTTCCTGTTCCTCGGTGCGGTGCTGGTCTCCACCGCATTCATCGACGGACTGCAGATCGCCTGGAAGGTGGGCATCCCGTTCTTCGTGCTGCTCCTCATCGCCTACGTCGTCACAACCTCCCGCGGTGGTGACGGCGCGGGCAACGACCCGTTGCGGGACGAGCTTGCGCGGTCACCGGCTCCGGCCACCCGGCTGGACGACGCATGACCAGGCCGTCCGCACCCCCGACCACGCCCGACGACCCGAGGAGCGCACCCACCATGCCCGCACGACCGGCAGGCTCGACCCGCACCCTGCCCGATGACGTCAGGTCCCGGTTTCCGGTGCTGGGCAACCTGGTCTACCTGAACTCCTGCTCCCAGGGCGCGCTGTCCGATGCGGTCCGCAGCGCCTACGACGAGTACCTCGGGAGCATGGAACGCGAGGGGTCGGCATGGGACCACTGGATCGAGCGTCAGGACCGGGTCCGTGGCCTCCTGGCCGAGCTTCTCGGTGCGCAGGCCGCCGAAGTCGCGGTGACCACGTCGTCGTCCGCGGGGGTCGCCGCTCTCGCCAGCGCTCTGGACTTCTCGGGTGAGCGGAACAGGGTGGTGACCACCGACCTGGAGTTCCCGACGATCGGCCAGATCTGGCACGCCCAGGAGCGACGCGGAGCAGAGGTCGTCCACGTCGGATCGGATTCCGACAACACCATTCCGCTCGAGCGTTTCGCCGAGGCGATCGACGACCGGACGCTGATCGTGTCGATCACGCAGGTCTGCTACCGCAACGGCGCTCTGCTCGACCTGTTGCCGATCATCGAACTCGCGCACTCGCGCGGCGCCCTCGTCCTGGTGGACACCTACCAGGGCGTCGGGGCGATCCCTGTGGACGTCCGCGATCTCGGCGCGGACTTCATCAGCGGCGGGTGCCTGAAGTACCTGCTCGGATCACCCGGAGTCGGCTTCCTGTACGCCCGCGCCGACACCACCTCCGCGCTGGTCCCGACGAGCACCGGATGGTTCGGGGCGCGGGACATCTGGGCGATGAACATCCACTCCTACGATCCCGCGGCCGACGCCCGGCGCTTCGAGTCCGGCACCCCGCCGGTGCCCAGCCTGTATGCGGCAGCGGCGGGCATCGAACTCATGCTCGGGATCGGGGTCGAACGCACCCGGTCCCACGTCGAAGGACTACTGGCCCAGCTCCGTAGCGGCGTCGAGGAGATCGGCGGCATCGTCGTGACCCCGGAACGCCTGCACGGGCCCATGCTGGCCGTCGCCACCACCGACGAGCACGCCTACGTCGCCGCACTGGAGAAGGACGGCGTCATCGTCAGCTCCCGCGACGGCAACGTGCGGATCTCCCCGCACTGCTACAACGACACCACCGACATCGACGCCGTACTGGCGGCCCTGCACACCCACCGCCATCTCCTGCGCACCACGCACTGACGGGGTTGCAAGGACGTTTGCCGGAACGGCAAGCTCGCCCTCATGGACGACGACCTGGACGACGTGCTGCGCGCGGTCGGGCCACGGCTGCGGGCACTGCGGCGGCGGCGCGGTGTCACCCAGGCCGACCTCGCGGCGGCCACCGGCATCTCGGAGAGCACGCTGTCGCGGTTGGAGAGCGGCGGGCGGCGGCCGAACCTCGAGCTGCTGCTGCCGCTGGCGCGAGCGCACGGCGTGCCGCTCGACGAGCTGATCGGCGCGCCGCCCACCGGGGACCCGCGGGTCCACATCCGCCCGATCCGCCGCCACGGACGCACGTTCCTGCCGCTGACCAGGCGGGCCGGCGGCCTGCAGGCCTACAAGATGATCATCCCGGGGGGTCCCGGTCCCTGCGACCCCGAGCTGCAGAGCCACGAGGGGTTCGAGTGGCTCTACGTCCTCAACGGGCGGCTCCGGCTCCTCCTCGGCGACCAGGACCTCGTGCTCACCCCCGGCGAGGTCGCCGAGTTCGACACCCACGTCCCGCACTGGCTGGGTGCCGCCGACGACGACCCCGCCGAGCTGCTCATCCTCTTCGGTCAGCAGGGCGAACGCACCCACGTGCGCGCCCGCACCCACTGACCTGGCGGATCAGCTCAGCCGACCTTGAGGATGACCTCCTCGCGGAGCCGTTCGAGCGCGTCGAACCGCCGTTGACCGTCGCCGAGCGTGGAGTCCGGGATGAGCAGCTCGTCGATACCCGCCTCGGCGTACCGGCCGAACGTGTCGATCAGCTCCTCGGCGGTGCCCATCACGACCGGCTGCCTGCGCGCCGCCAGCAGCCGTTCACGACGCTCCTCGGCCTCGGTGTCGCCCGGGGTGATGACCTCGAACAGCGCCTGGGTGGACCGGCGCACCGTGCTCGGGTCGCGCCCGATCTTCTCGCAGTGCCCACGGAACACCTCGCCCTTGTGGACGGCGACCTCCGGCAGGCTCCAGTGGTTCCACTCGTCGGCGTACCTGGCGACGATGCCGAGGGTGACCTTCTCCCCCGCGCCGCCGATCAGCAGCGGCATCGCCACCGGCTTGGGCTCCAGCGGTGCACCGGAGAGGTGGTAGTACTTCCCGTCGAAGTCGGTGCGCTCCTGGGTGAGCAGGCCCTTGATCACCTGGCAGGCCTCGTCGAAGCGGGCGAGCAGCTCACCAGGGCGCGGCAGGTCGATGCCGTACGCCTCGTGCTCGTTGACCTGCCAGCCTGCGCCGACGCCGAGCACGAACCGGCCGCCGCTGATCTGGTCGATGCTGGCCGCCTGGTTGGCCACGACGGCCGGGTGCCGGTAGGTGTTGCCGAGCACCATCGAACCGAGCCGGACCCGTTCGGTGCGGCCGGCGAGCGCCGACAGCACCGCCATGCACTCGTTCATCGGGACACCGACGCCGTCGGCGCCGTTGGCCATGAAGTGGTCGGCGAACCAGACGCCGTGCCAGCCGGTCCGCTCCGCGTACTCGGCGCCGTCGAGGATGTCCTGCCACGACCGCGAGCCCACGGGCCACAAGGAGAAGTCCATACCCTGAACGTAATACTCGCGTGATCGCGTGCGGCGCGGACGTGAGCGACGTCAGAGCTTGCGCGAATAGTCGATGGCCACCGACGGGACCGCCATCAGCACGCCCGCCACGGCGAACATGATGAAGACGCCGACGAAGCTGCCGGTCGCCTGGACTATCACGCCGACCAGGATCGGGGTGAGGATTCCGGCCACGTTCCCCGAGAAGTTCATCGCCCCGGAGAGCCTGCCCACGTGCTGCTTCGACGCGAGCCGCGCGGGCACGGCCCAGTAGAGCCCGCCCCAGCGGAGGAAGAAGTTCGCCAGGCTGATCAGCAGGATGGCCGCCGCCGGCGTCGTCACCGTGTTGACGAGGATGATCGCGACGGCAACCCCGAGGCCGGCGAACCCGAGCAGGGAACGCAGCACGAGGTTGGGCGAGGCACCCGAGCGGATCCACCGGTCGGCCACCTGACCGGCGAGCATCTCGCCGACGAAACCCGCGCCGAAGATGACGAAGGTCCAGACGCCGGTCATGCCGAACGAGACGTGCTGCACCTCGCTCACGTACGACGGCGCCCAGGTCAGCAGGCCGTAGAGCACAGCGTCGTAACCGAAGAACGCGAGGAGCAGCAGCCAGGAACTACGGAACCGGAAGTACCGCAGAGCCGACCCCTGCACGGCGGGCTCGGGACCGTCCTCGGCCTCGCCCTTCTCGAGATACTCCGCCTCCTTGCGCGTGATCAGGGGGTGGGTGGCCGGGTCGTCGCGCATGAAGACCCAGGCCACGACGCCGATCAGGACCGTGATCAGGCCGACGGCGGCGAACGCCAGCCGCCAGGTGCCCAGCCAGACGATCAGACCGGTCACCAGCAGCCCGCCGAACGCCGTGCCCAGCGGGCCACCGCCGTCGACGAGCGTGCTGCCGCGGGCGTGCTCGCTCGTGCGCAACCAGCGCGTCAGGGAGGCGTTGGCGCCGTTCTGCACCGGGCCCTCGAAGACGCCGAGGAGCATCCGCATACCGATGAGCGAGGCCACGCCGTTGGCGAGCCCGGTCAGCCCCTCGATGATCCCCCAGCCGAGCAGGCTCGCCGACACGACCCTTCGCGGCTTGAGCTTGTCGACCAGCCAGCCGCCGGGTAGCTGCATCAGGGCGTAGGTCCAGCCGAACGAGCTCAGGATGAGCCCGGTGGTCGCCGCGTTGAGATGCAACTCCTTGCTGATCAACGGCATCGCGATCGACAACGACGATCGGTCGATGTAGTTGATGATCATGATGAGGACGAAGAACCCGAACATCCACCAGCGCAGCCCGGATATCCGGGTACCGCCCTGGTTACGGACTCCTCGTTGAGTGGTGAGTTGCACGTGTGAAACCGCCAGTTCTCTCGCGATGGACGTCAGGGCCGGGCGGATTCACCGGCCCGCACAGCCCGGATTCCGGGTACCGCATCGTCGGCGGGTTCGGCGTGCGCGAGGTCGAGTTCGACACCGAGATCGCGGATACCGTCGGCCGCCGCGGCCTGCAGTCTGTCGTCGGTGATGATGCGGTCGAATCGGCGCAGCGGAACGACGTCGTACATGCCGAAGGTCCCGAACTTCGTGCTCGTCGCCAGCAGCACCGCCTCGGAGGCGCCGCCGAGGGCCGCGAGCTTGACCTCGACCTTCGCTTCGGTCGGTGTGGTGACCCCTCGGCTCAGGTCCCAGGAGCTGGTGCTGATGAACGCGAGGTCGGTGTTCAGCTGCCGCAGCGTCTGGGCCGCGAGGCGCCCGACCGTGGAACGGTTGGTGTGGTCGAGGCGGCCGCCGGTGTGGATCACGTCCACGGCCGTCGACCCGGTGAGGTCCTCGACGATGACGTTGTCGTTCGTGATCACCGTCATCCCGCTGCGTGCGCGGATCGCCGGGACCAGCGCGCCGGTGGTGGTACCGGCATCGAGGTAGATCGTCATGTCGTCGTGCAGCAGAGCCTCGGCCACCTGCGCGATGGCGGCCTTCTCGGAGCGCTCGGTGCCCGCTTTCGTGGCGAAGGTCGGCTCCTCGTGCATGGGGCTCGCATGCCGGACACCACCGGGCACGGAGTAGGCACGACCCTCCCGTTCGAGCACGGCGATGTCGCGGCGCACGGTCATGTGGGAGACGCCGAGAAGCTCGGTGAGCTGAGCGACGCTGAGGACGGTGTCCCGGCGCAGCGACCGCATGAGCTTCTCCCGCCGCTGGTCGGGAATGAGGTTCGAGTCCTTCTCGCTCACCGCCCGGCTTCTTTCTGCTCCGCTTCCTTCTGTGTTGCTTCCTTCTGGGCTGCCGCCTCCAGGCCGGGGGCGGCACCCAGTTCGCGACGCAGGACGCTGAGGCGCCGGTACGCGGCGTCGCGGTAGGCGAGCAGCGCCGGAACGTCCTCGGCGGGGATGTCGAGGAACCCGCGACCGCTCTTGATCCCGAGGTTGCCCGCCTCGACCGTCTCGGTCAGCGTCTCCGGCGCGGCGAGCCGCTCGCCGTACACCGCGGCCAGGCTGTCGTAGGAGGCGGCGTAGACGTCCAGGCCTGCCATGTCGCCGATGGCGAAGGGGCCGAAGAGGGCGAGCCGGAACCCGAAGGCGTTGCTCACGACGGTGTCGATCTGCGAGGGGGTGGCCAAGCCCTCGTCCACGATCCGCACGGCCTCCTTGTACAGCGCGAACTGGAGCCTGTTGGCGACGAAACCGGGGCTGTCGGCCACCCGGGCAGGCGCCTTCCCGGCCTCGACGAGCATGGCCTCGACTCCGGCGATCGCGTCGGCGGAGGTGTGCGAGGTGGGGATGAGCTCGATGGCGGGGACGAACGGGGCCGGGTTCATCCAGTGCACGCCGAGGAAGCGTTCGGGACGTTCGACCGACTCCGCCAGCTCGGCGATCGGGATGGCCGAGGTGTTCGAGCCGATCACGGTGTCGGCGCGGGCGGCGCGGGAGATCCGCCGGAGCGCATCGGCCTTGACCTTGCGGTCCTCGAAGACGGCCTCGGTGACGTAGTCGACGTCCGCCACGGCGGCCTCGATGCTCTCGGCGGCCCGCAGCCGCTGCTCCAGGATCTCCACCGAGCCCGGGTCGAACAGCCCCGTGCCGACGAAACGCCGCGCCTCGTCGAGGAGCCGGACGCGCGCGGCCTCCGCCTTGGCCGCGTCGACGTCGCTCAGCACCACGTCGCGTCCGGACAGAGCGAGCACCTGGGCGATCCCGCCGCCCATGTATCCCGATCCCACGACCGCGATGGTGCGGATCCCGCCGGCGCCGGACTCTGGGGTTACTCGTTCGCTCGACATGCGGACCACTTCCTCGGGGCTACGGGAGGCGACGACGTCACCGCATCGCCATCAATGCACGTTAGCTCCGTGTTCACATGAGCGTCAACTCTGATAACGTATCGTCACAGACGAGAACAGGGCAATTCACGCGCTCCGGACAGCGCGAGCGTCGAGAGGGGTTGCACGTGCCGCAGTGGGGCTGCATTGCCGACGACGTGACGGGGGCGACCGACCTCGCCACCAACCTGGTGTCCCGTGGCCTGCGCACGGTCGTTCTGCTGCAGCCGTTCTCCGACTCGGGGGTGCCACTCGGGCCCGGGCGGCTGCCCACGGACGTCGACGACATCGACGCGATCGTGGTGGCGCTCAAGTCGCGCACCGCCCCGATCGACGTCGCGGTGGCGCAGAGCGTGGCGGCCCTGGAGTACCTGGAGTCCGTCGGTGCCGAGCGGATCTACCTGAAGTACTGCTCCACCTTCGACTCGACACCCGAAGGGAACATCGGGCCGGTCATCGACGCCGTGCTCGCGCGCACCGGCGAGGATCGGACCATCGTGGTGCCGAGCTTCCCCGACGCCGCGCGCACCGTGTACCGCGGGCATCTGTTCGTCGGCGACGAACTGCTGGACGAGAGCCCGATGCGCCACCATCCGCTGACCCCGATGCTCGACTCCTCGCTACCGCGCCTGCTCGCTCCGCAGACCACGGGGCGGGTGGAGCTCATCACCCTCCGGACCGTGCGCTCCGGCCGTGCCGAGCTGGCCCGGAGCCTGGAGGCACCACGCGGCGACGGGCCGGTCTCCCTGGTCGTCGACGCGATCGAGAACGAGGACCTCGAAGCGATCATGGCGGCCTCCGGCGCGCTGCGGGTGGTGACCGGCGGTTCAGGGCTCGCCCTGGGCATCCCCGAGCGGGCCGCGTCCGACGCCAGAAAGATCCGCGGGGTCGAGGGCCGCCGCGCGGTGCTCTGCGGCAGCGCCTCGCAGCGCACCCGCGACCAGGTCGCCTTCGCCCGCACCCGGCTGCCGTGGCGGAAGCTCGACGTGGCCGCACTCGCACAGAACGTCGAGGAGGCCGCCGGGGAGATCGCCGCCTGGGCCGCGGCCTGCTGGGACGAGGACCCCGCCGCCGTCCCGCTCGTCTACTCGGCCGACTCCCTCGCTGACGTCGACCACCACACGCCCGGCGCCGCCGAACTCGTGGAACGCGCCTTCGGCGCCGTCGCCCGGCGCCTCGTGGCGCTCGGGGCGGCACGCCTGATCGTGGCGGGCGGCGAGAGCTCGGGACGGGTCATGGCCGAACTCGGCGTGACGCAGCTACGGATCGGGCCCGCGATCGCCGCCGGAGTCGCGTGGAGCGAGGCCACGACGGTGACGGGCGATCTGCTGAACGTCGCGTTGAAGTCGGGCAACTTCGGCGAGGTCGACATGTTCACCGAGGCGTGGCACGAACTGGAACGGGGCATGACCAAGTGATCGACAACGGAACTCGGACGTCCGTGGAGACGGAAGCGATGCTGAGGAGGGACCTCGTGGCCGCCGCGGCCCAGCTCGCGGGCGCCGGAATGAGCCCGGGCTCGTCGGGCAACCTCAGTGTCCGGCACGGCGACCGCATCATCATCTCGCCGACCGGATCCGATCTCGCGTCGCTGATCCCCGAACGGCTCTCGGAGCTCGACTTCGACGCAACGCTGCTCTCCGGACCCGCGCCGTCGAAGGAGTATCCGTTCCACCGGGCCTTCTACCGTCGCGACGAGACGGTGCAGGCCGTCGTCCACGTGCACTCCCTCGCCGCCACCGCGTATTCGTGTCTCGACCCCTGGTCGGAACGCAGCGCAGTTCCGCCGCTCACCCCGTACTTCGTGATGCGCGTCGGCCAGACGCCCCTGATCCCCTACGCCGATCCCGGCGATGCGGCACAGGCCGACGCCATCCAGGCATCCGGCTCCCGGTTCCGGGCGGCACTGCTGCAGAACCACGGCGCGATCACGGCGGGCCGCACCGTGCGGGAGGCGCTGGAAGCGGCCGTCGAACTCGAGCACACCTGCTCCCTGCTGCTGCAACTCGGCTCTCGCCCGTTCCGGCTGCTGCCGTCGGAAGCGGTCGACCGGCTGGCGACGAGATACGACTCACCCTGGGGCTGACGCGGAGGCCTGCGGCCGCAGCTGATGTGGGGCGGTCCAGCCTCATCCGGTCGTCTCCTCACGGCGCGCGAGAGCGAACACCGACCACGCGATGGCACAGACTGCGGACGACATCAGCAGAGCCCACCCGGTGCCTGCGGCGACGGCGGCACCCATGGTGGCGACGCCGAGGGTGGCGCCGACCTGACGTACGGCGTTGAGCAGGCCGCCCACCGCACCGGCCGTGCCCGCCGGGGCGACGCCGACAAGGGCCGTGACCAGCGCCGGCATGGCGTAGGAGACGCCGAAGCCGGTCAACAGCAGGCCCACCGCGAGCCACGGGTAGCCGCCCTCGGCGAAGACCGTGCCTGCCAGCACGGCACCTCCGGCGGCCAGCAGAGCCAAGCCGGCCAGGATCGGCCGGCGAGGACCCACCCGTGCCACGATCTTGCCCGTGAACGGCGGGTTGGCCGCGAAGGGAAGTGTCCAGAGGCAAGAACGCCAGCCCGGTCTGCAGGGGGCTCAGGTGGCGCTGCTGCTGCAACAACAGGGGCAGCACGAACAGCCCTCCGGTCAACGCGAAGTTCACCGCCGCAGCCGCCAGCAGCCCGGCCCGCACCCGGCGGGACCGCAGCAGAGCACGGTGCAGGACAGGAGCCGGGCTGCGACGTTCCAGGCAGCAGAACGCCAGCGCCGACACCCCGAGACCCACCGACGTCCACGCGACGTGAGCCCATGCCTGCGCACCGGCGGCGATCAGTGCGTCCGTGAAGAGGGCCAGCACCGCGGCGGCTGCCAGCTGGGCGGACCAGTCGATCCGGCGGTCACCGCGGGGGCAGGCCACCGCCCGGCCCAGCGTCAGCGCCAGCACCGCCGAGCCGATGGGCACGTTGACCAGGAAGATCGACCGCCAGCCGGCCGCGCCGACCAGGGCACCACCAGCGATCGGACCGGCCGCAACGGCCGCGCCGCTGATCGCGGCCCATGCCGAGACCGCCCGCGCCCGCGCCGCCGGTTCCGGGTACAGCTGGGCGATCATCGCCATCGAGGCGGGCACGCACGCCGCCGCGGCGACCCCCGAGATCGCACGCAGGAGGACCAGGGCCCCCAGTCCCGGGGCGAATGCACTGAGCAAGGAAGCGAGCGTGAAGACCGCGATCCCGACCCGGAAGAGCCGCTCGGCGCCGAAGCGGTCCGCCGCCGCCCCCGCCGACAGCAGCAGGGCGGCGAACGCCACGGTGTAGCTCGCCGTCGCCCACTGCAGCCCGGCCATCGAGGTGTCGAGAGACGAGGCCAGATCGGGCTCGGCGATCGACAGCACGGTCATGTCCAGCAGCACCATGAAGTAGCCCAGCGAGATGCCTGCCAGCGCGTGGGCACGCCCCCGCCCGGGACGGGGACTCGCCGAAAGCGGCGCGGGTGAGCTCGAGAAGGTCATGCCTGAGACAGCTCCCGAAGACGAATGTGGGGATGACGCGCCCCACTGTCCGTTTCGGCGGGCCGGCGGCTCCACCGCCGGAGCAGCACGTCCCGTTCGGAATTTCCGAACGTTCGGCACTGCTTGTGCGGCTGTGGAGCTGCGCCAACTCAGGACCTTCGAGGCCGTCGTCCAGCACCGGACCGTGACCGACGCCGCCGTCGCGCTCGACCTCGCCCCGTCGTCCGTCTCCCAGCAGATCCGGACTCTCGAACGAGCACTCGGTGTGGCCCTGTTCGTGCGCGGCCCCAAGGGAATGGAGCTGACCCCCGCCGGACGGCGACTGCAGGGATGGGCGCGGTCGCTGCTCGACCAGGCCACGCGGGCCACCCGCGACGTCAGAGGCGAACGGCAACTGCTGCGGCTCGGCGCACTGGAAACCCTCGCCGGCTCCTACGTGCCCCGGGTGTTCGCCCGGTTCGCCGAACGACGGCCCGACATCGACCTCGAGATCCACACCGAACGCGCCCGCGACGGTCTCCTCGCCGACGTGGTCGAGGGACGGCTCGAAGCCGCCCTGCTGCTGGACTCCGGCGACGACCTCGGCGGACTCGGGTTTCCCGCCCCCGCCGCACCGCTCACCTTCGTCGACCTCGACCCGATCCCCCTCGTACTGGTATCCGCGCCGGACCACCCGTTCGCCGCCCGGGCCGGGCTGACTCCCCACGACCTCGAACACGAACGACTGCTGGTCAACGTGCCGGAGTGCTCGTTCTGGATGGCCGGGAACACGATCCTCGGCCCCGGTCCCGACCGGATCAGAGTGGGAGGCGTCCCGGTGATGCGCGCATGGGCGGAGCACGGCCTCGGAATCACGCTGCTACCCCGGTTCGCGGTCGCCGACAGCCTCCACTCCGGCTCCCTGACCCAACTCGACCTACCACTCCCGGATCTCAGCCTGCGGCTGGTCTGGCGAGAAGACCAGGAGTCGTTGCCCGGCATGCGCGACGTCCTGTACGCCACGGCCCGCCCCTGAGCACGAGACCTCGCCGACTCGTGACCGTCGCAGCGGGAGCGGAAGTCGGCGTGCCGCCTCCTAGGGTGGGTGGATGCCACTGGACGTCGACGCCGAAGCGCGACTGGACGCGATCGCCGAAGCCACGATCGAACAGGCCGTGCACGCCGGCCCCAGGGCCATCACGATCCGCACCGTGGCCGCCCGGCTGGGCGGTTCCACCACCAAGGTCACCCACTACGTACGGAGCCGCGGTGAGCTGATGGCCAACGCCGTTCGACGAGTCCAGCAGCAGTGGCGCCCGGAACTGGCCGAGGTCCTGGCCGGGAGGACCGGCCGGGACCGGCTCGCGACGTTCGTCGACTGGTGGACCACCGGAACCGCCGGGTACGACATCTTCCGCCGCATATGGGTCGAGATGCTGGCGATGCGCGACTCGGACGATGCCGTGAGCAGAGCGCTTCGGCTGGAGGCCCACGCTGAGCGCGATGAGATGGTCGCCGTGCTGACCGAGTCGGGGATCTCCGACCCGCAACTGCGCGCCGACATGCTCTACCTGCTGCTGCGAGGCATCAACATCTCCTCCGTCGAGGATCCGGAGACCTGGCCGGCTGAACGCGGGCGGCAGGCGGCCCTCGCCCTGCTCGCTCTCATGCCGAGCACACCCACCTCCTCCCCCCAGCCCGTCTGAGGCACGGCGGACTCCACCCCTGGTCGTTGACACTTGAATCACCCTGCTACAACTGTGTTGTACAACGTTGTTGCACAACGCCTATCGCTGCACATTTCCGGCACCGGAGCCGTATCTGCAGCCCACGCCCAGGGAGAACCCACGTGACAACCAGTGAAGTGCCGACCGGTGAGGCACACTTCGTCGGCCGCGAGATGTTCATGGTGCACCGCATGTTCCGGCGCGAGTTCGGCCTGATGCCGCGCCTGGTTCGCGGCGTCGCAGCACACGACACCGCGCGCACGCAGATCGTGGCCGATCACATCGCGAATCTGAGCGGCGTGCTGCACCACCATCACCACAGCGAGGACGTGCAGGTCTGGCCGGTACTCCACGAGCGCGTCGCGGACGCGGCCGCCCGCATGGTCGAACTCATGGAGATCCAGCACCAGGAGGTCGAGAAGGCTGCCTCCGAGGTCGACACCGCCACCCAGGTCTGGCGTGCATCCGCGGCACCGGCGGACCGTGACGAGCTGGCCGACGCCATCCAACGGCTGCTGCCGCTGCTCCGCGGGCACATGAACACGGAGGAGGCGAACGTGGTGCCGCTCATGGAGCAGTACATCACCGCGGCCGAGTGGAACCGGATGGTCCGGGCCGGAGCCGCAGAAGCCGACCCCGAAGGCCTGCCACTCATGCTCGGAACGATGATGTACGAAGGCGACCCGGAGATCATCGACGCCATCATCGGCAATCTGCCAGCCGACGTTCGCCCGGTCATCGGGAAGCTGGCAGCCGACGCATTCGCGGCCCATTCCGAGCGGATCCACGGAACCGCCACCCCGCCGCGCAGCACCGAACTCTGATCGCGTCGAGGTGATTGACTGATGACTGACTACGGTCACGACCTGCTGTTCGGCGCCAACCCGGAGGCACCGACGGACCGAGGCATCGCTGTCGTGGAACTGGCCGAGCTGACCGAGCGGGTCGGCCTGGATCTGGTCAGCCTCGCGGACCACCCGTACTGGACGGATCGGCTGGAGACGATGACGCTGCTGGCCGTCATCGCGTCCCGCACGTCCACGGTGCGACTGGTCCCAGGCCTCGCCAACCTGCCGCTACGGCCACCGGTGGCGCTCGCCCGGACCGCCGCCACCCTCGACATCGTGAGCGACGGCCGGTTCGAGCTGGGTCTCGCAGGCGGCGCGATGTGGGATCAGATCGCGGCGGAGGGTGGCCTGCGACTCACTCCGGGCGAGTCGATCGGCGCGCTGGAGGAGGCCATCCGGATCATCCGTGCACTGTGGACGCCGGGTGACCCCGTACGGTTCGAGGGCCAGTTCTACGAGTTCGACGCGGCGACGCGTGGCCCGTTCCCGGTCCACGACATCCCGATCTGGCTCGGCGCGTACCGCTCACGAATGCTGCAGATGACCGGACGGATCGCGGACAGATGGCTCCCGAGCTCGGTGTACTTCGCTCCCGAGCAGCTCCCGGCAGCCAACGCGATCATCGACGAGGCGGCCACCGAGGCCGGCCGCGCCCCGGAGGCGATACGGCGGGCCTACAACATCTCCGGCGAGTTCACCGCGGGCGGCGGAGGCTTCCTGAAGGGGCCACCCAGGGCCTGGACCGGCCAGCTGGCCGAGATCGCCCTCACCGCAGGCATCAGCACCTTCATCCTGTATCGGGTCGGGTCGGCGGACGTCATCTCCGAGTTCGCCGCGGAGACCGCGCCTGCCGTGCGCGATATCGTCGCCGCCGAGCGCAGCCGCTCCTCGATGCGACTGGTCCAGCAGATGTAGCGAACGCTGGTCGTAGCCCCTTCAGCTGGTTGCAGCGGCGGCCGCGGCCCCAGGCGGCACTCTCGCGCAGGTGGCACCGGCACGGTTGCGAGGTCACCGAACGGCCGTTGACCTGCGGCGAAGCGCATATGTTCGAACATCCGTTCGAGTACGATGAAGGTGTGTCGGACAGCCCGCTCACCACCGCGCACCGCCTCCTGGTCGAGGCGATCGACACGCTGTCCGCCGCTGCCGAGTCCGGCGCCACCGACGACGAGCTGTTGTCCGTGCTCACCCTGTGCGAGGGCACGAGCAGACGGTTGGACCGGGTCGTCGTGGCCACGGTGTCCACGCTGGAGCGGCGTGGGACGTTCGCCGAGCGGGGTTACAAGTCCACTCCGGCGGCGTTGGGGGATCTGCTCGGGTGGGAACGGTTCGAGGCCCGCACCCGGGTGGTCGCCGCCGAGCAGGTGTGCCCGCGGGTGAGCCTCGACGGCACCGCACTGCCCCCGAAGCTGCCTGCCACCGCCGCGGTGTTCGCCGCCGGGCACACCGGGCTGCGCCACGTCGCGGTGATCGCGCGGGTGCTCGCCAGCCCGGCGGCCGAGCGGCTCACGCCCGCAGTGTGGGCCGGTGCCGAAGCCCAACTCGCCGAGAAAGCCGCCGTCTACACCCCCTCAGAACTGCAGACCTGGGGTGTCGCGCTGGTCGAGGCCCTCGACGCCGACGGGCCCGAGCCCGACGACCGGCCCCCCGCGCCGGTCAACGAGGTGCACCTGGCCCGCCACCGCGGCAAAGCGGGCGGCAGCCTCAAGGGCCGGTTCGACGACGCGGCCATGTTCGACGCCGTCGCCACCGTGATCGACGCCCACGCCCGACCGGTCAGCGGCGACGAGCAGCGCAGCGCCGCCCAGCGGCAGGCCGAGGCACTGGCTGATGTGTGCGGGTACGTGCTCGACCACGGTGACGTGCCCGAGTGCGGCGGGCGCCGCCCGCACCTGAGCGTGCTGATCCGGCTCGAAGACCTGGAGAACCGCGCCCGCGCCGCCTGCCTCGACTTCGGCGGCACCCTCTCGCCGGAGTCGCTGCGGATGCTGGCCTGTGATGCCGCGGTCGTCCCGGTCGTGCTCAACGGGAAAGGTCAGCCCCTCGACGTCGGGCGGGCCACCCGCACCATCCCCGACGGGCTGCGCCGCCATCGCCGCCCGCGACCGCGGCTGCGCCGGCTGCGGCCGCCCACCATCCTGGTGCGAGGTCCACCACATCAAAGCCTGGCACGACGGCGGCGACACCGCCCTGCACAACTGCGTGATGCTCTGCCGCGCGTGCCACCGCCTGCAGCATCATTCCGAATGGGAAGTCCGCATCCGCGACGGACTCCCCGAACTCATCCCACCGGCCTGGATCGACCCCCAGCGAAGACCCCGCCGGAAACCACTCCTGCACCTCGCCGCGTAACACCCGCGGCAGGCCGGTCAGAACGCGCCGGGAGGTCGAGGCCGAGGTTCTCCCGAAGGTGGAACCGCTGTAGTCGGCCGCGACGATCTTGCCTTGCGCAGCTCGTGCGGCAGACCGTTGACGACGAAGTCCTGCTGCCGCGGTCGGCCAGGCCGCCGAGAGTTGAGCACGTCCGGCATCCCGGCCCAGAACCGCTCCTCGACCGCGTCGGCCAGCTGCTCCGGTGTGCCCGCCACGGTCCAGTGGCCGATGTCCGGAGCAGCGATGATCAGCTCGCGGAGGGTGTGAGGTGAAGACGATCTCGGCGAACGCTCGCCCAGCGCCATCCCCGCCTCGGACCGCCCTGCCTGGATCTGCGGCCAGCCGGTCGCAACGGCTGGCGCCGGCGAACGGGACGATGTCCTCGCCCTGGGCTGCGAGTCGCCGTCCCGGCCTGCCCTACCGGCCGCCGAGCAGCCGGCGGGCGGCCACGTCGAGCACGTAGCCGAGCAGCCCGATCACCAGGATCACGGCCATCACCTTGTCGTAGGCGAGCTGGTCGCGGGAGTTGAGGATCTCGTACCCGAGCCCGGAGGTGACGCCGAGCATCTCGGCGGGTACCAGCACCACCCAGCCGATACCCAGCGCGAGCCGGAGCCCGGTAAGGAGGTGGGGACGGATCGCCGGGAGCACGATGGTCAGCAGGGCCTCCCCGCGCGTCGCGCCCAGCGACCGGGCGGCCAGCAGGAAGCCGGGGTCGACCGAGCGCACCCCGGCGATCGTGTTGAGCACGATCGGCCAGATCGCGGCGGTCGCGACGAGGAAGATCACCGGCCGGTGCCCGATGCCGAACAGCCCGATCGCCACCGGCGCCCACGACAGCGGCGAGATCATGCGCAGGAACTGGAACACCGGCCCGGTGGCTCCCTCGAGGAGCGGCACGAGACCCACGGTGAGCCCGACGCCGAGGCCGAGCACAGCGGCCACGAGCAGACCGACGAGGAGGCGCCACAGGCTGGTGGTGATGTCGTCGAGGAGGACGCCCTGCCGCGCGAGGTCGACCACGGCGGGCAGCGCGTGCTGCGGTGCGAACGCGCGCAGCAACGAGTCCGGCGCGGCCAGCACGGTGGTGATCGTCCACCAGAGTGCGATAGCGACGAGGACTCCCAGCACGGGAGGCAGCAGCCCCCGGGCCGGGGAACCGGCAGCGGGCACGGTACGGGGGGAAGCGGTCACCGTCACGCGAGGAGCCCTTCGGTGCGGGAGAACGACGGGGGCAGGCCGAACGCCGCGAGCCCTCCGGACGCGGCGAGGCTCGCGGCGACGAACCGGTCGTCGACGAGGTCGGCGTGGACCGAAGCGGGATCGAGACCGTCGAGGAAGCGGGTGTCGCCGTCCACGACGGTCTCGCGCATCGCCGTGATGAGGGCCGTGGTGTAGCTCGGGAACGGGTAGGGGCTGAAACCGATCCGCTCGCCGTTCCAGTCCGGGCGTCTGAGCACGCTCGCGTACTCGGCGGCGGGGCGGTCGAGCGCCTTCGTCACCACGGGCAGCGGCTGCGGCAGGTACCGCCCCTTCGTGAGCACGGAGGCCGCCTGCTCCCGGTGCCCGCCGAGCCAGAGCTGGGTGCCGACGAGGGCGTCGGTCAGCGCCTGCACCGTGCCCGGGGACCGCTCGACGAGCTCGCGGCGGACCACGACCACGCAGCACGCGTGGTCGCGCCACACGTCCCCGAGGAACCGCAGCACGCGCCCGACGCCGCGGACCTCGGCGGCGGCGTTGAACGGATCGGCGACGACGTAACCGGCGATCGTGCCCGTGTCCAGGGCGGGCAGCATGTCGGCCGGACTCATCACGACGAGCCCCACGGTGCCCTCCGCGGCGGACGGCGCCTGCCGGACCACCGGGACGAGCCCGGCGGCGCGGAGCATCTGCTGGAGCACGACGTTGTGGATCGACCACCAGTACGGGATCGCGACCTGGCGCCCGGCCAGGTCGCGGACGTCGGTGACGTCCGGACGGACGGTGAGCGCGGAGCCGTTGGTGTGGTTCCACGCCACCACGGTCAGCTGCGCGCCCAGCGCGTAGCGCACCTGGACGGCGAAGGGCATCAGCAGGTGCGCGACATCGATCTCCCGGGCCAGGAACGCCTGCGCCAGCGACTCCCAGGCGCGGAACAGCACGGGCCGGTCGACGGTCAGGCCCGCCGCGGCGAACCGGCCGTCGGCGTGCGCGACGAGCAGCGGCGACGCGTCGGTGATCGGCAGGTAGCCGATCCGGATCGGGCCGCCCTGTCCCGCCGTCGGCCGCTGCGCCGTCACGAGGTCGGCGACCCCGGCCACCCCGCCGACCGCGCCGGCGGCGCCGAGCGCGACGCCGCCCGCGAGCAGCGCCCGGCGTCCGATCGGGGCGGCCATCAGCCGGCCGCTCCCCCGGCTCCGGCGGCGACCTGCGAGCGGTAGCCGGCGAACAGCTCCGCACGCAGCGGGTGGCCGGCGAGCGCGTCGTGCGCCACGCGGGGCAGCCCCGGCCAGCGCCCGGTGATCGAGCCCGAGCCGTCGAGCAACGCGATCTCGGAGGCGAGGTAGAGCGCCTCGTCGACGTCGTGGGTGACCAGCACGAAGGTGAGACCCAGCTGGTCGGCGGTCTCCCGCAGCCAGATCTGCATGCCGCGGCGGCTGGCGGGGTCGAGAGCGCTGAACGGCTCGTCGAGCAGCAGGACCTCGGGTGCCACCGCGGCCGCCCTGGCGATCGCGACCCGCTGCGCCTGCCCGCCCGACAGCTGGGCGGGCCGGGCCGGTGCCAGGTCGGCGAGTCCGAACAGCTCCAGCAGCTCATCGACCCGCGCGGGGTCGAACCGTCCGCAGTTGGCCCGGAAGCGCCCGCCGAGCGCCACGTTCTCCTGCACGCTCAGCCACGGCAGCAGCAGCGGCTGCTGGAACACCGTGCCGATCACGCCTGTGCCACCATCGGGCCGACTCACCGTGCCGCCGTCGAGCGGTTCGAGCCCGGCGAGCAGGCGCAGCAGGGTGGACTTCCCACTGCCGCTGGGGCCCAGCACGACGAGCCGGGTGTCCCGCTCGACGTCCAGGTCGGCGCCGTCGAGCACGACCTTGTCCGCGTAGCGCTTCGTGGCGCCGGTCAGGCGGAGCGCGACAGTTCCCACCGGAGTTGTCCTTCCGTCGGGGCCTGGACCGGCAGGAACGACGCCTCCCGCAGGCGTCGGACGACCGGGCTGTCGGATCGGTAACCCGCCCCACCGCGGAGCGTGGCCTCGAGCCGCGCCGCGTCGACCGCGACCGCGGCGGCGTCCAGCCGCAGCCGTAGCAGCCCTGGCCGGTCGGGTTCGTCGGGGCGCGCGGCCCAGCCGTGCAGCCGCTGCCGCACGCTGTCGAGGCGGGCGGTGACGTTGTCGAAGTCCGGCTGCAGGGCAAGGTTCACCCCGGAGACGTGGGCGGCGCTCTCCGCAACGCACCGGGCGGCGAGGCCTGCGCAGAAGGCGCTCTGCACGAGGAGGAAGGTGGGGACGCAGCCCGCGAGGAACCCCCGCAGGTCGGTGGACAGCACGGCGTCGGACGTGACGGCCACGCCGTCGAGCCGCACCGAGGACGACGCCGTCGCGTTCAGCGCGAGGAGCGCCGGGGCCGGCGCCACCTGCACGCCCGGGTCGGAGAGCCGGATGCGGACGACGGCTCGTTCCGCGGTGTCCGGGTCCTGGCCGATGCGCACGGGCAGCACCGTCACCGCGTCCGGGTACAGCTGCGACGCCCAGTGGATCGGCCCGTGCAGCCGCAGCCCGGTCGGCGTGCGCTCGGCGACGACGGGAACGGGCGCGAGCCCGGCCACGTCCCGGAGCGCGGGCGCCATCGCGGTGCAACCGGCAAGCGCTCCGCTGCGGACGCCCTCGATCAGCTCGGAGTCGGCGCAGGCGGCGTTGCGGAGGTAGCTCAGGACCATGCGCTGCGCCCAGAGGGAGAACGCCGTGCTCAGGCACTCCCCCGCGACCCCCTCGACGAGGCCGACCACGCGCGTGAGCGACGTGTCGAGCAGCCCGAGCCCGCCCGCGAGCCGGACGGTGGACCGCGGGTCCGCGCTCCCGGCGTCGACGGCGGCCGCATGCTCCCGGGCCCGGGCGACGACCTGCGCCTCCGCTGACACGGGTGCCGGGACGGCCGGTGCGGCCGCTCCGCCCGGGCTCACCGGGACGTCCCCGGGTCGAGGGCGTGCAGCCGGTCGATCGGCGTGTCGACGGCGGCCCGGCCGCGACGCACCACGTCCTCGTCCGGGGCGTCGTAGAAGCACAGACACTTGACCATGTCCTCGCGCACGTAGGTGCGCAGGAAGCTCACCTCGGGCACGTCGGCGTACCGCGGCGCCTTCGACCGCTTGCGCTCGAGGTAGGTCTGCATGTCGAGCTCGGCGGGCAGGTCCCACTCGACCAGGTATCCCGCCCCCGGCCGGGCGGCCTTGAGGTCGGCCAGATCGGCACCGACGAGACGGACCTCGTCAGGGCCGCTGACGCCGGTGGCCGAGGGCACCGTCTCGCCGGTGACCGCCCCGGCGAGCGCGGTGGCGCCGCTCGCCTCGACGACAGCGAAGACCCGGTCGAGCCCGGCGGTCACCTGTGACTCGACCAACTCGGCCCCGGCATCGGCCGCCGCCTTGCCCACCTCGTCCACCAGCGTGTTTACCGCCGCCCGCTCGGTGCGGGCGGCGGTCAGCTCGAACAGGAACAACGGCATGGGTCTCTCCCAGGAACGACGCAGGCGTGGGCCACCGCGCGCCGGCACGACGGCGCAACACCTTCAGATGATCGGCGGGAATCCCGCCGGGGGACTCGGTCGACTCAGACCGGCAGGGACAACGAGGCCCGACACGCTGCAGACGCGACCCTGAGCAGGTCGACGTGGCGGCGCTGCACCAGCAGGGCGGGGCTCACCCGGCCGACGATAACAGACAGAATGATCGGTCTGAAGTATGCGAGGTCTATGCTGATCAGGTGGCTGTCACCGCTCGCCCGCTTCCCGCGGAAAGACTCGTCACCAGCGCGGCACGACTGTTCGACCGGCACGGCATCCGCGCGGTCGGCGTCGACCAGCTCATCGCCGACGCCGACGTCGCCCGGGCCAGCCTGTACCAGAACTTCGGGTCGAAGGACGGCCTCGTCGCGGCCTGGCTGGAGGAGCAGGACCGGCTCGACCGGGAGGGATACGCGCGGACCGTGCGCGGCATGGCCGACGATCCCGCTCCCCGGGTGCAGGCCCTGTTCGACAGGGCTGCCGTCGCCGCGCGACGGCGCCGCTTCCGGGGCTGCCTCTACCTCAACGCCGCCACCGAGTTCCCCGACTCCACCCACCCCGTCCATGCCGTCGTCGCCGCACACCGCGAGTGGCTGCACGCCGTGCTCACCACCACGCTCCGCCAGGCGGGCGCGACCGATCCGGAGCAGGCCGCCATGCGGATCCACCTGCTCTACGACGGCGGACTCGCCGGCAGCAAGGCCGCGCGTTCCGCCGACCCGATCCGGCTCGCCGGGGACATGGCGGCCGACACGCTCCTCGCCGCGCTCGGGCACGCCGCGGCGGGCAACCCGCCGAGACGCGGCGTGATCGCCGCGGACGCGCCGACCTGAGGCTCTCCTCGGTCGGCCTCCGTCCGCGGAGGTGGAAGCCGATCGAGGGTCAGGCGTAGTAGTCGTTGCCTCGGGAGAACTCGACGAACACGCAGGCTTCGTCGCCGACGGTCCAGGCATCATGCCCGGGCGGCAGCAGCATCACCTCGTTCGCTCCGAACTCCTCCTCGCTGCCGTCGTCCATCACGACGTGCAGCCGGCCGCTGAGCACCAGCCCGACGTGCGGCAGCTCGCACTTCTCCGTGCCGGCGTAGGACTTGAGGTCGTTCGACCACCGGGCACCGGGATCGAAGCGCACCCTGGTGACGTCGACCCCGTCCAGCTGGGCGGTCTGCTTGCTGATCAGGCCGTGGACATCCGGTGTGACAGCGTCCAGATCGGCCTTCTGCATGACAGGTGATGCCTTGGACATCGCGGTTCACCTCGAGATCGTCGATCTGCTGGCCGCGCGGCCACGCACGCGCGACCGGCATCGTCGGGAAGAGCGCCGATACACCATCCATGTCGCACCCCGACCGCGACGACCGCCAATCGAGTACGCGGCTCAGCCGGCGGCCTCGCAGGAGGAGAGCGGACCCGACGACCTGAGGCTCTCCTCGGCCGGCCTCCGTTCGCGGGGACGGAGGCCGGCCGAGGGTCACGGGGAGCGGACGCTGTGTCCGCGGGTCCGGGTGCGCGGGTCGGGCGTGGTGATCGTTGCCCTGCCAGCGCCGCCGGACGCTCAGATCTCCGGTCGTGGGATGTACACGTACGGAAGTCCGCCGCTGGTGCCGCCCGGCGTGGTGAGCGTGACCTGCACCGTGTTGGCGCCCGCTGGGGCCGTGGCGACCACCTGGGTTGCCGACAGCACCGTGAACGGAGCGGCGGTCGCTCCGAAACGGACCGCGGTGGTGAAGGTCAGGTTGGAGCCGCTGATCGTCACCGAGTTCCCACCGGCCGCCGGCCCCGTATCAGGCACCAGCGTGGTGATCACGGGAGGCGCGACGTAGAGGTAGGCGGCTTCGGGACTCGGGCCACCGGGTGCGGTGACCACGACCTGGGCCGTGCCTGCCACGTGCGCAGGCGCGGTGGCGGTGATCCGGGAGTCGGAGTTCACCGTGAACGCCGTGGCGGGCGTGCCATCGAAGGTCACTGCACTGGCCCCGGTGAATCCGGCACCGGTGATCGTCACGACCGTGCCACCGGACGTGGGCCCCTGGTCGGGAGACAGG
Source organism: Pseudonocardia sp. OZ21 (assembly GCF_059359135.1). NCBI lineage: Bacteria > Bacillati > Actinomycetota > Actinomycetes > Pseudonocardiales > Pseudonocardiaceae > Pseudonocardia > Pseudonocardia sp. OZ21. Next base: position 543,088 of record NZ_JCADBN010000002.1, read on the forward strand.
CTCGTAATCGCGGCAGCGTTCATATAGAAGAACGCCACATCGGCATTGCTGCTGTTTGCACCGGGTTTGGTGACGACGACGGGAGCTGCGCCGGCCTCGTGTACCGGTGTCGTCGCGGTGATCTGGGTCGCGGAGTTCACCGTGAAGATGGTGGCGGGTGCGCCGCCGAAGGTCACCGCGACGACGCCCAAGAATCCGGAACCGGTAATAGTCACGACGGTGCCACCGGGAGTCGGCCCGACCGACGGGCTGACAGTGGTGACCACCGGGGTCACCGGGGCCTGGTATATGAAGTTCAACGGATTGCTGACACCGCTGGCGCCGGTAACGGTGACCAACGCGTTACCCGCCGCGTGCGCCGGTGCCGTCGCTGTGATCTGGGTCGCGGTGAGCACCGTGAAAGAGGCGGCCGGGGTGCCCCCGAAGGTCACCGCACTGATTCCCGCGAACCCGGTGCCGACAATCGACACGACCGCGCCACCGACGGTCGATCCGGTTGACGGGGTGAGGCTCGTCAGCGTAGGCACGACGGCCCTTCTGAACTATCGGCGCCGGAAGAGGCCGGCATTTCGCTGGTCATGATGCCCTTCCTTCCTCGATGTGCCCAAGGAACCGGGGGACGCCGCGAACATGCGGCGCCCCCCGGATTCAGCGGGATGCCTCAGATCCCAGGCCCGGCGAGATAGGTGTAGCCGTCGGGCAGGGTGGCGTCGCCACCCGAACCCGTCACCACCACGTCCGCGGTGCCCGCAGCGCCGGCCGGCGTGACCGCACTCAACTCAGTGGCGGAGACGACGACGAAGCTGGCCGGTACGCCGTCGAACGTGACCTCGGTCGTGGCGGTGAGGTCGGTGCCGGTGATGGTGGTGGCGGTACCGCCCGTGGTCGGCCCTTCGGCCGGGACGATCGCCGTGATGCCCGGTGCGGCCACGTACTCGTAGAACAGGCCGTTCGTGCTGCCTGCCGGGGTGGTCACGGTGACCCCCACCGAGCCGGCGGCACCAGCGGGAACCGTCGCGACGATCGAGCCGGCGTTGGAACTGGTGACCGTCCCGGCGTTGGCCCCGAAGGCGACCCCGCTCGCGTTGTTCAGGTTGGAGCCGCTGACGGTGACCGTCTCACCGCCGGCCACGCCACCCTGGGTGGCGCTGAGACTGAACTTGGTCGGTGGCTCGAGATAGAAGTAGCTCAGCGGATTGCTCGAGCCACCCGACGTGACGACGGTGACACCCACGGCACCGTGTCCGGCTGGGCTGGTCACGCTGATCGAGGTCGGGGTGTTCGCCGTGATCGTCCCCGGCCTCGTGCCGAAACGGACCGCACTCGCGTTGGCGAGACCGGTACCGGTGATCGTCACGGCCGTGCCGCCGGCGCTGGAGCCCTGGTTGGGAGAAATAGGCATGACAGAAACATCCTCACTCAAACATGGGGAAAGGGACTGTGCCGCGCATGGGAAAGCCACCGAATGACTGGGAAAGGGAAGCGATCCTGCCCTGACATCGGCAGTTCCGATGCGGACAGTCGTCACTCTACCGGGTTACTCCGACTGTCAGATCAATCAACGTGGAGTTCATCTGCATGGCCCAATGGCCGGCGGACCGGCCACGCAACGTCAGAGATCTTCGACCATACGGGGCCGACCGCCATGATCGGCTCGCCCCTCCGCGAAACGGAACACACTTTTGATTACGTCGGGTAACGACACCACCAAGAGTTTATCTAAATGCCTGACGAGGCATTTTCGAACTGCCGACGGAACGTTTGCAACTAACATACGACACAAGCGGTCCCGATTTCGATAACGCGGCCTCGATCCCTTCTGCCGAGAGGGTATGGGCGTCCACGGGAAGCGGCAACGCCTGACTTCACCACGAAACGAACCGTATCGCCATCTCGCCGTGAAACGGCCGGCTGCAGGGCCGGCAGCACCATCACCGGCAGATTTCTCGACGCGCACTGGGGAGTTCTACCGGCGCAAATTCACAGGTTCCCTGCGGCGCCTTCAGCTCGATCTGCCGCGCGTCATCCCCGGCGGACGACGCGGGCCGGCCCAGTGGGCGACTCGCGAGCCGGGAACGGGCGACTCGCGGGGGTCGTGGGCCGGCGGCCCGGGTCTTCCCTACCTGCGTTCGGGGGTTCACACCGGCAAGTAGCGGGTCTGCTCGATCGTGCGGACCGCTCCCGAGGCCGAAGGTTCTTCTTGACCGACAAACCGGCACGGCACCTCGATGACTGAGGAGTTCGCGTGAGCCCCCTGAGGCAGACCCCCCGCTCGCAGGTCATGAGCGAGCTGCCGGGCTCGCACTCCGTGGAGCTGCTGGCCCGGCCAGAGCACGGCGACTGGGCGCTCGTGCCCATGTCCGAGCTCGTGCTCGTGGACCAGCACGAGGCGCAGGGCTGGCGGGTCCGCCAGGACGAGCGCCTGGACCACCTGTTCGAGGCGCGGTGCGACTGGGTGCGGACCTACGGCCGGGCCGACCAGCTCGCGGTGGACTCCGACGAGCTGTCGCTCACCTACGACGAGCTCGACGCCCGGGCCAACCAGGTGGCCCGCTACCTGCGGCTGCACGGCGCCGGCTCGGGCGACCGGATCGCCCTGCTGTTCGACCGTCCCGCCGACTCCTACATCGCGATGCTGGCCGTGCTGAAGATCGGCGCCGCCTACGTCCCGCTCGACATCAGCTTCCCGACCGACCGCATGGCCTACATCGTCGAGGACGCCGGCATCCGCACGGTGCTGACGGTGTCGGACGTGGCCGTCCGCGTCGAGCAGGCCGAGCTGCTGACCGGGCGCGGTACCGAGCTGGTGTGCCTCGACCTGGCCGCGCGGCTGATCGACGAGCAGGACTCGCGCCGGCTCATCGACGCCGAGCGGGGGATCCTGGACGATCGGCTCGCCTACATCATCTACACGCCCGGCGCCAACGGCCGCCTGCGCGGCGTGGCCGTCGACCACCCCAGCATCTGCAACTTCGTCAAGGTCGCCGCCGAGGTGTACGGCATCCGGTCCCGGGACCGGGTCTACCAGGGTCTGACGCTCGCGTTCGACTTCTCGGTCGAGGAGATCTGGGTGCCGTGGGCCTGCGGCGCCACGCTGGTGCCCCGGCCGTCGAGCGCGAGCCTGCTGGGCCGGGACCTGCACGCGTTCCTCAGCGAACGCCACGTCACGGCGATGTCCAGCGTTCCGGCCCTGCTGGCCACCATCGAGGACGACCTGCCGGACCTGCGGTTCCTGCTCGTGACCGGCGAGCCCTGCCCGCAGGAGCTGATCGCGCGCTGGCACCGTCCCGGGCGGCGGTTGGTCAGCGTCTACGGCCCGGCCGAGGCGACGGTGACGGCCACCTGGACCGAGCTGCACCCCGACAAGCCGGTGACCATCGGGATCCCGCTGCCCACCTACAGCACCGTCATCCTGGACGTCGAGGACCCGCACCACGCGCTTCCGCACGGCGAGATCGGTGAGATCGGGATCGCCGGGATCGGGCTCACCTGCGGGTACCTGAACCGCGACGACCTCACCGACGAGGCGTTCATCCCGGACTTCCTGGGGCTGCCCTCCAACCCGTCGGGCCGGATCTACCGCACCGGCGACCTGGGCCGGGTCACCCCGGACAGGGAGATCGAGTACCACGGCCGGGTCGACCGGCAGCGCACGACACGCGGCTACCGGAGCGAGCTGGCCGAGCTCGAGCTGTTGCTACGGGTTCCCGAGCTCGCCCAGGCCGCGCCCGGCATCTCCGATCTCGCCGAGGCCCCGACCACTGCGCCCACCCCCGTCGAGCCGACCGGCACGGAGAAGCTCCTGGCCGAGGTGCTGGCCGACGTCCTTGGCGTCGAGCACGTGAGCGCCCACAGCAACTTCTTCGACGACCTCGGCGCCGACTCCATGGTCATGGCCCGCTTCTGCGCACGAGCCCGCAAGCGCGCCGACCTCCCCACCGTCTCGATGCAGGACATCTACCAGCACCCGAGCATCACCAGCCTCGCCACCGCTCTCGCGCCCGCCGCACCGGTTGCGGCTCCCGCGGCCACGCCTGTCACCGGGCTCCTCGGCGAGGTGCTCGCCGACGTCCTGGGCGTCGAGCAGGTGGCCGCCGACGCCAACTTCTTCGACGACCTCGGCGCCGACTCCATGGTCATGGCCCGCTTCTGCGCACGAGCCCGCAAGCGCGCCGACCTCCCCACCGTCTCGATGCAGGACATCTACCAGCATCCGAGCATCACCAGCCTCGCCGCCGCGTTCGCACCCGCTGCGGCCGCCGGGACGACCGCGGTGCCCGAGGCCGCCGCGGTCGAGCCCGTCCCGGTCCCGGCGCCGGCCGAGGTTGTGGCACCCGTCGGCAGGTTCCAGTACTTCCTCTGCGGGCTGCTGCAGATCCTCGTCTTCCTCGGGTACTCCTACCTCGCCGCGGTGGTCACCGAGCGCGGCGTGGAGTGGGTCTCCGCCGGTGCCGGTCTGGTCGAGATCTACCAGCGGTCGGTCCTGTTCGGTGCTGCGAGCTTCCTCGGTCTCTCCCTTCTCCCGATCCTCGCGAAGTGGGTGCTCATCGGCCGGTGGAAGCCCCAGCAGATCCGCGTCTGGAGCCTTGCCTACGTCCGCTACTGGACCGTCAAGATGCTGATCAAGTCCAGCCCGCTCGCCCTGTTCGCCGGCTCGCCCCTCTACCCGATCTACCTGCGGGCGCTGGGCGCGAAGATCGGCCGAGGCGTCGCGATCTTCTCCAAGAACCTGCCCGTGTGCACCGATCTGCTCACGATCGGCGCCGGCACGGTCATCCGTAAGGACTCGTTCTTCTCCGGCTACCGCGCGCACTCCGGCGTGATCCAGACGGGCGCCGTCACCCTCGGAAAGGACGTTTTCGTCGGCGAGCAGACCGTGATCGACATCGGCACCTCGATGGGTGACGGATCGCAGCTCGGCCACTCCTCCTCCCTGCACACCGGGCAGGCCGTGCCCGCCGGTGAGCACTGGCACGGATCCCGCGCGCAGCGGACCGACGTGGACTACCGGCGGGTCGGCACGGCCGGCAGCAACAGTCTGCGCAAGGTCGGCTACACCGTCCTGCAACTGCTGAGCATGCTGCTGGTGGGCCTGCCGCTGGCGATCGGCGGTGCAGTCGTGCTGTTCATGCAGGTCCCGCAACTCGGTGCGCTTCTTACCCCGGGCCCGATGGCGTTCACGACCTGGACGTTCTACCGCGACGCCCTGGTCGCGTCCGTCGTGCTCTTCATCGGCTTCCTGATCGTCGGCCTCCTCGTCGTGGTCGTCGTCCCGCGCGTGCTCAACCTCGCCATCACTCCGGGCAAGGTCTACCGCTTGTACGGCTTCCACTACTGGGCCCACAAGACGATCGCCGGCCTGACCAACCTGAAGTTCTTCCCGTATCTGTTCGGTGACAGCTCCGCCATCGTCAACTACCTGCGTGTCCTCGGATACGACCTTTCCCGCGTCGAGCAGACAGGGTCGAACTTCGGCCAGCGGGTGAAGCACGAGAGCCCGTTCCTGACCTCCGTCGGCACCGGAACGGTGATCGCCGACGGGTTGTCGGTCCTCAATGCCGACTTCTCGAGCACGTCTTTCCGCGTGTCGCGCACGTCGATCGGCGCGCACAACTTCCTCGGAAACAACATCGCCTACCCGGCGCAGGGCAGGACAGGCGACAACTGCCTCCTCGCGACGAAGGTCATGGTCCCGATCGACGGAGAGATCCGAGAGGGAGTCGGGCTGCTGGGCTCGCCGAGCTTCGAGATCCCGCGCTCGGTCCAGCGTGATATCGGGTTCGATCTGGAGAGCGCCGACGAGCTGCGCAGCCGGCTTACCGCCAAGAACTGGCACAACACCGTCACGATGGGGCTCTACCTGCTGGTCCGCTGGCTCTACGTCTTCGGGATCATCACGATCGGCGCGGTGGCGGCGGAGTTCTACCATGTCTTCGGCGCATCGGTGATCGCATTCGCCAACGTCCTCGTCCTCCTGTCCAGCGTTGCCTTCTTCGTGCTGGTCGAGCGTGCCGTCACGCGGCTGCAGGCCCTGCGGCCGGACGGCTGCTCCATCTACGACCGGAGTTTCTGGCGGCACGAACGGTTCTGGAAGGTGCCGGCCACGGCGTATCTCCAGGCCTTCAACGGCACCCCGTTCAAGAGCGTCATCTGGCGGCTGCTGGGCGTGCGGATCGGCCGCCGGGTCTTCGACGACGGCTGCGCATTCGTGGAGAAGACCTTCGCCGGCATCGGCGACCACTGCACGCTCAATGCGGGAAGCATCGTTCAGTGCCACTCGCAGGAGGACGGCGCATTCAAGTCGGACCGCACCACGATCGGTTCCGGCGTCACGCTCGGCGTCGGCGCCTTCGTCCACTACGGAGTGACGATCGGTGACGGCGCGGAGATCGCGGCCGACTCCTTCCTCATGAAGGGCGAAGAGGTCCCTCCGCGAACGCTCTGGGGCGGCAATCCGGCCAGGGAGCTGCGGGGCGAAATGCCGGTCCTGTCGGAAAGCACCACCAACTGAACCGCCGGTGGTCGGCGGACGTTCATGCACCGTGAGACGGAGGAAAAATCATGGGAAAGCTTGCTGAGGCCGACCGGGCGTTCTGGCGTGGTGTGCTCGTCGCGGGTGGGTTCACCGCGATCCCCCGGTGGCCCGCGGATGCGGTCGCCACTGTCGCCGAGCACGAGGCACGGATCGCGGACGGACTCGTGGCCGACCTGCGCCGGGTCGCCCAGGAACTGGCGGTGCCGATCAGCTCGCTGCTCCTGGCCGCACACGCCAAGGTGCTGGCCGCGCTCTCAGGTGAGCGGGAGGTCGTCACCGGCTACGCCGCGACGGTGACCGGACGGCCCGTGCCGTGCCGGATGTCGACCGAGGCGCCGTCGTGGCTGGCGTTGGTGCGGGAGGCCCGGCACAGCGAGTCGGGACTGCTGGCGCACCGGGGGTTCCCCGTCGACGACCTCAGGAACGAGCTGGGACTGGCCGGCCCGGCCTTCGAGACCGTGTTCGATCCGGCCGGCGCAGGCGGCGATCTCGACGAGGACACCGTGCTGTGGGTGGAGGTCGCGCGGCGGTCCGGGCGGTGGACGCTGCGGCTGCGGCACCGCACCGACGTGCTCGACGCGGAGGCCGCCGCGAGGATCGCGGGATATCACCTCAGTGCGCTGAGGTTGATGGTCTCGGACCCGGATGCGGAGCACGGGCGGCAGAGTCTGCTGTCGGCCGAGGAGATGCGCCACCAGCTCGAGGATCTGGTCGGGGAACGGCGTGAGCTGCCGCCCTACCGGTTCCACGAGCTGTTCGAGCAGCGGGTGCGGGCACATCCCGACGCGGTCGCTGCGGTGCACGGGGTTCGGGAGTGGACCTACCGGGAACTCAACGCGCGGGCCAACCGGTTGGGGCGGGCGCTGCTGGCACGGGGACTGCAGCGTGAGGACGTCGTCGCGGTGGTGACCGAGCGCAACCTGGACTGGATGGCCGCGGTCCTGGCGATCTTCAAGGCCGGTGGGGCGTACCTGCCGATCGAGCCGCACTTCCCGGCCGACCGGATCGCGACGACGATCTCACGCGCGGAGTGCCGGCTCGTGGTGACCGAGCCCGGGAGCACCACCACGCTGGACAAGGCCGTGGACTCGATCGCCGGTGTGCAGACGGTGTTCGTCGACACCGCCTACGCGGAGGACCACGATGACGGTGATCTCGGTATCGCCGTGACGCCCGACCAGCTCGCCTACATCTACTTCACCTCCGGTTCCACAGGTGAGCCGAAGGGGGCGATGTGTGAGCAGGCGGGGATGCTCAACCACCTCTACGCCAAGATCGACGCCTGCGAGATCGGCGAGGGGCAGGTCGTCGGCCAGGTCGCGCCGCAGTGCTTCGACATCTCGCTGTGGCAGCTGATCTGCGCCCTGATGGTCGGAGGCCGCACGGTGATCATCGAGCAGGAGGTGATCCTCGACGTCCAGCGCTTCGTCGAGAAGGTCATCGACCAGCGGATCGCGGTGCTGCAGGTCGTGCCCTCCTACCTCGAGGTGGTGCTGTCCTACCTGGAGCAGCACCCGCGCGAGCTCCCGGACCTGCACACCGTGTCGGCCACCGGTGAGGCGCTGAAGAAGGAGCTGACGCAGCGCTGGTTCGCGGCCGAGCCGGCGATCAAGCTGGTCAACGCCTACGGGCTGACCGAGACCTCCGACGACACCAACCACGAGGTCATGCACCGGGCGCCACACGGCGACCGCGTGCCGCTCGGCCCCTCGTCGCCCAACATGGACGTGTACGTCGTCGACGAGAACCTCCAGCCGGTGCCGCTGGGTGCCCCCGGGCTGATCGCCTTCGCTGGTGTGTGCGTCGGGCGGGGCTACGTCAACGACCCCGGCCGCACCCGGGCCGCCTACCTGGCGGACCCGCACCGGCCGGGCGAGCGGCTCTACCGAGGCGGCGACTACGGGCGCTGGTTGCCGGGCGGCAAGCTCGACTTCCTCGGACGCAAGGACTCCCAGGTCAAGATCTCCGGTTTCCGGATCGAGATCGGCGAGATCGAGAACACCCTGCTGCGGGCACCCGGGGTCCGCGACGGAGCGGTGGTGGTGGCGGAGCGGGCCGACCGGAACAAGCAGCTGGTGGCCTTCTACTCGGCCCCCCAGCCGCTCGACGTCGACGTCCTGCGCAACCGGCTGGGCGAGTCCCTGCCGTCCTACATGGTGCCCGCGGCGTTCCACTGGCAGGAGAGCCTCCCGCTCACGGCCAACAGCAAGATCGACAAGAAGAAGCTCACCGCACTCGTCGGCGAGCTGGAGACCGTCGAGCAGGGCTACGAGGCGCCCCGGACCCCCACCGAGCAGTGGCTGGCGGCCGCCTGGGCGAAGGTCCTCGGAGTCTCGGCCGACCAGATCGGCCGCACCGATCACTTCTTCGACCGAGGCGGCAACTCGCTCTCAGCGGTCAAGCTGGCGATCGCGCTCGAGCGAGTCGTGTCCCTCCAGGATGTGATCCGCTGCCCCGTCCTCTCCGACCTCGCACAGCTCCTCCAGCACGATCTCGCGGGCACGCAGCTCGTGCGGGGTTGTGGTGGCTGAACAGGAAGGCGATCGCGATCGCCCCGAGCCCTTGCTTTTCGTCGCCGCGCGAGTCGAGTGTCAGCTCCTGGTCAGGTCCCGGCGCCGCAGCGTTGCGAGCCCGACCGCTACCAGGGCGGTGGCGAGAAGGGTGAGCATCAGGTAGGTCAGTGGTGTCGGTTGGTAGTAGGGGCTGACGTGGGCGAACGGCGACAGGGCCGGGTAGACGACGTCGGGTAGCCCAGCTTTCACCGCGATCTCCGCGGCGATGCCGGTGAGCATGGCGAGCCAGCTCACCATCGGGGCGGCGCGGTTGGACAGTCCGAATGCCACCAGGACGACGCCGACGATCACCCAGATCGCGGGTACCAGCGGGAGAGTGAGCCCGAGCGCCCGAACGAGCTCGCCCGGGTCGCCCGTTGCGGCCGTCGCGCCGATGCCGAGCCCGATTCCGAGACTGAGCTGCAGGAGCAGCGGCGCTGCCAGCGCGACACACAGGTGGCTGCTTGCCCATTGTGTTCGGCTGTGCGGCGTGCTGAGCAGCGACTCGGCAATTCCGGAGGCCTCCTCGGTGCGCAACCGCAGCAGAGTAAGGACCGCGTGCGCGGCGCTGATGAACACGAACACGAAGATGACGTAGACGAAGAGCGCGTCGGCCGGGTCGGCCAGCCGCATCGCGGCGGCCCAGTCGCTGACCCAGTCGGCGTCTGCGTAGCCGGTCATCGCTGTGGCGCCCATCGAGCCCATCACGAGTCCGAGCGTGACGAGCCCGGCCGCCACGGTCAGGACGCCGCGTCGATGCAGTCGCCAGGCCAGCCGCAGCGGGCCACGGAGACCGGGCGCGGCATGGCCGGTGGAGTAGGTGCGGGCCTTCTTCGTCGGGTCCAGCTCGAACCGCTCGATCAGCTCCGCCCGCCGTCGCGGGTCGGCGCCGCTCCGCATGCGGGTGAGCAGGTCGATTACCTCGCCACCGGTCAGGTTCGGCCAGAGCGCCACGTCACTGGGCACGTAGGCCAGCCGGCGATGCAGCGCCGTCGCGTCAACCCACGGATCGCCCCCGAGGACCTCGACATGCCCTCCGGTCGCGCGCATCAGGCCCAGGAGGACGCGAATGGTCGTCGACTTGCCGGCGCCGTTCGGACCGAGGAAACCGTGTACCTGCCCCGCCGGCACCCTCAGGTCCAGCCCGTCCAGCGCCCGTACCCGTCCGAACGTTTTCACCAGACCGTTCACCGTGATGGCATCACTCATCACGGGCGTCCTCCCGGCGCTGCTCCGCGGCCGATCGGAGGTCGGCGCCGTCCGGCGAGTCGAGGAACGCCGACATCGCCGCGTACGTGTCGGCGATGCCGAGCGGGATCCGGTGAGCGTTCGCACGGTCGAGCACGTTGACCCCCATCCGGCGCGACAGATGCTCGTGCATCACCAGCGTGCCGAGATGCATCGAGCTCATCGTCGCCGCCGCGTCGCGCACCCGGGCCGATCCGAGCGGAAAGCGTTCTGGCCACAGCGTGGAAAGCCACCTCTCCGCCAGCGCCGAGCCCGCGTCGAAGAGTGCCGCGGCCGCAGGCGAACCGTCCACGAGCGCACGCGCCAGGTAGCGCGTACTCAGCTCGCTGCTCGGATACATGCCGGCGACGAACCCCGGCTGGTGCCCCGCCCCCTCCATGGCGCGCTCCGCCTGCTCCATCAGGGTGCCGATCGCGAAATCGTCGCACGCCCGCTGCAACCCGGCCTTCGACCCGAAGTGATGTTGAACCAGCCCGGTCGACACACCCGCCGCACCGGCGACACCACGAAGGGACGTGCCGGCCACACCGCGCTCGGCGAACAACGCCAGCGCGACATCACGGATCCGAGCTCGCGCCGTCACGTCCTCCGATGGCCGGTCGACCGGCCCACCGGACGCGGGCCCCCGGGGCACGATCGGCCCCCCGTTGATAATCACACCGCGACCATACGGTTGTATCGTAAACAGCACAAGTGTATTGTCGATCATCTGCCTCGCGTCTGGGAGGCTGCCGGCGTCCCGCGCCCGGCCGGTGATCAACCCCGGGCGAGGCCTGCGTCGACGATTGCCACTGCGAACGCCTCGGCCAGCGGTTGACCTGCGCGAGTGAAGTTGCCGTCGATGCTGTACGTCAGCCACGCCGGGACACCCCACCCGGCCACGGCCGCCACCAGGGCCTCGGCCTCGTCGGCGTCCGGCACGGTCTCGAGGGCCAGTACGTCCGGGCCCGCCTCGGCCAGCACTTCCAGCCGCGGCCGGTGCCACGCCCACAGCGCGGCAACGCTCATTCCGTAGCGGCCCCGGTACTCCGATCCGTCCGCCAGGGCCGCACCATACGGTCCGGCCGAAGCCGCGACCCACCGCCAGCGCCCGTCGGCGGCCGGCTCCACGCCGCGCCGCAGCATGCGCGCCGCGCCGGCCCGGTCGACGCCGCGTGCCGCGAAGCCGTCGAAGGAGGACTGATAGGGGAGATCAGGACAGCACCCTCCGCCCGGGAAAGCTCAGTGACCCACCTTAGAACGCAATGCGCCGGCCCCCGCACGCATGATCGTCCGCGCCGATAGGACCGCAGGAGCGGCGCGAATGGCCCACGGCCACATGGCCGGTTGACCCTTGCCGAGGAGCGAGCACCATGAGATGACGTGAGTCCCGGTGGCGCGCTCACGGGTCCAGGCATCGCGCCGGAGATCAGGAGGGGTCGAGATGGGAAACTACTATTCCGAGGAGAACCACGGCCCGCATCGGTATTTCGAGCTGGGTGACTACGAGTTGGAGAGTGGGATCACCCTCCCCAACGCCAGGCTCGGCTACAAGACGCACGGCGAACTGAACGAGGCCAAGGACAACGTCGTCCTCTTCCCGCACATGTGGTCGGGCACACCGAAGGCGATGGAGATCTTCATCGGCCGAGACCGGCCGCTCGACCCAGGTAAGTACTTCATCATTCTGCCCGGCCAGTTCGCAAACGGGTTCTCGTCATCGCCCAGCAACACTCCACCACCTTTCAACGGCGGCGCCTTCCCGAACGTCACCATCGGCGACGACGTACGTGCCCAGCATCGACTGCTGACCGAGCAGTTCGGAATCGAGCGTCTGGAGTTGGTACTCGGCTGGTCGATGGGCGCCGAGCAGACCTATGAGTGGGCCGTCCGCTTCCCAGGCATGGTGAAGAGAGCGCTGCCGTTCGCGGGGACCGCGAAGACCACTCCCCACGACTACCTCTTCGTACGATCCCACGAGGATTCCCTGAAGTCCGACCCCGCATGGAACAACGGTTTCTACTCCGACCAGAGCGACGTGCACGTCGGACTGCGCCGGCACGCTCAGATCTGGTCGGTGATGGGACTGTGTCCGGATTTCTACAATTCGGAGGCCTGGCATAGCGTCGGGTTCACCTCGCTCGAGGACTTCCTCAAGCGCTTCTGGGAAGCCTACTTCGCACCGATGGATCCGAACAACCTGATCTGGATGGGCTGGAAGTGGCGCCACGGCGATGTCAGCCGCCACACCGGCGGAGATCTCGCCGCTGCACTCGGGCGGATCACGGCGAAGACCTACGTCGTGCCGTTCTCCCGCGACATGTTCTTCCCACCGGCCGACTGCGAGGCCGAGCAGCGACTCATCCCGAACAGCGAGTTCCGGGTCGTCGACAGCCTCTGGGCACACTTCGCGATGTTCTGCATGACCGACCGGGATCGCGAGCAGATCGACTCGTGCATCTCCGACCTGCTGAAGGAGGAGGTCCGCTGACTCACACATGACCGTGCCAGGCCGCTTCTGGCGCCGGCTGGACGACGGCCGGGTGCAGTGCGATGTGTGCCCCCGCGCCTACACGTGGACCCGGTCGAGAAGAAGCCACTGAACCACTTCCTGCCCGGCACCCCGGGTGCTGTCGTTCGGGACCGCGGGCTGCAACCTCTCCTGCCGGTTCTGCCAGAACCGGGACATCTCGTTCTCCAGCCGGGAGCAGGCGATCGTCGCCGCGATCGAGTCGGAGCGGGCCCTGCGGATCGGTGCGGCCCCGCGGGCCCGGCCGGCCGACGAGCCCCTGGCCGAGGCCGTCGTCGAGAGGCTCTCGTACCTCTCGTTCCCGCGCTGCAGGCGACCGACCCGCCTCGCCGAGGAGTGCGACGACGAGCAGGACGGGGAGCACGATGCCGACCCCGACACGTGTCCTGGCTCCGCGACGGATGACCCAGGCGGCGCGGCCGGCGTCGCATCTCGCCTCCGCGCGGACTCTGCGCAGGTCGGAGGGCGTGTCCCGGAAGCGGTCGCGCGCTTCCACGGCACGGAAGGCGCGTAGCCGGGACGTGACGCGCGCCGTTACCTTCGGCCCGACCGACGGTGCAGGGCCCCGCCGCCGGCGCTCGGAAGCCGGCCGCTCGTCGCGGCTCCGGCACCCGCCACTCACTCCGCGCGGCAGCCGACGTGCGCCGCGGCGACGGGAGGGACCCACGTTGTTCGAAGCCCTCATCGACCCGACGGCAGGCGCCACCCCGACAGACGGCGCTCTCCCGCTCGCACCCCGGCCTGCCGACCTGCGTGGCCGCACCGTCGGGCTGTTGGCCAACACCAAGCGCAACGCCGAGCAGTTCCTGGACGCGGTCGCCGACCTGCTCGCCGCCGAACACGGCGCGACGGACGTGGTGCGCCGCCGCAAGCTCAGCATCACCGATCCGGTGCCGCCCGGCACGCTCGCGGAGCTCGTCGCGGCGTGCGACGTGGTCGTCGTCGGGGTCGGGGACTGCGGCTCGTGCAGCGCCTCCGCCGTCGCCGACGGGTTGGCGCTCGAGGCCGCGGGGGTCCCGGCCGTCGTCATCTGCAGCGACGCGTTCACCGTGAGCGCCGACGCGATGGCCCGGCTGCAGGGCAGCCCCGGCTACGGGTACGTCACCACCGCGCACCCGGTCGCCCCGCTGGACGCCGACGGCGTACGGGAGCGGGCGCGACTCGCCCTGCGCGAGATCGTCGGGACGCTGACGGCGGACGGCGTGGCGGCGGCGTGACACTCGACTCGGCGCTGGACCGGGACGCGGAACGGCTGGCCTACGCCCGCCGCGCCATCGAGCACGCCTACGAGCAGGGCTGGACCGACGGGCTGCCGGTGGTCCCGGTGACGGCGGAGGTGGTGGAGGCGTTCCTCGCCGCCACCCCGCGCCTGCGCACCGAGGTGGTCGCCGCACAGCCGCACCTCGACCGCACCTGCACCGTCGAGCAGGCCGCGGTGAACTCCGCGATGGCCGGCTGCCGCCCCGAGCACTTCCCGGTCGTCCTCGCGGCCTGGGACGCGCTGATGCCGCAACGTGTCGTCACCGGCGGCGCCTGGCAGAGCACCAGCGGGCCGGCCCCGCTGATCATCGTCAACGGTCCGGCGCGGGCCGACCTCGGGATCAACTCTGCGGGCGGCGTGCTCGGACCGGGGTTCCGGGCCAACGCCACGATCGCGCGGGCGGTCGGCCTCATCGTGCGCAACGTCCTCGGGGTCCGGCCGCACGAGCTGGAGCAGGCCACCCAGGGCGTGCCGGGGCGGTGGTCGCTCTGCATCGGGGAGAACGAGGAGGAGAGCCCCTGGGAGCCACTGGCCGTCGAGCTGGGCCTGCCGCCGGACACCGACGCGGTCTCCGCCGTGCTGCTGCGGACCTGCGAGTTCGTCGACAACCGGCACACCACCGTCGCCGAGGAGGTGCTCTGGGACCTGTGCGACACGGTCTCGCGCACCGGTGCGGCGATCGGGCGGCACTCCTCGGCCGGGCTCGTCCTCGGCGTGGAGCACGCGCAGCTGCTCGCCGGCGCCGGCTACACCAAGGCCGACGTGCAGCAGTGGATGTACGAGCACGCCGTGCGCAGCCACGCCGACCTCGAACGTGCCGGCAAGGGTCTCGGCGGCCTCGACGGGCCGGGAATCGACGCCGACGGCCTGCACATGCTCGCCGCGCCGGAGCAGTTGCTCGTCGTCGTGGCCGGAGCGCGCAACGCCGCGATGTCGATGGTCGTGCGGCCCTTCGGGTTCGGCGGCTGGTCGCGCACCGCGCACCCGATCGACCGCGCCCGCACAGGAGGACCGAGCTCATGACGATCGACGACACCGCCCTCGCCGGACTGCGCGCCACCCTCGCCGCCGACGACTACGCCATGGAGGTGCGCCCGCACGGCCTCGGCGTGCAGGTGCAGATCAGCGCGGGCCCGGAGGCGTGCGCCGACTGCCTCGTCCCCAAGCCGATCATGCGCAGCATCCTGCACACCGCGCTCGGCGTGCCGGAGGAGGCCATCGAGCTGGCCTACCCCGGCGACGAGCCCGGGACCGCGCCGTGACCGCCCGGGGCCCGACGGGGGCAGGCCCCGGCCGCGACGCGCGGGACCTGCCGCGGGACGCGCTGCGCGACTCGCCGCTGCGACGGTTGCTGCTGCTGCTCAGCTCGTTCGACCTCCAGCACACCGAGCTGACGCTCACCGAGCTGAGCAGGCGCTCCGGCCTTCCGCTGACCACCACCCACCGCATGACCGGCGAGCTGGCCGGCGCGGGAGTGCTGGAACGGACCCCGGCCGGGCGCTACCGGGTGGGCCTGCGGCTCTGGGAGATCGCGGCACACGCACCGCGGGCGTTCGGCCTGCGGGACGCGGCCTTCCCGTTCCTGGAGGACCTCTTCCTGGCGGTGCGCGAGAACGTGCTTCTCGCCGTCCGCGACGGCGACGAGGTGGTGTTCGTCGAGAAGTTCTCCGCCCCCGGTGCGGTGCCGGTGCTGTCGTTGCTCGGCAGGCGCCGCTCGATGCACGCCTCGAGCTCCGGCCTGGTGCTGCTCGCCCACGCCGAGCCGGAGCTGCAGGAGCGGGTGCTGGCCCGCCCCCTGCGCCGTTACACCGCGAAGACGCTGGTGGACCCGGCCGACCTGCGGTGCGAGCTCGACCGCGTCCGCAGGAACGGCTACGCCATCGCCGACGGGCACCTGTCGCTCTCGGCGGTCTCGGTGGCCGCGCCCGTCCGCGACGAGACGGACGCGGTCACCGCGGCGATCACCGTCGTGCTGCCCGCGAGCCGGGCCGACGCCCGCAGGCTCGTGCCGGCGGTGGTCGCCGCGGCCCGGGGGATCTCGCGGGCCCTCGACGCCCCGAGCGCGGGGCGCGGCCGCAGGACCCGTGGCGGGCAGCGGCCCGTGGCGTCCCTCTGACCTCAGCCCCTCCCCACCACCTCCCGAGGAGCCCGACGATGACGTCACCTCCGCTGCTGGACGTGCGCGACCTACACGTGCGGTTCGACCACCCGGCCGGGTCGATCGTCGAGGCGGTCGCCGGGGTGAGCTTCGACGTCGGCGCCGGCGAGACCGTCGCCGTGGTCGGCGAGTCCGGCTCCGGCAAGAGCGTGGCCTCGCTCGCCGTGCTGGGCCTGCTCGGGCCGGGCCGCGTGGCCGGTGGCTCGATCGGCTGGCGCGGCGAGGAGCTCGTCGGCGCCACGCCCGAGCGGATGCGCAGCCTGCGCGGCGCCGAGATCGCGATGGTGTTCCAGAACCCCATGAGCTCGCTCGACCCGCTCTTCACGGTCGGCGACCAGATCGCGGAGGCGCTGCGCGCCCACGGGACGCTGCCGCGCGCGCAGGCTCGGCGCCGGGCCGTCGAACTGCTGCGCGACGTCGGCATCCCCGACCCGCACCGCAGGGTGCGCAGCTACCCGCACGAGCTGTCGGGCGGCCAGCAGCAGCGGGTGGTCATCGCGATCGCGCTGGCGTGCTCGCCCGCCCTGCTCATCGCCGACGAACCCACCACCGCGCTCGACGTCACCGTGGAGTCGCAGATGCTGCGGTTGATGCGCGACCTGCAGCGCGACCGCGGCACCGCGCTGCTGTTCATCACCCACGACATGGGCGTGGTCGCGGAGATGGCCGACCGCGTCGTCGTCATGTACGCGGGGAAGGTGATGGAGCAGGGCCCGGTCGAGGAGGTCCTGCGCGCGCCCCGCAACCCGTACACGCGGGCGCTGCTCGACTCGATCCCGACCCGCGCCGTCCCGCGGGACCAGCCGATGCCGGCGATCGCGGGCGCCGTGCCGCACCCGCTGGAGATGCCGGACGGCTGCCGCTTCCACCCGCGCTGCCCCACGGTCACGCCCCGCTGCTCCGCGACCGAGCCCGAACTGGTCGACCTCGGCCCGGGGCGCGCCAGCCGCTGCTGGCTGCACGCGGAGCCGGCCGCCGCCGTCGCGGTGGAGGTGTCCGGTGCCCGCTGACTCCCTCACCGACGATGCGGCGCCGCTGCTGCGGGCCGAGGGTCTGGTCAAGCATTTCCGCGTCCGGGGCGGGCTGCCCGGCCGCCGCGGTGTCGTGCAGGCGGTGCAGGACGTCTCCTTCGCGATCCCGCGCGGGCGGACGCTCGGCCTGGTGGGAGAGTCCGGGTCGGGCAAGTCCACCGTGGCGCGGCTGCTCCTGCGGCTGCTCGAACCCACCGCCGGCCAGGTGACGTTCGACGGGACGGACCTGCTGCGCGCGTCCCGGCGCGACCTGCGGGCGCTGCGCAGGCGGATGCAGATCGTGTTCCAGGACCCGTTCGGGTCGCTCAACCCGCGGATGACCGTGCTGCAGGCGGTGGGCGAGCCGCTGGCGGTGCACCGGCTCGCCACGGGCGCGGCGCTGCGTGACCGCGTGGTGGAGCTGCTGGAACGTGTCGGGCTGGACGCCCGCGACCTCGCGAAACACCCGCACCAGTTCTCCGGCGGCCAGGCGCAGCGAATCGGGATCGCCAGGGCGCTCGCCACCGACCCCGACCTCATCGTCTGCGACGAGGCCGTGTCCGCGCTCGACGTCTCGGTGCAGGCGCAGGTGCTGAACCTGCTCAAGCGGTTGCAGCGCGAGCTCGGGCTGTCCTACCTGTTCATCGCCCACGACCTGAACGTCGTGCGGTACATGGCCGACGAGCTGTGCGTGATGTACCTCGGCCAGATCGTCGAGCGCGGTGACGGCGACGCGGTCTTCGACGACCCGCGCCATCCATACACCCGGATGCTGGTGGACGCGATCCCCGACCCGGACCCGCTCGTGGCGCGGGCGGCACAGCGGGGCGTGGCGCAGGGCGAACCGGCGAGCCCCAGCAACCCGCCGCCCGGGTGCCGGTTCCACCCCCGCTGCCCGCTCGCCGTGGAGCGCTGCCGGACCGAGGAACCCCCGGCGCGCCGGCTCGGCGCCGGCCGGGTCGCGGCCTGCCACCTCGCGGAGGCTCCGCGGGAGGTGACGCTCGCATGATCGGCTACACGCTGCGGCGGCTGGGCTACGGCGCCGTCGTCATGGTGCTCGTCACCGTCTTCACGTTCGTCGTGATGCGGCTCGTGCCGGGCGACGCCGTGAGCCTGCAGCTCCAGGAGACGGGCGCCAGCGCCGAGGAGGTGGCGGCGTTGCGGGCGGAGTTCGGGATCGACCAGTCGGTCTGGGTGCAGCTGGGCCATTGGTTCGCCGGAGCCGTGCGCGGCGACCTCGGCACCTCGTTCTACGGCGGCGAGCCGGTGGTCGACCTGTTCCTGAACAGGGTCCCGGTGACCGTCGGGCTGGGACTGCTCGCGATGCTGGTGGGCACCCTGATCGGGATCGGGCTGGGCATCGTCGCCGCGGTCACCCGCGGGACGGCCACCGACGGCGCGGTGCGGATCTTCGCCGTCGCGTTCCTGTCGGTGCCCAACTTCGTCGTCGCGCTGCTGCTGCTCACCGCGCTCGCGATCTGGTTCGCCTGGTCGCCGCCCATCGTCTACGCCGGGCCCGGGGAGGACCTCGGCGGCTGGCTGCAGCAGATCGCCATCCCGGTGTTCGCCCTCGGCACGGGCGGGATGGCCGCGATGGCGCGCATGACCCGCTCGTCGATGCTCGAGTCGCTCGGGTCGGACTACATCCGCACCGTGCGGGCCAAGGGGGTCCGCGAGCGGACTGTGGTGCTCAAGCACGCGCTGCGCAACTCCACGATCGCCGTGCTCACCCTGCTCGGTCTGGAGCTGGCGACGATCCTCGGGGGCACGGTGATCATCGAGAAGATGTTCTCGATCCCCGGCACGGGGCAGCTCGTCTACACCGCGGTGCTCGACCGCGACTACCCGGTGGTCGTCGCCTGCACGATCTTCTACGCGGCCCTCTTCGTGGTGACCATCATCGTGATCGACCTCCTCTACGCGCTCGTCGATCCGCGGATCCGGACCGGGAGGGCGTTCTCATGAGGCTCGCCGGACTGCGCGAGTTCGCCAGGGCCCAGCCGCTCGGCGCCGTCGCGCTCGTCCTCATCACCGTGTTCGTGCTGGTGGCGCTGCTGGCGCCGTGGATAGCACCGCACGACCCGCTGGAGCAGTTCCGCCGCGACATGCTCGAACCCCCATCCGCGGCGTACCTGCTCGGCACCGACGACCTGGGCCGTGACGTCCTGAGCCGCGCGATCCACGGAGCGCGCACGTCGCTGCTCGTCGCGGTGGCGACCACCGGGATCAGCCTCGTGCTCGGCACCGTGCTCGGCGTCGTGTCCGGCTACGTCGGCCGCGCGGTGGACGTCGTGCTGCAGCGGCTCATGGACACCGTCCAGGCCGTGCCCGGCATCGTGCTGCTGCTGTTCATCGCCGTGGTGCTGGGCCCGTCGGTGCGCAACACGATCATCGCGCTCACCGTCGTGATCACGCCGTCGTTCAACCGGATCGCGCGCGCCGAGACGTTGCGGGTGCGGCAGGAGCGGTACATCGAGTCGGCCAGGGCAACCGGGGCGGGAACCGTGCGCATCCTGGGTCGGCACGTGCTGCCCAACATGTTCGCCCAGGTCCTCACGCTGGCGAGCCTGATCTTCGCCGGGGTGATCATCGCGGAGTCGGCGCTGAGCTTCCTCGGGATCGGCGCGCCGCCCCCGACCCCGTCGTGGGGAGGGATGCTCTCCGAAGGCGTCCGCTACATCGAGCGCGCCCCGTGGATCATCGTGGTCCCCGCCGTGCTGCTCTCGCTGGGCGTGTTCAGCTTCAACCTCCTCGGCGACGCGCTGCGCGACCACCTCGACCCCCGGCTCGCCCGGCCGGTGCCGCGCGCGGCCGCCCACTGGTGGAGCGCGCGCCGCCCGCCCACCCGGCTCGCCCCCTCACTCGCCGCCGCGGTCGACCGCGACGGCGCCGACCGCGACGAGGGCGCGCGCCGGCCTTCCTCCTGACCGACGTCCGACACCGCACGAGACGGGAGCACACGTGGAGATCTCGCTGGAGGGCAAGGTCGCCCTCGTCACCGGGGCAGGCCCCAACATCGGCAGCGGAATCGCATTGGCCCTCGCCCGCTACGGCGCGACGGTGGCCTGCAACGACATCGATCCCGGCGCGGCGAAGGCCTGCGTCGACCGGATCGAACGCAACGGCGGCCGGGCGATCGCGGTGCCGGGCGACGTCACCGACGAGCAGCAGGTGATCGGCTACGTGCGGCGGGTCGTCGAGGAGTTCGGGCAGATCGACATCCTGGTCAACAACGCCGCGCTGCTCGGCGGCAAGGGCGTGCTCGACGAGAGCGCGGAGTTCTTCTCCCGCGCCGTGCAGGTGGCGGCGATGGGCAACTTCCTCAACACCAAGTACGTCGGGCGGCACATGGCAGAGCGCGGCATCCGTGGCTCGATCGTCGCGATCTCCTCCTCGAACGGCTGGTCCGGGTCCGCCGGGGTGATCGCGTACGCCTTCCACAAGGGCGGGGTGAACAACTTCGTCCGGGCCGCGGCGATGGACCTCGCCCCCTACGGGATCCGGGTGAACAGCTACACCCCGACCGCTCCGACGCCGGACAACCCGGCGCTCATCGCCGAGCGCGGTGCGGGTGGCGTGCTCGACCGGCCTCGCCGCAACGGCATCGGCGGCGGCACGGGCGACGAGGAGTGGCGACGGCCGTCGCGGTGGACGGGTGAGCGACCGCCGATGGTGCCGATGGGCAGCACCGGCACCCCCACCGACATCGGCCACTGCGTGGCGTGGCTCTGCTCGGACTACGCGCGGCTCATCACCGGCAGCGACTTCGTGGTCGACGGCGGCGCGCGGGCCAAGAACTTCGCCTACCACCCCGGTCCCGCCGCCGACCTCGCCGGGCCGGCGCCACTGATCCCGCTCGACGCGACCGGCGAGCTGGATCGGGAGCAGGCGTGAGGCGCAGGAGCCTGCTCGCCGCCGCGCTGGCGGCGGCGCTCGTGCTGGCCGGGTGCGGTGGCGGCGGGGGCGGCGGGACGGCGCGGCCCGCCGGGGACCCCCGGCCGGGCGGCACGCTCGTGATGCAGCTTCCTGCCGAGATCACCAACGGCCTCAACCCGCTGGTGAGCAGCGACCCCACGCTGATGGGGATCGTCTCCGGCACCGTGTACGGCAAGCTCGTGGAAGTCGCGACCGGTCCCGACATGCAGGGCCTGGAGATCGTGCCCGACCTGGCCGAGTCGTGGGAGATCTCGCCGGACGGGCTGACCTACACGTTCCACCTGCGCGACGACGTGCGCTGGCAGAACATCCCGCCGGTGAGCGGGCGCCCGTTCACCTCCGACGACGTGGTGGCGACCTTCCAGGCGCTCAAGCAGGCCACCCAGGTGCACCAGTGGATGATCGCGCCGGTCACCGACATCAGCGCGCCGGACGCCCACACGGTGGTGTTCACCCTCGGCCAGACCTACGCGCCGCTGCTGGAATACCTCGCCTACCACTTCAACATGATCCTTCCGCGGGAAGGCCTCGACGGGCGGTTCGACCTGGCCACCCAGGCGATCGGCACCGGTCCGTTCATCGTCGAGTCCCACACCCCGGACGTCGAGTGGGTCCTGCGGCGCAACCCCGACTACCACGTCCCCGGCCGGCCCTACCTCGACGAGATCCGCCGCCCGATCCTCACCGACACGGCGGCGGTCACCGCGGCGCTGCGCAGCGGCCGCCTCGACATCGGCACGACCAGCGACGTCAACGTGGCCGACGAGCTACGGGCGCGCGACTTCAGCGTCATCGAGGCGCCCGGTGCGCCGATCAGCTTCTACCTCAACCCGGGCGTCGAACCGTTCGACGACCTCCGCGTCCGGCGGGCCGTGGCGACCGCGATCGACTGGGACGGGATGGGCGAGAGCATCAGGGGGCACTACAACCTGACCTCCCTGCTGCGTCCGGATACGAGCACGGCCGCGCTGACGCCGGACGAGGTGCGCGGGCTGCGCCCGTTCGACCCGGAGGGCGCCCGCAGGCTGCTCACCGAAGCCGGGCTGCCGAACGGGTTCGACACCACGCTCATGGTGCAGCGGGTCGACGACGAGGACGTGCGCGAGGCCCAGTGGATGCAGGCCGACCTCGCCGACGTCGGGATCCGCGCCGAGATCGAGATCGTCGACCCCGGCACCGGGATCGCCCGTCGCCGCTCCCACGACTTCGCCATGGCCAAGGCCCTGCGCGGGGTGCACCTGCCCGACCAGGTGTGGCGCGACTTCGCGCCGGACTCGATCGAGAACTACGCGCTCGTCGCCGACCCCACGGTCGACGAGATGGTCGCCCGTACCCGCACCGAGCTGGACCCCGCGGCCCGCGACGAGCTCTACCGGCAGCTGCAGAGACGGATGGAGACCGAGGTCGTGCAGGCGCTCTATCCGATCCAGAAGTTCGACTACGCGCTCACGAACGCCCGGGTGCAGGACCTGTGGCCGAGCCCGATCTACCAGGGCAGGCGGCTGGCCGACGTCTGGCTGAGCGAGGACCCGTAACACGGCCCGGAGCGTCGTCTCCCACGGAATGAGGAAGCCGCCACCACCGACCTCCTCACCGGCGGTCGCCAGCACCTGCGTGCTGACGCCGCCCTCGCCGCCGCCGACGAACTCGTCGTCGTCCTGCCGTTCGGACACTCCCCCGCCGTGTCCCGGCGCATCCTGGAGACCGTCGCCGAGACCGTTCTCCCCGGATTGTCCGAGGATCGGTGATCGGCGGTCGGCATTGCCGGCCTTCCTTACCGGATCGGCGCCTCCACGCCTTACCCGAACGGGCCCGATCCACTGGTCAGGTTGCGGAACGCGGGTCGCGCCCGATCGACCGCCAACGGAGCGGAACCTCCTACGAACGGTAGCTCCTCGCCAACGAACGGAGGAGGGCGCACAACTCGGCGGCCACCCTTGCCGAGCTAATCCTCCAGACTGTACGGTCCTTGTTGTCTCGCATTTACGCAAAGAGTGAGCCGCCGAGCACGTTCAATTGTGGGGCGGCCCTCCGGAGGCCGGAGGCCCGACCAGCGGGCGCACTGGATCGGCAATAGAGCCACGTACGCGATACCACACTGACACAACGGAGTTGCAGTGGGAGTACCTCTCGGACGCCGTCACCTCGTCAATTGTGAACGACGCGAACTACCCGGACTACGCGAAGAGCGACGGTAGCCGTCACAGCTCGATCGCATCCCACCCGATCCGCCGGCCCGGGCCCCTCGATCCGCGCCACCACGATCGATGACGAGGCCCCGCCGCCGCCGGAGTGGATCGGGTCGGCCTGAGCGAACAGTCAACTGCCCGGCCACCTGACCAAGCAGTATCAACAGGCCGTCACGCGTTCTGCGAGATCGTTCGTATCGGTGTTCACGAGCCGACCGAGAAGGGTGCTCAATGACGACTACTTCGAATAACCGATCAGACCAGTTGGACGAGGCCGACCTGGCCATCCAGAACAGGCTCGCCCTAGGCCGCCAACTGGGGACGGGGAACATCGGACACGCCGAGGAGGACTCCGACGGCCGAATGCGCGCCACGATCCGGATTCCCGAGGACGAGCTGGTCTGGGACCCCGCGATCATCATCCTGCCCCACGGCGGCGAGCTCGAGCTCACCCTCATCAACGACGACAAGAACACCCATTGCGCGGTGCTGCCCACCATCGGGGACCACCTGATCATCTGGCTGGTCAACCATTCCAAGGGCACCGCCACGCTCAACCTGCCGGGCCCGGGCACCTACTGGTACGGCTCCACGACCGGTAACGACGAAGGCCGCGGCCTGACCGGGGCGATCGTCATCGGCGGGGAAGTGCCGGCCGAGGCCAAGCTCGACCGCCCCGCCCAGCCGCGCCCGTAGCAGAAAGGAGCAGTGATGACCGACTACGTCGACGCAGGTCAAGCCGTACGCCTCACCTCACTCAGCGCCGTGAAGGGAAGTGCGCCGCAGGTAACCGAGAACGTCAACTACGAGCGCATTCTCGACGCGAGCTCGGAGCCACATAACTGGCTCACCTACTACGGCACCTATGACGGCCAGCGCTACAGCACCCTGGACCAGATCAACAAGGAGAACGTCCGGCGCCTGACGCCCGCGTGGGTGTTCCAGGCCGGCGCGACCGGCATGCACTCCGGCGCGTCGACCTACTCGTTCGAGGCGTCCCCGCTCGTCGTGGACGGGGTCATGTACGTCTCCGGCCCGGAGGGCAAGGTCTGGGCCATCGACGCGACGACCGGCGAAGAACTCTGGCGGTTCAAGTACCCCTCCCCGTACGACGTCTCGCTCTGCTGCGGGAACGTGAACCGCGGCGTGGCCGTGGGGCACGGGAAGGTGTACCTCTGCACCCTCAACGCCCACCTCATCGCGCTCGACGCGACGAACGGCGAGATCGTCTTCGATGTCGTGAACGGCGACGTGCGCGCCGGGGAGAGCGGTACCGTCGCGCCGCTGCTGGTGAAGGACATGGTCATCATCGGGAGCTCCGGCGGGGAGTTCGGGGTCCGCGGGCACCTGGACGCGTTCGACGCCCAGACCGGGGAGCGCCGCTGGCGCTGCTACATGATCCCCAAGCCCGGCGAGCCCGGGTCCGAGACCTGGCCGGCCGACGGCGAGGCGTGGCAGCGCGGCGGTGCGAACTGCTGGGTCACCCCCACCTACGACCCGGAGCAGGAACTCCTCTTCCAGGGGACGGGGAACCCGGCGCCCGACTTCGACGGCGGTGTCCGCGAGGGCGACAACCTCTACACCGACAGCGTCGTCGCGGTGGACGTGAACACCGGTCAGATCCGCTGGCACTACCAGTTCACCCCGCACGACCTGTGGGACTACGACTCCACGATGGAGAACCTCCTGTTCGACGCCCCCGACGGGCGCAAGCTGCTCGCGCACGCGGACAAGAACGGGTACTTCTTCGTCCTCGACCGGACCACCGGCGAGCTGGTCCGGGTGTTCCCCTTCGTGGACCGGATCACCTGGGGGGAGATCACCCCTGATGGGAAGGTCACCGCCAAGGTGTATCCGGACAAGGAGGGCGAGCCGGTGCACTTCTGGCCGGGGCCCGCCGGGGGCAAGGAATGGACGCACATGTCCTACAGCCCCCAGACCGGACTGATCTACGTGCCGGTCCAGGAGGTCGGGGCGACGGCCACCCGGCGGCGGCGCGAGTTCAAGGAGAGCATCCCGTACTGGGGCGCGGGCGTGGCCGTGGACCTCGAGGACTTCTACGGGTACGTGGCCGCCATCGACCCGCTGACCGGCGAGGAGAAGTGGCGCTGGCGCAACGAGTACCCGATGTGCGCCTCGACGCTGGCCACGGCGGGCGGGCTGGTGTTCCAGGGCACGCCGACGGGTGATTTCGTCGCCCTGGACGCCGAGACCGGCGAGAAGCTGTGGTCGTTCCAGTGCGGGAGCGGGCACCACAGCAGCCCCACCCCGTACAGCGTGGACGGCCGCCAGTACATCGCGGTGCCCACCGGCTGGGGTGGCTGGGTCGAGGGCTTCTTCCCCGGGTTCCTCGGCGCCAACGCGGGCGACGCGCTGTTCGTCTTCGCCCTGCCCGAGGACTGACGCGCCCCACGCAATACCGCGCACACGCGGCGAAGCAACGGAGAAAGGAGGTGACGGCATGGAGTCCACCATCACCCAGCTCGAGTGGGAGGCACCCGAGTTCGAAGAGATCGGGTGTGCCCCGGAGGTGACCATGTACATCGCCCGCACGGAGGCCTGAGCCGACGCACGGGTACGAGGACGGGGAGGGGCACCGGACAGGTCCGGCGCCCCTCCTTCCGTTCGGACTCACGACACGCGCCACGGCGCGGGAGAAGAGGACTCGGGATGTGGCTGCGGGTGCTGGGATCGGCGGCCGGAGGCGGGTACCCACAGTGGAACTGCCGCTGCCCGACGTGCCGCGCGGTCCGTGACGGGTCCCGGCCCGCCCGGGCGCGTACCCAGTCGTCGATCGCGGCGAGCCCGGACGGACAGCGCTGGTTCCTGTTCAACGCCTCCCCCGACATCCGAACCCAGTTCGAGGCGTTCCCCGGCATGCATCCCGGCGACGGGAGGGTCACGCCGCTTCAGGCGGTGCTGCTCACCGACGCCGAGATCGACCACACCCTGGGCCTGCTGCTGCTGCGCGAAGGGCGCGGCATCCAGCTGCACGCGACGGCCGCGACGCACGCGACGCTGCGCGAGGGCACCGGGTTCCTGAACACGCTGGAACGCTTCTGCCCCGTCGACTGGCGACCGGTCCTCCCGGGGCGGGAGGTGTCGCTCGGCGGGATCTCCTACCGGGCGTTCGACGTCCCCACGGCCAAGCACGACCGGTTCGGCAGCGGGACCGACACCGGACGGGTGGTGGGCTACCGCCTGACCGACGAGAGCACCGGACGTGTGGCGGTGTACCTGCCGGGTGTGCAGGAGCTGACGCCGGCCGTGCGCGACGAGCTCGACGGGATCGACTGCCTGTTCGTCGACGGCACCACCTGGCACGAC
Source organism: Pseudonocardia sp. OZ21 (assembly GCF_059359135.1). Classification (NCBI taxonomy): domain Bacteria; kingdom Bacillati; phylum Actinomycetota; class Actinomycetes; order Pseudonocardiales; family Pseudonocardiaceae; genus Pseudonocardia; species Pseudonocardia sp. OZ21. The sequence continues at coordinate 569,813 of NZ_JCADBN010000002.1, forward strand.
GACGAGCTGATCCGGCTCGGGCTGGCGGAGAAGACCGCCCGCGACATGGGGCACCTCGCGATCGGCGGGCCCGGGGGGAGCCTCGAGCTGCTGTCCCCGCTGCCGATCGAACGCAAGATCTACATCCACATCAACAACACCAATCCGATCCTGTTGGAAGACGCTCCGGAGCGTCGCCTGGTCACCGATGGCGGCATGGACGTGGCGCACGACGGGCTCGAGGTGGAGGTCTAGGCGCGATGACCACGACGGCAACACCGATCAGCAACGGGGCGGCGGCGAACGGACGGGCCGGGAGGACGGACCCGGGGACCACCGCGCTCCTGGAGCGCCTGCGCTCGCACTCGAAGAGCTACCACAGCGCCCACCCCTTCCATCTGCGGATGAACGAGGGAACGCTCTCCCCCGCCCAGATCCGCGGCTGGGTGGCGAACCGCTTCTACTACCAGGAGAACATCCCCCGCAAGGACGGGGCGATCCTGTCCAACTGCCCCGACGTTGACGTTCGCCGGCGCTGGATCCGCCGGATCGTCGACCATGACGGGGTCGTCGCCGGGGAGGGCGGCATCGAGGCCTGGCTGCGCCTCGGCGAGGCATGCGGGCTGACCCGCGAGGAGATCCTCGACCACCGCCATCTCGTGCCCGGCGTGCGGTTCGCCGTCGACGCCTACGTGACGTTCGCCCGCACGAAGCCGTGGGTGGACGCGGTCGCGTCGTCGCTGACCGAGCTGTTCGCGCCGGACCTGATGGCCGAGCGGCTGGCCGCGTTCGAGCGCTGCTACACCTGGATCGACCCGGACGGGCTGGCCTACTTCCGGGCCCGGCTCGAGCAGGCGCCGCGCGACTCCGAGCACGCCCTCGAGGTCGTCACCGCGCACTGCCTGACCCCCGACGGGCAGGACCGCGCCGTGGACGCGCTGTCATTCAAGTGCGACGTGCTCTGGTCCATGATGGACGCAATCGACCAGGCCTATGTCGAGTGACTCCGCGGCCGTCCCGTCCGTCCCGTCCGCTCCGTCCGTACCGTCGGACACGGCCCGTCCGCGGCTCGGGCCGCACCTGCGGCTGCGCTTCGACCGTTCCCGCGGCAAGCACGTCCTGCTCGGACCGGAGTCGGTGATCGTCCTCAACGGAACCGGCGCGGACGTCGTCGGATTGTGCGACGGGTCCCGGACCGTCGCCGGGATCGTGGACGAGCTGCGTGACCGCTACCAGCGCCCAGTGGACGACGAGGTGCGGGACTTCCTGGCCCGCATGGCCGCTCGCCGCCACGTCACCGTCGAGGAGGCGACCGATGGATAAGCCCTTCGGGCTCCTGGCCGAGCTCACCTACCGCTGCCCGCTGGCCTGCGCCTACTGCTCCAACCCGCTCGAGCTCGCCGCCTACGACGACGAGCTGTCCACAGCGGACTGGCAGCGCGTGTTCACCGAGGCGGCAGAGATGGGCGTGCTGCAGTGCCACCTCTCCGGCGGCGAGCCGTTGCTGCGCCGCGACCTGGTCGACCTGGTGCGCACGGCCGCCGAGCTGGGCATGTACACGAACCTGGTGACCAGCGCGATCGGGTTCTCCCGGCCGCGGGCCGAGGCGCTGAAGGAGGCGGGGCTCGACCACGTGCAGGTCAGCGTGCAGGCCGACGAGCCGACGACGTCGGACCGGATCGCCGGCATCCCGTCGTTCGAGCGCAAGCTCAAGGCCGCCGCCGTGGTGAAGGACCTCGGCTGGCCGCTGACGGTCAACGTCGTGCTGCACCGGCAGAACATCGACCGGATCGCCGATATCGTGGCGCTGGTCGAGGAGCTGGATGCCGACCGCGTCGAGCTGGCCAACACCCAGTACTACGGGTGGGCCTTCCGGAACCGGGCCGCGCTGCTCCCCAGCCGTGACCAGCTCGCCGGCGCCGAGGAGGTCGTGCGCGCCGCCCGGGCCCGTCTGGGCGGCCGGATGGAGATCGTGCACGTCCTGCCGGACTACTACAGCGAGTATCCGAAGCCGTGCATGGGCGGCTGGGCGTCACGCCAGCTCACCGTGGCGCCGAACGGCGACGCGCTGCCCTGCCCGGCCGCGCAGACGCTCCCCCTGCCCCGGGCCAGCGTCCGCGAGGACTCCCTGGCGACGATCTGGGACGAGTCGCCGATGTTCACCGCGTTCCGCGGCACCGGCTGGATGCAGGACCCGTGCCGCACCTGCGAGCGCCGCGAGCTCGACTTCGGCGGGTGCCGGTGCCAGGCGTTGCAGCTGACCGGCGACGCCACCCGGACCGACCCGGTCTGCTACCTCTCCCCCGACCACGGGCTCGTGACCGAGGCGGTGGAGAAGGCCAACGCGGAGTCGCGCCCGGTGGACGAGCTGCTGGTCGCCCGACCGCACCGGGGCTGAGCGGCCGGTATGAGTGTCAGCAGACAGACACAGGCCAAGCCGGTGACCACGCGATGGGTCTGCATCCCCTGTGGCTTCATCTACGATCCCGAGGAAGGTGACCCGGACAGCGGCATCGACCCCGGCACGCCCTTCGAGGACATCCCCGACGACTGGATGTGCCCCATCTGCGGTGCCACGAAATCGGATTTCCGTGAGCTGGAGCCGGGAGAGTTCCCGGAGGACGGAGGACCTTGAGTCGTGATCACCGGATACGACCACTTCGTGACACTCGCCGAGTCGCTGCAGTGGGACGAGACGGACATCGACTACTCGGCCGACCGCGAGGCCTGGCCGCGGCTCACGGACGCCGAGAGCGCCAGGGTTCTCGGCCTGATCGCAGGCTTCGTCATCGCCGAGACAGCGGTGTCCGGGCAGCTCGGTTCCTACCAGGAGGCCGCGTCCGACAAGTCGATGGAGGCGGCCTTCCGCGCCCAGATCCGTGACGAGGCGCGCCACGCCCGCTTCTTCGACCTCGTCGCGGCCGAGGTCGCCGGCGTCCCGGGGGCCGATCCCGCGGCCCGGCGGCACGCCCTGCGCAGCCTCGTCAGTGTCGAGCTCGTCGATCTGTTCGAGGATCGCCTGCCGGCCACCGCCCGACGGCTCGCCGAGGACCACGAGTGCCTGTCCGCCGCGGTCGGGCTCTACCACATGGTGATCGAGGGCGTGGTCCTCCTGGCGGGACAGCACGCGATGCTCGAGGCGCTCGAGGGCCTGTCCGTCAAGCTGCCGGGCGTGCACAAGGGGAGCGAGCTGGTCCTCCGTGACGAGCGCTGGCACATCGGGTTCGGATCACGCATCGTCCAGCGCGCCGACATCGGCCCGGACGAGGCGGACATGCTGCTCGAGCAGGGGGAGACGGCCGCAAAGGTGTGGGGGGACCTCATCACACCCGCCGCGATCGAGTCCGCGGTGCGACAGCATCGGCGCCGGCTGAAGGCCGCCGGCATCAAGTTCTGGTGACCCGACCCCCGGCCTGTACGAGAGCCACGCACGGACATCCCGCGGCTTCAGAGCCCCAGTGCGTCACGGACGGCAGGCATGTTCCTCCGGGAGACCGGGACCATGTCGTTGGCCCGGCTGTCCATGACCAGGAACATCTCGCCTTTGCACCCGCGCTCGATCTCCCGCACCCGACTGAGGTTGACCACGTAGCGGCGATGCACCCGCAGGAACCCGGAGTCGGCCAGTTCGTTGGTGAGCTTGTCGAGGCCCGGGGACGCGGCGCGCAGTCGCTCCTGCTCGGTGAACAGCCACACGTCGTTTCCGTCCGACTCGGCGAAGCAGACCTCCGGTAGCCGCAGCAGCACCATCCGGTCCTCTCGCAGCGCGACGACCCGGCGCATCGGCGTCATGGACGGACGGGTGGGCGCCAGTGTGGGCAGTGGCGGCGCATCGCCGGAGGCGCCGAGCAACATCAGGTGCCCGGCCAGTTGCCCCGAGAAGAACACCGGCCGGACGGCGACCGGGACCGGCTCGTCGGTGAGATGAGTGAAGATCTGAGTCGAGCCGACCCAGTCGGGGTTCTGGGCGGCACGCCCACTCGCGTACTGCGCAACCCGGATCAGGTCCGGCAGGGAGGTGCGCCATCTGATGGTGGGCTCGACCGCGGGCACCTCGGCGGGCACGCCCATGAGCACGCTGGCCCGCTCATCGGCGATCACCACGTTCCCCGCGGTGTCCACCGCGGCCACGGCGGCGGCGGAGCGTCCTTTGACCTGGGCGAATTCGGCGATCAGTTCAGCGGCGCTGCCTCGAGCGCGCCCCTTCAGCGTGCTCTGCGTCTGGGTGACCGCATGGGAGAGCCACCTGCCGGTGGCGTCGGGCAACGGGGTGCGCCAGCAGGAGATGTTGAGCACCGCGATCGGCTCGCCGGTCACCACGTCGCGCACGGCCATGGCCGCGCACGCCCAGCCGTGGAACGCCTGACACCAGTGCTCCGCGCCCCTGATCAGAACCGGGCCGTGCGTCTCCAGCGCGGTACCCATGCCGTTCGTGCCTGCCCCGGCCTCCGACCAGCAGGACCAGGTGGCGAGATTGGCGTCGGCGGCTCTGGCCACCGTGGCCTGGTCACCCCAGGTGGCCAGGATCCGGCCGGTGGCGTCGGCGACGGTCACGATGCCGTTCATGCCTTCCACCTCGCGCGCCATGGCGCCCGCAAGCCCGCCCAACTCGGTCAGGACCACGTCGTGCTGGAGCGTGTGGTCGCTGTGTGCCGCCGCCAGCGGAGCTTCGGTCAGGTGTGGATCGACCCGATACTGCTCACGGCAGCGGTGCCAGGAGATCACCACCTCCGGCCGGACACCACGGACATGATCCTCGCCGTGCACGAACCGTTCCCAAGCCGCGAACACCGTGCCCCCGCCGCCAGGACTCGCCGACGTGGTGTCGAACCGGTGCACATCGCTCATGCTGAAGAACCGCCCTTGGTCCATCCTCACACCGAAGCCAGGCACCGCGCGGCGCATTTTTCCCGCGTGATCACCCAGCGCCGTCATCATGTGTACCCGCCCCTCCACGGTCTGCATAGGGCCGATGACGATGTTGCTCCGAGCGCCGACGGGGACCAGCGCGGCGACCTCTCCCGCTTCGCCGCGGTCGAGACCGGGGTGGAGGCCGCACCCGCCGACGAGCGTACGGATCCGGGCTCGGTCGAGCGGCTCCCCGCCCGCGGGCTACCCCCGCTCCGCCCGCTCGGCGAGTGCCTGCGCCGCACCGCGCGGCACCACCACCACCGGCACCGGCGAGTGCCGGACGATCCGCGACGAGCGGGTGCCGATGAACACGCGCTCGAGGGGTCCCGCGGTGCTGGAGCCGACGGTCAGCAGATCCCCGGCCGCCCACCCGATCTCCTCGATCGCCCCCGCCCAGTCGGTGCCGTACCCGACCACCGACTCGATCGCGGACGGTCGGCGGGGCAGCCGCTCGACCTCCTCCAGGACGGCCCGCTGGGCCTGCTCGGCGTCGGCCGCCCACCCGTGCGTCACGGCGTCCTCGGCCCGGGAGCCGATCCCCGCCGTCAGCGGCGTGCGCGGGCGCACGGCGAACGACGCCACACGCAGGCCGGCACCCGCCTGGGCTGCGACCCCCGCGGCCGCGATGACGAGCTCGGAGGAGCCCTCGGTCGCTCCGAAGGCGGCCGTCACCCGGCGCACCCTGTTGTCGGGCAGGCACCGGAACCCGCGGGGGCCGAGCACGACGGGGAGGGGCGAGCTGTGCAGCAGCCGGTCCGCGACACTGCCGAACGCGACCCGGCCGAGCACCCCCGCGGTGGACGACCCGAGAACCAGCAGGCGCGCGCCGCGTTCCTTCGCCACCTCGAGCAGCCCCGCCGACGTCGAGCGGGCGCTGGCGACGACGAACGCGACTGTGCAGTCGGCCGGTACGAGTGCGCGGGCCCGCTCGATGGCGTCGGTCGCGCTGCGGTCGAGATACTCCTGGTACTCCGCGTCGACCCGGCCCATCCCAGGTGGCCACGGCGGCGGCACCACGGTGCACACCACCATGTCCTCGTCGAGAGAGCGGGCGAGCATGCCACCGAGGTGGATGGCGGCCGTCGCGCGCTCGTCGCGCGGCAGCCCGACGACGAGCGTCACAGCACGTCCCCCCGGGTGTCCGTCGTCGTCACGCGAAGTCGTGAGTGCCGGATCCCGTAGGTGAAGTACCAGATGAGCACGACGGCCACCCAGATCGCGAACACCGCGATCGTGATCGGCCGCAGTCCGACGATGATCCAGAGGCAGCCCGCGATCGACAGGATCGGCGTGACCGGGTAGCCGGGCACCCGGAACCCGCGGGGCAGGTCCGGCTCCGTGCGTCGCAGGATGATCACGCCGACGGAGACGACGAGGAACGCCACGAGCGTGCCGATGCTCGTCATCTCGGCGAGGAAGTTGATCGGGAGGAGCCCGGCCAGCAGCGCCACGGCGACCGCGACGACGATCGTGTTGTTCACCGGGGTGCTGGTGCGGGCGTTCACCTTCTGGAAGAAGCGCGGCAGCATCCCGTCGCGGCCGATCGCGAACAGGATGCGGGTCTGGCCGTAGATCGTCACGAGGGTGACGCTGAAGATCGAGATGATGGCCCCGGCCGCGAGCACGGTGCCCGGCCAGCTGGCGCCGACCACGTTCTCCAGGATGGCCGAGAGCCCGGCCTCCTGGCCCTCGAACTCGGCCTGGGGCTGGGCGGCGACCGCCACCAGGGCGACCGCCACGTAGACGAGCGTGACGGTGGCCAGCGCCATCATGATCGCCAGGGGCATCGTCCGGCGGGGGTTCTTCACCTCCTCCCCCGCAGTCGACACGGCGTCGAGACCGATGTAGGCGAAGAAGATGATGCCGGCGGCGCCGGTGATGCCCGTGACCCCGAACGGCGCGAAGTCGGCGAAGTTGTCGGTGTTCCAGCCCGTGATTCCGATGACGACGAACATCACCAGCACCGCGATCTTGATGACGACCATGGTCGCGTTGACCGTCGCCGACTCGCTCGCACCCCTGATGAGCAGCAGCGCACACAGCACCACGAGCACCACGGCCGGCAGGTTGAGCACACCGCCGCCCTCCGGCGACTGGGAGAGGGCTGCGGGGATCTGGAATCCGAACAGGTTGCCCAGCAACTGGTTGAGGTACTGCGACCAGCCGACCGCCACCGCGGCGGACGACACGCCGTACTCCAGCAGCAGGCACGCCGCCACCCCCATGGCGACGACCTCGCCGAGCGTCGCGTAGGCGTAGGAGTACGACGACCCCGACACCGGGACGGCGCTGGCCAGTTCCGCGTAGCAGACCGCCGTCAGGCCCGCGACGACCCCGGCGATCACGAACGACCAGACGACCGCAGGCCCGGCGACCGGGACGGCCTCGGTCAGGACGAAGAAGATGCCCGTCCCGACCGTCGCGCCCACGCCGATCATGGTGAGCTGGAAGAGCCCGATGCTGCGGGCGAGCTCACCCCCGCCGTGGCCGTCGAGCCCGCTCTCCGTGGCCATCTTTCCCACCGGCTTGCGACGGAAGGCCTGCTGCAACAACGTCGCCATGCCATCTCCTCGGTTCGGGGCCTGCCCACGATCCCGGGCGATTGGGCCGAATGCGAGCCCCCGAACGGACGGTGCGTACCGGACACGTCCGAATGCGACATGGTGGCGGGATTGCCCGCCGTGGTGATTCTCGGCACTACCGTCTCCCCCGAACACGAGCCGGACACTCCGTTCGGCCCAATCGGCAGCAGCCCCGGCACGGGGCGAAAACCCACGGCCGAGAAGATCAATACCCCGGTCCGGCGGCGCACGGACCCCGTCGGATCAGCGGTTTCCGCCTCCGACCAGCGGCTCCGGCACGGGCAACGACCCGGACCCTCGACGGCTCGGCGCGTCCCGATCGGGCCGGGCGCTCCTGACCGGCCACCAACCGCCGGTCAGGGGCGCCGGGGCGGCTGTGTCAAGCTGGGCCGCAGGCAGGTCAGTCCGGCAGGGTCGACACGACCCTGCCCTTGCGCCGGACTGAGGAGCCAGGAGGACGGAAGACAGAGACGTGAACAGCGCACTCAGTGTGGATGAGGAACTGGCGAAGCAGAGCATCGAAGGCTTCGAGCGGTTCAGAACCGGCGACGAGCTGGCGGCGTTCTTTCTCAGCGCGGGGATCACGGGCGCACGAGTCAAGGGCGCGTGCCCCGTCGCGACATATATCCGCGGATTCACCAACCGGGTCCGGATACTTGTCGGCGCCACGACAACGCAGATCTGGTCATGGAACCTCACCACGGTCACCAACCCGCAGTCCCTGACCGAGTTCATCGCCGACTTCTACGCGGGGCGCTATCCGCAACTTCTCCGTTCGTGGTTGCCCGTCTCCGATCGGTGACAGGCCGTCTGCTCCGGTGGGGCGGGCCGAACCGCCTGCCGCACCCGCGACATATGTCCTGACCTGTCTCCGAACACCTGACGCGCGCCGTCCTGGCGGAGAAGATCAGCCCGTGCCGGACGTCGCCGCAGTCGCCGCCGAGGTGCTCCGCCGCGAGGGCGTCGAGCATCTCCTCGCCTACCCGCTGAACCCGCTCATCGAGTCGGCGGCCGCCGTGGGGATCCGGCCGGTGATCGTCCGGCAGGAGCGGGTCGGCGTCCACATGGCGGACGCGATCAGCCGGCTCGGGGACACCGTCGGCGTCTTCTGCATGCAGGCCGGCCCTGGCGTGGAGAACTCGTTCGGTGCCGTGGCACAGGCGTACTCCGAGGGGGTCCCACTCGTCGTGATCCCCGGCGGGGCGCCACGCGCGCAGACCTGGGTGCCGCCCACGTTCAACGCCGCACTGAACTTCCGCCACGTCACCAAGGCGACCGAGCAGGTCACCACGGGCGCCGGGCTCGTCCCCGCCCTGCGTCGGGCGTTCACCCAGGCCCGCAACGGGCGCCCGGGACCGGTGCTCGTCGAGATCCCGGCGGACGTGTGGGCGGAGGAGGCGCCGGGGCTCGACGCCTACGTGCCGTCGCGGCGGGTGCGCTCCGCGCCGGACACCGAGTCCGTCGAGGCCGCGGCGGCAGCCCTGGTCGCCGCGGACCGACCGCTGCTCTACGCCGGGCAGGGCGTGCACCGGGCGCGGGCGTGGGGACAGCTGCGCGCCCTCGCCGAACTGCTGGAGGCGCCGGTCACCACGAGCCTGGAGGGCAAGAGCGCGTTCCCGGAGACGCATCGGCTCGCCCTCGGCTCGGGCGGGGTCGCGATGCCGCGGGCGGTGTTCGAGCACGTCCGCGACGCCGACGTCGTGTTCGGGATCGGAGCGAGCTTCACCGCCACCCCGTTCGGGATCCGCTTCCCGACGGCCGGGAAGACGTTCGTGCACAACACCCTCGACCCGGGTGACCTCAACAAGAACGTCCCCACCGAGCACGCCCTGCTCGGCGACACCGCACTCGCCCTGGACCTGCTGGTCGACGCGGTGCGCGAGCGGCTGGGCGGCGGGCCGCGGGGCCGGGCGGCCGAGATCGCGGGCCGGATCAGGGAGCAGAACGGGCCCTGGCTAGAGTCCTGGAAGCCCCTGCTGACCAGCGACGAGACGCCGCTCTCGCCGTACCGCGTGATCTGGGACCTGCTGCACCTCGTGGACGTCGAGCGCACGATCATCACGCACGACGCCGGGAGCCCCCGCGACGAGCTCTCCCCGTTCTGGCGTCCCGTCGCACCGCACAGCTACCTCGGGTGGGGCAAGTCCACGCAGCTCGGCTACGGCCTCGGGCTGGCGATGGGCGCGAAGCTCGCCCGGCCGGACCGGCTGTGCGTCAACGTGTGGGGCGACGGCGCGATCGGGATGACCGGCATGGACCTGGAGACCTGCGCCCGTGCCGGGATCCCGGTGCTGTCCGTGCTGTTCAACAACTTCGCGATGGCCATGGAGGACAGGATCATGGCCACCTCGCGCGAACGCTTCGGCACCACCGACATCTCCGGCGACTATGCCGCGATGGCCCAGGCCTTCGGCCTGCACGGCGAGCGGGTCACCGAGCCAGGAGAGATCGCGCCTGCGCTGCGCAAGGCGATCGCGGCGACGGAGGCCGGCACGCCCGCGCTCGTCGAGTTCGTCACCACCCGGGAGAAGAAGTACTCGACCTTCGACTACGCGACCTACCAGGGTTAGGAGAGGCCATGCGGGCGGTACAGCTCGTGGCACCGGGTCGGCTGGAGACGGTCGAGGTCCCGGTCCCGGTGCTCGGTCCCGACGAGGTGCTGGTCCGCTCGCACCGCGGCTCGATCTGCGGCAGCGACCTGCACATCGTCTTCGACGGGTTCCACCGCGGCGAGTTCCCGGCGGCGCCGGGGTTCCCCGGGCACGAGGGAGTCGGGATCGTCGAGGAGTCCCGCTCCCCCGCCTTCGCCCCCGGGGACGCCGTGCTCGTCGCGCCGGTACCGCTGCACGCGAGGTGCTTCGCCGAGTGGCAGGTCGTCCCGGGCCGGTCACTGGTGACGCTCCCGGAGGGTGCGGATCTCGACCGGCTGCTGATGGCCCAGCAGCTCGGCACCACCGTGTACGCGATGCGCCGGTTCTGGCCCGAGGCCGTCGCCGGGCGCGCCGACGGCCTGACCGCCGCGATCTGCGGCGCCGGGTCGGCCGGTCTGTTCTTCGCCCAGCTGACGCGCCGCGCCGGCTTCTCGACGGTGGTGATCGCCGACAAGGCGCCGTCGCGGCTGCGGATCGCGAAGGAGTTCGGTGCGGACGTGGTCGTCGACGCCACGGAGGGGTCGTTCGTCGAGGCGGTGCTGGAGGCGACCGGCGGGGTGGGCGCCGACCTGGTGATCGAGGCGGTCGGGTACGACGAGACGCGCATCCAGTGCCTGCACGCGGTACGGCAGCGGGGCCGCGTCGGCTACTTCGGCTTCCCCGAGAAGCCGGCAGGCCCCACGACCTGGGACTACAACGAGGCGTGGATCAAGCAGCCCTCGATCGAGCACAACCACAGCACCCAGGTCGAGCCCGGGCTCACGGCCTTCCGCGAGGCGGTCGACCTGATCCACACCGGCGCGGTCGACGTGAGCCCGTTCCTCGACCCGGTCTTCCCGCTGGAACAGGCGCAAGAGGCCTTCGAGGCGGCACGGGACCAGCAGGGCGGGAAGATCGCGATCGCACTGGGTGGGTAGCGACGTCACCCGCCGCCCGAACTGCCCGCCCGAACTGCCACGAATGTCCCACTTGCACCTTGTCGGCGCTTACCGCGCTCACTCGCCCGATATCGCTGACAGCTACAGTCCTGCCCCGTGATCAAGTCAGTCCGCGACACGGCACGACGAGTCGTGGAGCACCGCGCATTCCAGCCGACGGTGATCGCCGTCATCCTCCTCAATGCCGCAACACTCGGGCTGGAGACATCCAGTGCCGTGGTGACCTATCTCGGCGGGCTGCTGCACGTCGTGGACCGGGTGGCATTGGTTTTCTTCGTCGCCGACATCGGGCTTCGATTGGTGGCCTACGGGCGGCGATTCTGGCGTGACCCCTGGAACATCTTCGACTTCCTGATCGTGGCGATCGCGCTCCTGCCGGCATCGGGCCCGTTCTCCGTGCTGCGGGCGCTGCGGATACTCCGGGTACTCCGCCTGATCTCCATGGTGCCGAGCATGCGCCGGGTGGTGGGTGGCCTGCTGGCCGCGCTGCCCGGGATGGCCTCGATCTCCGCCCTGCTCTCGCTCATCCTCTACGTGGCGGCAGTCATGGGGACGAAACTCTTCGGCGCAGTGGCGCCGGAGTCGTTCGGCACCCTCGGCACCACGCTGTTCACCCTGTTCCAGACCATGACCGGCGAAGGCTGGCCGGACATCGCACAGCGGGTCATGACGGAGGTCCCGCTGGCCTGGATCTTCTTCGTCGTCTACATCCTGGTGAGCTCCTTCACCGTGCTCAACCTGTTCATCGCCGTGGTCGTGAGCGCCATGGAGAGCCAGGTCGTGGCCGAGGCGCGGGCCGAGGAGGCCGAGCATGCGGCCGACGAGCAGACCGCGAACTGGATGATCCTCGAAGAGATCAAGGTCTTGCGCGCCGAGTTGGCCGACATGCGGCTGGAACGCGCGGAGCCGTAGAGCGCGGAGCTCCCGGCCGGCGGTCTGAATGCCTGGAGGAAATAGCGCCAAGATTCCCGGATATGACGGAGCCGGAGCTCTACGCCTGGATCATCGAGAGATTCCGGTACTGAGCAGTTTCTCGGGAACACTGTGATTCTCGGGAACTGTGAAAAGAAGGCGGTGACGTATGCCCAAATCGGCGGCGAGAGCGCGCCGGTTTGACGCGTCAGCCGCCACCCGGTGCAGCGCCGATGCCGTAGATCGTGAACGCGCGGTGTACGGACGCCACGATCCGGCGGTTCTGCTCGTCGGTGTTGCCCGCGTTGTAGTGCCCGCTGTGCGCAGTGACCCGTTCGACGACGACCCGGGCCTGGTCGAGGCTCAGCCAGGCCGTGAAGGCCAGTTGGACGTCCTGCCCTCCAGCCGCCACGGCATGGCTGAACTCGAGGTCGCCTCCTGCCGGGTCGGGCAGCGTTGCGGGGATGACCCAGATCGTCCCGTCGAGCGCGAGCACCCCCTTGACCTGCGGCTGAACGCGGACGATGTCGGCGGCGGCGGGGCTGTCGAGCGACGCGCGGACCACGCCGTGCCCGTCCGCCCGCCGCACCTCGACCGGATAGTTCTCCGGTCGCAGGTTCGGCCGCGGCGTGGCGATCCCGATCAGGCGGCCGGCCGGGTTTCCCGGAGCCGGGCCGACCAGTGACATCGCGCCCGCTCGACCCGAGGCGCCGACGGCGGGGTCGTCGGCCCAGGCCGACGCGAGCGCATGCCAGTCCGACCGGTCCGCGAACAGGTCGTCCAACTGTCGCCGGGTCCGCTGGTCGCTCCGCACCGTCGCGTGGCTGCCGGGCAGCGCGTGCCGGGCGAGCGCGGCGAGCACACCGGCCTGCGCCGAGCTGAACCCCCACCAGCCGGCGAAGACCGCCTCGACCAGAGCCGGGAGCGCCTCGGCCGCGTCGGTGGCGACGACGTGCAACGTGCCACCCACCCAGGCGTGACCATTGTGTGGGCCCTGGTGGACGACCACCGGCGGGGGCCGCGGCCAGGCCGGGTCCCAGTCGCCGCGCAGCAGCTTCGCGGCGTCGATCAGCCAGATGTCCATCAGCAGCGCCTGCCGCTCGAACCCGGCCGGCAGCTCGGCGAGCACCGCCTCCAGCCGGTCGGCCCACCGGTTCCGGTCGGGTTGCGACAGCTCCGCCAACGGCGGCGACCCCGGCGCACCCAGCAGTCCGGCGGGCGGGCCGCGCGCCGACGTCGATGCCACCGGAGTGCTCGGCAGCGCGGCGACCGTGAGGTCGTCGAGTCCACCTGCGGCGGCGGCGCCGTTGGCGAGCCGGGTGACGGCCGTGGTGGCGTCGGCGTAGGCGCCGTCGAGCTTCCTGGCGAGGTCACGCGCCGTGGGCAGGTAGCGCCAGAGGCCGTCCGTCGCGAGCACGAGCAGGCCATCCGCGGTGGGCCGGTACCGGGTCACGGTGGGCTCGGGCCGGAAGTCGCCTGCCGCCCAGCGGGTCATCGTGCCGCCGTCGGTGATGGGACCGGGCCAGCTGTCGTCGCTGGTCAGCTGCCTGCCGGTGAGCTTCCCGTCCGCCGGGAGGTAGTAGGCGCGGGCCGTGCCGGCGTGGATGACCGTGATCGTGCCGTCGGTGCCGTAGTAGGCGGCCACGTAGGCGACGGCCCCGTGCCCGGTCTCGGGGGTGTACAGCTCGAGGAGCGCCGCCGTGCCGGCGGCATGGGCGTCGCGCAGGGCCTGCTCGGGGGTGCGGCCGAGGCCGCCGGGGCGCGCGATCTCGTCGTGGAGGGCGCGGACGAACCGGTTGGCGGCCTGCGCCGAGTTGGGGTAGCTGACCACGCCGTCGGCGACCGCGGCGACCCGATCGCCGTTCGGCAGCGTCACGACGGCGGCGGCGTCCTGGTTGGTGGGGTTGCCCCGGCCGCGGCGCGTGTCCGCGGCCAGGCCCCGGCCCTCGCGCACCTCGTCGCCGAACGGGTGCTCCAGCCGGTCGTGGTGCGGGATGACCGGTGAAGGGCCCGGGCCGGGCCGGGCGGTCGTCACGAACACGTCCTGGTGCCGGGTGCGCAGATCCTTGGCCGCGACCCGGGCCGCCTCCATGACCTTCCAGCCGCCGGCGGTGCGGTAGAGCTTCGTCTGCCACGCGTAGTCGCGGTCGATGTCGTATCGCGCGAGCGCCAGCCGCGCCCGGTCCAGCACACGCCGGCGCTCGGGGCCCGCGGGCAGGCGGTTCAGCTGCGCGCGGAAGCCGTCGAGCTCCTTGGCGATCTCGCGCAGCCAGTGCTCGGCGGTCGGCGGCAGCGGGTCGGCACCCGGGGCGTACGGCCGGGCTGCCTCGGCGGCGCGGAGCGTCCGGTCGATCTGGTGCGGGTACGCCCCCACCTCCGTGAGGCGCGCGGCGGCGTTCTGGCCGGCTTCGGCGAGCGCGGTGTGGGCCTCGACCTGGGCGGCGCGGGCCGCGCCCAGGTACGCGATCGCCTCGTCGGGCAGCCGGCCGTCCACCCGCTGGGCGGCCAGCAGCTCGCTCATGCGCAGGGCCCGGAGGTAGAGCCGGTCGGCGCGGTCCACGGCCCGCAGCAGGACCAGCAGCCGTCGGCGTTCCACCCCCGGGACCACCGCGTGCCGCCAGCGGGCCATGACCTGGTCGCGGGCCCCGGTGGCGATCCGGACGGGCCCGGCCGGGTGGTCGGCGGGCAGCGGCCAGTTGTGGCGGCCGGCCCGGTTGCGCAGCTGGTACGCGAGCCCGGTCAGCCGACGCCATCCGATTCCGGCGTCGTCGACCCACCCGTCGCGCCAGTGCCGGAACGCCAGGTCGCCGTCGTGCAGGATCTCGCGGAGCGCGGTGTAGGCGTCCTTCTCGGCCCGGGTGACGCCGGTGGCCCCCGGCTGCCCGACGGTGAGCGGGGCCAGCTCGGTGCCACCGGGGAGCACCAGCGGGTCGGCACGCACCGCGAGCCGCAGGCGGGGGCCGGCCGCCCGCCACACCGCGGCCAGCTTCGGGTCGGCGCGGTACCCGCCCGCCGCGTCGCCCGTCAGCGCACCCAGGTCGGCCAGCGCGGCCAGCGCCGTGTCCCACCCGGCGCCGCCGTACTGCGCGGCGAGCCGCTCGGGAGTGACCGGGTCCTGCCGGCCCGCGATCACGAGGAGCCGTTCCAGCAGGGTGGCGGGCGCCGCGCTCGGCGCCGTACGGGCCGCGGCGGCCAGCGCGTCGGTCCAGCGCCGCTGGTTCCACCGCCGCTGGGTGTCGCTCAGCTCGACCTCGCTGCCCAGGAGCGCCGCCGAGTGCAGCAGCCGCATGCCGGCGGCCAACTGCCGCTGCACGGTGAGCCGTTCCGGCGTGGCACCGGACTGGCGGGCCGCGAGCGCACGCTCCTCCGCGGTGGCCGCGTCGGCGGCGCTGCGGCCGCGCTGCCCCGCGAGCTGGGCGATCGCCTCCAGCGGTTCGCTGCGCGGCTTGCTCATGCCCTCCAGCTCGAACTCCAGCGCGCGCAGTGCGGCCCGCGCGCGCCGCAGGTTCGGGTGGTCCGGCTGGTTGTCGTCCAGGTAGTACTGCTTGATCTCCGCCAGCAGCGCGCGCCGCGGGCCCTCCAGGTACTCCGCCCGCAACGTCTTCCGGTCCTTGACGGCCGTGGCGAACCGCCCCGTCCAGATCCGGCTCGACGCCGCGTGCCGCGGCTGCGGGTCGGCCTTCGCCCAGAGCGCCAGGCTGAGCAGGCGCTGGAACTCGACGACGTCGGCGGCGTCCGTCCGGCCGGTCTCGCGCAGGTGCTTCGCGACCCGGGCCAGCGCGTCGGGGTCGGCGGCCAGCACCGGGACGGCGAGCATGATCGTCTCCACGTGGTGCGTCCGCCGGTGCGCGGCCGCTGCCCGCTCGCGGTCGAGCGCCCGGCCGATCTCCGGGGTGCCGGGCAGCGGCTCCCACTCGTCGAGCGGCACGGGGATCTCCGCGGACATCCGCGCCCACAGCCGGTCCGCCAGCACACCGGCGAGGTGCTCGTTCAGCGAACCGGCCAGCCCGAACTGGCCGAGCAGGTACTCCAGGTCGGTGCGGTAGCCGGCGACCCTGCGGTGGAGCCGATCACCGATCCACAACCATCGGAACGGCCGGTCCGGCGACCGCGACGCGCGCGAGCTGCGGTAGCCGTAGTAGCCGGCGCGGTGCTCGTCGGGATCGCGAACCAGCTTCCCGATCAGCCACACGGACCCCGCGGCCGCCCCGAAGCGGACGAGAACCGCAGTGAGCGAGTCGTTCGCCTCCACCCACGGCCTGCTCACCCAGGACAGGTTGATCGCGATCGCGGCCAGCCCGGCGAGGACCGGATCGACCGCCTTGCGGAACAGCAGCCGCGTGTCGACCGGGGAGAAGCTCTTGTAGTCGAGCCAGGCGATGAGCCAGCGGCGCTGCCGGTCCCCGCTGCCCGCGGCGTTCGACTCGGCGGCGTTCTTCTGCGCCTGCTTCGCCTTGCGCTTCGCGATCGGGGCCATGACCCGGCCGACCCAGATGTTGACGTACTCCGCGATCACGGTCGGCGACGCGTAGACGATCACCGCCACCGCGACGGCGCTGACCAGGTCACGCACCGCTCCCGGCGCCACGCCACCCGCCAGCCCACTGATCACGAAGGCCACCGCGGCCGACAGCGCACCGGACACGACCGACTTGATCCTCTTGGTGCGTCCCAGCTCCTTCTGCTGCACCGCCGCACCGGCGATGCCGGCCCCGATGGCCGCCGCCACGGGGACCACCCACCACGGCAACGTGGCCGGCGCGAACACCCTCAGGAGCCCGAGCCCGGCCGCGATCACGTACGCCAGCGCGGCGGAGAGCGCAGCGGCCCGCCGCGGGCGGGTCTGCATGCCGGAGTCCTGGTTGGCGTACTGCCTGCGCAGCACGTAGCGGTAGATCAGCCCGGCCGCGACCAGCGGCACCAGCAGCGCCTTGAGCCCGCGCAGGCCGGGCCGCGTCAGGAACGGCCACGCGGCCGTCCAGCCCTGCTGGAGCAGGCCCCACACCGTCGGGCCGCCCATTCCGGCGGCGAGGCCGACGGCGAACGAGATGCCGATCCGGACGCCCTGGGCGCGCAGCCCACGGGCGATCGCCTCCCACGGGGGGCCGCGGGTCTGCCGCGGCGTCCACACCGCGCGCGCCGCCGCGACCAGCCCGGCCGCCGCCACAACCAGCCCGAGCGGGCCCGTCACCACGCCCGTCCCGGCGATGCCCAGCTGCGCGCCTCCCCAGAGCCCCGCGCCCACCCCGATGCCGAACCCGGCCACGCGGGCCACACGCCGGCGGTTCCGCTCGGCGACCGGGACGTCCATCCCCGTCCGTGCCTTGAGCCGGAGGCGGTACCCGGCCAGGCCGCGGCCCCGCACGGCCCGGTCCAGCCGGCCGCCGGCCCTGACCGGCGCCACTCCGGCGTCCGCCACGATCCGCGCCGCCTCCGCCCGGCCCGCGACCAGCGCCCCCTCGGCCGCCCGGTGCGCGGCCACAGCTGTGGCGAGCCCCGGGAACGCGGTCGCGAACGCCTCCCCCACCGAGGTGACGGCCGGCCCGAACGCGACACCCGGTGCGGGCGTCCCGCCAGGCGGCACGGAGCGGGCCGGGTCGAGCCGGCCGGCCCGCGTCACGAGCCGGCGTGCCGTGTTCGCGGGGAGCCCGAGCGCCTCCCCGATGCGCTGGGCCAGCTCGGGCTCGGACAGCCGCACGGCCGCAGGCGCGGCCGCGTCGACGACCGACAGCCATCCGACCCAGCCGAGCTGCTCGGGGGTCACCTGCCGCACCGCAGCCCGCTGCTCGCGGTGCATCAGTTGCGCCGCACTCCCCACCGCGGCGCGCAGCCGTGCCACCGCACGGACCTGCTCGCGCAGCGCACTCGCGGCCCGCCACTGATCCAGCACCCGCCGGCGGGCGGCGCTCGCCGCATCACGAGCGGCCTGCCACCGGTCGGCCACCCACTGCCGGAGGGCGCCCGCGGCGCCGCGGACGTCCTGCCAGTGGTCCCCCGTCCGCTGCCGCGCGGCGCCCGCCGCGTCACGGACGTCCTGCCACCGGTTCCCCGCCCAAAGCCGCACGGTGCCCACGGCGCCACGGACGTCCTGCCACCGGTCCAGCAGCCACTGCCGGACCACGCCGGCCGCGGTCCGCACCGTCGGCGGCGTGGCCGGCAGCGCCCTGACGTCGGTCGTCGACAAGCCGGCCACCCGGCCCACCGGGCCGGCCCGGACGCCCGCGTTGCGGGCGGCCACGGCCGCCGCCCGGATCTGCTGGTCGCGCTGCGTGCGCGCCGCGACCACCTGTCGGGCCGCGGGCCTCAGCGGCACCACCGCCTGGCCGAGCGCCGTGGACCGCAGCGCCACCGCGGCCCGCGCGGCGCCGAGCAGTTCGTCGGCCGAGAGGCCGGTGTCGGCCACTGCGCGGCCGAGCGTCGCCGGCAGGGTCACCGCACCGGCGAGCGCCGGGTCGGCCAGCCGCGCGCGCACCCGCTGCGCGTTGACGCCCAGCGCGGCCGCCAGCCCGTCGACGATCTCGTCGTCGGTGCGGCCCAGGTCGCGCAGCCGCTCCGCAAGCACCGGAGCCCAGCCGAGCCGCTCCCCGAGGCCCTGCTCGTACCCGCGGACCGCCTCCCGCAGGAGGGCCTCCGCCTCCAGAGCGCGGGTCAGCGGCTCGTTCGCCTCGGCGACCTTCTCGCGCAACTCCTTCGCGGCCCTGCGCTGCCCCGGCCACCAGACCATGCCCGCGGCCAGCACGCTCGGATCGGCCACCCCGTAGCGGACGGCGGCGAGGGTCGCCACCAGGCCGCCGGTCAGCAGCACGACCGACCACGCCGCGCGCGGGTTCGTGGAGAACCGCTGCCACCACGGCGGGCCACGGGACCTCGGCTGCGGACCGGCCTTGCGGGACCCGAGCGCCCGCGACCCGGTGACACCGTTGGTACCCGGCGGCAGGCTCGGCCGCTGCTCCGGTCCGTCGCCGGTCGGCGTCGAGCCGCCGCCACCCGGAACCGACCCGCCACCGGACGCCGCCGGGCCGGACCCGCCGCCCGGGGGGTGGCCCAGGATCTGGCGGACCTGCTCGGCGTTCAGGCCGGTGATCGCGGCGATCCGGTCTGCGGACAGCCCGCCCCGAGCCGCCGAGCGCACCGCCGCTTCCAGCGCCGCGCGCCGCTCCGCCTGCCGATCGACCAGCTCGCCGGTGGTCAGCTCGACCTCCGCTGCCGCTTCACGCAGCCGCGCCTCCGCCGCCGTGAGGTGGGCGACCAGCCGCTCCTGCCGCTCCCGGAACGACCCGGTCGGCTCGCCCAGCCCGGCCGCAGCCGCAGTCGGAGACTTAGCCACCGGGTCGGTGCCCACGCCGGCGAACAGCCGCACCTCTGCCGGGTCGATCCCGACCGCACGCGCCACCACCGCATCGCGCTCCGCCGCGGCCCGGGGGTCGCTGAGCATCGCGTCGGGGCCGCTGAACAGCCACCGCACCGCGCTCCGCTGGACGCCGGCCAGCTCGGCATCCGCCGCTGCCGCCCCGCCCCGCGCCGCTGCCAGGCGGGACCGGGCCGTCACGACCGGGCCGTCCAACCCGGACAGCACCGAGCGCAGCTCCCGCACCGCCGCCCGCCGCCGGCCCGCTGCGACCAGCGGCTCCCGCCAGCCGTGCGCGACGTCCGCGATCCGGCCTCGGACCGCACGCAGTCCGGCAGGCCACAGGCGGTTCGCCAGCAGGACCGCACCCGCCGTCGCACCGCCGACCGCGACCACCAGCGTCGTAGCACCGGACCCGGCCGACGCCGAGATACCGGTGAGCACCGCGGTCGACAAGCCTGTCACACCTGCCGCCGCGAGCATCCGGACGCGCGCCGGTGGCCCGCGGACCCGCAGCACGTCGGGAACGAGACGCAGCGCGGCGGCGCTGATCGCCGTGATCCCGAGCCCGGCGGCCACCAGCGTCGCCGAGCCGGAGCCGTCCAGGACGGCCAGGCCGGCACCGAGAAGGGTGACCGCGGTGGTGCCCGCACCCCACGTGACGACGATGCGATCGCGACGCACGGTGTCCGGCCAGGCCGCGTTGCGCGGCGGCTGCGTCGCCCGCCAGGCGGCTTTCATCGTGGTGGGCAGCACGGTGAGCACGCCCGCGCGGGTGGCGCGGTTCCACGACAGTCCGTGGCGCTGAGCGAAGCGGGCGAGGACCTTGTCGCCCAGGTCGCCTGTCATCCCTGCCGACATCAGCGTCACGAGGGCAGCGCGGTCGCCCGCGGCGACGAACCGCCGCAGATCCGCAGCCACCTCGGCAGGCGCCCGGCGCAGCAGCCGCCGGCCCAGCCGCTGCGCCCACACGGCGTCACGCACCTGCACCGACGTGATGCCCTCGGCCCGGTACCGCTCGACCTGGGCCATCTGCCTGCGCCCGCCGCGGCTGCTCTCGGCGATCTTCCGGTGCATGTCGCCGTAGCCCTGGGCGACGCTCGCGAACTCCTGCCGCTCCGGTGCCACGCCGGGCCCGGGCCGGCGCGACTGCGCCGCCGCCGGCCACGACGACGACGCTCGCTGCTCCACCAGCGCGGCCCGCCGCTCCTCGAGGGTCGCGCGCTGTCCGCGCATCCCGGCGAGCTCCGCCACGGCCCGCTCGGCCTCGCGCTGCCAGCTCACCTCGGGTCGCCTGCCGCGGTCGGCCGTCGGGCGCGGGCCGGTGGGCAGATCGGCCTTGGCGCGGACCACGGCGGTCCTGCGCTCGAGCGCACCGATGGCCCGGTCCAGCGCGCGCTGCAGGCTGTCGATCTCCGTGATCGCAGCGTCGAGGTCCTGCTGACGAGCCACGTACCAGGCCTCGGCACGCTGCGCCGGGCTGTACCCCGCCCACTCGGCGTCGCTGATGTGCGCGGGCCGCCGCGCCTCGGCGATCGACAGGGTTCGCCCCGACACCCTGAGGTGGAGCTTGCCGTCGATGTCCTGCAACCGCCGGTCCCACACCGGGATCGGGCCACCGCCGACGGTCGGGGCGCCCGGGAGGGTCGGCGCCGGCGGCTGGCCCGGGTGCGTCGGGCGGGTGTCCGGACCGGGCACCGGCACGGCCCGGGCACCGACCGCCGCCGCACCCGTGCGCTGCGCGTCCGGAGCGGCCCCGGCGACCGACCGAGCGCCGGTTGCGCCGCCGTCCGCGACCGTCTGGCGCACGGCCGACGTGTGGGCGCCGCCGGCCGGCGCCCCGGTCTCCGCCGACGTGCGCGGCGCCGGGGCCGGGTGGTGGCCGCGCACCGGTCCGAGGGACCCGTCAGTCACCGACCTGGCCGCAGCTCCCGCCTCGGCGACGTGCGATGTCAGCTGTGGCACGTGTGCAGGCGGCGTGTGCGGGTGCGGGATCAGGGAGTAGACGACCACCGCGCTCGTCAGGCCGACCTTGACGAGGATCTCCTTCGCCCCGGCCTTCAGGTTCTGCCAACGCGACGAGCGCACAGCCTCGGCCGGTGCCGCGGGCAGGCCCGCGCCCGACTCGGCCGGCGCCTCGCGCGTCGACGGGCGGGGACCGTCCGACGCGGCGTCGCGGAGCAACCGGCCGCCCGGCAGCCCCAGGTCGACGACGCCCGGCCCGTCCAGGCCTGCGCGCTCCTCCACGAGCCGATGCCTCAGCCCGGCGAGCTCGGCCTCGAGTGCCCCGACGCGCTCGCCTGCCGCGACCGTCGCGCTGCGGTCACCCGTCCGGGCCTGGATCTCCGCCAGCCGGCCCTCGACCGCCGCGATGCGCTGCGCACGGCTCGCCGCTCGCCGGGGCGCCACTTCCACCCGCTGCACGGTGACGCCCGGCGCGACCTCGACCGGTGGCCCGGCCTCGCGGTGGTGCAGGCCGGGGACGTCGGTCGCCCCCGGCACCCGCGGGTCGGCCGGCTGCCGCAGGCGGTCGAGCTCGGCCTGCAGCCGGACCTGCTCGGCACGCAGTTGCCGGTTCGTCGCGACGTCCCGGTGAACGGCCTCTCCCTGTGCGGCGCGCTCAGCCCGCAGCTGGGACTCCACCTCGGTGATGCGGTGGCGCACCGACTCGATGCGACCGCTGCTCCGCTCGGGGCGCGCGACGATCTCGACCGTGACCCGCGAACCACCGGGGGTCTCGACGGTGTACCTGGTCCCGGGGGGCGGCAGGTCCAGCTCGCCCGTGGCAGGGCCGAGCCGTGCCGGATGCCCGTCCCGGGTCGGCACGGGCGCCGTCCCGTCCGCCTGCCGGCGTGGCCCACCGCTCGTACGCGGCTGGCCCGGAAGCGGGTCGGATCCGCCTGACGCCGTCAGCTGCGCCCCGCCGCCGGTTCCGGCCCGCTGCGCCGGGGTGACGTCCGCGCCGGACAGGAGCGCGGGGCCGCCGCCGGCGAGCCCGCCGCGCAGGGCCTCGCCGGCGAGGACGACGTCGTGGGCCTTGGCGACCCGCTTCTGCCGGATGGCGTTGGCGGCCTCGTGGCCCCTGAGGTACCCGAGTGGGGTCAGCCGGCGGGGCGAGGTGGGGAGGTCGGTGCCCCAGGCATCGAGCGACGCGGCCTGGCGAGCCGCCCCCAGCTCCTTCGGGGAGACGGCGCGGCCGAAGGGCAGACCCAGGACGTGGTGGGCGCGCGCCGTACCGATCAGACCGGGGACCCGCTGGGGGTTGGCGGCCGTGATGCGCTCCAGCAGGGAGCCCGTGTAGACCGTGCGGCCGAAGACGCCACCCCGCTGCATGATCCGGCCGCCGTGGGCCGAGGTCTCCAGCGCGCTCCCGACGCGGCCGAGCACGACGGCCCCGGCCGCATGACGCGTGCCCGCGCCGAGCCGGCCGTTCTCGAGTGCGGCCGCACCACGTCCCGCCAGGGCGGCCGACCCGGTGAACGCCGCCCGCGAGGCGGGCGCGAGCACTCGCGACCCCACCCCGGCGACGGCCCGCCCGGCCCAGAAGTACGGCCGGTAGGGGGCGAGCGCCACGTTGCCCGTCATGTTGGCGAGCCGGAACGTCGCGCCGGCGACGGCGTCCAGGCCGGGCGCTGCGCGTCCGGCCGCGTTCCCCACGGAGGTCAGGGCGCCGCGGAGCCCGGTGGTCGCCGTGGCTCCGGCGGCGGCCGTACCGGCGCTCTTCGCGCCCATCGAGACGAGCTTGACGGCCACTCCGGCCCCGGCCGCGACCAGCGCCACGGTGCCGACGTCCTCCAGCAGCGTCGACACCGGCGTGAAGTAGTAGTCGTCCCCGATCTTCTCCCAGCTACCGCCGTCGTTCAGCCACCGGTCGTAGAAGTTGACCGCGCTCTGGGCGACGCCGCCGGTGAACGGCCGGTTCTCCGCGTACCCCTGGAGCCCGTCGCCCCACTCGTTCCTGGTGACCCAGCTCTCCACCTCGGTCCCGACGGCGTCGACGAGGCCGGGCACCGCGTGCACGACGACCGAGCCGCCGTCCCGGGCCAGGTTCTTGAAGAACCCACCGACGGACTTCTTCGTCTCGACGTCCAGGACGACGTACTTGCCGCCCATGTCCTCGACCCACTGCTCGCCACCACACGACGAGGCGGAGGAGCACTCCTTGTTCTCCTCCCGGCCGGGCGCCTTCGAGTGCAGGGAGAGCGTGCCGCCGTCCTCGACCTCGCCCCCGGACTTGGCGGACTTCGCGGTGGCGAAGCCGAAGCACAGCCCGTTCCCGGAGGAGTGGCAGTCCGACAGGGTGTCGCGGTTGGAGTCGACGTGGGTGCGGAACTCCCCCGAGCAGGTCGAGTTCGAGTCGGCGCAGAAGCCGGAGGCGATCGCCTGGCCCTGGTGCTCGTCGTCGCCACCCGAGGTGAACGCACTGACGCTCAACGAGCAGGTGCCGGTCGCGGCCCTCCCGCAGTTCTTCACGGACCCGGCGTTGTTCTTCCCCGACTCGTGATCGGCCGTGGCCGTCCCCGAGTACGAGCAGCTCACCCCGTCGCTGCCCTCGCACCAGGCCACCACGTCGACCTTGTGCTTCTCGGCGTCCACCGTCACGCTCGCCGCCACCGTGCACGAGCCCGAGCCCGTGGAACCGGAGTCGGAGCAGTCGCCCATCGCGTTGCCCGTCAACCCGCCGTCATCACCGGTGGCCGCCCTCTGCCCCGTGGCCGAGAAGCTGTAGCTGCACGCCCCGGCGGCACCGTTGGTGTCACACCCGGCCCCGGCCACCACGTGCTCCGGCACCGTCGTCGGGGGCGCCTGGAAACATCCGTGCGGGCTCGTGCACTCGGGCGGGTACTTCGTGAACTCCGCGTGGTACTTGGCCACCGACACCGACGAGCAACTCCCGCCCGACTGCACGCAGTCGGACCTGCCGTCGCCGGTCAGCTTCCCGTCCGGCGACTGCACCCACGCCTCGGTGTGGGTCTCGGAACGGGTGCAGGTGCCCCCGTCCCCGCCGGCGCAGTCCGTGAACGCCTCCACCCGGCCGGTCTCCGCGTTGTGGGCCACCGACGCGGTCAGCGAGCACGTCCCCCCGGTGCCCGCACAGTCGGCACGGGCGGAACCGGTGTGCTTCGCGTCCCTGCTCTGCTGCGCCACGTCCCCGGCGGCGTGCGCGTCCATCCCGCAGTGCGGCCCCACGGGGTAGCAGCTGGTCTGCACGTTCACCCGCGCCGGGACGACGGGCGGGTTGCCGTCCTTGTCCTTGACGAGGGCGCCGTTCTCGTCCCGCTGGTACTCGGCCGGGGTGTAGGCGAAGACCCCGGACACCGAGCACGTGCCCGAGGTCTTCACGCAGTCCGACCGGCCGTTGCCCGACACCGTGCCGTCGGTCGGACCGCCAGGCGTGGCCTGCCCCGGCCCCGACACCTGGCCCCGCAGGTGCGCCTCGGACGTCGTGCACGTGGCGGCGCCGTCGGACGCGCAGTCGGCGAAGGCGTCGATCCGCCCGGTCTCCGGGTCGAACCCACCGGCCACGACCGTGGAACACGAGCCGGTGGTGCCCGAGCACGCCGAGGTGGCGGTTGCGGTGATCTTTCCGTCGGACGAGACGACGCGCGCGTCGGCGCGGGAGCCCTGCGTGCACGAGCCGGTGCCCTGCACGGCGCAGCCGGTGCCGACCACCAGCATCGGCGGGACGGGCTTGCCCTTCGCGTCGGTGGTCGCCGGGTGGTACTTCGCCACCCCGACGAGCCCGCAGGAGCCCACGCCGCCGGCGCAGCGCACCGACCCGGTCCCGGTCAGCTCCCCGTTCGGCGAGGACGCGTCGATGTCCACGTTCGCGTACCGGCTGCAACTCCCACCCGACGTGCCGCAGTACGAGGACACCTCGAGCTTGCCGGTGGCCGGGTCGTAGTGCGCACGAGACCCGGTGGCGCAGTACCCGCCCGACGCGCGACTGCCGGAGCAGTTCGCCCCCGAACCACCGCTGATGCCCTCGCCGGACGCCGAGGACGCCGACCTCGTCGCGTAGTGCGTGGAGCACGACCCCGTGCCCGAGCAGGACGCCTGAGCCACCGCCTGCTCGGAGTCGACCTCCACCGTGGCCGATGAGCCGCACGACCCGCCCGAACCCCCGCCCGAGCAGCTCGCCCACGCCTCGCCGTGCTGCCCACCCACCGTCTTCGACGCCTCGGCGTGGCTGGAGTAGGACGCCGAACACTTCGCCGCACCCGAGCAGCCCGCCGTCGCGGTCGCATAGCCCTTGCCCGCCCGGGCCTGCGCGTGGACCGACAGCCCGCCGCCGCCCGGGCCGCGGCCACCGCCCGAGCCACGTGCGGCCGCGTGCGCCCGGCTGCGGTGCGTGCCGTCGTCGTACGACGCGGCGGCCGCCGCACTGGCCGAGTAGGAGTAGCGGCAGTTCGCCGCACCCGAACACGACGCGCCTGCCGACGCGTACCCCGGACCCGCTGACGCCCGCGCCGACACCGCGACCCCACCGCCACCCCGGCCACCACCACCGGAACCCGACGCACTCGCGGACGCCCGGTTCCCGCCGTACGCGGCCGCCGCGGACGCCCGCGCGCTGTAGGAGTGCCGGCAGTTCGCCGCACCCGCGCACGACGCACCCGCCGACGCGTACCCCGGACCCGCCGACGCCTGCGCCGACACCGCCACCCCACCGGAACCCCGGCCGCCACCACCGGAACCCGACGCACTCGCGGAGGCCCGGTTGCCGCCGTACGCGGCCGAGGCAGCGGCCCGCGCGCTGTAGGAGTGGCCGCAGCGGACGCCGGCGCTGCCGGTGCAGGACGCGGCGGCCTGCGCGCCGCCGGGCCGGACCGACACCGCGGCGGAGGTGGCGACGTACCCGCCGCCGACGGTCCCCGAGCCCGATCCGGACGCGCTCGCACGGGCACTCGCCCCGGCGGCCGCGCCGGAAGCGGCGCTGCTCGCCCGGAAGCTGTGGACGCAGTTCGAGCCCGCGCTGCCCTGGCAGGCGGCGGTGGCGACCGCTCCGTTGGCGCTGGTCTCCGCCGCGGCGCTGGTGGCGCACCACCCGGAACCGGCGCCGCCCGCGCCGCCGCAGCGGGCGTCCGCCACGGCGCGGTTCCCCCCGGTCCGGCTGTGCGCACTGCTCCGTGCCGAGAAGCTCTGCCGGCAGGCCGAGCCGTCGCTGCCCTGGCACGCGGCGGACGCCTGTGCCCCTTCGCCGTCGGCACCGACCCGGCTGCTCCCCACGCACCGGCCGTCGGTCCCGGCGGCGCAGTCGGTACGGGACGCGGCCTGGTTGGTCCCGCCCGGGGCGGCCGCCCGTGCCGTGCCGTGGGTCAGGGTGCGGCACCCGGTGCCGGTGCAGTCGGCGGTCGCCTCGACGACGTCGTCGGCGGCATATCCGGCGGTGCCGGTCTGGCAGCCGCCGGGCGCCTGGCAGGTCGCGGCCGACGTGGCGCGCACGTCCCTCGCGCCCACCGCCGTGGTGCGGCTCGACGCGCGGGTCGCGCACCCGGCCTCGCTGCCGTCGTCGCAGACGGCGGTGACCGACGCGGAGGTGACGGCGGACCGCTCCTTCGCGCCCGGGGCGCTCGTCCCGGTCGCGGTGCTCGCGAAGATCTGTGCCTGGCACGCGGTGGTGCCGTCACAGCGGGTCGAGCCGTCCGCGGTGCTCCGGCTGCGCTGCCCGGCCGGCCCGGCGACGGAGGAGGAGCCTCCGGTCACGGCACCGGTGCAGCCGGCCTCCGGACAGCCGATCTGCGAGCCGGCCTGCGCGGATC
Source organism: Pseudonocardia sp. OZ21 (assembly GCF_059359135.1). Classification (NCBI taxonomy): domain Bacteria; kingdom Bacillati; phylum Actinomycetota; class Actinomycetes; order Pseudonocardiales; family Pseudonocardiaceae; genus Pseudonocardia; species Pseudonocardia sp. OZ21. The sequence goes on from NZ_JCADBN010000002.1 coordinate 596,897, forward strand.
CTGCGCCGATGCTGCGGTCCCGGTTCGTGGCCGCGGTGGCGTCGCTCGCCACCACACAACCGCTCGCGGCGGCGGTGCAGCGGGCCGCCGTCTGCGTGCGGCCCGGTGTGCCGCTCGTGCCGCCCGTGGTCGCGGCGGTGCACCCGGTACCGGCGCACTGCGCGGTCGCACCCGAGCGCGACGTGGTGGCCGGCGCGTCGGTCACCGGCTTCGCAGCGAGCCCGGCGGCTTCGTTCGCGGCCTTCCGCGCGGCGGTCGCGGTGGTCGCGGCGTCGGCTGCTGTCGTCTTCTGCGCTGCGGTCGCGCCCGGTCGGGCGGCGACCTCCGCCGCCTCACGTGCCGCGACCTCGGCCTGGTCGGCCTGCTCGCGGGCCTGCTCGGCGCCGGTCCTGCGGTTCTCCGCCACGATGTCGGCCACGACCTGGCCGGACCCCGCGGAGGAGTCGGTCTGAGCCCGGCAGCCGCTCTGGTCACTCGTGCAGCTGCCGCTGGAGCTGGAGGGGCCGCTCGACGGGGGGCCGCGCGCCCCGCCTGCGCCGTTCAGCGCGTCGGGGCCGTCGCTGCCCGACGCAGAGGTCCGCGTGGTGCCCGAGCACCCATCGGAACCGCCTGCGCAGTCCAGAGTGGCCGACGCCGTCGTCCAGCTGGACGCGCCCGGCACCGTCGGACCACCGGAGTTGGCGCTCGACCCCGGCGCCGACGGGGCGACCGGCGTCGCGGGCTGCTGGTCAGTACCCGATCTGCCCGGCTGCGGGTCCTGATCGGCAGGCGCGTCCTGCGCCGTGGCGTCGGAGGAGACGGTGGCGTTCGAGGTGGAGCGGGCCCGCACGAGCGGGGCGATGCTGGTGGCGTCCGGGCCGGACGAGGCCGCGGAGTTGGTCACGGCCTGGCACGCCCCACCCACGACCCCCTCACAGGAGCCCTCGCTGCGGGAGCCGCGCTCGGCCGGGGACACCGCCGGGTCGGTGGCGTCCGACGCGCTCGACACCCGCCCGGTGCACAGCTCGCGTCCGTCGCAGGACATCGCGGCGCCGGAGGCCGAGGCCGCGGACGGGCCCGCCACGAGCCGAGCGGTGTTGGTCTTCCGTGTCTCGGTCCGGTCGCTCCCGTCGGCGGTGGTCGGGTCGGTCGTCCGCACCCCGGCCTGGTCGCCGGTCAGCGCGAGTGCCGCCCCAGGCCCGGACGAGGCCTGCGACACCGACTGCGCCGCACACCCACCGGCGCCCGCGGTGCAGGCAGCCCAGCCGGTGGAGGTGCGCGGCGCTCCACCCGCGATCGCCCCGTCCGACGCCGTCGTGCTGGTGCGCACGCTGCCGGTGCAGCCGGCCGGGCAGTCCAGGGCAGCGCTCGCCGACGACGTCGACGACGGGCCGGCGGTCGGCGCTCCCTTCACCGGCTTCCCGGTCGCCGGGTCGGTCACCGCGTAGTCGGGCGCGCTGGAGGCGGCCGAGCTGGTCTCACCGGAACAGCCGCCGCCGGTCACCGAACACTGCGTGGCCGCGCTGGTGCCGCGGGCGTGCGGGGACACCCCGGTGTCCCGGGCGCTCGTGGAGCTCGTTGCCGTGCCGCCGCACTCCCCGACGCCTCCGGAGCACCGAACCGCGGCGGTCGCGTGGGAGACGCTCACCGGACCCGACACCACCGCAGCACCCGTGGTGCCGTCCGTCGCCGGGGCGCGGTCGGTCACGGTCGTGTCGGCGGCGGTCCGGCAGGTGCCGCCGTCCCCGTGGGCGGTGCAGCTCGAGCTGCCGGTGCTGTCGCGCACCCCGGTGACGTCGCCGGATGCCGCACCCGACGTCGTGGAGGACGCGGAGCCGGTGCAGGACGCGCTGGTGCACTCGACTCCGGCCCCCGCCGTGCTGACCGCCGACAGCTCCCGACCCCCCGTCGCCGCGACCTCCGACGACGACCGCGGTGCGCCGGACACGGCACGGTCGGTCACCTCGGACGCCGCTCCCGTGTCGCACCCGCCTGCGGTGGCCGTGCAGGTCGAGCCGGCCTTCGTCTCCCGAACCGGCGGCGCGCCCCCGGCCGCCGCGCTCCCGGCGACCTTTCCGGTGGTCGCACTGGACGCCTTCCCCGAGCACCCGGCCACGTCGCCACAGTCGACGCTCGCGGACGCCACGCTGGACGCCCGCGCATCGCCGTCGGTCAGCGCTGCCGTCCGCGCCGGCACGTCACCGGCCGACCCGTCCGCGTCGCGCAGCCGGCTCGCGCGCTCCCCGACCGGGCTGTCGGTCTCCGTCGAGCTGTTCGCCCGGCACGCCCCGGCGGCGACCTCGCAGCCGGCCGCCCCGGTGCTCGTGCGCTCCGCAGCAGCCCGGACGCCGGTCGCCGTCCCGCCCGTCCTCGCCGCACCGGTGCCGCTGCACCCGGCAACCCCGGCGCAGTCCACGTCCACGTCAGCGGCGGCCGCGCCGCGCCCGCCGGTGTCCCCGTCGGCCCGGGACTCGCTGTGCGTGCGGCAGCCCCCGCCACCGACGGCGCAGTTCGCGGCGGCGTTCGTGGCCGTCTCCGGCGTGGCGGCCGTTGCACCGGTCCCGGTAGCACGCGCGGCCTTGTTCCCGGTGTCGCTGCTGCTGGTGGCGCGGCCGGTGCAGGCGGCCTCGCACGCGACCGCCGCATCGGCACCCACGGCACCACGGCCGCCGCGTCCGTCGCGGTCTGCGAGATCCACGGAGCTGGAGGTGCCACAGCCACCGGCCGACTCACAGCGAGCCGACCCGCTCCCCTGCCCCCGTGACTCGCCGCCCGCGGCAGCCTCGCCGCCGGCACGGGTCGTGCTGATCACCCGGCTGTCGCCCCGATCGGCCCGGGAACCGGTACTGCCGCTGTCGCACGTCCCACCGCCGGTCCGGCAGCCCGACTGCGCACCCGCGGCGTCCGCCGAACCGCTCACCTCGCACCGACCGGTGCACGACGCCGCCGCCGATGCCTTCCGCTCGCCACCCGCGACCTGAGCCGCGTCCGCGCGACTGGGCCCCGAGCTCTCACTCCGGCACGAGCCGCCGCCCGTTGCACACCCGGACTCCGCGCCGTCCGCGTTCGCCCGGCTGCCCTGACCGCACCCGCGCGCATCTCCCGTGCACCGCGCGGACGCCGTGGTCACCTCACCGCCGGCGCCACGGTGGGAGACACTGCTGCCACAACCCTGGTCAGCCCCGGTCAGCGTGCACGACGCCGAGCCCTTCGACTCCCCCGACGAGGTCTGCACCCCACACCCGGACGACACCCCGGCCAACGCGACGCACCGGTCCTGGTCCTTCGCGCCGTCCGCCCTCCGGCTCTCCGAGCCACACGCGACGAACACCCCGCTCGACCCGCAGCCGGCCGCCGACCCCTCGCCGCGGCCACGGGACGGCACCGCGTCCGGCACGTCGTTGCCGGTGGCGGCCATCAGATCGTCGGTGGCCTCGTACACCTCGTCGCGCTGCGACTCGTACTTCGCGACGTTCTGCGCGTGCACCTTCTTCGTCACCGTGCCCGCGGCGACCTTCTTCTCCTCCGCCGCCAACTGCTTCTCCCGCGCAGTCAGCTCGCGGTGTCCGTCTACCACCTCGTCGACGAGGTCGGCCCGTTCCGGCGACAGCTCCGCGCGATCCGCTGCGACCTGCTTCGCCAGTTGCTGGTGCTTCTTCTCGTCCTTCGCGTAGGCGGCCTTGGTCACCTCGCCCGAGGCGACCTTCTTCTTCTCCGCCGCCAACCGCGCCTTGCTCTGGTCGACCTTGATCCGGCCCTCGAGCGCCTGCTCGGTCTGCTCCGAGTCGTCGCGGTCCTGCCGCTCCCCGAACTGGCTCGTGGAGTAGCGGTACTCGTCCCGGCCGGAGGGAGGGCCACGGGGATCCGCTGCCCGGGACTCCCCCGACCGCACCACCGCACCACCGGCGCAGCCCCGGCTGCCCGTCCCGGCACACGCCGCCCGCGGCGACTCCTTGCCCCGCAGCGCCCCGGAGATCGACCGGTCACCGGGATCCGCCGCGAGCGTCGCGGGCGCCGCCTGCTCACCTGCCCGGGCGTCGGCGCGCGCCTGCTTCTCCGCGACGGCGCCCTTCTGCCCGCGGTTCTTCCCCGCCGGCTTCTCGGACGCCGTGGCGGTCTTCGCGCTGTCTGCCTTCGGCGCCGGCTGCGTGCCCGCCGGCTTCTTCACGGCCGGCTTCTTCACGGCCGGCTTCTTCACGGCCGGCTTCTTCGCCGTGGGCGCGGTCTCGGCCGCCTGCTCGGTGCGCCGGGGAGCATCGCTCGAACCCGCCTCACCGTCCTTGGCTGTGCCCCGCTTCGAGCCGGCCTTCGTGGCACCCGACTTCGTCTCGGCTGCCTGCCGCTCGACCTTCTTGGCCGGCTTCGGCTCGGCCTTCTTGGCCGGCTTCGGCTCGGCCTTCTTGGCCGGCTTCGGCTCGGCCTTCTTGCTGTCGGCCTTCTCAGCCGGCTTCTTCTCCGGCTTCGCACCGGACGTGCCGGACTTCGTGTCGCCGGGCTTCTTCGCCGACTTCGGCTCGGGCTTCTTCGCCGCCTTCGGCTCCGGCTTCTTCGCCGCTTTCGGCTCAGCCTTCGTCTTGCTGTCCGCCTTGTCGGTGGACTTCGTGGCCGTCTTCTTCTCGGGTTTCTTGTCCGGCTTCGATTCGGCCTTCGTGGTGCCGGCCTGCTTCTCCGACTTTCCGCTGCCCGAAGAACCGGACCCGTTCGACCCACCACTACCGGCAACAGGCTTGTTCTGACCTCCCTTCGACAACGCCTGCTGCGCAGCTACCGGAACCACCACCGCCGCGGAAGCGGGAGACGCTGCCAGGAACGCCGCCCCCACCCACAGCACCACCACCGCACCGGCCACCCCGAGAAGCCAGCGCAGCATCCACAGCAACCGCTGCAGCGGCGACGGCCGCAACCGCACGGGCGCAGCAGTACGCACGGCGAGGCCATCGGCCCCACCCCCGCGTACCGAGACCACACCCATGACAGACGACTCCTGACGTCACCGGAGAGACAGCCGCTCAGGCCCTGCAACAGCAGGAACACGGCCGGAAGGAAGCAACACGAACACCGCAGAGGAGGCGTCACACGTCGCGCCTGGGGCAGCGACCCGTGAACGGCCTCGCACCGCCACTCCCCGGCTGGTTCGCCCGTCGCGAGCCGTCAGCGACCGACGAGAACCTCGTGGAGTGATCGACACGAAGAGTGCTGTCCGTCGGTGAACACCAGTGGTTGCTGCGGTGCCATCGCGGCGACACGACGATGACAATCGGGCGCCTTCGGGAGACGTCCCGCTCGACCAGCCGGCCACCGCACCACGTGGAGAACCGCTCGGTGGCCCTGCTGCCGGCCCGCGTTCCCGCCCATGAGATGTGTTCTCCCCGCTCCGAGAACTGTCCTGTTACGAGCTGCGCTGGCGGGCGAGAGCCTTTCCGATGACGCGAACGCCGTCGGGAAATCGGTCGGGGCTCGGACCGGAGTAGTTGAGCCGGATGAACGGCCCGGACGGTTCGGCGGGAAACCATTCGGTGCCGGGCGCGATCGTCACGCCATCGGCCTCACAGTCACGGGCGAGCCGGTCGAGGTCGGTCGCGTCGGGCAGGCGTGCCCAGAGGTTGAGGCCGCCACGGGGAACGTGGTCGAGGTGGGCGTCGGGGACGTGCTCGGCCAGGCTGTCGATGAGCAGGTCGCGCCGGGCTCGCAGGTGGTGCGGCAGGGTGCGCAGATGGGTGTGCCACCCGGGCTGGGTGACCACGTCGAGGGCCGCGGCCTGCAGGAGGCTGCTGACGTACATCGACTCCGCCCCGCGGTCGGCCAGGATGCGGTCGCGCACGGGGCCACGGGCGATCACCGCGGCGACGCGAATCGCCGGGGACACGCTCTTGGTCAGCGAGCGCAGGTAGACGACGTGGCCGGCGTCGTCGTGCACGGCGAGCGGTTGCGCGGTGGTGTCGATCCCGAAGTCGTGGGCCCAGTCGTCCTCCACGAGGAAGGCGCCGTGAGCGCGGACGACGTCGAGCACCTGCGCCGCCCGCGAGGGCGACCACTGCGCGCCCGTGGGGTTGGCGTACGTCGGCTGCGCGTAGAACACGCGCGCCCCGGTCTCGGCGAACGCGCGCGCGAGCGCGTCCGGGTCCGGGCCCGCCGGTCCGCTGGGCACCGGGACGACGTGGGCGCCGGCTTGCGCTGCGGCGAGGATGGCACCCCAGTAGCTCGGCGACTCGATGAGCAACGGCTGCCCGACACCCGCCAGCGCCCTGAAGATCGAGCTCAGGCCGCTCTGGCTGCCGGGCAGGATCACGACGTCCCGGGGTGCGGGCTGGGTGACGCCGACCGGCGCGGTCTCGGCGAGCTCGTGGGCGAACCAGGCTTGCAGCTCCGGCAGTCCGGCGGCGGGAGATCGCGCCACGGCCGCGTCAGCGCGGGCGGCACGTGCGAGCGCGGCGCGCACCAGCCGCTCCGGGAGGAGCTCACGGGCGGGGTAACCGGCGTGCAGGCCGATCCCGTCCGGCGGGCTGCTGCGCATCGGCGTCGACAGGGTCGGGATGCGAGCGTGCGGGGAACCCAGGGCCCCGGTCTGCCAGCCGTAGTCGGGAGGCCGCACGGTGCGCACGGCGCGGGTGAACGTCCCCACACCGGGCCGGGGCTCGACGAGCCCGAGCGTGCTCAGGGTTCGCATCGCCTTCTGGACCGTGACGGGACTGGCTCCGTACTCCGCCATCAACGCCCGGTTGGACGGCACCCGAGCGCCCGGGGGCGCCTTCGCGATCCAGGTGCGCAGACCCGCCACGATGCGAGCAGAGCTATCGTCAACCATGTCGAGAGAAGATAGCGCTACTCGGGTTGCGGCGGCATCGTTATCGCCGTCGCGGACGGGCCTGTGGTGGGGGCTGCTGGGAGTGGCGGCGTTCTCGTTCACCGTCCCCTTCACCCGGGTCGCCGTCGGCGGGCTGTCCCCGCTGTTCATCGGTTCGGGGCGCGCGGTGGCGGCCGCGTTCCTGGCCGCCACCGCACTCGCCGTGACCGGACAGCACCTGCCCACGGGTGTCCAGTGGGTGCGGCTGGCCGTCGTGGCAGGCGGGATCGTCGTCGGCTTCCCGCTCCTGACCTCGTACGCGCTCACCACCGCCCCGGCCGGTCACAGTGCCGTGGTGATCGCGCTGCTCCCGGCGGCGACCGCGGCCATGGCCGTCGTTCGCGGCAAGGAGCGCCCGCCGCGGACGTTCTGGATCATGACTGTGGTCGGCGCCCTCGCCGCCGTCGGGTTCGCCTCCGTGCAGGGCGGCGGGATCGGGCAGCTGCACCACTCCGACCTGTTGCTGTTCGGCGCCGTCGCCGCCGCCGCGATCGGCTACGCCGAGGGCGGGCTGCTCAGCCGCGAGCTCGGTTCCTGGCAGACGGTGTCCTGGGCGCTCGTGCTGTCGTCGCCGCTGATGATCGCCCTGACGGCGGTGTCGATGGTGCAGCAGCCCCCGTCGGGGACACCGACCGAGTGGGCGGCGTTCGCCTACCTCGCCGCGGTCAGCATGTTCCTCGGCTTCTTCGCCTGGTACCGCGGTCTGGCCATCGGCCCGATGGCACAGGTCAGTCAGGTGCAGCTGGTCCAGCCCGTGCTCACCATCAGCTGGGCGGCGCTGCTGCTCCGCGAGGAGCTGACCTGGCCGACCGCCCTCGGCGGGCTCGCCGTCATCGCGTGCGCCGGCATCGCCGTGCGCATCCGCCTCGACCCGCCGGCCCACGCCGTGGCTGTCACACCAGAGCCGGTGCGGGGCAGAGCGCCGAGCCGCGCAACCGGGCGGCGTCCTGGCTGGGAGGAGCGCCGAACTGGCGGCGGTACTCGCGGCTGAACTGCGACGGGCTGTCGTAACCGACGCGGTAGCCGACGCCGGAGACGTCGCCGGACTGGGTGGCGAGCAGCAGCCGGGCCTCCTGCAGCCGGATCTGCTTCTGGAACTGGATGGGGCTCATCGCGGTGACCGCCTGGAAGTTGCGGTAGAAGGCGGACACGCTCATGCCGGACAGCTGCGCCACGTCCTCGACGCGGAAGGACTGCGTGTAGTGGTCGCGGATCCACCGGACCGCCCGCGCGATGTGGCTGAGGCTGCTGTCGGCGAGACCGAGCTGGCGTACGACGGCGCCCTGCTCACCGGTGATGAGCCGCCAGAGGATCTCCCGCTTGATCAGCGGCGCGAGCACCGCGATGTCGCGGGGCTGGTCGAGCAGGCTCAGCAGCCTGATCACCGCGTCCACGAGCGCGGCGGGCGCGTCGTTGACGGCCATGCCGGACGGCGCGCCGCCGCCGGCGGCGGGCGGGAGGTCGCCGGGAGCCGCCTGCAGCAACAGCTCGGCGACGGTGGCCGGGTGCAGGATCAGCCCGAAGCCCATCGCCGGCCGCTCGGGGTCGGCTTCGGTGAACTGGCCGGTGATCGGCATGTCGACCGACGCGACGAGGTACTGCCCGGCGCGGTACTCGTACACGCGGTCGCCCAGCGCGATCCGTTTCGAGCCCTGTGCGATGAGCGCCAGGACCGTGCCCGACATCGACGGCGCCGGCGGGGTCGACTGCTCGACCTTCGAGATCAGGACACCGTCGATGGCGGTGGTCGAGTCGGGCCGAGCGTGGCGAGCGAGTAGGGCTCGCAGCCCATCGAGGTCCATGACGCGATTGAAGCACGAACCCGGTACTCCTCACAGCGGGAGGATCAGGCAAGAGGTCAGGAGTATCGTTCTCACGTTTTGCCAGGTCACGATGCTTACATGGGCAGGTCGCCATCCCAGGAGCACACGACAGCTCCACGAGTTGAGGGACCGCCCCCATGAGCGTCAGCCACGGTTTTCACGCCACCATGACCGCCCGACCCGGAAAGGGTGCCGAGCTGGTCGAGTTCCTGCTCGACGCGCCGTCCCTGTCCAACGAGGACTGCGTCGTCTTCCTGGTCAGCCGCTCGGCAGCCGACCAGGACATCGTCCACGTCACCGAAGGCTGGGTCAGCGAAGAGGCCCACGGCAGGTTCTTCGCGACCGGGGAGGCGCAGGCGCTGGTCGCGAAGCTCCAGCCGCTGCTCGCCGGCGAGTCCCGGTACGCCGACGAGGTGCCGGTGGGCGGGAAGGCCGCCTTCCGGGACCGCTGACCGGCCACCTCCGTCCCGATCACCCCGCAGCACCCCACGTAAGGAACCACCATGGATCAGGCACGCCCGGGCATCGACCCCCACCTGAACGCAGCACTGGCCGACATGCCGCTCATGTCCCGGCTCAGCCCCGAGGTGGTGGCACAACTGCGTCAAGTGCCGTCGACACCGGTCGAGACCTTCCTCGACGGTCTCGCCGTCGAGCGGCGCGAGGTCACCGTCCCCACCCCGGACGGCGGGCGGATCCCGCTCTCGATCTTCAGCCCCGCCGGGACCGAGCGGTCCACGGCGGCACCGTGCGTCTACTGGATCCACGGGGGCGGGATGGTCATGGGAGATCGCTTCTCGAACATCGACATCCCGTTGGAATGGCTCGACCTCCACGGCGCCGTCGTGATCTCCGTGGACTACCGGCTGGCGCCGGAGGTCACCGGCACCACCCTCGTCGACGACTGCTACCGTGGCCTGCTCTGGATCGCCGAACACGCTGGCGACCTGGGCATCGACCCCGCCCGGATCGTCGTTGCGGGCGCCAGCGCCGGTGGTGGCCTCGCGGCAGGCGTCACCCTGATGGCCCGCGACCGCGGCACGCCGGCGATCGCCGCCCAGGTGCTGATCGGCCCCATGCTCGACCACCGCAACACCACCACGTCGAGCCGGCAGTACTCGGGCCGACCCGGTGTCTGGACGCGCGAGATGAACGAGTTCGGCTGGCGCTCGGTTCTCGGCGGCCTCCCCGACGAGGACGTGCCCGGCTACGTCTCGCCCGCGGTGGCCGAGGACCTCTCGGGACTGCCCACCACCTACATCGACGCCGGCACGGCAGAGGTCTTCCGCGACGAGGACGTCGACTACGCCACCAGGATCTGGGCGGCAGGTGGCCAGGCCGAACTGCACATCTGGGCGGGTGGCTTCCACGCGTTCGACGCGCTCTACCCGCAGGTGCCGGTCTCGGCCGCGGCCCGCCGTACGCGCAACGACTGGCTCACCCGGGTCCTGAGGCCGGCCTCCGACGCGCCGTCCCCCGTCCTGCCGGAGCAGGCTCTCCGGCCGACAGGGTGAGCGTCGTTGCGCGCTGCGGTCCGGTTACCCACCGGTCAGGCTCCGTCGTAGTTGGTGACCAGTTGTCCTGTTGATCCACAAGGTGTCACTCCGTCGCCATCAGCACCTGTTGCGCTGTGTCGCCGCTTCACCCCGATCGGGTGACAGCGGCTCATGGAGCCAGGAAGAGGAGTAGATGGACGACCTCGAGCACCACAGGTTGAACCGGCGCAGGATGCTGGCAGTGACGGGTGGGCTGGCCGGTCTGGTCACCCTGGGTGGCGTCTCGCCTGCGCAGGCAGGCGAGACGACCGGCCGGGGATCGGGCGGCAGGAGCCGGGACTGGTTGCCCGGTGACCACCACATCCACAGCGAGTTCAGCGTCGGATACGACGAGTCCACCTCGCCCCCGACTCCGATCATCGCGGGCGATGCGATCTACCCCATCGCGACGAACGCGACCAACGCGGAGCGCTTCGGTCTGCGCTGGATGGTCTCCACCGACCACGGCGGCCCCCACCACTCCAAGCTCAACGCCGAGCAGGCCTACCCCAGCCTCCTCGACTCCCGTCGCAAGGTGCCCGGCGTGCTCCAGTTCTACGGGATGGAGTTCGACACCCCGGCCGCCGACCACAGCAGCCTCATCATCCCCAAGGTCGCAGGCGAGCGGGACATCCTGTTCTCCCTGGAGAGCCGCTTCGCCAAGCGCGACGCGTTCCCCGACGACCCGGTGCGCGACACCGAGCCCAGGATGCTCGAAGCGCTCCGCGCGATGCGGGCCCTGCGCGACCGGCCCGTGCTGTTCGCCAACCACCCGGCCCGGTCGGCCACCGGCCTCGGCGTCTACGGCCAGGACACGCCTGCCGAGTTCCGGGCCTGGAACGACACCGCACCCGAGGTGTCGGTCGGCTTCGAGGGCGCGCCCGGACACCAGGCCGGCACGCTGAACCGCGACGGGAGCCTCGACCCCGACGGTGAGCGCGGCGGGTACGGCAACCACCCCACCATGGGCGGCTTCGACCAGATGACCGCCCGGCTCGGCGGGCTGTGGGACTCCCTGCTCGGAGAGGGCCGCCGCTGGTGGATCACCAGCACGTCCGACTCCCACGTCCACTACACCGACGGCGGCTCCGACTTCTGGCCCGGCGAGTACTCGAAGACCTACGTCCACGCCACCGCGGACTACGCCGACATCCTCGACGGCCTGCGCAACGGCCGCATCTTCGTCACCACCGGCGACCTCATCGACCGGCTCGACCTCACGGTCTCCCGGGCGGGCCGCGGTGACGGCGGCCCGAACCGGGCCGCGGTCGGCGAATCCCTGCTGCTGCGGGGCCGCGACGACCGCGCCGCCGAGGTCGAGGTACGCATCCGGGTTCCCCGGACCCCGAACGCGCACGGCGAGCGGCCCGCTCCGCGCCGCATCGACATCATCGGCGGGATGATCACCGGACCGGTCGCCACGCCCACGGTCGACACCAACCCGACCACCACGGTCCTGGCGCGCTTCGACGAGTCGAACTGGCGCCGCGAGGGCGACTGGATCGTCGTCCGGCACGCGATCGACGTGCCCGGAGCGATGTACGTGCGTGTCCGCGGCACGAGCACCACCGAACTCGAGCCGGAACCCGACGCCCACGGCGCCGACCCCTGGGCCGACCTGTGGTTCTACTCCAACCCGGTCTTCATCCGCCGCTGACGATCACCCCGGCGTGTGGGCCTGCGACCAGGTCCACACGCCGGGCGCGTGGCTCGCCCGCGAACTCGACCCGGGCGGGTCGGCTCAGGGCGCGTTCGGGACGAGCCCCTCGTTCTGGGTGTAGGCGTCGCGGCAGCCGGTGGCGCAGAAGCCGATGGTGGCGCCGTGGTGGTCCAGGGTGATCGCTTTCGGGCCGAGCCGGACCTGCATGCCGCAGATCGGGTCGATCACCACGCCGTCGGGTAGGTCGGTCTGCGCGGGCGCCGCGGCCCGGTACTCCTCGGTCATGTAGTTCAGCACGCCGGCAGCGGTGGTGGCCTTGCCGTTCAGACCGATGCTGCCGTCGGCGATGCCGACCACGTTGACCCACACGTCTCCGCCCTCGCGGGAGACCCCGTGCTGGTTGTCCTGTCGCCTGAGCGCGGCCCGCACCACACCGATGGCGTAGCGCGACATCTCTTCCCGCCATGCCTCGGGCACGGTGATCGTGACGATGTAGGGCGGCGGCGCCTGGTCCGGGACGGGCCCGTCGCCGGTGGTCCAGCTCCGTGCCTCGTGGAACAGCACGTGACTCATCCGGCGCACCCGCCGCAGGGTTTCGGCCGGGATCTCCTCTCCGCCCAGCATTCCGGTCATGATCTGCTGCGCGACCTCGGCGCGCGCCGCCTCGTCCATGGCCCCGACAGGGTGGGTGATCTCGATCAGGTTCATCGTCACGTCCTCAGCAGGGTGGTAACAGCGGCGTCGGCCATCGGATTTACGTACACTCGTACGTAAATCGTAGAGCGAGCGCGCGGAGAGGGTCAAGGGTGGGACGACGGGCGAGGTTCAGCCGCGCCGAACTGGAGGGCGCGGCCATCGCGGTGGTCGACGAGTACGGCCTCGCCGGACTCACCATGCGCGCGGTCGCCACCCGTCTGGGCACCGGCCCGATGACGCTCTACAACTACGTCGCCGATCGTGCGGCGCTGGATGCCCTGGTGGTGGACGGCGTGCTGCGCGGCATCACAATTCCCCACTCCCCCTCATCCGACTGGCGCGTCGACGTCCGGGGACTCGCCGAGGAGCTGTGGCGTGCCGTCCGCCAGCACCCCAACGCCATTCCGCTGGTACTCGCCCGACGCAGCCGGTCGGAGACCTTCCTCGACGCCGCCGAGGCACTGCTCGCGGCACTCGCCCGGTCCGGCCTCGACGGCGAGGACCTACTGGTCGCCTTCCGTGCTGTCACCACGCTGGCGGCGGCCTTCGCCCAGACCGAGCTGACCGGCCCGATGAGCACCCGCAACGGTGGAGCGGCCGCAACGATCGACCGGTTCCGCTCACTCCCGGCCGAGCGCTACCCCCGATTGATCGAGATCGCCGGTGCGGCCCGGACCAGCACGCCAGAGGCCGAGTTCCGCCGCGGGCTCGAAGCACTGCTCGACGGGCTACAACCGGACTGAGTCCCCCGCCGCGCTCGGACCACGTGCGGTCGTGCTCGAGCGCCGACCTCAGCGCCCCGCCCGGTGATGGAATCTGCGCAGCGTCGACAATTCTCGACGTCTGATAGCGTGACCCTGTGCCTCAGCCCGGAGAGACGAAGGGCCGTCGCCGCGTCGCTCCCAGCAAGGGCGACCTGCGCGAACGCGCGATCCTCGACGCGGCCGAACACCAACTCGCCACCGGCGGCCTGGAGCACATGACGGTCGAGACGATCGCGACGGCGGCCGGAATCACCAGAGGCGCCTTCTACTTCTACTTCGGCTCGAAGAACGACGTGCTCACCGCACTCGTCGAGCGAACGGTGTCGACGCTTCGCGCCGAAGTCGACGCGGCAGACGCCGCCGGCACCAGTTCACCGGCGGAAACGCTCGAACAGAGTGTTCAGCAGACCGCACGCATGTGGCACGAACACGGCAGCGTCATGCGTGCGGCCGTCGACCTCTCCCCCACCATCCCGGCCATCGACGAACAATGGCGCTCCGCGGTCTCCGCCATCGCCGACATCACCCGGCGAATCGCCGAACGAGCGGGGCTGCCCGCCGGAGACGGCCCCACCGATGCCGCCGCTGTCACCGCCGCACTCGTCTGGATGACCGAGCGGTCCTTCTACCAGGCCTCCAGGACCGGCGGCTCCGTCGACGAGACGGCCGCGACTCTGACCCACGTCTGGCTCACCGCGCTCGAACTTCCCCGGTAGGGCCTGACTCGTTCCGGCTCACTGCACCCCATCCCCCGCCGCCCGTGCCGTCGTGGACCCGCGACGCCGGGCGACGCTCACATTTTCGACGCCACGTCGATTTTTCTCAACGGAGCGTAGACTCGGGTCCATGACGAGTCCGACGACAACCATCCGACCCGCTGCCAAGATCTTCTTCGTCACGGGTGTGAGCTCCGGGTTCGGGCGGGCGTTCGCGCAGACCTTCCTCGCCGCCGGACACACGGTGGTCGGCACCGTGCGCAAGCCCGACGACGGTGAGGGGTTCGAGAAGCTGGCCGCCGGCACGTCCGGCCGGGCGCTTGCGCGCGTGCTCGACGTGACCGACGACGAGGCCGTCCTCGCCACCGTCGCCGCCGTCGAGGAGACCATCGGGCCGATCGACGTGGTGATCGCCAACGCCGGCTACGGGCACGAGGGCGTCTTCGAGGAGTCGCCCCTGTCGGAGCTACGTGCGCAGTTCGCCGTCAACGTCTACGGCGCCGTCGCCACCCTGAAGGCCGCCCTCCCGTACATGCGCCGGCGCCGCCACGGCCATCTGATGGCGGTGACATCGATGGGCGGGCTGATCACCGTGCCAGGGCTGGCGTACTACCAGGGCAGCAAGTTCGCACTCGAGGGCATTCTCGACACCCTCGCAAAAGAGGTGAGGAGCTTCGGCGTCGCCGTGACGGCGATTGCTCCCGGTTCCTTCCGAACCGACTGGGCAGGCCGCTCCATGGTTCGCGCAGACCGCTCCATCACCGACTATGACGCGCTGATGGAACCGGTCCGCAGGAATCGCCTCGCCGCGAGCGGGAATCAGCTGGGCAACCCGGCGAAGGCGGCCGAGGCGGTGTTGTCGATCCTCGACATGCCGGCCCCGCCGGTCCACCTGCTGCTCGGTTCGGACGCGCTCCGGCTGGTCACCGCCGGGCGCAGCGCGGTCGACGCCGAGATCGAGCAGTGGTCGCAGCTCACTCGCAGCACCGACTTTCCCGAGGGCGCCCAGATCGCCTGACCCCACCTCGTCGGTGTGGACCGACCTGGACGTCGTGCGAGCGGGTGACCAGGAGGGGGTACCCCCGCCCGCACGGCCCGGTCAGGAGACCGGGTAGATCTGCCGTGCCACCTCCGCCTTGCTGCGCACGTGCCCGGCCAGCACGTCCGGGGGGAACCCGCCGCCGGCGGGCGGTTTCGGGATGTCGGCGAGGTCCTCGACGAGATCCCAGTTCGAGCCCAGGCGCAGCAACGAGCCGTGCTTCGTGGCGTAGTAGTCGCGGTTGACGCTCACTGCCACGCCGTTCGCCCCGACCGACGCGGCCACCAGGTGCAGGTGGAAGCGGGTCGAGAGCCACGTCTGGTGGGGCGCCACCGGCATCCCGTGGCGCCACACCTCGCTGAACGGGAAGAACCGCGATCCGGGCAGTTCGTGCTCGAGCAGCCCGTACACCACGCGGTCCTGCCCGGGTATGCCTTCGACCACCCCGACGTCGGCGGGGTCGACGTCCCATGTCCGCAGGGTCGCGAGGGTGAAGGCGGCGAGCCTGCCCGCGTCGTGGTCGCTCAGGTCGGACTGCACGCAGACCATGTACCGCGGGAGCGGGTCGGCAGGCTGCTGCTCGGAACGCAAGAACCGGCCGGCGCCCAGGAAGGCGTCATCGACACCCCGGCTGCCCGGTCGCTCCAGCATCTCGGCGGACACCGTGTCGCGCACGTCCACCAGGTCGAACCGCTCGAGCAGGGTGCGGACGAGCGCCGCCTCACCGTCGTCGAGCGGCATGAGGCCCTGCCCGGTGACCACCGCCCGGCCACCCGAGCGCCGGACCGCTGCCGCGGCCGAGGCGAGCAGCCCGATGTGGTGCGGCCAGATGCCGTTGATGTAGCCGCCCCCGATCACGTGGACGACGTCCGCGGTGCCCATCAGCTCGATGCCGGCCACCCAGCGGCAGGCCAGGCCGGGCTGCTGCATCGCGTTCTGGACCCATGCGGCCTTCTCCCACGGCCCAAGGCCGGGAGCTTCCGCACACAGCCGCCACGCCGTGTCGGTGAACCGGGCACGCGGGTGCAAGCCGTCGAGCAGCACCGCCGCCGAACCCGGGGCCGGACAGTCGACCCACACATCGGCGTCGGGCGCGACGACGGCCAGATGCCTCAACCAGATCGAGGTGATCAGCTCGTCGCCGTAGTTGGGGTGTCCCGCGGTGCCGATGAGGTAGTACAGGGGGCGTCCACGCACTGAACCCAGCATTCAGCCCAGTCTCGACCGTCGTGTGGTCGACGAAGGTCTCCTGCGGATGAACAGCACTCGACGATTCATCGACCCGGCTCGGGCCTGCTCCCGGTGGGAGCGAGGGTGACGAGCAGGCCAGGGTGGTCGGTGGTGCCACGCAGGTCGATCGTCCGGGAGCCGTCGACGACGAACTCCGGCGTCGCCACGACGTGCTGCTGGCCGCCGTCGTCGGCGAGCACGGCACCGGCCGGGAGGCAGGACCGGAGGTCCGCGCTGTCGCCGGACCCGAGGTTCAGGTCGCCGCCCAGCAGCAGCGGCGCCGCCCCGTCCCGGGCACGCATCTCCGCGATGACCGTGCCGAACAGGAACCGGCACTGGGCCCTCGCGACCTCCCGCTCCGTGTAGGCCAGGTGCGTGGTGCAGACGGCGACGGCCGGGGTGGCCGCGACGTCCAGGCACAGCCACGCCCGCTCCTCCGGGTCTGCTCTGTCCTGGGCCGGGTAGATCCCACCGCCCGCGGAGGACCCCGGCACCGACGGCCACCGCGAGACGAGGCCGATGCCGTACTGCTCGCCGTTGCGGCAGCGGTACGCCTCCCCGGTACGCCCGTTGCGCGCCGCCTGGAACGCCGACACGACCACGTCGCCGGGTACCACGTCAGCGAGCGCGCGCTCGAGGGACGACACGTCGTCCTGGCAGACCTCGTTCAGGGTGACCAGGTCGGGCAGCTCGGCGCGGATCACCGCGGCGGCCTCGGCCGTGGACCGGCCGGTGTAGCAGCCGGCGATGCCGCTGCTGCACAGGTTCAGCTGCAGCACGCGCACCGAGCCGGGCTGGACGCCGCCGGCCGGGGCCGGTGGGCCGGGCCGGGGATCGCCCGTGTTCGGGCCGGTCGCCGTCGTGGCGCACCCCGCCAGGCACGCGACCACGCAGGCGAGTACCGCCACCCACAGCCCTCGGTCGGACCGGTCGCTCATGCCGGGAACTAGGTTCCGCAGTAGGTGACGTGGGGGCCGCAGCCCAGGGGCGCCGGCTCGGCGTAGCGCTCCAGACCAGGACGCTCGACGAACGGATCGGCAACCACCCCGACGAGGCGGCGGAACGGCGCCATGTCGCCGCCGGTGGCGGCGGTCAACGCCTCCTCCACCAGGTGGTTCCGCGGGATGTAGACGGGGTTGACCCGGTCCATGGCCGCCGCCACGGTGGCGCCGTCCCGGGGTAGCCGGGCCTGCCAGCGCGCATCCCACGCGTCGAACACGTCCGGCTCGCTGAACAGGGAGCGCGCCGGACGTCCCCGCAGGTGCGACGACAGTGCCCGGAAGAACGTCGTGAAGTCCACGTTCTGGTCGTGCAGCAGCGTCAGCAGGTCCTGGATCAGGGGGAGGTCCGGTGCCTCGAGACCGAGCTTCGCGGCCATCCCGCTCGTCCAGTACCCCTCGTAGCGCTCGGCGAACGAGATCACCGCTTCGGTAGCGGCCTCGACCGCCGCATCGGTGTCCTCGTGGATCAGTGGCACCAGGGCCTCGCCCAGCCGCGCCAGGTTCCACTGGGCGATGGCGGGCTGGTTGCCGTAGGCGTACCGGCCGCGATGATCGATCGAGCTGAAGACCGTGGCAGGGTCGTAGGTGTCCATGAACGCGCAGGGGCCGTAGTCGATGGTCTCCCCGGAGATCGTCGTGTTGTCCGTGTTCATGACGCCGTGCACGAACCCGACGAGCATCCAGCCGGCGACGAGCGACGCCTGGGCGTCGATCACACGCCGGTAGAACTCCAGGTAGGGGTTGTCCGCCCCGGCGACGTCGGGATGGTGCCGCGCGATCGCGTAGTCGGCCAGCTTCCGCACGAGCGCCGGGTCGCCGGTGGCCGCCGCGTACTGGAACGTCCCGACCCGCAGGTGGCTCGCCGCGACCCGCGCGAGCACCGCGCCGGGCAGCACGGTCTCGCGGACGACGTCACTGCCGGTGGCCACCACCGCGAGCGCCCGGCTGGTGGGGATGCCCAGCGCGTGCATCGCCTCCCCCATCACGTACTCCCGCAGCATCGGCCCGACGGCCGCTTTCCCGTCCCCTCCGCGGGCGAACGGCGTGCGACCAGAGCCCTTCAGATGCAGGTCGCGTCGACGCCCGCCGGCGTCGACCAGTTCGCCGAGCAGCAGCGCCCTGCCGTCTCCCAGCCGGGGCACGTAGCCGCCGAACTGGTGACCGGCGTAGGCCTGTGCCACGGGGCGCGCTCCGTCCGGGACCGCGGTGCCGACGAGCAATGCGACACCGGCCGGCGCCCGCAACGCCTCGGCATCGACACCCAGTTCGGCGGCCAGCTCCTCGTTGAGCATCAGCAGGGCAGGCGCCGGCGCCGATGCCGCCGTCCACGGCACGGACAGGTCCGGCAGTTCGCGCGCGTAGGAATGGTCGAACTCCAGCAGCGGCCGGACGTTGACGCTCATGACCCGAGGCTACGTGGCCCGGCGGGCACTACGTCCGGTTCACGGGACCTCCCGGCGTGGTGGTGCGACGACGGCACGGTCGAGATCGGGCCCAACGCCCTGTCCGGGCGGGACCACCGACCGCTCCCGGTGGGATCGCCTCCCGCCCAGTCTGGGAGCACACCGGAACGAGGAGGAGCGATGGAGAACGCGCAGGCGTGGGGATCGCCGGTCGTGGTCGGTATCGACGGCTCGGTGGCAGCTCTCGAGGCCGCGCGGTGGGCAGCCCGGGAGGCCGAGCGCCGCAGGACGGGGCTTCGGCTGGTCAGTGCCTTCGGCTGGCGGGCCTCGGGGCACATCGGCGATCCCGGCCTGGGCGCGGGCTACCGGACGGTGATGCTGGAGAGCACCCGCGCGGAGGTCGCGGAGGCGGCTGCGGCAGCCGCGGAGGCCGCACCCGGCGTCGAGATCACCGACGAGGTGGTCGACGGCTTCCCGATCCCCGTGCTCACCGCGGAGTCGCAGCGTGCCGCACTGGTCGTGGTCGGGGACCGCGGACTGGGTGGGTTCACCGGTCTCCTCATCGGTTCGGTCGCCGTGGCACTGGCCGCCCACGCCGCCTGCCCGGTGGTGGTGGTGCGCGGTGAGCTGCCGTCGCCCCGGGGTCCCGTCGTCGTGGGGGTGGACGGTTCCCCGACGAGCGAGGCGGCGCTGGCCTTCGCCTTCGAGGCGGCGGCTGTCCGGCAGGTGCCGCTGGTGGCGGTGCACGCCTGGATGGACTACGTCGCCGACGCGGCGGTGTGGCAGCTGGTGGACTGGGAGGCGGTCGAGGTCGACGAGTGCCGGTTGCTGGCCGACCAACTGGCGGGGTGGGCCGAGAAGTACCCGCACGTCGAGGTCCGCCGGGCCGTGGTCAAGGACCGGCCGGCCCATGCGCTCCTCGGGCAGTGCACCGGCGCGCAACTCGTCGTCGTCGGCTCACGCGGGCGGGGTGGCTTCACGGGCCTGGTGCTCGGCTCGGTGAGCCACGCGGTGCTGCACCACGCACCGTGCCCGGTTGCCGTCGTCCGCCCCGAGCTCGACTGACGCGCCGGCCTCGTACGGACCGGGCGGTTTGGTGAGACCCAGCCGGGGCACGAGTACCGCATGCTGATCGGTGACATCCACGTGCACCCCCTCGCCGACGGGACGTTCCGGGCGTCTCCCGAGTACTTCGGCGACCACGTCCGCGCCGAGGGCCACGAGGACCTCTTCGGCAGCGACGGGTTCGCCTTCCTGCCGATCGGCTGCTTCCTGGTGCGTACGGGCGACCGGACGATCCTCGTCGACTGCGGGATGGGCCCGCACCTGCGCGACTACGGCCCCCGCCGCCTGCTCGTCGGGGGGCAGCTGCTGGTGGGGCTGCGGGCCGCCGGCGTGGCTCCGGCGGCGACCGGCTGCGCGCGGTCGACCACGACTCCACGATCGCGCCCGGAGTCACGCTCACCATGACTCCGGGGCACACTCCCGGGCATCTCAGCGTGATCATCGCCTCCGGTGGTCAGCGGGCGTTCCTGCTCGGGGACGCCATCATCTGCCCGGTCCAGCTCGACGAACCGACGTGGCAGTCCATCGGCGACGTCGACCCCGCTCTCGCGCAGCGCGTCCGGGAGCGGCTGTTCCGGGAGCTGGAGGACCCCACGACGCTCGGCGCAGGCGCGCACTTCCCCGAACTGCAGTTCGGCAGCGTCCTCACCGGGCACGGCAGGCGCTGGTTCGACTGAGCCGCGTGGGACCTCCGGCAGGGATCAACGGGCCCTCCGCCCCGTGGCGCAGCCTGCCGGGCCGGTCGAGGATCGATCCCGGCCCGGACGGAGGAGCACGCACCATGAGCACTGGACCGGAACACCTGGCGGCACCGCCGGAGACGGTGGACGAGGACCCGCCCATCACCGCGCTGATGACCACGCACATGATCGGGATCACCGCGGACGCCCCCCTGTCGACCGCCCTGCGCCTGATGGCCACGACCGGCGTGCGTCACCTGCCGGTACTGGAGGGTGAAGGGTGCCGGGGCGTGGTCCTCGAGGTCGACGTCGCCCGCTTCGTCGCGCGCGGATCCGGCTCGCCGGGTGTACGGGCGGCCGTGCACGTCGAGGAGCTGACGCGGCCGGTCGAACCGCTGCCCGTGACGGCTCGCCGCTCCGACGCGGCTCGCCGGATGCAGACCGAGCACGCGGACGCCGTCCTGGTCATCGACGACGGCCGGCTCGTCGGGATCGTCACGGCGACGGACATCGTCCGCTCGCTCGCCTCGGTAACCTCCCCGGCCGGCGACCATTCCGGCGCACGACCGTGACCGTCCCCGACGTGGTGCGCATCGAGGTCTGATGGGCTCCGTTGGAGGGCGTCCGGCCCTATCCGGACGGACGGGGGGCCCCGAGGCTGACGACATGACCCCGTCGAACCTCGATGGTTCGGCCGGCGCAGCGGAACCCGTGGAGCTCGACCGCAAGGAATGCCTGAGGCTGCTCGCCACGGGCGTTATCGGCCGGATCGTCTTCACCGAGGCCGCGATGCCCGCCGCCCATCCGGTGAACTACCTCCTCGACGGTGAGGAGGTCCTCTTCCGCACCGCCGACGGGCGGACGTTCGCCGCCACCCACCGCACCGTCGTCGGTTTCCAGGCCGACGACCTCGATCCCGTGACACACACCGGCTGGAGCGTCCTCGGCGTCGGCCACGCGTACGAGGTGGTCGATCCCGCGCGCCTGGCCGCACTCGACGCCACCATGCGGAAGCCGTGGGTGCCGGGCCGCACGGGCCATGTCGTCGCCGTTCCCCTGCAGCACCTCACCGGTCGCCGGCTGCTCCCCACCAGCCAGTTCCAGCGACATCACACATCCCCGGGACCCGGGTGAGGGCCGTTCGGCCCGGTGTTCCGGGTCGTTCGCGGGCGGAGTGCCCGGTCGGGCGGCAGTACTGTCCGGTGAACCAGCGATGAGAGGCCGGCCCGTGACCATCTCCGTGTTCCTGCTCGACGATCACGAGATCGTCCGCCGCGGCATCTCTCAGCTGCTCGAGTCCGAGGACGACATCCAGGTCATCGGCGAGGGGGGCACCGCCGCCCAAGCCATGGCCCGCATACCGGCCCTACGGCCCGACGTCGCCATCCTCGACGTCCGCCTCCCCGACAGCGACGGCGTCACCGTCTGCCGCGACGTGCGCTCCGCTCTCACCCCGCCCCCCGCCTGCCTGATGCTCACCTCGTACTCCGACGACGAAGCCCTCTTCGGCGCGATCATGGCCGGGGCGTCGGGGTACCTCCTCAAACAGGTCACCGGCATCAACCTCATCGCCGCGGTCCGCACCGTCGCCACCGGCGGCTCACTCCTCGATCCCAAGGCCACCGCCACCGTCCTCGAGCGCCTCCGCACCGGCAACCAACCCACCGACCCCCGCTACAGCACACTCAGCCCCCAGGAGCGACGCATCCTCGCCCTCATCGCCGACGGCCTCACCAATCGCCAGATCGGCGCCGAGATGTTCCTCGCCGAGAAGACCGTGAAGAACTATGTCTCCTCGCTCCTGCACAAACTCGGCTTCGCCCGCCGCACCGAAGCGGCCGTCTACGCCGCGGACCTCCGCCGCGGCGAAGGCAGCTGACCCGACCAGGTCCTTCGGCCGTAGCGGGCACCGACGGGTGGCGGCAGTCTCGGTCCTCGTACAGCCGGCTCGGGCCGGCCCTCGTCGAATCCGCGGGCGTGACCACGATGACTGAGATCCCGGGTGCGCTCGGACTGACCCCCGCGCAGATCGAGGACGTGCTGGCGACAGCAGGCCGGGCGCCATCGCTGCACAACAGCCAGCCCTGGCGTTTCCGGGTGACCCCCGACCTCATCGAGCTGCACGCCGACCCGGAACGCCGGGTCCCACAGGCCGACCCCGACGATCGCGAGCTGCGCATGGCGTGCGGGGCGGCACTGTTCAACCTGCGGCTCGCGCTGCACGGCCACGGCATCCGACCGATCGTCACGATCCTCCCGGACGCCGCACGACCCGACCTCCTCGCCGTCGTACGTCACGGGGGGCCGAAGGCCGCCACCCCCGAACAGCTGCGGCTGCTGCGCGCCGTTCCCTTACGCCGGACGAACCGGCACCCGTTCAGCGACGAGCCGGTGCCCCCACCCGCGTTGTACGCACTCGGCTGCGCGGCGAGCGAGGAGAACGGTCTGCTGCACGTCGTGGACGAGCCGGGCGACAGGACCCGGCTGCAGCAGATATCGGTCCGGGCGTACCGAGCCCAGCTGGCGGACCCGGATTTCCGAGCCGAGCTGGAGCGGTGGACGGCGTCCCCGCCCGGACGCCGCGACGGGGTCCCTGCCACAGCAGGCGGTCCGCTCTCGGAACCCCAGGACCGGTGGGTGCTGCGCGACTTCCGGGGCGGCACCGGTCCGGCCCGGCCGCCCGGCAAGGACTTCGAGACCGAGCCGTTGCTCGCGGTGCTGACCGCCCAGCTCAGTGGCGCCCCGGGGGACGTCCACGCCGGGCTGGCGCTGGAACGGGTCCTGCTCACCGCCACCGCGGAAGGACTCGCCGTCTCCTTCCTGTCCCACGTCGTGGAGGTGCGGCAGACCCGGGAGGAGCTGCGCAGTCTCATCGGTGAGACGCGTCCGCCGCAGGCCGTTCTGCGGATCGGGCGCGGATATCCCGTCACCGCCACACCCCGCCGGGAAGTCTCCGACGTGCTCGACCCGGAGAGCAGCCAGCCGTGACCAGGGTCCGGGTCTCTGTGCCCCCGGATCGGGGTCGAGCGGTCCTGCCGCCCACGGGACCCGTACTGCACGCTTTCCGGCACGGACAGCAGGCGACAACGAGGTGACCGCGATGAACGCCCTGGAGCACAGCGCTCCCACAGTCGACGAACCTGCGGTGGTCGTCGGGGTCGACGGCACCCACATCGCCCTGGATGCCGTCCGCTGGGCCGCTGCCGAGGCCCGGCTCCGCCACCTCCCGCTGCGCATCGTGCACGCGGCCCCCTACGCAGCAGGCCACGACGCGCCGGCGGTGCGACGCGCGCGCGACATCCTGGCCCGCGCCTTCACCGTCGCCCGCCGCGCCGAACCCGAACTGCGCAGCTCGACCCACAGCACGGACCAACCACCGGTCGACGCCCTGCTCGACGCCGCCGAGAACGCCCGTCTCCTCGTCCTCGGCATGGGTGGCGGAGAACGCCCGCACGAGATCCTCATCGGGTCCGTCGCCCTCGAGGTCAGCGGCAGCGCACGCTGCCCCGTCACCGTCGTCCGCGGCCGGCTCCAGCAGACGGACGGACGCCCGCTGCTCGCCGGGGTCGACGAGCCCACCATCGACAAGGCCGTGCTCGACGTCGCGTTCAGCGAGGCGCGGCGCCACCGCGACCGGCTCCTCGTCCTGCACGCCCGCGGCCCACGTTACGACACGGATCCCGCCGCGCAGGACAGCCTCGCCGACCAGCTCACCTCCTGGGCCGACCGCTACCCCGACGTCCCGGTGGACCTGCAGATCGCGCCCGGACCACCGACCCCGGCGCTGCTCGCCGCCGCGGTCCGGGCCCGCATGGTCGTCCTGGGCACCCGCGGACGCACCGCGCCGGCACGCGCTCTCTTCGGATCCACCAGTCGGCAGGTCCTCCGCCGCTGCACGGTGCCCGTCACCGTCGTGAGCCCCCACGTCCACCTCCCAGAGGAACCCGAGCTCGGCGCCGGCGCGGAGCAGGCAACGGTCACCCGCAGCGCAGGCCTCGACCCCCACGACCGCAGCCAGCTCTGGTGACACTGCCGAGCCGTCAGAGCCAGTCGCGGCGCCAGATCGGCTCCACGCCCGCCCACTCCCGCTCCCAGCGACGGGAGTTGCAGGCCGCCACGAGATTGCGCACGGTGTACCAGCCGACGAGGAGGGCAGTGCCGCCCCCGAGCAGGATTCCGACGGCGGCCAGCACCCCGGCCACCACAGCGTTCTCGGGTCGGGTCGGGGCCGGGACGATCGCCCCGGACGAGTCCACCCAGACGTCGAGCTGCTCTCCCGCAGGGGCGGAACTGCTGACGACAACAGCACCGGTGTGCTTCGCGCCCCCGCGGTCCGTCCAGTTGACCGGCACCTGCACGGGGACGTACTCACCGCGCTCCCCCCGCACCGCCTGCGCATCCTCCAGCAGTACGGCGCGGACCTCGGTCCTGCCTGCGCTCTCCGCCAGAGCGCGCTCGCTCTGCTGGTTGTGAACCGCGAGCCCGGTCACCCAGGCCACGACGATCAGGACCATCGCCGCCGCCATGAGGCTCCAGGCCGCCACGTCCTCCACACGATCGGTGCCGCGCCGAGGCAGTCGCTGCGTCCTGGGGGAACGGCGAGCGGGGTGCTGCGCGTCCATCGCCCCCACCTCCTCGAATCGTGACTCGAGGTTGCTCGCCAGACGGGCCGAACGGCACCGACTCGCGGCCCTGGTTGACCGGGGCTTCAGTCCCTGGTTCCGCCCACCGGTCCGCTCACACCGAAGGGCTTCACGGCCGCTCCCTCGAGGGTGTCCAGCCGCCGCAGATACTCCGTCTCGTCGATCTCTCCGCGGGCGTACCGCTCGGCGAGCAGCTGTTGCGGGCTGGGGCGTGCGGACTGCTCAGGCCGGCGGTCCGTGCCGCCGGTCCGCGTGTAGCGGACCAGAGCGACGATCGCGGCGATCACCAACGCCCAGATGGCGATCGAGCTCACGGACATCAGCACCCAGCCCCACACGGTCATCTGGTTGCCCCACCAGTACATCATCGGATCCTCCTCGCGTCGCTGCGGCACCGGGACTGACCAGCAGATTCTGTTCCGGGCCACCACGCGGTGATCAGGGCACGACGGCCCGTCACGGTCGGCGGAGGTCCCGACTCACCCGGGACTCGCCGATGGGGCCTCGGGGCTGTCCGGGCAGCCGGAGCCGAGGGTCCCGGACGGGTAGGGCATTCGGCCTCTTCTTCCACCGACTCGGGCGGTCGACGATCCGGGCACCGGAGTACCTCGTCAGAGGAGAGCGCCATGGCCTCGGTTCGGAACGTGTACGACCACAGCGGGATCTGGATCGGCACCGCGACGGAGAGCGGCGCTGTTCGTGACCACAGCGGCGTGCGGATAGGCACCGCGACCGCGGCGGGCGACGTCCACGACAACAGCAGGGTCCGTATCGGGACGGCTCGAACCACCGGGTCGACGTAGCGGCCGGGAGGTTCCGGGGCCGAGGACGGGACGTTGGGCCCTTCTCGGCGGGTACTCCCTGGTCTTGGCTGGCTTCCGAGCCCCACGACATCCCGAGTCTCAGGAGCCAGCCCATGACGGTCACAGCAGGCGGGACCTACTCCGCGGTCGCGAGCCGGTCCGACGACGGCGAGCTCGATCGCCTCGACGCCTGGTGGCGTGCTGCGAACTACCTCGCAGTCGGCCAGATCTATCTGCTGGACAACCCGCTGCTGACGCACCCGCTGCGGCCGGAGGACATCAAGCCCCGGCTGCTCGGGCACTGGGGGACGACGCCCGGGCTGACGTTCCTGTGGGCCCACCTCAACCGTGTGATCAAGCGACGCGGCATCGACACGCTGTTCGTGACGGGGCCCGGCCACGGCGGTCCCGCGGTGGTGGCCACGGCGTGGCTGGAGGGCACCTACTCCGAGCGCTTCCCCGACGTCTCCCGCGACGCGGCCGGCATGGGCAGGCTGTTCCGGCAGTTCTCCTTCCCCGGGGGCATCCCGAGTCACGCGGCACCGGAAACGCCGGGGTCGATCCATGAGGGTGGCGAGCTCGGCTACTCGCTGGCGCACGCCTACGGGGCCGCGCTGGACAACCCGGACCTGCTCGTGGCGTGTGTGATCGGCGACGGCGAGGCGGAGACGGGCCCGCTGGCCGCGTCCTGGCACGCCAACAAGTTCATCAACCCGGTCTCCGACGGCACCGTACTGCCGATCCTGCACCTCAACGGGTACAAGATCGCGAACCCGACGGTGCTGTCCCGCATCCCGGAGCGGGAGCTGCTCGCCCTGCTGGAGGGCTACGGCCACGAGCCGTTCGTCGTCGAGGTCGCCGCCGACGAGGACCACCCGGCCGTGCACGCGCGGATGGCGACGGCCATGGACCGGATCATGGCCACCATCGCCGACATCCGCGCCCGCGCGGCGCGCGGTGAGCTCACCGAGCGGCCCCGCTGGCCGGTGCTGGTACTGCGCAGCCCGAAGGGGTGGACCGGACCGGCGGTCGTCGACGGTCTCCCGGTCGAGGGGACGTGGCGGGCCCACCAGGTGCCGCTGTCCCGGGTGCGGGAGGACCCCGTGCACCTGGCACAGCTGGAGGAGTGGATGCGCTCCTACCGGCCGCAGGAGCTCTTCGACGCCGAGGGCGGTCCCGTCCCGGAGCTGCGGGCGCTGGCCCCGACCGGCGAGCGACGCATGAGCGCCAGCCCGCACGCCAACGGCGGCGAGCTGCTGCAGCCACTGCGGCTGCCCGACTTCCGCGAGCACATGGTGGACGTGCCGGAGCCCGGCGGCGCCACAGCAGAGGCGACCCGCCTGCTCGGCGGCTGGGTGCGCGACGTCATGCGCGCCAACCCGTCGAACTTCCGGCTGGTCGGCCCGGACGAGGTGGCGTCGAACCGGCTGCAGGACGTGTTCGAGGTGACCGACCGCCAGTTCGAGGGCGAGCTGCTGCCGACCGACGAGCACCAGAGCCCCCGCGGACGGGTGCTCGAGGTGCTCTCGGAGCATCTGAGCGAGGGCTGGTTGGAGGGCTACCTGCTCACCGGCAGGCACGGGGTCTTCACCTGCTACGAGGCGTTCATCCACATCATCGACTCGATGCTCAACCAGCACGCAAAGTGGATCAAGGTGAGCCGGTCGATCCCCTGGCGGCGTCCGATCGCGTCGCTGAACTACCTGCTCACCAGCCACGTCTGGCGCCAGGACCACAACGGCTTCTCCCATCAGGACCCGGGCTTCATCGACCACGTCGTTAACAAGAAGTCCGAGATCGTCCGCGTCTACCTCCCCCCGGACGCCAACACCCTGCTGTCGGTGATGGACCACTGCCTGCGCAGCCGCGACCAGATCAACGTCGTCGTCGCCGGTAAGCAGCCCGCGCCGCAGTGGCTCGACCCCGACGCCGCGCTGGCACACGCGAGCCGCGGGATCGGGCTCTGGGAGTGGGCGAGCAACGACGCCGGAACGGTGCCCGACGTCGTGCTGGCCTGCTGCGGCGACGTCCCGACCCTGGAGACCCTCGCCGCGGTGACCCTGCTGCGCCGGCACCTGCCCGAGCTGCGGGTACGGGTGATCAACGTGGTGGACCTGATGCGGTTGCAGAACCCCACCGAGCACCCACACGGCCTGCCCGACCGGGAGTACGACGCGCTCTTCCCGCCCGGCACCCCGGTGATCTTCGCCTTCCACGGCTACCCGTGGCTGATCCACCGCCTCACCTACCGGCGCCACAACCACGACGACCTGCACGTGCGCGGCTACAAGGAGGAGGGGACCACCACCACCCCGTTCGACATGCTGATGCTCAACGACCTCGACCGGTTCCACCTCGTGGCCGACGTGATCGACCGCGTGCCCGACCTGGGCGTCCGGCACGCAGCGCTGCGCCAGCACATGTTCGACGAGCGGATGCGCTGCCGGGCCCACACGCGCCGGACGGGCGAGGACGCCCCGGACGTGCGCGACTGGGTGTGGACGGGCTGACCGTGCGGGTCCTCGTGGTCAATGCGGGTTCGAGCACCGTGAAGGTCCGGCTGCTCGGCGCCGACGACACGCTCCTGCACCGTGTCGACCTGCCCGCCGATCGCGGGCGCCCGCAGCCGGGCGCGCTCGAGGACGCGATCGGCGAGCTGGGCACGATCGACGCCGTCGGGCACCGCGTGGTGCACGGCGGCCAGGTCTTCAGCGGGCCGGTGCGGGTGGACGACGCGGTGCTCGACGAGCTGGACCGGCTGACCGCGCTCGCCCCGCTGCACCAGCCACCCGCGCTCGCCGCGATGCGCGCCACCCGAGCCGCCCTGCCCGATGTCCCCGCGGTCGCCTGCTTCGACACGGCCTTCCACGCCACCCTGCCCGCCGCCGCATCCACCTACGCCGTGCCGGAGCGGTGGCGTACCGAGTTCGGGGTGCGCCGGTACGGCTTCCACGGACTGGCGCACGAGTGGGCCGCCCGGCGGGTGGCCGCGCTCGCCGGGCCGGGACTGCGCACGGTGGTCGCCCACCTCGGTTCGGGGGCGTCGCTGTGTGCCGTCGAGTGGGTGGCCGATCAGCCGCACTCGGTCGACACCACGATGGGATTCACCCCGACCGCCGGGCTCGTGATGGCGAGCCGCAGCGGCGACCTCGACCCCGCGGTTCCCCTGTGGCTGGTCGAGACCACGGAGCTCACCGCGACCGAGGTGGACACCGCCCTGCAACGCGACTCCGGTCTCGTGGGACTGGCCGGCTCCGCCGACATGCGCGCCGTACTGGCGGCAGCCCGGATCGGGCAGCCGGACGCGGTACTGGCCGTGGACGTGTGGCTGCACCGCCTGCGGGCCGGGATCGCGGCCATGGCGGCGGCTCTCGGCGGACTCGACGTGCTGGTCTTCAGCGGCGGCGTCGGTGAGCACGCCGCGGAGCTGCGCGGCCGAGCGGTGGACGGGCTGGGCTTCCTCGGGCTCGCGGTCGACCCCGGGACCAACGACTCGGCGCAGGCGGAGGCCGAGACCGACATCGGCGTGCCCGGAAGCAGGGCCCGCACGCTGGTGG
Organism: Pseudonocardia sp. OZ21; assembly: GCF_059359135.1. Taxonomy (NCBI): domain Bacteria; kingdom Bacillati; phylum Actinomycetota; class Actinomycetes; order Pseudonocardiales; family Pseudonocardiaceae; genus Pseudonocardia; species Pseudonocardia sp. OZ21. The sequence goes on from NZ_JCADBN010000002.1 coordinate 626,335, forward strand.
TGCACACCCGGGAGGACCTGGTGATCGCCGAGCAGGTACGTCACCTGCTCGGCGCGCGCCCGCAGCCGGCATTCCAGCGTGCGCCGTAGGCGCCCGCCGCAGGTCGACCGCCTCAGGTCGCCTCGGCCCGCATGGCCACCTCTGCTCGGTCGCGGTACCGGCTGTGCCTTTCCGACAGCGCCCGATCCCCGAGCGCGTCGGCCGCCGATACCGAGAGCCGGAAGACCTCCGGCCAGTACCGCCAGCTGACCCACATGCGCGAGAACGGCTGCAGCGCCTCGACGGTGCGCACGATCGTGGAGTGGTCGCCGATCTCGCCGGCCAGCCGCAGCGCGCCGAGCCAGTTCTCGCCCTCGGCCTCCAACCAGCGCTGCGCGGAGATCAGTTCCTGAAACTCGATCCGCGGGTCGGGCGGGTCACCGGCGACCTGCCGGCAGGGCTGGAACCAGCTGCCGGCGCTACGGGCCGTCGCGAGGAGCCAGGCGACGAGCCGCCGGCGGGCCGCCTCGACGTCCGCACGGCTGTCCTCGGCCATCAGCTGCTCGTGCGCGAACAGCCGGATGAGGTCGTGGAACCCGGCGCGCTGGTCGGTGACCGACATGAGCAGGCCGAGCTCGACGAGATCGTCGAGGCGCTTGCCGACCTCGTGGACCGGCAGTTCGGTCAGCACCGAGGCCAGGGTGACTCCCGCGTCGGGCCCGGGCACCAGTGCGAGCCGGCGGAAGACGAGGCGGGTCGTCGGGTCGAGCTGGCCGTAGGACACGGAGAAGGCGGTGCGGATCTGCAGGTCCCCGGCGGACAGGTGGTCGAGCCGGTTTTCCTCGTCGGCCAGCAGGCGAGCCAGGGTCTCGATGGTCCAGCCGGGCCTGCTGAGCAGGCGGTTGCCCGCGATCCGCAGCGCGAGTGGATCGTTGCCGCACAGCCGGGCGACCGAACGCACGAGCTCGGGTTCGGGGCGCGCACCACCGTCGGGCTCGATGACGGCGCGCAGCATCTCGGCAGCGTCCACGTCGCTGAGCGGACAGAGCGCGAGGCGCCGGGCGCGATCGAGGCCGCCGAGCTTGCGCCTGCTCGTGATGAGCGCCACGGTCCCGCCCGGCCCGGGCAGCAGCCCCCGCACCTGGGCCTCGTCCGCAGCGTTGTCGAGGAGCAGCAGCATCTTCCGTTCGCTGAGGGTGCGCCGCAGCAGCTGGCCGCGGTCGGTGTGGTGCGCGGGGATCCGGTCGATGTCGACGCCGACCGCGCGCATCAGGCGCAACTGCACCACGTAGGGGTCGAGTGGTTCGCTGTCGCTGCCGCGCAGGTCGCAGAACAGCCGCCCGTCGGGGAACTCGTCGCGCGAGGCGTAGGCGCTGCGCACCGCCAGCGCCGTCTTGCCGATGCCGGCCGCCCCGGCGATCACGACCGGAGCCGAACGGCCGCGGCCCTCCGCCAGGGCCGAGGTGACGATGGCGAGCGCCGAAGAGCGTCCGGTGAAGTCCGGGATGTCCGGGGGGAGCTCACACAACGGGGCCGGTGATGGCCGGACGCGGCCCCCTCCCCTGGCGGCGGCCAGCAGCAGCTTCCGCTCGTCGCCGGGAACGCCGAGCGCGTCGGCGAGCGCCGTGACCGTGCGCGCGTGGGGGTTCCTGCTGTGCCCGCGTTCCATGTCACTGATCGCCCGCACGCTCACACCGGAACGCACCGCCAGATCTTCGAGAGTCAGACCGGCGTTGTGGCGGGAGGCGCGCACCAGCTCTCCGAGATCGGACGGCTCCTCCATCGCTACCCCCTCCGGGTCGGCTTTCACCGTATGTCGGCAAGGACGCTGCATCGACAGTAGTCGGCGCGCACCGCCGATCCCCGTGGCCGATTCGGGTGTCACCCGACCGGCGACGGTGCCCGTGGGGAGGGTGTCGGCGACCTCGCGGTCAGCGACCGGCGCCGCGGCGGGAGCGCATGCGGGCCTGTGTGTAGACGGCGGCGGCGACCAGGATGAGGAAGCCCTGGAAGAAGTACTGCCAGGACTGGCCGAGGTCGAGGAACGTCGTCGCGTTCAGCACCTGCTGGATCAGGGCCGCTCCCAGCAGCGTGCCGATGAACGAGCCGCGCCCGCCCAGCAGGCTCGCCCCGCCCAGCACCACCGCGGTGATGCTGGAGAGCGTGTAGCTCACGCCCTGGGTGGGGTCGCCGACGCCGATCTGGGCCATCAGCAGCAGCGCGCCGAGGAAGGTGAGCAGGCCCGCGACGACGTAGGCCAGCACGTGCGCGCGGTTCACCTTCACGCCGAGCCGGCCGGCGGAGTCCTCGTGCGAGCCGACAGCACGCAGGCCGCGCCCCCACGACGTGAGGCGCAGGGCGAGTTCCAGGCCGACGGCGACCACGACGGCGGCGATGAACGCGAGTGGCACGGCGCCGGTGGTGGCGGTGATGAGGTCGGTGATCCCCGTGCTGATGAAGCCGCCCTGGAACGGGCGCAGCAGCAACGACACTCCTTGTAGCCCGATGTAGAGGGTGAGCGTGGCGGCGACCGACGTGAACCCGCCGTAGCGCACCAGCACGCCGTTGAGCAGCCCGCTCGCCGCGGCCACCGCGATCATGATCACGAACGCCAGGACGATCGTGCCGGTGGTCATGCCGTCCACGAGGAAGAAGGACGCGATCACCACGAGGAGCCCGGCCAACGGCCCGAGGGAGAGGTCGATGCCGCCGGTCATGATCACCACCGTCTGCCCCATGGCGATGAAGGCCAGTGCGCTGAGCAGGGTGAGCACCGAGGACACGTTGAACGGCGCGAGGTAGCGCGAGTTGTGCGCGAACGTGTAGGCCCCGAGCGCGAGGATGACGAGCGCCAGGATGACGCTCGGCGCGTAGTCGCCCTTGGCCAGGCGTCGCAGCGGCGAACCGCGCCCGCTCTCCGAACCGGGTTCGGCCTCCTGCCTGCGCAGGGTGACGGCGCCGACCACGGTGCTGGTGATGTTCTCCTCGGTGACCTCGTCCCCGAGGAGCTCGCCGACCACGTGCCCCCGGGAGAAGACGACCACCCGGTCGCACAGCCCCTCCAGCTCCTTGGCGTCGGAGGAGACCACGACGACGGGCACGCCGGACGCGGCCACGTCCCGCATGATCTGGTAGATCTCCGCCCGCGCGCCGACGTCAACGCCCTGCGTCGGCTCGTCGGCCAGCAGGATCTTCGGATCGGCCAGGAGCGCCCGGGCCAGCACCACCTTCTGCTGGTTGCCCCCGGAGAGCGCCATGACGTTGGTGTCGATGGAGGCCGTCTTCACCGCCAGCCTGCGCACCTCGTCCTCCACGGCGGCCCGCTCCCGCTCGCGGTCGACCACCCCGGCGGTGGCCAGTAGGGGCAACGCGCTCACGGCGGTGTTCTCCCGCACCGACATGGTCGTCATGAGGGCCTCGGCGTGCCGGTCGGCGGGCATGTACGCCGTGGCGTCGACGAGCTCACGTCCCGCGATCGGCCGCCCGTCGAGGCTGATGCGCCCGGTGCTGCGCACCAGCCCGGCGAGCGCACGCAGGAACTCGCTCTGCCCGTTGCCGACGATGCCGGCGAGGCCGACGATCTCCCCGCGCCGCACGCTCATCGAGGCGTCGTGGAACCCCTCCCCCGACAGTCCCGTCACGTCCAGCACCTCGGGAGCGTCGTCCGATGGCGGGTGCTTGGCAGGAAAGGCCGCGGTGAGCTCGCGACCGATGATCATCCGCAGCAACGCGTCGTCGTCGATGTCGGCGACGGGGCTGGTGCCCCGGACCGTGCCGTCGCGCAGCACGGTCACCTCGTCGGCGATCCGGCGGACCTCGGCCATGCGGTGGGTGATGTAGACGACCGCGCACCCTCGGGCTGTCGCCTGCCTGACCTGCTCGAACAGCATCTCCGTCTGGTCCGCGCCCAGCGGCGCCGTCGGTTCGTCCAGTATCAGCACCTTCGGCTCCAGCGCGACCGCCTTGGCCACCTCCAGCAGCTGCTTCTGGGCCACCCCGAGCGCGTCCACCCGGTCGTGCAGCCGCACGGTCGAGCCGACGGTGCGCAGGAGATCGGCCATCCACGCCCGGGTGCTCCCACCCGCGGACATCCGTCCCGCCGGCACCGCCACCCGGATGTTCTCGGCCACCGTCATGTCCGGCAGGACGGCCGGGTGCTGGTGCACGATCGCGATGCCCATCCGGGTGGCGGCATCGGCGGTCAGGGCGGGCACCTGCTCGCCGCGCACGGTTATGCCGCCGTGGTCGGGCTGCACCGAACCCGAGGCCACCCCCATCAGCGTGGACTTGCCCGCGCCGTTCTCGCCCAGCAGCGCGTGCACGCGCCCGGGGAGCGCATCGAGCGAGACGTCGGTGAGCGCGCGTACCGCTCCGTAGCTCTTGGAGACCCCGGTCAGGCTCAGGGCCGGGGTGGTGGTCCGGGTCGTCGCCGGCATGTCCGCTCCTCGCTGTCGGTCAGCAACCAGCTGTCGGATTACTTGAGTGCGGCGATCTGGTCGGCCGCGCTGAGGCTGCTGGACACGAAGGCGTCCATGGGCAGCGCTGCGTCGCAGGTGACCGGATGCGGCATCCCGGAGATCGAGTCCTCGAACGCGCTCTGCGGGTACACGGTCGACTGCGGGATCACGCCGCCACTGGCCCGCGCCACCGCGACGTCGACGGCCAGGCGGGGCATCGCGTTCTGCGAGGAGACCGTGAACAGCGGGAACTCGTGCCCGGCGTCCTTCTGCTGCTGCCAGTCGCAGGCCAGCTGGTTGGCGTCCTCGGTGGCGATCGCCGGGATCTGCCTGCCGGCCTGCGCGAAGGCCGGGAACGAGCTCGCGAGCGCCGAGCCGAAGTCGGTGGTGATCGCGTCGATCTCCGGGTACTTCGACAGCGCCGCCGTGATCACCTGCTGGGTCTGCGCGGCGTCCCAGTTCGTCACCTCGTAGGGGGTGCTGCCCACGAAGTGGATGTCCGGGTACTTCGTCAACACGCTCTGCATTCCCTGGTACTCCGCGAGGCTCTGCGAGTTCGCGGACGGGCCGCCCAGGTTGAGCACGTTCCCCTTGCCGTGCAGGGCCTTCACCAGCCACTGCGCCCACAGCACCCCGACCTGCTGGAAGTCGGTGCCGACGAAGGCGTCGTAGTCGGTGCCGGCCTGGCCGCCCGGGCTGACCCGGTACGGCACGGTGATCACTCCCGCGCGGTACGCGCTGCGCAGCGCGGGCAGCATCGCCTGCCCCGCGTCCGGGAAGACCGCCAACGCCTGGGCGCCCTTCGCCACCAGCCCCTGGATGTCGGAGACCGCCTTCTGGGTGTTGCTCTGGCCGTCGGTGTAGGAGAAGGACGTCACGCTCGGGCACTTCGCGATCTCGGCCTTGGCCTCGCCGAGGGCCACCTTGCGCCAGTTGTTGCCGCCGAAGCCGTCGGCGAGCGCGAAGGAGATCGGGTTCGGACCGCACCACGACGGCACGCTGGAGTTGAGCGGCCGCCCGGGCACGGCCGGGGCCGGATGGTGGCCGGTCGTGTTGATCGAGCACGCGGCCAGGGTCAGGGCCAGCACGCCCAGGCAGGCCACCGTCGTTCGCCGCACGATCTGGGTGGACATGGGGATCTTCCTCGATCTCGGGAGGCCGTGGTCAGGCCACGGCGCTGCTGGGGCGGCCGCGACGCAGCCGGGCACGGACGGCGGGCCAGTTGATCGTGTAGATCGCCACCCCGGCGGCCAGCGCCAGCGCCTGCACGATGTTGCCGGTGGCGGGGTTGACGTCGAGGGTGAGCACGAGCTGGTTGAGCTGGGAGAGGAACAGCGCGGCGATCGCGCCCGCGACGGCGCTGCCCTTGCCGCCGAGCAGCGACGTACCGCCGAGGACCACCGCGGCCACCGACGGCAGCAGCTGGGAGTCGCCCTGGAAGGCGCTGGGCGTGGACACGATCCCGGCGAGCAGGATGCCGGCGACCGTGTAGAGCAGGGACGCCCAGACGTAGGCCGCGAGCTGGTGGCGTCGGACGCGCAGGCCGGCGAGGCCGGCTGCCACCGGGTTGTCGCCGACCGCCTCGAAACGGCGGCCCGCCACCGACCGCTTGACCAGGAAGCCGGTCACGGCGGTGAGCACGATCGCGAACCAGACCGCATGCGGCAGCCCGAGCAGGGTCCCGGTCGCGATCGTGCGCATCGCGTCGGTGGTGCTGGTCGGCGACCCCCCGGACACCCCCAGCACCACCGCGTAGAGCAGCGCGTTCGTACCGAGGGAGGTCACGATCGCGGGCATGCCCCACCGGCTGACCACCAGCCCGTTGAGCAGGCCGGCCAGCAGTCCGGCCAGGAGAGCCAGCAGCACCGCCGGCAGCAGCTTCCCGCTGTCGCCGGCGGGGACGTGCGTCACCAGGATCACCGCCAGCGAGACCGTGCCCGGCACCGAGAGATCGATGCCGGCCTGCTGCACCACCAGGGTCTGGCCCAGCGCGATGACAGCCAGCACCGCCGCGAAGGGCAGCATCCCCTGCACCGAGCTGCGGCTGAGGCTGTCCGGCTGGGCGACGAGGCTGGCCAGGAACAGCACGACCGTCGCGCCCAGGATCGTGACCAGGCCGCGGGAGGCGCGGCCCGACCGCAGCAGGCCGCCGATGCCGCCGGTCACCGCCGGCGACCCGGCGGCGGGCGAGGGATCGACGGCGGTGGCCGGCATGGAGCGCTTTGCCGTATCGCTCATAGGTGACTCCTCGCCACAATCAAGGAAACCGGCTCGAGCGAGCGCGGGAGGAATGGCACGACTGCACGTTCCGGACGGCAGGCACCGTGGATCGGCCGCGACGACGAGGCGCGGCAGAACTAGCAGAACTACCTGTGGCCGATCAGTGGTGCCGGGCCGGATCCGGCCCGGCGGGAACTCCGATCCTCAGCGCCACGGGTCCACCAGGATCTTGCCGGTGGCCCGGCGTTCGACCAGTGCGTCCAGCCCGTCCGGCACCAGCGCGTCCAGGCCGATCACGCGCTCCAACAGGTGGTCGGCGATGCCGTCGGCCGTCAGCAGGCGCAGTGCGGCCGGGATGTCCTCACCGCACACGTGCGCGACGGTGCTGCGCAGGTCGACCTCCCGCAGGATCACGTCGGCGAGGTCGAGGTCCTGCGCGCCGTGGGCGAGCCCGACCAGCAGCACCCGGCCACCCCGGGCGGCCATCCGCACGGCCCGCTGCGCCGCGCCGGACACTCCGCTGGCTTCGATCACGAGCGGAGCACCCTCGCCGCCGGTCACATCGCGCACGAGATCCACCGGGTCGCGCGAGGAGACGTCGTAGGTCTCGGTCGCGCCGAGCGCGCGGGCCGTGGTCAGCCGGGCGTCGTCCACGTCGAGCGCGATGATCCGTCCCGGCCGGCTCTCGGCCAGCCCGCAGAGGATGAACGACCCGATCGCACCCGCACCGACCAGCACCACCGTCTGCCCCGGTGCCACATCCGCACGGCGGGCGGCGTGCAGGCCGACCGCGAGCGGCTGCGCGAGCCCTGCGGCGTCGTCGGGGCACGCGTCCGGAATCGGCACGCAGGTCGACGCAGGCACCGCGGCGTACCCGGCGAGACCGCCGTCGGCGTTGAGGCCGAGCGTCCAGTAGCGGGCACAGAGGTTGGTCCGGCCGGCGAGGCACCAGGCGCAGTCACCGCAGGACACGCCGGCACCGGTCGCGACGCGGCGCCCGGCGAGGAACTCGGCGCCTTCCCCGTGCTCGACCACGTCGCCGATGAACTCGTGGCCGAGCACCATCGGTCCGAGGTGCCCGCTGGCCGGGTGCCGGCGGTGCACGGGGAACATGCCCGGGCCGTGCTGGTACTCGCCGGCATCGGTGCCGCAGATGCCCGAGCGCGTGACCCGGACCAGCACCTGGTGCGGGCCGGCGACCGGCACCTCGCGTTCCTCGATCCGCACGTCCTCGGCGCCGTGGTAGACGGCGGCGCGCATGGTCGCGGCGGCCATCACGCCTGCTCCATCGTGATGTGCACCTTCACCTGGTCACGATCGGTGCGGGCCAGCTCCACGGCCTTGTCCGCCTCGGCGAGCGCCACGCTGGTGGTGACGAGCGGAGAGAGGTCGATGCTGGTCCTGGCCAGGAACCGCAGTGTCTGCGGCCAGACCCCCGGCGAGCCGATGGTGCCGCGCACCTGCAGTTCCTTCGACTGGATCAGCCCGAGCCGCGCCGGAGCCGACCCGCCGACGTCGATGCCGACGTTCACCAGCCGGGCCCGGAACGCGGCGATCTCCAGGGCGGCCGCCATGGCGCTCGGCTTCCCGCTGGCCTCGATCACCACGTCCGCGCCGCGGCCGTCGGTGTGCTCCAGGACGTCGTCCACGAACCCGTCCGCCGTCGGGTCCAGGCACACCTCGGCCCCGAGCCCCCGGGCCAGGTCGGCCCGGTCCGCATTCGGCTCGGCCACGATCACCCGCGCGCGACGGCCCACGGCCGCGGCCACCACACCGAGGCCGATCGGTCCCGCGCCCAGCACCGCGACCGTGTCGCTCGCGTCGAGATCACCCGCCCGGCGCGTGGCGTAGTACCCGCAGCTGAACGGCTCCACGAGCGCGCCCTGCGTCCAGCTCATGGAGTCGGGCAGGCGGTGCAGCCACTCCGGGCGTGCCACGAAGTACTCCGCGGCGGCGCCGCTGATGCTGAACCCGAAGTGGTCGGCACCGATCACGCACTCGCCGACCACCCGGTCGTGCTCCCGGAAACCGCTGACGGCCGAGCCGGCCGCCACGATCTCGCCCGCCCATTCGTGCCCCGGAATCAACGGGTACTCGAAGGGGATGATGTAGCGACCCTCGAGCAACTCGATGTCCGAGTGGCAGACGCCCACGGTTCTCGCCGCCACCAGCACCTCGTCCGGGCCGATCTCCGGCACCGGGATCTCCTCGACGCGAGCGGCGGAGTCGCCGACGAATCGCAAGGCCTTCATGTGTTCTCCAGTCCGTGCCCCGGTGCCCGCGGCAGAAGGTGTTTCACGAGTCGACCCGGACCAGCAGCTTCTGGGCGTCCCCGTCCGGGTCCAGCAGGCGGTCGAATCCCCGGGCGACGATGTCGCCCACGCTGATCACCTCGGTCAGCACCTTCTCCACCGGCAACCTGCCGGTCGCGATCAGCGCGGTGATCCGGGGGAAGTCGTGCACGGGATAGCACCAGGTGCCGATCAGCGAGAGGTCCCGGTTGGACAGTGCCATCGGGTCGATCGTCGCCGGTCGAACGTGCAGCCCGACCTGCGTGGCCGTGCCGTGCGCGCGCAGGCTCGCCAGCGCGACACTCAGCCCGCCCTGCGAGCCGGAGCACTCGGCGGCGACGTCCACCCCGACACCGCCGGTGAGCTCACGCACCGCATCCGGAACGTCGTCGGCGAGCGGGTCGAGCACGACCGCCACCCCGAGGGCCTCGATCAGTGCCCGGCGCCTCGCGTTCGGCTCGCTGACGATGACGGTGGAGGCGCCGCCGGCGTGGGCGTACAGCGTGGCCAGTGCGCCGATCGGTCCGGCGCCGGTGACGAGCAGCGTGTCACCGGCGCCGAACCCGGTGCGGTCCACGCCGTAGGCGGCCACCGCGGTCGGTTCCACCAGCGCACCCTGGATGTCACCGACCGAGTCGGGGAGCGGGCAGACCTGGTGGCCGGGAACCACCACCTGCTCACTGAGGCCGCCGCCCTGCCAGCTGAGCCCCGTGCAGCCCATCGTGCTGCAGAGGTGGTTCAGCCCCCGCAGGCAGTAGTAGCACCGTCCACAGTAGATGAGCGGCATCACGGCAACGCGGTCTCCGGCGCGCACCCCGGTCACGTCACTGCCGACCTCCAGCACCTCACCGGAGAACTCGTGGCCGAGCACCTGCGGAGCGGCCGCGCCCGTCAGCGGATGCGGAGCGGTCGGGATGACGATCGGACCGGACGCGTACTCGTGCAGGTCCGTGCCGCAGATGCCGGAGAGGTAGGGCCGCAGGCGTACCTGTCCCGGGCCGAGCGGTCCGGGTTCGGCGACCTCCTCGACCCGGACGTCGTTCTTGCCGTAGTAGACGGCGGCTCGCATCGTCAACTCCTGTGTTGGCGGGTCCGTCAAGGTGTTCAACACGATGTGCGTCAGCAGTGAACATCTCTCCCTCGGCTGCGTCAAGCATGCTCCGGACTCCTGTGCCGGAAGCGCCATATGAGCAGTTCGGGACGGTGCGCTCTTGACGATGACCACACGACAGCTGTTCACTGACATCGAACGAAGCTGGCAAGCACGCCCCCGAGGGCCGACCCGATTGCTGCAAAGCCACTTTCATGCAACGTCGTTGCGTGAAAGTGGCTTTGCTGCAACACCCGCAGGCCGGGCGCCCGGGGCGTCAGGCCAGCGGCGGGATGATCCGCTCCGCGCGCAGGCGCTCGAACAGGTCGAGGAAGGACCGGCGGGTGTCCTGGACGGCGGTGAAACCGAAGGACCTGCTCTTGGTCATGTCCGCGAAGGTCTCGGCCTCCCGGCCGAGGTCGCCGTCGGTGTGCCACCAGGATGCGAGCTCCTCCAGCTTGGTGGACACCAGGCCGTGCTTCTCCACGATGCGGTCCCACACCGGGGCCGCGCCGGCGAGCCGCTCGGCCAGCGGCTGGGCGTGGCCGGGGTACTGCGCAGCCGGCACGCCCAGGCCGTCGGCCAGCACGGGCCACAGCTGCCGCCAGCGGAACACGTCACCGTTCACGGCATTGAACGCCTGGTTCCAGGCCCCGGGAGTGCTCGCGGCCCACACCAGCTGCTTGGCGAGCAGCCGCGCGTCGGTGACGTCCGTGACCCCGTTGAACTGCTCGGGCGAGCCGGGGAAGACGAAGGGCTCCCCGGTCTCCCGGCTCAACGCCCCGTAGACGGCCAGGGTCACGCCCATGTTCATCGCGTTGCCCAGCGCCCACCCGATCAAGGTGTGGGGACGGTGGACGGACCAGGCGAAGCCGCTGCGCTCGGCGGCCTCGAACAGGACGTCCTCCTGTGCGTAGTAGAAGTTCTGGTTGGGCAGCCGCGGCTGTTCCTCGCGGAACGGGGTCTCCATCGGCGTCCGCGCGTACGCCTCGAACGGGCCGAGGTAGTGCTTGAGACCGGTCACCAGCGCGACGTGCGCGAGCCCGCCCGTCGCGCCGAGCGGCTCGAGCAGGTTGGTCATCATGGCCGCGTTGACCTCGCAGTTCTCCGCTTCGGTCGCCCGCCGCTGCCAGGTGCAGTAGAAGACGTGCGACGGCCGCAGATCGGCCACCGCCCGCCGCGTGGCGGCGGCGTCCAGCAGGTCGGCGGCCACCGGCCGGATCCCCGGTTCCGGCACGGTTCCGCTGCGGGAGAGTCCGTGCACCTCCCAGCCCTCGGCGAGCAACTGCCGGGCGGTGTTGTTGCCCGAGATCCCCGTGACTCCGGCCACGAGCGCGCGCTTGCTGTCCACCACGTTGCGAATCCGCCTTCCGGTGAGTGTGACAAGGGTCCGACGCGGAACAGTCAGCCGTCCGACCACGTCTGTCCAGTATTACTGAACATAAGCACCACGCGCGTCGCAGTGACGGTTTTCATCTGGCTGGGTGTTCCAATATGCTGAACGTTCGGTTGGTCCCCGACCTGCCGCTTCCCCGATCCGAGGTGCGTCCGTGACAGCGACCAGCGATTCCCCGGCAGCCTCCGCCGCGCCGCGCCGGCAGCGGTCGGGCGTCGAGGGCACCTCCGGTGCAGCACAGCAGGCCGACCGGCACGACATCGCCGGGGTGGGCGCGCAGCTGCGGGCCAGGCGGCTCTCCGCCGGTCTGTCGTTGCGGCAGTTCGCCCGCGATCTCGGGGTCTCCGCCTCGCTCGTGTCGCAGATCGAGAACGGCAAGTCCCGCCCGTCGGTCGCCACGCTGTACGCGATCTGCAACGCGCTGGACCTCTCGCTCGACGAGCTGTTCACCAGCGCAGGCGCGGGCGAACCGCCCCCGCCCGAGGTTCCGTCCGATCCCGCCGACGACCACGCCACGCACAGCTATCACGGGGCATTCGCCAAGCTGAACGAACCGGGCCCGCACGTCTCGAGCCCGGTGGTACGGCCGACCGACCGCCGCAGGCTCGTACTGGACTCCGGGGTCACCTGGGACCAGCTGTCGGCCGCCCGGGACTTCGGCGTTGACTTCCTGCGCGTGCGCTACGAGGTGGGCGGCAGCTCGGTTCCCGGCGAGCAGCTCACCCGGCACTCCGGCGCCGAGTACGGGTACATCATCAGCGGCACGCTGGACGTCTCGCTCGGGTTCGACACCTACCGGGTCGGACCGGGCGACGCGATCTCGTTCGACTCCTCCACACCCCACCGGCTCACCAACAACGGTGACGTCCCGGTCGAGGCCGTCTGGTTCGTCCACGGCCGCAACCAGACGGGGTACTGAGGTACCGCCTGCGCGAGGCTGTTGACACGCCGCCGAAGGCGCGTTCATTATCAGTGAACACCACTGTTAACGAGCGAGCTCGCGAAGGGAATCCCTGTGCTGATCGGTTTCGCCGGTCTCGGAAGAATGGGCAGGCCGATGGCGCGCAACCTCGCGCGCGCCGGCCACGAGGTCGTCGCCTACGACCCGGTGCTCGCCGCGAGTGCCGGCGACCAGGACCTCGCGGCCGACGGCGTGCGTCTCGTCCGGTCCGTGGCGGATCTCGCCGCCGCCCCGATGACGATCAGCATGCTCCCGGACGGCCGCACCACGCGCGAGTTCGTGACCGGGCGCAACGGGCTCTGCGCCGCAAACGTCGGGGACGGACACGTCCACGTGATCATGGGGACGGTCGGTCCGACGCTGGTCCGGGAGGTCGCCGCCGTCGCGGCCGAGCACGGCGTCCAGGTCGTCGACGCCCCCGTCTCCGGAAGTGTGAGCCTCGCCGACGCCGCGCAGATCACGACGATGGTCGGGGGCACCGAGGAGCAGTTCGCCCGTGTCGGCCCCGTGCTGGCGGCGATGACGAAGATGCAGTACCACACGGGCCCCGTCGGCTCCGGCTCCACCGCGAAGCTCGCCGTCAACGCCGTGCTCGCCGCCCTCAACCAGGGGGTTGCCGAGGGCATGCTGCTCGCCGAGGCCGGCGGCCTCGACACCGCGGTGTTCTACGAGGTGCTGAGCACGAGCGCGGCGGGAGCGCCGTACGTCGGGTACAAGTCCGATGCCTTCCTCGCTCCCGCCGAGACCGCGGTGTCGGCACCCGTCTCCCTCATCCACAAGGACGTCAGCCTCGCCCTCGACCTGGCCGCCGAGCAGCGCCTGACGCTCCCGGGGGCGGAGGCCGTGGTCGGCGTGCTCGACCGGGCCACCGCCGCGGGGCTGGGTGAGGAGGACATGGCCCAGGTGCTCGCCGCGCTCCGGCTGCTCAACGCATCCGCACACCCGGAAGGAACGAACGGCATGAACGACGACGCCGCGCAGATCCGCGAACTGGAGGACCGGCGCTACGACGCGATGGTCGCCGGTGACTTCGACGGTTTCGCGAAGCTCGCCCACCCCGAACTGGCCTACTCGCACTCCACCGGCGACACCGACACGCTGGAGTCCTACCTGGACAAGTGCCGGGCGGGCTTCTATGTCTACCACCGCATCGACCACCCGGTCGACCGGATCACCGTCGTCGGCGACACGGCCATCGTCGTAGGCGAGATGAACGCCGACCTCACCGCCGGCGGCGTGCAGAAGACGCTGACCAACCGCTGCCTCGCCGTGTGGGTCCGCTCCGGCGGCGACTGGAAGCTCCTCGGCTACCAGCCCACGGTCACCGCCGGGCGCTGAGCGGATGCGCGAGCAGTTCACCTACGACGCCCTCCCGGGCCGGGTCGTGTTCGGCGCGGGCGCAGCCCACACCGCGCTCGCCGACGAGGTGGCCCGCCTCGGGGCCGCGCGGGTCCTGCTGATCGCCACGGAGCAGGAGGAACCGCTCGCCCGCAGGCTCACCGCGCCGTTCTCGGAGCGGATCGCCGCCACCTTCACGGCGGTGCGCCCCCACGTGCCCACCGAGGTGGCCGCGGCCGCGCGGGAACTGGCCACCGCGGCAGGCGCCGACCTGCTGCTGAGTGTCGGTGGCGGGTCCACCACGGGCACGGCGAAGGCGGTCGCGCTGACCACCGGCCTGCCGATCGTGGCCGTTCCCACCACCTATGCGGGTTCAGAGGTCACGCCGGTCTGGGGAATGACGGAAGCGGCGCGCAAGACCACGGGCGCGGACCAGCGGGTGCTGCCCCGCTGTGTCGTCTACGACCCCGATCTCACGCTGACGCTGCCGGTCGACCTGTCGATGGCGAGCGGGCTGAACGCCATGGCGCACTGCGTCGAGGCGTTCTGGGCGCCGCGCCGCAACCCCATCTCGACGCTCGTGGCCGAGGAGGGCGTCCGCGCGCTCGGCCGGGGCCTGCCCGCAGTCCTCGGGGATCCCGGCGGTGCGGACGGGCGGGCGGACCTCCTGTACGGCGCCTACCTGGCGGGCTCCGCCTTCGCGGTGGCCGGCTCCGGCCTGCACCACAAGATCTGTCACGCCCTGGGTGGGGCGTTCGACCTCCCGCACGCCCAGACGCACGCGATCGTGCTGCCCCACGTCCTCGCGTTCAACGCCCCCGCCGCCCCGGACGCGGCCGGCCGGATCGCTCGGGCCCTCGGCCGGGCCGACGCCGTGACCGGTCTGGCCGAGCTCGCCCGGCGGCTCGGCATCCCGGCCGGGCTGCGTGAGCTCGGCATGCTCGAGAGCCAGGTGGACGAGGCAACCGACCTCGTCGCCCCCACCGTGCCTGCGGACAACCCGCGCCGCGTTGACCGGCCCGCACTCCGGGCACTCATCCACGCGGCCTGGGCCGGCTCACCGCCCGGCCCCGACGCCACCGCGACCCACCAGGGACAGACATGAGCATCTCCACGGAGTCCGACCAGGCCACCCGGCAGGAACGGGCCGTCACCGACAAGGTCGTCGCGAGCTTCGACACCACCTCTTCTCCGCGGCTGCGCGAGGTCATGCAGAGCCTCGTCCGGCATCTGCACGCCTTCGCCCGCGACGTCCGGCTCACGCAGGCGGAGTGGGAGGCGGGCATCGAGTTCCTCACCCGGACCGGCCACATCACCGACCACCGTCGCCAGGAGTTCATCCTGCTCTCCGACGTGCTGGGCCTGTCCATGCTGACGGTCGCGATCAACGCCCCGGCCACCGCAGGTGCCACGGAGTCCACCGTCTACGGCCCGTTCTTCGTCGACGCCGCCCCGGAGATCCCGTTCGGCGGCGACATCGCGGGCGGCGCGAGCGGCACGCCGTGCCTGGTGGAGGGCACCGTCCGCAGCACGGACGGCACCCCGGTGCGCGGGGCCCGGATCGACGTGTGGGAGGCCGACGACGACGGTTTCTACGACGTCCAGTACGACGGCGACCGCATTGCCGGCCGCGGTTGGCTGCGGTCGGACGACGAGGGCAGTTACCGCTTCTGGTCGGTGGTGCCCGCCCCGTACCCGATCCCGGCCGACGGCCCGGTCGGCGACCTGCTCACCGCGGCGGGCCGGTCTCCCATGCGCCCCGCGCACCTGCACTTCAAGGTCGCCGCGGCCGGGCACCGGACGCTGATCACCCACATCTTCGTGGCCGGGGACGAGCACCTCGACCACGACGCGGTGTTCGGCGTGAAGGACTCCCTCGTCGTCGACGTCGTGCGGGAAGACCCGGGCGACGCCCCCGACGGGACCACCCGCGACGAGCCGTGGGCGCGGATCCGGTTCGACATCGTGCTCGCCCCCGGCCACGAGGGATGACGCGAGCCGGGCGCCGGACAACGGCAACCCCGCCACTCCGCCCGCATCGGTCGCTCCGTCTGAGTGGTCAGAACGCCGCACTACTCTGATTCGCGATGAACGTCCCAGACATCGAAGGCTGGCCGCATGACGTTGCCGGCGCCGTCGAGATGCAGCGGAAGCTCGCCGAGCAAGTGGACATTCCGAGGCACACCGTGCCCACCCCAACCACCGTCGCGGGCCTCGACATCTCCTACGACACCGACTCGGACCGCATCATCGCTGCCGCCGTCGTGGCAGAACTGGCGACGGGCGCCATCGTCGAGCAGACCGTAGTAGCCGGCGTTGCCCAGTTCCCCTACGTGCCCGGACTGCTGGCCTTCCGGGAGATCCCGATGCTCCTCCAAGCCCTACGGCCGCTACGCACCGTCCCGGACCTGCTGATCTGCGACGGACAGGGCATCGCACACCCTCGGCGCTGCGGCCTCGCCTGCCATCTCGGCGTACTCACCGGACGCCCTGCGCTGGGCTGCGCCAAGGGCCGCTTCATCGGAACACACGACGAGCCCGGTCCTCAGCGTGGCGACCACGCACCGCTGTACGACGGCGCCGATCTCATCGGCACCGCACTTCGCACCCAGCGTGATGTCAAGCCCGTCTACGTGTCGCCAGGTCACGGGATCGGAATCGCGCAGTCCTGCGAGATCGTCCTCGCGCTGTGTTCGGCATACCGCCTACCCGACCCCATCCGGTACGCGGACCATGTCTCCCGTCAGGCACTGGTTCACCATCCGACGGAAGCTGGGGCCGCGCCTTCGTCCACCAGGACCGCTTCGCCACAGTGGCGCGGTGGCGCGAGTGAGGACGCCGGAGCCGAAATCTGACGGCAGGTCCCGATCGGCGGGCTAAGCGGGCGGGGCGACGATCGAGTCCGGCTGGTTCGCGCGGCGGAGCGCCTCGGCGACGAACCCGCTCGCTTTCAGCTCCTCGACGACGTCCCGGAGGAACTGGACCGTCTCCGGGCCGCGGGTCCTGGTCGTGCCGAGCGCCTGCCGGATCTCCATGAACCGACCCTCGATCAGGCGGAACCCGGGGTGGTCGCTGACGAACTCGACCATCGGCTGCCTGATCCCGGCGGCTACCTCCAGATCCCGGTCCCGGAACACGTCGATCCCGTCCTCTCCGGGCACCACACTCGCGTGCTGGAGGGTGCGGGACAGAAACAGGTCGTAGGCAGACCCTTCGTTGACACCGATACGCACCCCGTCGCGGTCGACGTCGGCCCTCGTGGAGATGACGGAGTCCCGGGGCACGACGAACACCCCTTCGATCACGACGTACGGCGCGGTGAAGGCGACCTCCGCCTCACGAACGGGCTCGATGGCCAGGAAGCAGATGTCCGCCTGCGCCGCTGCCATCGCCTCGAACGACTTCCGCGCCGCATCGAAGCAGACCAGCTCCACCGGAAGTCCCAGCCGCGAGCCGACCTCACGCGCGATGTCGACCGTCACGCCGGACGGCGCCGCCGGCGTGCCCTGTGCCAGCACCGGATTGCCCAGATTGATCGACGCCCGCAGGGTACCGGTCGGCGCGAGATCCTCGGCGATGGCAGCAGGCACGATGCTCATGAAGACGATCCTAGGTTCGACCGCCGGGGGGCGAGGAGCGCAGGCGTGGACTGCGCTGCGCACTAGCGTGCCCCCGGTGCGTCTCACCGAACGCGGCCTCAACCGCGCCACGCTGCACCGGCAGCACCTGCTCGCCCGGGTGGCGCGGCCCGTCCGCGACGTCGTGCGTGACCTCGTGGCCGTGCAGGCCCAGCACCCCGCCTCGCCGTACGTGGCCCTCTGGAACCGGGTCGCGGACTTCGACCCCGACGCGCTGGACGCCGCGTACGCCGACCGGACGCTGGTGCGAGCGACGTTGCTGCGGATCACCCTGCACGTCGTGCACGGCGAGGACTGGGCAGCGTGGCACCGGGCGATGGAGGCGATCCTGCGCGCTTCCCGCTTCGGCGACCGCCGCTTCGCCGACAGCGGCCTGGCCGTGGCCGACGTCGACGGGCTGCTCCCGGTGCTCGCCGAGTTCACGCGCGAGCCGCGGCACCGCGCCGCGATCGAGGAGATGCTGGGAGAGCGCCTCGACGCGACCCGTGGACGCGCCGCGTGGTGGGCACTGCGGACGTTCGCGCCGCTGCACCACGTCGCGGTGGGTGGGCCGTGGGCGTACCGCAGCCCGTCGACCTTCCGTGCCGCGGCGGCGCCCACCGGCGGGCCGGCCGGCGAGGCGAGGCAGCGGCTGGTGCTGCGCTGTCTCGAGGCGTTCGGCCCCGCCACGACGCCCGACATCACCCGGTTCACGTCCCTGCGCCGCCCGGAGGTGCTGGCGGCGCTCGCGGGGCTGGGCGCGGCGGTGGAGAAGCTGGACGGTCCGGCCACCGGCCCCTACTTCGACGCCGTGGGCGCGCCGCGGCCGGACGGGGACACGCCCGCACCGCCGCGCCTGCTGCCCATGTGGGACAACGTCCTGCTCGCCTACGCCGACCGCACCCGGCTCGTCCCCGACGCCTACCGGTCCCTGGTCTACCGCCGGAACGGCGACCTGCTGCCCTCCCTGCTCGTCGACGGCCGGGTCGTCGGGGTGTGGCGGCCACACGCCGGCGGGATCGAGGCGCACGCGTTCGAGGCCCTGGATCCGGGCACGTGGCGAGCGCTCGGCGCCGAGGCCGCGGCGTTGGCGGCCGTGCTGGCCGCTCGCGATCCCCAGCCCTACAACCGCTACGCCCACTGGTGGGCCAAGGGCATCCCGGCCGTCGAGGTTCGACGGCTACCGGGCTGACCGGTCATCGCGAACCGAACCTGCCGTGCGACGCCAGCACGGCCGTGACCGTCAATGCGGCGATGCCGACCGACTCCATGAGGAGCGCCGCCGACACCAGCGGCGACCTGACGGCGTCGATGAGCTCGACCATCCAGAGCACGAGCACGCCGACGGTGCCCCCGGTGAAGAAGGTCCCGGACAACGCCACCGGCGTGAGCCAGTACCGCGGGACCAGCAGCGTCGACGTCGCGAGCACGAGACCGCCCAAGGCGCTGAGCAGGAACGCCGACCCGACCACGGGAATGTCGAACCCTTCCCTGATCAGGAACACCACGTGGATCGTGCTCATCGCGACGAGCAGAGCCGCGCTGAGCACGCGACCTGCGGCGAGAGCGGCGCGGACCCCGGCGCCCACTAGATGGCGTGGGCGGCCTGGATCATCTCCGCAGCTCTTTCACCGATGACGACGCACGGCGCCATCGTGTTTCCGCTGGTGATGTCCGGCATGATCGACGAGTCGGCGATACGCAGGTTGTCGATGCCGTACACCTGCAACGCACCGTCGACCACCGACATCGGATCGCGCCCCATCTTGGCGGTGGAGGACTGGTGCCAGTACGTGACGGCGGCGTTGCGCACATACGTTTCCAGAGCACGAGCGTCGAGCTCTCCCGGCAAGGCCTCACCCTTCACCAGGGTGCCGAAGGTGGAGCTGTTACCGAGTTCTCGACACAGAGCGATACTGGCGTAGGCCGCGGTCAGGTCATCGGGATGCGACAACGTGTTCGCCTCGATCAGGACGGGATCACCCGCATCGGGGCCGGAGAGGTGCACCTCACCCCGGCTCTTCGGGTGACTCAGGCCGGCAAACATCGTCCATCCGTGCGCGGGTACGCCCAGGGCCGCGGTTTCGGCGCTGGGCACCGGAAACTCGACCTGACAATGCAACATGTCGGGCAGGTCCAGGCTTTCATCGCTCTTCCAGTACAGCGTGGCCTCGGAGCCCCCGTTGCCCACCCGCTGAGGCTCGCGGTACTCGAAGATGCAGCCGAACGACACGTGGTCCTGGTGGTTCCGGCCGACGCCCGGGAGATGCTGCACGACCGGGATGCCGTGACGCCGGAGTTCGTGTTCGGGTCCGATACCGGACTGCATGAGGACCTTCGGCGTGTTGATCGCGCCCATCGAGAGAATGACCTCTTGCCCGGCCGCATACCGCCGCCGCTGCGAACCCTGGACCACCTCCACCCCGACAACCGAGGTGCCACGGAAGATCAGCCTGCTGACCAGAGCCTCGGTCAGGACCGTGAGGTTGCGCTGTCCCAGCAGCGGGTGCACATACGAGCGGAAGATCGAGGAACGCCGCCCGTCACGGACGATCAGGTCGTTGATCGCGGCACCCCCTGAGCCTTCCATCATCGCCCCGTTGGGGCTGTCGAACACCGGGAGCCCCAACGATCCGGCCGCCTCGACCATGGTCTGGGCAACGGGCGACGGGTCGGTAGCCGGTTCGACGTGGACGGGGCCGCCCTGCCCGCGCCGCACCGGATCGCAGGCGCCCTGCCAGTTCTCGATGCGGCGGTAGATCTCGAGGACCGACTCGTAGCCCCAGGCCGGGTCTCCCGATTCGGCGGCGTAGTGCTCCCAGTCATTCTTGTGACCGCGAGCCCAGACCGTGACATTGATGCTGGAACCGCCTCCGAGCACCTTTCCCATGTTCAGAGGAATGGCCCGGCCGTTCAGATGGGGATTGGGCTGTGCGGCGAAGGCCCAGTCCCGCTCCGAACCCAGGTTCGCGGGCCACCGGGCCGGCTCCATGACCTCGGGAACGTCGTCGCTCCCGCCGGCCTCGATCAAGAGCACCCGCACCTGCGGGTTCTGCGCGAGGCGCGCTGCCACCACGGATCCGGAGGAGCCGGCACCACAGATGATGAAGTCGTAATGATCAGTCGCAACCCCGTTGTCCGCATTCGACTTGAGGTCGGTGTTCCCCATGTTGCCATTCTCCAACCGTGATGTATGACGACCAGGAAAGGGCGTCGACAAGACGCCCGGTGCACGAATTCCGGAAGAACCCCTCGATCGTCCGAGCAAACGCGCACCGTTCTGGCAATGGCATCAGCCGCGTGACGCCCGGGGGCGCGCCCCCACGCGCCCCCGGGAGATGGTGAATCCCTCGGTGAACCTGTCGGCAGCGGAACCAGCCGCGCCGGAATCGGTCAGCCCTGACGACATCCGCATCGATGTCGAAATCGGGTGTGAGGAGTATCGACCGCTGGAGGCCCGTCACGCCAGCAAGTGTGACGTATATTTCCTACCGTCCGGTCGGAAACCGATCCAGCGGGGGTCGTGGCGTGGTCAAGCGCTCCGCACGAGACGCAGGGAGAGGCCGCCGAGCGCCCGGTGGGCGGAGTCCTCGAGCTCTGCGCGTGACGCGCCGCCGCACGCAAGCACGGCAAGACCGTGTCGTACGACGCTGATGAAGCGGGCCAGTGCCGCCGGGTCCTCGTCCGGAGCGAGGTCACCCTCGCCCTGCGCCCGTTCGTACCGCTGGCGGAGGGCGCTTTCGGCCGCGAGGCGCAGTCCCACCATGTGCTCGGCGATGTCGCGGTTCTCCGGCCCGCACACGAAGGCGCCCTGGAGGACGAAGCAGCCCATCGGACGCTTCGGGTTGGTCAGCTGCTCCACGCTGCGCAGCAGGTACTGCCGCGTGACCTCCAGCGCGGTCGGCGCCTCCAGCGCCTGGAAGGTGTGGACCGCGTCGACGGCGTAGTAGCGGTCCAGTGCGCGGTAGAAGAGGTCCTTCTTGCTCGCGAACGCGGCATAGAGAGCCGGGCGGTTGATACCCATGGCGGTGGTCAGGTCGGTGAGGCTCGCGCCCTCGTAGCCGTACTGCCAGAACACCTCCAGCGCGGCGTCCAGCGCGCGCTCGAGATCGAACTGTCGAGGCCTGCCCACTGCAGCCATGACCAACTCTCTCATGCGCCCTGTCGAACTCCCCGTGACAAGTCGCGCCGAGAAGGCTGGTATTCCCCCGTGGCCGCCGGCGCAGTGCTGCATCCGCCTACTTCGCGACGAACCCGATGAGCGCGTCGTTGACCTCGGAGGCGTGGGTCCAGAGCAGCCCGTGGGGCGCGCCCTCGATCTCCAGATAGTCGGCCTCCGGGAACGCCGTGTGGAACGGGCGTCCGGTCACGTCGATCGGGAGGAGGTTGTCCTTCGTGCCGTGGACGATCAGCACCGGCTTCCCCGAGGCCCGCACCGCCTCGACGTCGGGCCGGAAGTCCTCGATCCAGGCGGGAATCACCGCCCACGCCGCGACCGGGGCCGAGCCGGCTGCGGTGTTCCAGTTCGCACGCACGACGTTCCTCGCTGACGAGCGTGCCCAGGGTCTCGTCCAGGTTGTAGAAGTCCTTGTAGAACTGGGTGAAGAAGGCGAACCGGTCGGCGCGCGCAGCCGCGATGGCTGCGTCGTAGTTCTCCCGGGGCAGGCCACCGGGGTTGTCGTCGGCCTGCAGCAGGAACGGTTCGATCGACGCGAGGAACGCGAGCTTCGCGATGCGGTCGTGGCCGTGGTTGCGGACGTAGCGCGCGAGCTCGCCGGTGCCCATCGAGAAGCCCACGAGGACGACGTCACGCAGGTCCAGCGCGCCGAGCACCGTGTTCAGGTCGGCCGCCAAGGTGTCGTAGTCGTAGCCGCTGCCGACCTTGCTGGAACGCCCGAACCCGCGGCGGTCGTAGGTGATGACCCGATAGCCGGCCTCCAGGAGCGCCCGCGCCTGTAGCTCCCAGCTGTGCCCGTCGAGGGGGTAGCCGTGGATCAGCACGACCGGCTGCCCGGAGCCGTGGTCCTCGTAGTAGATCTCGACGTCTGTGGTGTTCTCGGTTCCGACCGTGATGTGGCCCATGCAAGTTCCTCCTGGGTGTGAGAGAGCGCCCGCCGCCTGCCGTCCACGAGCGGGTGCGGTGCGGGCTGCACCCCGGCTCGATGTCGGCCGTCGGATGCAATATGCAATATATCGCCAGGCTGCGACGGAGGTCAAGGGTCACCCAAGTAGGCCGATCCGGCGCGAGCGTGCACTGGTTCAGGCGCGATCATGAACAGCTGCGCGTTCGACGGCGGGAGGGCGGCGCGCCGGACAGATGAGTTCCGGCGCCGGCGCCGGTCTACCCGTCGAACATCAACCGACGCGAAGGAACCACGATGACGAAGGTCGTCTCCACCCTGTTCACCTCCGCCGACGGCGTCGCCGAGATCGACCCCGACTGGCACTTCCCGTACTTCGACGACAACATGGGCCGCGCTGTCAGCGAGGACTACGACACCGCCGACGTGCTGCTCATCGGCCGCGAGACCTACGACAGCTTCGCCGGAGCATGGCCCGACCGCGAGAACGCCGGCGGGGAGGACGCACCGTTCGCCAAGCAACTCGGCGACACGCGCAAGGTCGTCGTCTCGCGCCAGCCCCTCGAGTTCTCCTGGCGCAACTCCGAACTGATCGACGGCACCCTCGTCGAGGCCGTCACCGCCCTCAAGGCCGCCGCCGACGTCCGGGGCATCCTCATCCCCGGCTCGATCTCCGTCGTGCAGCAACTGCTCGCCGCCGGACTGGTCGACGAGATCCGCCTGCTGGTGCATCCGGTAGCGGCGCGCAAGGGCCGCAGGCTCTTCGACGACGGCGAGGCGCCCTACCACCTGACGGTGACCGCGACGGAGACGTTCCCGTCGGGCGTGATCCGGGTGATCTACTCCCCCACCCAGCCACCCACCACGGCCGGCTACGACGAGATCAAGAACAACGTGCCCGACGGGCAGTAGTGGTCGGCCTGTTGATCTCGCGGTAGCCGTTGCTTACCCCGGTCACGTAACGGGCCGCGTCACCGCCCGAGCGCGGTCGGCGACAACGGTCACCCGGTGCGCGGCTCGCCGGTGAACGGGCAGTCCGTCACCTGCGCGGCCCGGCGATGGAACTCCCTCATCGCTGCGGGCAGCTCCGCCGGGCCGCGCAGGGCCGCCGGAAAGTTCAGTCGGGTGAGCTGGGAACCAGCCATGGTCTCGACGCGGAAAGTGAGCCCGAACCGGTCGACGCGGATCGGCGCCACCGCCTGCGCGCCCCGTACGAGGTCGGGCTCGAGCAGGTGGGCGAGCTGCAGCACCTGCTCCGGGTGGGCACACACCAGGTGCGCGACCACCTCGTCGCTACCGGCGGCCAGCGGGTCGGCAATGGCGCGGGCGTAGGCGTCGGGATCGACCGGCTCGCCGTCCAGCCGCACCTGGGCCACCGTGACCCGGAGCAGCGTGGACGCATCGGGCCGGAGCACGGTCTCGGCCGACTCGTCCCGGTAGGCCGCGAGCAGCACCTCCAGCGCGACCCCGACGTCGTCGGCGGCCTCGACGATGCCGTGCACGGTCACCGAGTCGAGCCGCCGGTCCGGGCCGGACACCGGGCTCACCAGCGCACTGCGGACGGTGGCGGGCACGGTCCGCCCGGCCACCCGGGCCGCGAGCGGCCCGTCTTCCGTCACCAGCAGAACGAGGGAACCATCGGTGTCGACGGCGACGACATCGAGAACAGCAGTCAGGTCGCCTCCTACCTCCAGCACCGACGTAGGGGCGTTCGACAGCACGGTGCGGGCACGCTCGGCAGGATCGGGGCCCGGTGGGACGGCGAGATCACACAAATCCTCCGTGACTTAGGTTCGACTAACCTTATCCACCTGCGATCGGAGCGCAAGCGTCACCGGCAGGCTCGTGTCGCCGTCGCGTCACACGGTTTCGACGCGCGCCAGATCGCCTATCACGGCAAGACCTTCTCGTTGCAGCTCCACCAGGTCGGCGGTCTGATCGGGGGCTACCCACCGGACGAAGGCCGTGCTGAACACGGAGGCGACGAGGTCGCCCGCCAGGCGAGCGGGCACATCCGCGCACCCGCGTGCGACGAGCGCGGCGGTCACGGCGCGGGAGAGCTTCGCCAGCTTGAGCAGCTCGCGTTCCTGCAACTGCTCGTTCGCGGTGATGATCTCGTTGCGCACGCGGGCGAGGTCCCGGCCGCGCGCGTCCTGCAGGGCCCCTCCCCCGGCGTCGAGCGCCGCGATGAGCAGGCCGGTGAGGGACGCGTCTGCCGGCGCAGCGGCGATCGCACCCACGAAGACCGCTGTGAGCTGCTCCTCGCCCGCGAACAGCACCTCGCGCTTGTCCGCGAAATGCCGGAAGAACGTCCGCTCGGTCACCCCGGCCCGCTCGGCGATCCCGGCCACCGTGGTCGCCTCGAAGCCACGCTCGGCGATCAGCTCCATCGCCGCCATCCGCAGACGCTCCGACGCCCCGGGGGCCCACCGTGCCACGTCCGCATCGTATCGGGACGACCACGTGATGACAGCCACCGACATCAGCGCTACGCTCAACGATGTCAGCATCTGACATCAGCAATGTGAGCGAGCGCATCGTGCACGTCTTCGTCACCGGAGCATCCGGATTCATCGGCCGCGCCGTCGTCGCCGAGCTCACCGCCGCAGGTCACGAGGTGACCGGGCTGGCCCGCTCCGAGGCATCGGCATCCGTCATCACGCAGCTCGGAGCGGCCGTCCATCGCGGTGACCTCGACGACCTCGACCAGATCCGCCAGGCCGCGGAGGCGGCCGACGGCGTGGTCCATCTCGCGAACAAGCACGACTGGGCCCAGCCCGAGGTCTCCAACCGCGCCGAACGGGCCGCGGTCCAGACCATCGGCGACACGCTCGTGGGGTCCGACCGGCCCTTCGTTCTCGCTGCCGGGCTCGCTCTGCCCGGCCTGGGACGCCCGCTGACAGAGCGGGATCTCAGTCCCGCCGTCGGCCCGGACTCACCGCGCGGCGGCGCCGAGAATCTCGCGCTGACCTTCGCCGCCCGAGGCGTACGCGTCATCTCCGCCCGCTTCGCACCGACCGTCCACGGCGAAGGTGACCACGGCTTCATCTCCATCGTCGCCCGAGCCGCCCGACGACGCGGAGCCGCTGTCTACCCCGGCGAGGGCGGCAACCGCTGGCCCGCCGTCCACCGGTCCGACGCCGCACGCCTGGTCCGGCTCGGTCTCGAGAAGGCTCCCGCCGGCACGATCCTGCACGCCTGCGCCGAGGAGGGCGTGCCCATCCGGACGATCATCGAAGCACTGGCCGGCCGCCTCGACGTGCCGGCGAAGTCCGCCCCAGCAGAACAGATCGCCGACGAGATCCCGTTCGTCGGCCGGTTCCTGGCCGCCGACGCTCCCGCCACGAGCACCATCACGCGTGACCTGCTCGGCTGGCAGCGCACCGGCCCCACCCTCCTGGACGACATCGCCGCTGGCCACTACGACCAACCATGAACCGCGGATCGGGCAGGTTGCGTGTTAGGACCGCTATCTCTCGAAGACGAGCCGGCCGCCGACGACGGTCCGGACCACCTCGATGTCCTTGATCTGTTCCGCGTCGACCGACAGGTAGTCGAGGGAGAGCACGGCGAGGTCGGCAAGCTTGCCGGGCGAGATCGTGCCCTTGAGCGCTTCGTCGCGCGTGGCGAATGCCTCGATGCCGCGGGAGACCGCCGACACACTCCAAGCCCCAACTCGTGTGACCACCCGGCCGGTGCCGTCCGCGGGGAGCGTCCGCGCCGGTCGACACGGCCGGTTCTCCCCGGCGCCACACGTCACCCCGGCGACGTCCGCCGAGCCCTCCCCGCTTGCCCCGCAGGCGATGCCGATACGGTCAAGATGATCAATTCGGCCAATTCATACGGAACGTGACCACTGGCGGCGCGACCGGCGAACGACGACCGGCGACCCACGAACGGCGAACAAGACGCGATGACGAAGTCGACCCGGATCATGCTCGCAGCGCTGACCGTGGGGCTCTGCCTCCTCGTGCCGGCGCCCGGCGCCCTCGCGCAGGAGCGTCCCGACCAGGCCGAACTCGCGCCGACGATGCTCGTGCTCGACGCGTCGGGCTCGATGACGGGCGCGGACCCGTCCGGCGGCACCAAGATGGAGGCCGCCAAGCGGGCCGTCCACACACTCGTGGACGCCACCCCGGCCGGCGCATCGGTCGGGCTCGCCGCCTACGGCACCTCAACCGGCAACTCCGACGCCGAACGCGAACAGGGCTGCCGGGACGTGACGGTCCTGCGCGAGGCCGGCCCGATCGACAAGGCGGCTCTCGGGGCAGCCGTCGACGGCCTCACCCCGCGCGGCTTCACTCCCATCGGACGGGCATTGGAGGTGGCGGCGGAGTCCCTGCCCCAGGAAGGCCCCCGCTCGATCGTGCTCGTCTCCGACGGCGAGGACACGTGCGCACCCCCGCAGCCGTGCGACGTCGTGCGAACACTCGCCGGGCAGGGCGTGGACCTCGTCGTGCACACCGTCGGGTTCGGCGTCGACAGCGTCGCCCGCGCCCAGCTCAGCTGCGTCGCCCAGGCGACCGGCGGCACCTACAGCGACGCACCGGACGCCGAGACGCTGCAACGGGTGCTGCCCCGGGTCACCGCCACCGCGTTGCGCAACTACCAACCGGCGGGCAGCCCCATCACCGGAACCCCTGGTCACGACACCGCTCCGGTTGCGCTGCCGGGGCAGTACCTCGACACCATCGGCCAGAAGGAGAAGCGCTTCTACGCCGTCGACGTGCCGCAGGGGGCCACCGCCTACTTCAGCGCCACGGTCTCCTACCCGCCGCTGCGCAACGTTCCGCGGACCGACGACAACAACGCGCTGCACCTGGACGTCCACGGCATCGACGGTTCCGACTGCCTCAACTCCGAGGTGTCGCAGTCCCTCAGTTCCAGTGACGGCGAGGCGCTGACGGTCGCCTCGACGTGGGACGGGGCGACCGAGAGCCGCAACGAGTCCGGCGATGACCGGTGCCAGGGCGGCGGACGCTACTACTTCGCCGTCGAATGGCACACGGTGTCCTTCGGCGTCCCGGAGCGGATGCCGATCGAGCTTCTCGTCGGCGTCGAGCCCGCAGCCGTCGACACGGGGCCCGTCGCCGTCCTGCCGCCCGCAGAGCTCGTTCCGGCCACCGGCCCGAGCACGCCGGTGGTCGGCGGCGGATCCTTCAACGTGGCAGGCACCCTGGACGCCTCCGGCACCTACACGGACGCGCTCCAACGCAGCGAGTTCGTCTTCTACCGCGTGAAGCTGCAGTGGGGCCAAGGCCTCGCCTACCGCGTGCACTTCGGCGAGACACCCGGCTCCGGCCTCGCCAACATCTCACCGCTGTCGACGACGCTCTACACACCGTTCCGGGAGGAGATCTCCTCGGAACGCATGGTCTACACGGGCAAGGACTTCACGCTGCCGACGATCTCCACGGCCCCGGTCCGTTACAACAACCGTGCCGCCGACGCGAACACGGTACGCACCCAGAGTGTCGCGGGCTGGTACTACATCGCCGTCCAGGTGGGCCCCGTCGCAGAGGACACCCGCTCCGCCGTTCCGGTACCGGTGCGGTTGGACATCTCCGTCACCGGAACCGTCGAACCGGGTCCCCGCTACGACCCCGCCTCCGGCGACGCAGCGGCGGGACCATTCGGTGAGAACCGGTCGCCCGCTCCTGCTGCGCCGCAGGAACCGGTTGCCGCGCCCGTCGACACCGCGACCCACCTCGCGATCTCGCCCGCGGGCTGGATCGCCGCCGGTGCCGTGCTCGTCGCGGCGCTGGTGGGCGGCGCATTCGCCCTTCGTCGGATCCGGAGAGCGAACTCCGACACCTCCGGCCACCAGCCACCAGGCGGTCACTGACGGCACCGGCGGTGCGTCGCCCGCATGACGGGTACCGCTCACCGTGTGGCGCTCAGGGCTTGCGCCCCCAGGCCGAGATCATGGGTGAGGTGCCGAGATCGGGTCACCCGCCTCGCCCGGGTCGACGAGGCACGTCGTGTGGCGTTCGGAGTCGTCCACCTCGAACACCAGGGCAGACGCGACCCGGCGCTGCTCGGCGAGCCGCGCACGGCCATCGAACGCCGGCACGACGCACCGGCCGACACCGCCGGACTCAACGCCGACGTCTTCGACGCCCTCCACACACACATCTTCATGTGAACCAACGAGCCATCCGCCGGGTCCTCAGCGCATGCGACCGACCGCTTCATCGGTGGACAGCACCTCGTGGGCGAAGAATCGGTAGTTGACGATCGCGGCCTCATAGCCGTCGCCCCAGAGCGGATGCCGGGGCCCAGCGGTCGCATCCTTGAGCATGGCAACCTCGAAGCCCCGCTCGATGAATTCGCGCATATGGGATTCGACGCACATGTTGGCCAGCATGCCGCCGAGGAGGATCTTGCCGATCCCCCGCTTGCGCAGTTGCAGGACCACGTCGTTGGTCTGCGGCCCGAACACCTTGTGCGGACTGGCCACAATTGTCTTGCCATCGTCGATATAGCGCTTGAAACGGTCCAGCCGGTCCGCGCCGGAGTTCACGAACCCGCTCAGGTCGAGCTGTCCACTCCGCGCGAATGTACGAGATTCGAACTCAGCGGTCTCGAGTGGTCCGTTCATCATCCAGCCACTGTCGGTCGGATAGAAGTAGTGCGGCGAGATGAACACCTCGTACCCACGAGACTTGGCGGCCTCGAAGGGCCGCTCCATGTTCTCGACCGTCTTGTTCTCCGTAACGCTCGCGCCGACCGCTCCCGGCGGCGATCGGGTTGCTCTGGCCGCCCCGTTCACTATCCGCACAGCTCGGCAAAGCGCCGGGCGTCGATGTTGCCGCCCGAGATGACGACGCCGATGCGCCCGGGTAGGTGCTCGATTCGCCCGGCCAGCAAGGCCGACAGGCCACTGGCGCCGCTCGGCTCGACGACGATCTTCAGCCGTTCGAAGGCGAAGCGCATCGCCTGGCGGATCTCGTCATCGGTGACCAGCGCGATGGCCTCGACCAGACGCTGGTTGACGGAGAAGGTCAGCGCACCCGGCGTGGGCACGGCCAGGCCGTCGGCGATGGTGCGTGGCGCGTCGATTCTCACGAGGCGGCCCGCCTCCAAGGAGCGCCTGGTGTCGTCCCCCGCCTCCGGTTCGACACCGATCATGCGCAGGCCCGGGTACAGGCCCGCGGCGACGTTGGCACTGCCGGCCAGCAGCCCGCCACCGCCGACCGGCACCACCAGCATGTCCAGCCGCCCGGTCTCCTGCAGGAGTTCGAGGGCTGCGGTGCCCTGCCCGGCGATCACGTGGGGATCGTCGTACGGCGGGACGAGGGTCATACCCCGCTCTGCGGCCAGCGCTGCGCCCCGCGCGGTGAAGCGGTCGTAGGTGACGATCTCGGCGCCGTAACCGGCCGTCGCTTCCATCTTGGACGGCAGGGCGTCCTCGGGCATGAGGATCACGGCAGTGGTGCCCAGTTCTCGCGCCGCCAGGGCCACGGCCTGAGCGTGGTTGCCCGAGGAGTAGGTCACGACGCCTGTGGCCAACTGCTCGCGCGGCAGCCGAGAGACGGCGTTGTAGGCGCCACGGAACTTGAACGTGCCGACGCGCTGAACGTTCTCGCACTTCAGGAACACCTCAGCGCCCACAAGCTCGTCCAAAGTGCGCGAGCGCAGCACGGGCGTGCAGTGCGCGACACCCTCGAGCCGGGCGGCGGCGCCGAGGACGTCGTCCAGGGTGACCGGTGGGACGTCCGTCATCGCCTCACGCGTCGGCCGACGGCGAGGGCGGGATCGACACCGTCGTGGACTCGCCGGCCTCGAGCACGAGCAAGCGGTCGCTCAGCCCCCGCTGCGCGAAGGCCGACAGGATCGCGTCCGGCTCCTGCGTGAGGTGCTGCCAGCTGTCCAGGTGGATCGGGATCACGGTCGGAGAGCCGAGGATCTCGGCCGCCTGGGCGGCCTGGTCACCACTGAAGGTGAGATAGGCATCCATCAGCGGACTGCGTGCGCGGCCGGCGAAGATGATCGCGACGTCGATCGGGCCCGCATGATCGGCGACGTCACGGACGACCGCGAGTGAGGCGTTGTCACCGCTCACGTAGACGGTGGGCAGCCCGGCCCCGGACAGGACGAAGCCACGGACCTCTCCGGTCAGGTGTTCGGTGCCCGCGGGACCGTGCTGCGCCGGTACCCCGGTGATCCGTAGTTCCCCGCCGTCCGGCCGCGACATGACGTGGCTGCGCCACAGAGGCAGTTCACGGGTGACACCGCCGAGTCGCTCGGCCGCGGCCGCGGTGCTGAGCACCAGCGGCACGTCGCCGATGAACCGGCGCCCGGCGTCGTCGAGGTTGTCCGGATGCTGATCGTGTGACAACAGCACCGCGTCCACCCGGCCCACCGAATCCGCCGGCACCGCCGGCCCGGTCGTCTTGAGCAGGTTCCGCTGCCCGACCGGATGGTCACCGGGAGGATCGAATGTGGGATCGGTGACCAGCCGCACTCCGCCGATCTCTATCACAGCCGTGGGGCCACCGATCAGCTGAACTGTGATCGATGCGTTCGCGTCCGCGATGGCGGCCGGAGCAGATGAGGAAGATGCAGTCATGCATTCATACTGCCCTGTCGGCGACAGGGGTGTGAGTGGCGTGGAAGCTAACCATCGATCGATTCAAGCCACCGCGAGCGGCCGGGCCCACCGACCCGTTCCCACCAAGTCCCGATTTCGTGGATCATCGACCCAAAGCGCACGTCTACAGCACCGGCGCCCAGCGCGACAGAACCTGGCCACGACTGGCCGGAATCAATCGATACTCAGCTTGGATGTCCCTCACGGTGAACCGGAGGCTCGGCGCACTGTCGAGATATGACGCGGTCATGGTCGCCCGCTGCAGGAATACGACAGTCAACGATGCGGGCCGATATGAGTATCAGGCCCCCGGATCATGAGGTGCAGCGTGAGTGACATGGTGAATACCGATCTGAACGATGCAGGCCGGCTACCGGCCACAGTGGCGATCGTCGGCGGGGGTGCGAGTGGGACCCTCACCGCAGTTCATCTGCTTCGCGCCAACAGTGACCCCGGCCTGCGGATCCTGCTGTTCGAGGCCGACCCGAGCCATCGGCATCTCGGCGTCGCCCACGGCACGACCGACTCGCGGCATCTGCTCAACCTCCGCGCGCAGACCATGAGCGCATTTCCGGATGAGCCTGACCACTTCGCCAACTGGGCCCGGCGGGCCGGCCGCGGGTGGAAGCCCACCGACTTCCTGCCACGGATGGTCTACGGCGAATATCTGAGAGATCTGGTCGCCCAGTTCGGTGACGACCGCCTGACCATCGTCGACGCCCGGGTCGAGGACGTGGTGGCCCGCGATGGTGGCTTCGAGATCATCACGGACAGCACGACCGCCCGGGCGGACTCCGTCGTGCTCGCTTATGGCGTCGCCGCCCCCCGCCGGCTGGCATCCGCAGCGGGACCGGTTCCCGACGCCTCGTGGCATGTGCAGAGTCCCTGGGATCTCGAGGCGCTCGCACGCGTGCCCGACGACGCGACAGTCGTCCTCGTCGGCACCGGACTCACCGCGGTCGACGCTGCCATCACGCTCCTGGACGACTCCCCGCGTCGCCGGGTGGTGATGGTCAGCCGCCGCGGCGAGCTTCCGCGCGCCCACGTGGAGCAGGCAATGCCCGAGTGGTCGACCCGGATTCCGTCCGGCCCGCTGGCTGCGGACGAGGTCGCCGCGCTGGTCCATGAGCAGATCGCCGAAGCCGAGCGGCAGGGTGTCGACTGGCGCGCAGTCGTCGACGGCCTGCGCCCGCAGTCCCAGTCGATCTGGCGTCGCTTCGACGAGAGCCAGCGCCGGCGTTTCCTCTCCGCATACGTCCACACCTGGCACCTGCACCGCAACCGGATGGCCCCCCAGGTCGCTGCTCGGATCGCGGAGTACCGCGATGCCGGGCGGCTCACCCTCCACGGCGGCGGCCTCCAGTCCGTCGAGGACCACGGCACCCGCTGCCGCGTGCACCTCACCAACACCACGGTCGACGCCGAGGCCCTCGTGAACTGCACGGGGCCGCTCAGCGACATCACGATGACCACCAACCCGCTCCTGCGAGCCCTGCTCGACCGCGACACCATCGCCCCGGATCCGCTCGCCCTCGGCCTGGCGTGCACCGAGCACGGCGAGCTTCTCGACAGCCGCGGCGACGTCGTGCCGGGCATGTACAGCGTGGGTCCGCCCACCAAGAGTTCCAACTGGGAAGCCATAGCCGTCCCCGAGATCCGGAACGAGGCCGCCGGCCTCGCCAAGCACCTCACCAGCACCGTTACCGTGAGCAGTGCCGCAGCGCCCGTGACCGGACAGTGAACACGCGGACCCGCTCGACACCGTTGGACCGAGCTCGTGAGGAGAACGAGTCCGGGCTGGGGCGGCGTCGCAAGCTGGTGATTCTGGCCATCTCCTGCACGGGGTTGTTCATCGTGGGGTTGGACAACACCATCGTCAACCTGGCCCTGCCATCGATCGGTCATGAACTGCAGGCCTCGGTGTCGAATCTGCAGTGGGTGATCGACGCTTACAGTGTCGTGCTGGCAAGCCTCCTGCTGCTCGCCGGCTCCATCGGGGACCGGATCGGCAGGAAGCGCGTGTTCCAGATCGGACTGGTCCTGTTCGGCCTGGGGTCGCTGCTCTGCAGCATCGCCCCCAGCGTCCAGCTACTGGTCGCGTTCCGGATGCTGCAGGCCGTGGGCGGGTCGATGTTGAACCCCTCCTCGGTGTCGATCATCACGAACACGTTCACCGAACGCCGGGAGCGCGCCAGGGCCATCGGTATCTGGGGCTCCGTGGCCGGGCTGAGCTGGGCGCTCGGGCCGATTCTCGGCGGCGTTCTGGTGGACGTCGACGGCTGGCGGTCGGTGTTCTGGATCAACGTGCCGATCGCGCTCGCCGCCGTGGTTCTCGTGGCACGGTTCGTGCCGGAGTCCCGCGCGGCACGGGCACGGCAGCTCGATCCGATCGGGCAGCTGCTGGTGATCGCACTGCTCGCCACGCTGACCTACGCGATCATCGAAGCGCCGCAGCTCGGTATCCGCTCGCCGTGGATCATCGGCTGCGTCGTCGTTGCGGTCGTATCGGCGATCACGTTCGTCCGCCACGAGCTCCGCACGGACCACCCGCTGCTGGACGTTCGGTTCTTCAGGAGCGTTCCCTTCAGCGGGGCCACGCTCATCGCCGTGGGCTCGTACGGCACCGTGGCGGGGTTCCTCTTCCTCAATGCGCTCTACCTGCAGGAGGCGCGGGGACTGTCCCCGCTGTCCGCAGGCCTGCTCACCCTTCCGGCGGCGATCATGATCGCGCTGCTGGCCCCCGTGTCAGGACGCATCGGCGGGAACCACCCCCGTATCCCGGTCACGGTCGGAGCCCTGGCGATGGCGGTGAGCTCGTTCATGCTCGCGCAGCTGACCGGGCATTCGCCGCTCTGGCAGCTGGCGGGCGCCTACGCCGTGTTCGGGCTCGGGTTCGGGTTAATCAACCCCGCGATCACCACTGCAGCCGTCTCGGGAATGCCTCCGTCGCAGGCCGGGGTCGCGGCAGCGGTGGCGTCCGCGGGACGGCAGGTGGGCGCGACGCTGGGCGTGGCGGTGCTCGGCTCGGTGGTGACCGCACGCATCGTCGGGCCGGTGTCGACCGGCTTCGTCACAGCGGCACATCTCGGCTGGCTGATCATGGCTGCGACCGGCCTGGTGCTGTTCGTGGTCGGGATGGCGACCACGGGCCGCTGGGCACTCCGCACCGTTCAGGTATTCGACGAGCGATGACTCGTGACCGAGCCACCGTTGCAGTGTTGATGTTCGACGGGGCACCCATGTTCGAGATGTCGGTGCCGGTCAGTGTGTTCGGAGTCGATCGCACGCTCAACGGCGCGCCGCGGTTCACCCTCATTCCGGTACGCGGGGAGCCGGGCGTGCTCACCACCACCAGCGGCATCGAGTTCCGGGTTCCCCATGATCTGGAGGCACTGCAGAACGCCGGGATCGTGATCGTCCCGGCATGGAGGAACTCCCAGGAACGCCCGCCCGAACCAGCGCTGCGGGCACTACGTGAGGCGCACGAGGGCGGGGCACTGATCGTGGGCCTGTGCATGGGCACCTTCGTCCTGGCGGCCGCCGGACTGCTCGACGGTCGACGGGTGGCGACCCACTGGTACCACGCCCCGGTCCTCGCGGCCGTGTGTCCCCAGGTCACCGTCGACCCGACCGTCTTGTACGAGGACGGTGGCGACATCGTCACCAGTGCAGGCACAGCGGCCGGACTCGATGCCTGCATCCACATCGTGCGCCGGTACTGGGGAGCGGAAGCGGCCACGGCCATCGCCCGCCGGATGGTCGTGCCACCTCACCGAAGCGGCGGCCAGGCCCAGTACATCCGCCACCCGGTTCCCGACATCCCTTCCGATGACCTCGGCAAGGTGATGACCTACGCCCTGGAACACCTCAGCGAGGCCCTCGACGTCGAGACCCTGGCTGCCCGGGCGCACCTCAGCCGGCGCACCTTCGACCGGCAGTTCCGGGCCGCGACGGGCATCTCGCCGCTGCAATGGCTTCTGCACCAACGCATCCTGCGTGCCCAGGAACTACTGGAACACACCGGCCTGTCGGTCGACGCCATCGCCCGACAAGTCGGGTTCTCCGCCGCCGTCTCGCTCCGCCCCGCCTTTCGCCGGACCGTCGGAGTGAGCCCGCAGGACTACCGCACCACCTTCCGGGCACGAGAAACAGGCCGAAGCTGGCCGGAACCGATCGTGGATCATCCGGAAGGCCGTTTCCAGAGCAGCTGCTGCGCCATCTGACGCGCAGGAGATCACGCAACGGTCGCCGTATCGCAATTCCGCGGAAGCCGTCACGGCCGGCCACCTTCCGACAACGAGGAATGACATGACAGAGTTCGATGTCAGGCCCATAGACGAAATCCTGAGCACCACCCGAGCTGTGCGCAAACGCCTCGATCTCGACCGTGACGTCCCTGACGACACCCTGTTGAACATGATCGATCTGGCTGAGCAGGCACCGTCCGGGTCGAATCAGGCGAGCCGCCGCTGGATGATCGTGCGCGACCAGGGCCTGAAGACGAAGATCGCCGAGTTGTACCGGGCAGCGGGAATGACGCAGCTCACGGAGTTGGCGGCCACGGCGGCGGAGGCT
Organism: Pseudonocardia sp. OZ21; assembly: GCF_059359135.1. Lineage (NCBI taxonomy): Bacteria > Bacillati > Actinomycetota > Actinomycetes > Pseudonocardiales > Pseudonocardiaceae > Pseudonocardia > Pseudonocardia sp. OZ21. The sequence continues at coordinate 661,933 of NZ_JCADBN010000002.1, forward strand.
GACGAGCGTGGTGAACGTGTCGCCCGGTCGGCGATCCACTTGGCGGAGAACCTGGAACGAGTGCCGGTACTGGTCATAGCCACCATCTACGGCGTGCACGACGGCAGCGGGAGACCGAGCTTGTTCGACTCGGTCATCCAGGCCGCGTGGAGCTTCTGTCTCGCGGCCAGGTCACGCGGTATCGGAACGGCATGGACGACCCTCCATCTGCACCGCGCAGCCGAGGTCGCCGAGTTGCTCGGTATCCCTGACGGCGTCACCCAGGTGGTTCTGTTCCCGGTCGCATACAGCACGGGTGGCAGTTTCCGTCGGGCACCGCGCCGGCCGGCCGCCGACGTCACGTACGTCGACCACTGGGGCTTCACCGACCGCCGGATCTCCCCGGCGGAGCGGGCCCACCCGGGTGAAGGGCGCGGGGTGAGCCTGGATCTCGACATCGACGCCACGCCTGAACAGCTGTGGCCGTTGGTCACCGATATCACCCTCCCCGGAAGATTCAGCGGGGAAGCTGTCACCGCGACCTGGGACGAGGAACGGCCCCCGGGGTTGGGCAGCACATTCCACGGATCCAACATGACCCGGGACGCCGGGCATCCCAGCATCAACCTCCTGTTCGGCGCATCCACCGGCGAGATGGCATGGACGACTCCGTGTCATGTCGTCCGCTGGGAGCCCGGCCGCGCCTTCGTCTACAACGTGGGCCTTACCGCGGAGAAGCCATGGGCGCAATGGCGGTTCACGCTCTCGCCGTTGGCCGGGACGCGCACCAGTGTCAGTCATTCGATGGTGATGTGCACCGAGGGGTCGGGCACCTCCGCCGCCACGACGCAATATCCCGATCAGGCAGCGGAGATCATCGTCGGACGTTTCCTCACCATCCGCGACAATCTCCGCCGCACCCTCGAGGGGATCAAGCAACTCGCCGAAGCCGACCGCTGATCAGGCCTGCAGGAGGTGGGCAGCGCGTTCGGCGATGCCGTAGACCGTGGCGTTGGTGTTGGCGTTGACCGGCGACGGCATGACCGAGGCATCGATGACACGCAGCCCGTGGACCCCGCGCACCCGCAGTTCGGTGTCGACGACGGCATCCTCGTCCGTGCCCATCCGGCAGGTGCCCGCGTAGTGGAAGTAGGTGCGGGCGCTGCGGCGCACGTAGGCGCGCAGAGCGCTGTCGTCGCGCACATCGGCGCCGGGCTGGGCCTCCTGGCCTCGCCAGGGCGCGAAGGCAGGCGCGTTGCCCAACTCGCGCGCGGCGCGCAGCCCGGCGACCGCGGCGTCGAGGTCGCGGGGGTCTCGGTAGTAGGCCAGGTCGATCAGCGGGGCGGCGTCGGGAGCGGCGCGGGTCAGCCGCACCGAACCGCGGCTGAACGGGGCCACGACGGAGGCCACGAGCGTGTAGCCCGCGCCGCGCGACGGGCCGTGGACCGTGTCGCCCAGCATCGGCGCGATCGCGCAGAACAGCTGCACGTCCGGCCATGGCGCGTCCGGGCTGGTGCGGATCGTGCCCTTGGCCTCGCCCCCGCCGTTGCCCACCGTGGCGACGACGGGCGCCAGTGCGTGGTGGACCACGCCGGTGACGGGGTGGTCGTGCAGGTTCGCGCCCACCCCCGGACGATCGGCGAGCACCGGGATCCCGAACTCGCGCAGATGGGCCTGCGGGCCGATGCCCGAGCGCAGCAGCAGCTGGGGCGAGCCGATCGCACCCGCGGCCAGCAGCACCTCCCGGCTGCCCTGGACGGTGACGACCTCCGACCCGGTCGAGTACTCGACGCCGGTGCAACGCCCGCCGCTGACGACGAGCCGGTGCGCCAGGGCGTCGGTGACCACATCGAGGTTGGGCCGCTCCAGCACCGGCAGCAGGTAGGCGTCTGCGGCGCTCAGCCGCTTGCCGTCGACGATCGTGAACTCCGCCCAGCCGAACCCCTCCTCCGCCCCGCTGTTGATGTCGTCCACCACGGGATGCCCGACCTGCCGGGCCGCCTCCAGCGCGACCTGCGACAACGGGTGTGGCGGAGAGGTGGGCGACAGCCGCACCGGGCCGCCCCGGCCACGCAGGGCGGGATCGCGGCCTTCCACGTGCTCGCTGCGCTTGAAGAACGGCAGCAGGTCGTCGAAACCCCAGCCCTCCGCCCCTGCCGTGACCCACGCGTCGTAGCTCGCCCGGTGCCCGCGGATGAACGACAGCGCATTGATCGCCGAGGACCCGCCGAGAGCGCGGCCACGCCGCAAAGACACCCGTGGACCGTCCGGAATCTCCACCGACACGCCTCCCCAGTCCATCGAGGAACCGGCCAGCGTGGGCCAGGCCCGAGGGTCAGCGGCGGCGGGCAGCGGGTCCCGGCTCCCGGCCTCCAGGAGCAGCACCCGCGTGCCGGCGTGCTCACTTAGCCGCGACGCGAGCACACAACCGGCCGTTCCGGCGCCCACGATCACGAAGTCGTACGAACCCGAATGAGTACTCATCAACCGACCTTCCCTTGTAGATCCGTTCTTCAGAGGTCGAGCGCCGCGAGGTGGGCACGCACGCGATCGGGATCGGACGGGTTGACCCGCATGCGCCGGTACCTCTCCCGGTCCCCGCCGGAGGCAGTGGGCACGGTGGCGTCGATCCCGAGCTTGGCGGTCACCGGACCGTGGGCGGAGGGGTCGAGGCTGGAACCCTTCGCGCGGGGGACGACGAGCAGGTCGTGGTCGGCTTGCACGCGCGTGGCGACGGCCCAGGCGATCTGCTCGTCGTCGAGGACGTCGATGTCGGCGTCGACGACGGTGACCTGCTTGATCGTCTCCGCCGCGAGGAACAGCGTCAGGATCGCCGTGGTGACGGCGCCCGGTGCGGGGTCGCGGAGTGCGACGACCGCCGAGAGCCGGCAGGAGCCGGACTCCGGGAGCCGCAGGCCCGCGACGTCCAGGCCGGCCCGGCGCAGCGCGCGGGTGCAGTGCGCCTCCCGAGGTACGCCGCCGGCATACATGTGCTCGCGGCCACCGGACAGGATCGTCTGGAACAGCGCGTCGTCGCGATGCCAACCCCCCAGCAACTTCATGACGGGCGCGGGAGCCGCGGGCCCGTACGTCTGGGGATACTCACCGAACGGCCCCTCCTCCGCGCGTTGCCCGGCCGTGAAGCGACCCTCCAGCACGACCTCGGCGTGTGCCGGGACCAGCGCGTCCACCGTCGGAGCCGCCACCAGGTCGATCGGCGTCGGGGCGAGCGCCCCGGCCACCGCGTAGTCGTCGAGATCACGTTCGGCCGGGGACTGACTGGCCAGCACCAGCACCGGATGGACCCCGATGACGAGCGCGACGTCGAGGTCCTCGCCGGCGGCTTCGGCCTCGGCGAGGATCCGCCGCAGCCGGCCGGGCAGCACCAGCACCCGCAACTCACGCTCGCCCGTGGCCAGCATCCGATTGATCGACAGGTTCATCCGGCCCGTCGTACGGTCGCGGACCGCCACCAGCGCCGAGGTCAGATACCGGCCGGCGTCGTACTCGTGCTGCCGCACCAGCGGCAGCACCGACAGCAACGCCTCTCCGTCGAACCGGTTCTTCAGCACCGGCGCATCAGCAGCGTCGACCTCCGGGCAGGCACCGGGCCGGTCCAGTGCCTCGGCAAAGCGTTCAGCCACATCGCCCGATGCGCAGTCGAGCGCGAGCCCCAGGTGATCGTGAGTGGGAATCGTGTTTCCGACCAGCGGGAATCGAGCACCGACCACGTCCTCGAACAGAACTGCCCGGCGCCGTCGGCCCGCTCCAACACCGCAGCGACCTCCTGATCCGGCTCGATCGGAGCCGCGAGTCGCGCGATGTCGCCACGGGCGCCGAGCAGATCGAGCCACGAGCGCAGATCGCTCATCACCACACCGTCCTCAGTTGACATTCGTACGGACGTCAGACACGACCACCGGTCGGGCTCAGCTCCTGGAGGGTTGCGGATCTGGAGATACCCGGTCGTCGAGGGCTGATCAGGTTCGCGCCCACGAAGACGACGACCACGGCCAGCAGGAAGCAGATGAGCCTGCCCGGCACATCCGCCGGGGTGGGGCTGGCCAGGCTGAGGAAGGTGGGCATGAGTCCACCGACCATGAACCCGGTGTTCCAGCAGACCGACGTCGCGCGGGCGCGCAGCGCGGTCGGGTAGCGCTCGTTGAGGTAGGCGATCACCGGGGCGATGGCGGTGTTGGCGAAGAGGACGAGCGCCGAGGCGTACAGGATGACCAGACCGATGTGTCCCGGATCGGTCCGCGACAGCATCCACACCAGCAGCGGCAACAACACCAGGTTGGCCGCTCCGAACAGCAGCATCGTGCGCCGCCGTCCCAGCCACTGGCTCAGTTCCCCCGCCGCGATCGCCGTGATCAGCACGACGACGTTGGCGACCAGCAGTACGACGCCCTGAGCGGACCGGGCCACCCCGAGCACCGTGTCCAGCAGCGTCGGCAGATAACCCGAGGTGAGGTAGTACTGGGCACCGGCGCCGGCGACCAGTACGACGTCGAGCACGAACCCACGGCCGCGACCCGCGCCTACGAGGTCCGGCAGCCCGGTTCTGGCTACCTCCTCCCGGGAACGCGAGTTCCACACCGGGGACTCGTGGGCACCGCGCAGCACGCCATAGCTCAACAGCGAGGCCACCAGACCGGCGAAGAACATCACCCGCCAGCCCCACACGGTGAACGCCTCACCGGGGAAGACGTGCGACACCAGCAGGAACAGCCCGCTGGCCGCCACACCACCGACGCAGGCCCCACCGCCGCTGATCAACCCGGACATCAGCCCCCGCCAGCGCGGTGTCACGCTTTCGGTGCCCAAGGTGTGCGTCGCTGCGACCATCCCGCCGACGAACAGACCCTGAATCAGACGCAACAGCAGGAACAGCGCCGGCGCCAGCAGTCCGATCGCCGGGTAGGCCGGCACTGCGCCCATCGCTGCGGTGACCAGTCCCAGCCCGGTCAGCACCAGCGCCATGTTCTTCTTCCGGCCGTGCCGGTCGGCGATCCCACCGAAAACCGCCGCGCCGGCCGGACGCAGCACCACACTCACCGCGAACGAGGCGTACACCGCGGCCAGGCTCAGCGTGGGCCGGTCGGCCGGAAAGATCGCCTGGCCGACCGGGCCGGCCACGTACAGAAGGATGAACAGATCGAACAGATCGAACGACCACCCGGCGACGGAAACGACACAGGCCTGCACGGTGGCCCGCCCCGACGCATCCTTTTCGACCACACTTACCTCCCGACAGCCGCAGGATCAGACCTTCAACTTCGGCTTGTAGATGTCGAGCCAGATGGCCAGGTCGATCGCGCGTTCCAGACTGCGCCGGGTTCCCGGTGTGGTCGGTGCGTCGTCGGCAACGGCATCGGTCAACCATTTCCGGTCGACCAGCTCGAAAACCGGATGCGCCGAGGCGGCGAGATAATCGCGGCAGACGTTCCTCAGCTTGGTGACGTACTTCGGGTCCTGCGTGGACGGAAAGTTGGCCTTCCGGCGTCGCAGCACCGAGCTGGGCAGAAGGTCACCGGCGGCGCCCCGCAGCAAGGACTTCTCTCGCCCGTCATGAGTTTTGAGAGCCCACGGGGCGTTGTAGACGTACTCGACCAGCCGGTGGTCACAGAACGGCACTCGCACCTCGAGCCCGACCGCCATGGACAACCGGTCCTTGCGGTCCAGCAGCATGCGAAGGAACCGGGTCAGGTACAGGTGGCTGATCTGGCGCATTCGATACTCGAGGTCGTCGTCGCCGGCCGGCCGGGGCACGGCGGCGACGGCGCTGTCGTACGTGTCCTGGACGTAGTCGTCCAGATCCAGCTCGGCCCACAGCCCGGGCTCGAAGCTCTCGGTGTCGAGGCCCCTCATGGGCGTCACGCTCGTCAGCCAGGGAAAGGTGCGGGCGCGCAGCGCGTCCTCGCTGAAGAACTCCCGGTAGCCGCCGAAGACCTCGTCGGCCGACTCACCGGACAGCGCAACCGTGGAGTGGGCCCGGATCTGCCGGAACAGCAGGTACATCGACGTGTCCATGTCGCCCAGACCCTGGGGAATGTCCCGGGAGCGCACGACGGCGGCCCGGACATCGAGGTCGGTCAGGTCGTCGGGATCGAGCAGGATGTCCTGATGGTCGGTGCCGGCGTGGACGGACACCTCGTGAGCGAAGGGGGTGTCCGGAGCGTCGCGGGCGGCGTCGGCGACGAAGCGCTCGGTCTGGCCGAGGTAGTCGACGGAGAAGCTGCGGAGGGTCTCCCCGGTCTGTGCCAGCTGTGCGGCCGCGATCGTGGTGATGACGGAGGAGTCCAGGCCACCGGACAGCAGCGTGCAGCGCGGCACGTCAGATATCACCTGCCGGGCCACGATGTCCTCGAGCAGTTCCCGGACTCGGCCGACCGTGGTGTCCAGGGCGTCGGCGTGCTCGTGCGTGGGCAGACTCCAGTAGCGCGAGGTCCGGACACCGGATCGGTCCACGGTGGTCACGCTGCCGGGCTCGACCTCGCGCATGCCCTCCCACACGACCACACCCGACTTCACCTGGCCGAACATGTCGCGAAGCTCGTCGAGGCCCACGACGTGCTCGGCGAGCGGGTTGGCCAGAATCGCTTTCGGCTCCGAGCCGAATAGCACACCGTCAGCGGTTTCGTAGTAGTAGAGCGGTTTGACCCCCAGCCGGTCGCGGATCATGACGAGCTGCTGCAGCCGGGAGTCCCACACCGCAAACGCGTACATTCCGTTCAGGCGCTCGGCTGCGGCCGCGCCCCATTCCAGATAGGCCCGCAGTACGACCTCGGTGTCGGACCGGGTCTCGAAACGGTGGCCTCGGCCGACGAGTTCGTACCGCAGTTCCTCGTAGTTGTAGGTCTCGCCGGAGTACACGAGCACCACCGAGCCGTCGGCGGTGTCCACCCGCATCGGTTGCCGCCCGCCCGACAGGTCGATGACGGACAGCCGCCGGTGCCCCACTGCGGCATGCTCGCTCGTCCAGACCCCGCCCTCGTCAGGGCCCCGGCAAGCCAGCGTTTCGGTCATCGTGTCGACGATGCGCCAATCCGCACGCAGATCATGGTCGAACGCCACCCAACCCGTGATTCCACACATGGCCACCCTCCCCCGTTGTTCCCCCAGGTCGACGAATTCGGCGTTACGTAAGCCAATCGCGGGTTCACGTGACATCGTGGACGCATTCGTCGCATTGCGGCAGCTACCTGGACCGACGTTACAACATCGGGTGGCCGGTTTTCGCAATCAACAAGTGGATCCCGTCACACGCCGTTGAAGCCATGGCGCCAACAGCATTCAGAGTCGTCGAACAAGCCGGTTATCGATCGATTTCAGCCACGCGATCCCGCATTTCACCACAACGCGATCGAGAAGTACGAGACCCACGCTCCCGCCCTCGCCAGGGCGAACAGGCGCATCTCGTGCCACTCACGATCCGGCCCGCGCCATGATCGTTGCGAGACTCACGCTTAGGCCCTCGCCGGGGCAAACAAGCGGATCTCGTGGCGGTCAGACCGAGACGCGGGCGTTCGCCCCCGCGAGGGCGGATCCGTGGATCTCGCGGCGGCGAGCCCGGGCGGCGGGCGCTGCTCCCCTAGCGATCTGCTCGGGTCGGCTCCGCCGCTCTCGCCCGCGGACGGAAGGTGTTGCGGTACTCCTGCGGTGCGACGCCGGCGAAGCGGTGGAACGGCGGTCGCAGGGAGACCGCCGATGCGAGGCCGACCTGCCGCGCGATGGTGTCGATCGGCAGGTCGGTGTGCTCGAGAAGTTGCTGCGCGCGCAGTACGCGTTGGTGCAGCAGCCACTGCAGGGGCGAGATGCCGACCTCGGAGCGGAACCTGCGGTCGAACGTCCGGCGGCTCAGGTGGGCGTGCGAGGACATGTCCTCGATGTCGAGCACCTCGTCGAGGTGCTCGACGGCGTAGGCCATCGCCCGGGTCAGTTCGTCGGCCTCGGACTGCGCGGGAACGGGCTGGTCGATGTACTGGGCGTGCCCTCCGCTGCGTTGCGGCGGCGCGATCATCCTGCGGGCGATCGCGGACGCCGCGGCCGGACCCCAGAGCCGGCGGACGACGTGCAGGCAGGCGTCGATGCCGGCGGCGGTGCCGGCGCTGGTGATCACGTCGCCGTCGTCCTCGTAGAGGACCCCCGGGTCGACCCGGACCTCCGGGTAGGACGCCGCGAGTGAGGGGGCGTGGAACCAGTGGATGGCCGCCCGCCTGCCGTCGAGCAGTCCCGCGGCGGCCAGCACGAATGCGCCCTTGCCCAGCCCGACGATCAGCGCCCCGTCGTCGTGCGCCTCGCGGAGCGTGCGCAGCGCGGGCTCGGGGGCTTCTTCCATCGCGCCGCGCCAGGCCGGGACGATCACGATGCCCGCCGTCGCCACGTCCTCGAGACCGTGGGGAGCGTGCATCCTGACCCCGCCCGTGCTGGTGAGCGTGCCGGGCTCGCCTGCCACCGGCAGCACGGTGAACCGAGGGGCTCCGGTGACGCTGCGGTCGACACCGAAGACGCTGATCGGGACCGACATCTCGAACAACGGCGCCTGATCGAACATCAGGACGGCGACGACCGCCTTGTCACGAGCCATCCGGTCCTCCCGGTGTCGACCGTTCATGATGTCCCCGGTCCCGCGGTCGTACATGTCGTTCAGGCGGCGCGGCCGGCCGAGGCCATGGTTCGGCCGAGGAATCCTCGAATGTATCCGACGGCGGTGTCGAGCGCGCTCTCGAGCAGGAAGTGGCCGCCGGCGATGAGGTGGATCTCCGCGTCCGGGAGGTCGCGGGCGAACGCTGTGGCTCCCGCCGGGCCGAAGATCTCGTCGCCGTTGCCCCAGATCGCCAGCAATGGCACCTGGCTGGTGCGGAAGTAGTTGTGCACGGCGGGATAGAGCGGCGGGTTGGTGGCGTAGTCGCGGAACAGGGACAGCTGGATCTCGTCGTTGCCCGGACGGCTCACCTCGGCGTGGTCGAGGGTCCAGGTGTCGGGGTCGACGAGGTCGGGCTCGCGCACGCCGGTGAGGTACTGCCAGCGGATGGCCTCGAGGTCGAGCGCCCCGCGGACCCCACCTTCGGTGTCGGGGCCGGGTGCCTGGGTGTATGCCCACACCCCGGCCCAGAAGGACGGGACGAAGCCGTCGTCGTAGGCGTTGCCGTTCTGGCTGATGATCGCCTGCACGGCGGCGGGGCGCCGCAGCGCCAGACGCCAGCCGATGGGCGCGCCGTAGTCCTGCACGTACATCGCGAACCGGTCGATCCCCAGCTGGTCGAGCAGGCCCTGGGTGATGTCGGTGAGGGCATCGAAGGTGTAGCCGAACTCGGCGGGCGACGGGGTGGCGGACTGCCCGAACCCGATGTGGTCCGGGGCGATGACGTGGTAGCGGTCGGCCAGTGCCGGAATCAGGTGGCGGAACATGCGTGAGCTGGTCGGGAAGCCGTGCAGGAGCAGCACGACCGGCGCGCCGGCCGGGCCGGCCTCCCGATAGAAGACCCGCTGCCCGTCCACGGTGGCAGTGCGGTGGTGAACCTCGACCATGACTAACTCCGTTCGCTGGTCTTACCGGTTAGAGCGACGAGGTGATGACACACCGTCGTGTCTAACTTGTCAACTTGAGCAGCGTGGTTAGAATCGCATCATGTCGGACGTAACGGCGCACGAGGACGAGGCACTGCTCCTGGACCTGCTCAACAGCACTCCGGTCGTCGATGGCGGCCAGCTCGACCTGCTGACCACCGACGGAGAGGAATGGTCGCGCGCGCACGGCGGGGTCGGGTCGACCGAGGAGGTGGCCCACCTGCGGCAGGTCCGCGACGGCCTGCAGGCCGTTGTCCGGGGCACGGAGCCGGCGGATGCGCTCACGCCGCTGCTGGCCGGCGTGCGCCTGCGCCCGGAGGCCGCGCCGAACGGGCTCGCCTGGTCCCTCGACGTCGAGGAGGTGCGGCGCCCGTCCGCGCGGGCCCTCCTGGCGTGGGGCCGGGTCCAGGAGGAGATGCCCGGCCGCCTGCGGGCGTGTGCCAACGACGAGTGCCGGCTGTTCCTCCTCGATCGCAGCAGGCCGAACACCGCCCGCTGGTGCTCGATGAAGGTCTGCGGGAACCGCCTCAAGGCACGCCGCCACTACCAGCGCACCCGCCCCATGGACTGAGGCATGTGTCAGTGCAGCGTCACCTCGCCGTGCTGAAGGAGTGCTGGCCTTCGTCACCGCGGGCTTGACCGCCTGAGGAACGGCTACGTCGCGGCCGCGGCGGCGGTGGGAAGGTCCCGGTCGCGGCGGATCGGGCCGGCAAGCAGGAACCCGATGCCGGCCGCCATGCCGACGGACGAGACCCAGACGGTCGTGCGGGTTCCCAGCGCGGCGCCGAGCGCGCCGCCTGCCAGCGCGCCGACCGGGATGGCGCCGTAGTTGAGCAGTTGCATCGCCGAGACCGCCCGCCCGAGCAGGTGCCGTGGGCAGTAGGCCTGGCGCCACGCCGACTTGATGACATTGACCGCGACGACCCCGGCGCCGTTGACGAAGCTCCCGACGACGAACAGCGCGAGCAGCGGGCCGCGCTGGGCCAGCGGGATCATCAGTCCGGCCAGAGCGCCGACGACCTCGATGACCAGCATGCCGCGCGCGGTCCCGAAGCGTCGCGCGATCATCCCGGCGACCAGTGCACCCGCCACCCCGCCCACACCGGAGACCGCGACGAGCACCCCGACGATCGCCGGGCCGACGCGGACCTCGTCGAGCAGGAACACCACCTGGATGGCCGCATAGACCATGTACGTCATGTTCACGGACGCCCCGAACAACGTGAGCGCGCGCAGATACGGGTCGCCGAACACGAACCGCAGACCCTCGCCGATATCCGCTGTCAGCCCCGCGACTCCCCCGGCGCGAGGTCGCTGCTCGACCGGGGGTTCCCGGTAGCGGATCAGCAGCAGGCAGACCGCCGAGACCACGAACGTCGCCGCGTCGACCAGCAGGCCGACGACCGCGCCGACAGCCGCAGCGAGGAGACCGGCGATGGACGGGCCGACCACCAGCGAGGACGCGCTGCTGGTCTGCAGCGCCGCGTTGCCCTCGGACAGGTCGGCCGGGTCGAGCAACGAGGGCAGGTAGGCCTCATAGGCCGTCTCGAACCCGACACGAGCAGCCCCCGAGACCAGCGCGACGACCACCATCTGCACCAGGCTGAGCACCCCGAGCCAGGCCGCGATCGGGACGCTGGCGAAGGCCAGCATCGACACGACGTCGGCGCCGAGCATCACCGGGCGCCGGATCACCCGGTCGACCCACACCCCGGCAGGTAGCCCGACCAGCAACCACGGCAACCACACCGCCGCGGTGATGACCCCGACGGCGAACGGACCAGCACCGAGCTGCTCGACCGCGACCAGGGGCAGCGCGACCGTCGATATCGCGCTTCCGACGAGGCTGGTGGTCTCCCCCACCCAGAGCAGCCGGAAGTCGCGATGCCGTCCCAGTAGCCTCCCGCGCACCCGCGGATGATCTCAGTCGGAGCCGGTCCCAGGATCTGGAGGTGGCGCCACGGCGGCCAGAGCAGCGATCATCCTCGAACCGGTAGCCGGTCACTCCTGAGCGAGCTTGCTGACCGCCTCCCACTGCGACCACTCAGCCAGGCGCCGTTCGTAGATGCCTCGGGCGATGTCAAGCGCGTCTGCACCGAAGATCACCCGTAGCGGGGGGCGCGGGCTGTCCACGACCTCCAGCAGCGCCGCAGCCGCCCGCTCTGGCGAGCCCGACACCTGACCTCCACGCCGTGCGGCCGCTGCGGCGCGGACGGGCTCGTACTCGGGAAGCTGAGATGAGTGGCGGGAGGATGCTCCCGCCCAGTCGGTCCCGAATCCGCCCGGTTCGACGATGGTCACCGCAATCCCGAAAGGCGCGACCTCCAGGGCGAGCGACTCCGAGATCGCCTCCAGCGCCCACTTCGACGCATGGTAGGCGCCGAGGTTCGCGAAAGCGCCGATTCCGCCGAGACTGGAGATCTGGATGATGCGCCCACCACCCTGCTCCCGCATGATCGGGACAGCGGCCTGGCTCGTCCACAGCGCTCCGAAGAAGTTGGTCTCCAGCTGCGCCCTGACGTCGGACTCCGACAGCTCCTCGACCGCACCGAACTGCCCGTAGCCTGCGTTGTTGACCAGCACGTCGATGCCCCCGAGCCAGGCCGCGGCCCTGGCGACCACGGCACCGGCGTGGTCACGATCGGTGACGTCCAGAGCGTGGACGGACAGGCGGTCCCCGTGGGCTTCGCGCAAGTCGTCGAGGGCGGACTTGTCCCGAACGGTCGCGGCGACGGCGTCGCCGCGACCGAGCGCTGCGGCTGTGAAGGCACGTCCCAGGCCGCGTCCCGCGCCGGTGATGAGCCATCTGGTGGTCATGCCGTGCTTCCCTTCGAGTCGGCGTGGTGGTCGAGAACCGTCACGGCGGGACCTGGGGACGCGTGGACGTGCCAGAGCTCGTCGGCGACGCTGTCGGGTTCGTGCTCCTGCCCGGCACCCACCGGACCGACGATGACGACCTGCGCGACCCGGATGCCGACCGGCGTCAGCGCCTGATGCAGGAGTTCGACGTAGGCGGTCTCTGCCGCGATGGCGACGGCGCTCGCAGCGCGGTCGGGTGACGGTCTGACCGCCCCGCTGCCTGTCGTGAACAGGAGGCTCCCCCGCCGCCGCCCGACCATGGCAGGCAGCACTTCGCCGACCGCCGTCGCCGCTCCGCCGACGTTCAGCGCCAGCGCGGCCATGAGCTCCTCGGCGCTCGTACCCAGAACCGGCCGGATCAGGTGGACGTCGGGAAGCGGGCAGAAGCACAGCACGTCGATCGGGCCGAGGCGCTCCACGAGCCGTTTCATCGCCGGTCGGAGGGATGCGGGGTCCGTGGCGTCCGCAGCTTCCCAGTCCACACCCACGCCATCGGCGTCCAATGCGACGGCCAGCCGGCGCAGCCGGTCCGCCGACCGTGCAACCAGCCCTACCCTGCCTCCCGCGGTGGAGAACCGCCGCGCCACCGACAAGCCGATGCCCGGCCCTGCACCGACGACGATCGTCGCCGTGGGTCGTTCCCGTGTGACCGTCATGTGGTCCACGGTCCTGGAGCAGACCGCTCAGTGGGACGCCGCCGTTCTCCTAGGTGTGCGGCACCCACCCAGGGGTAGAACGGGACCATGTCATCGCCTCTGGGCGGATTCCTGACCCTACGACGCTCTCGCGTGCAACCGCACGACGTCGGGCTGAGGAGCAACGATCGCCGTCGCGTCCCTGGGCTCCGACGGGAAGAGGTCGCATCGCTGGCGGGCGTCAGCGTCGACTACTACGTGCGACTGGAGCAAGGACGTGAGCAGTCGCCGTCACCGCAGGTCGCGCAGGCAATCGGTCGCGCGCTGCGTCTCGATGAACACGGCCTCGCGCACCTCTACCGCCTCGCCGGGCTCACACCCCTGCGCACCGCGAGCACCGCCTCGACCGTCGACCCGCAGCTGGCCGCCCTGATCGACGAATGGCCCGAACACCCCGCGATCGTTCTCGGCCACGCCTTCGACGTGATCGCAACGAACTCCCTCGGAGAAGCGCTGTTTCTCGGGTTCCCCACCACCCGCAACCTTCTCGAGTCGACGTTCCTCGAGCCGGCGGCCCGCGCGCTCTACGCCGACTGGGAGATCGTGGCCACGAGCACTGTCGCCGGATTCCGCCTCCTGGAGGCGGCCCAACCCGACGACCCTCGCATCAGGCAGGTGCGCGACGGGCTCCTCGCCTCGGACACCGAGTTCGCCGCGATGTGGACGGACCACGAGGTGCGCGGGCAGCGGATGACCACGAAGCGCTTCCGCCACCCGGTCGCAGGCGACCTCGAACTCCACATCCAGACTTTCGACGTCCGCTCCGCCCCGGGACAGGAACTCGTGATCTATCGGGCAGAGCCGGGCTCGCCCTCTGCGTCCACTCTGGGGAAGCTGCGAGACTGAGCTGCCTTCGCGACCGGCATAGAAGCGGCGGTCGCCGGACTCGTCCACCTGCCCAGGGCCAACCAGTGAGGCCGGCGCGCGTCATCGAACCGGCGGGCGGCGGGCGAACGCCGGAGCTCGCTCCGGACGGAACCCGACGCCGACGAGGTAGGCCCCCACCGCCTGGACGACGGGCAACCGCCGGGCTGCGGTGAGGATCCGGCCCGACGGGCCGGCCTGTGCCCCACTCCGGACCGGGCCGGCCAGGTCGGCGTGCATGACCCGTTGCAGGGCTTGGACCAGCAGCAGCGGCAGCAACCGGCGGCGGTGCACCCGGGCGAGGTCCGTGCTGCGCACTGCGCCGCGGCGCAGTGGCCCGGCCAGCAGGGTCGCGGTCGCGACGGCGTCCTGGACCGCCAGGTTGATCCCCATCCCGCCGACCGGCGACATCGCGTGTGCGGCGTCGCCGATGCACAACAACCCGTCGACGTGCCAGCGCCGCAGCCGATTGAACTGCACATCGAGGTGTTTGACGTCGTCCATCGAGGCCAGCTCGCCGACCCGGTCGGCGTACTCGGGCAGGAGCTCGGCCACGTCGGCCCGGAACGCGGCGATGCCGCGGGTGCGTAGCTGCGCGTCGGTTCCCTTGCGGGCGACGTAGCCGATCTGGAAGTAGCCCTCCCTCGGGATGACGATGGCGAAGCGTCCCCGTCCTGGCCTGCGGGTCAGCGCGCCGACCTGCTCGCCCGTCCGGCGGGAGAGGCGGAACCACCAGGTGTCGAACGGGACGTCGAACGCGGTCACGGGCAGGCGGGCGGCGGCGCGCAGGACGGAGTCGCGACCGTCGCAGGCCACCGTGAGGTCGGCCCGGATCTCGCCGTCGACGTGCTCGCCGGTGGCAGTCGTCGTGCGGTGGCGGACGCCGACGACGCGGCCGTGCTCCCGGACGAGCGAGGTCGCGCACACCCCACCGGCGGAGCGCGGCGAAGTCGCCGATCCGCTGCGTCCCGCCGCGCCCGTCGGGCAGCACGACGTCGGTGACCCGCGACTGCGGCAGCCGCGCGAACCGCTCGCCCAGTCCCAGGTCGTCGAGCAGGTCGAGGGTCGCGGGGTGGACGGTGTCGCCGCGGAAGTCCTGCAGGAAGTCCCCGTGCTTCTCCAGCACCGTGACCTCCACCCCGGCCCTGGCCAGCAGCAGCCCCAGCACCATCCCGGCCGGACCGCCGCCGACGACGCAACACGTCGTCCGCTCCGCCGGACCGGCCCCGTGCCGGCTAGGGCCGTGCCTTCACATCGATCACTGCTGGTACTGCTCCTGCACTCTTCAGGTGGCCCGGAGATCGTCGGGTGATCGCACGGCGTCCGGCCACCGCGGTCGTCCGATGAGGACCAGCCTCGCCCCGGGCCGCGCCGCGACACATCGTGCTCAGGTGCCCAATCCCGGTTGCGCCTTTTGGTGGAGGACCTCTGCGTTGGTGCCGGCAGAGCCGGAGAACACTCGCGCGACACACCGATATGTAGGGGTCCATCACCATCGCCACCACGACATGTAGGGTCAGCGCCGCTGATGGTTCCTCTCCAGCCGCCAGGGTGGAGAGGGGGCAAGAGGGAATCCGGTGGGAGTCCGGGACTGCCCCGCAGCGGTGAGCGGGAACGACCGCCGTCATCGAGCACTGGGTGCGCCACACCTGGGAAGCGACGGCCAGTAGGAGCACCGGCAGGTGCACGCCCGTGAGTCCGAAGACCTGCCATCGGCGCGCGCACCACCGGTGCGCGCTGTCCGGGGTCCGCGCGGGACGGACCCGGGGCGGACGTCGCCGTGCCCGGTCCGGGCGCGCCTCCGTCCGCACCGGGATGCGTCTTCCTCGTGGCCCCGGGCTCGGTCGTCGAGCTCACGAGGAGAGAGCTGTGACCCCACCGGCCACCACCACGACAACCACCGCCCCACCCACCGCAGACGTGCGGGTCGTCCGCCGCGACGGCACCGTGTCGACCTTCGACGCAACCAAGATCTCGGTGGCGATGTCCAAGGCCTTCCTCGCCGTCGAGGGCAGCGACACCGCGAGCTCGTCGCGGCTGCACCACCTTGTCGAGGAGCTCACCGCGCAGGTGCGGCACGCACTGCTGCGTCACACCGAACCGGGCAGCGCGGTGACGCTCCACATCGAACAGATCCAGGACCAGGTCGAGCTGGCGCTCATGCGCGGCGGGCACCACAAGGTGGCCCGCGACTACGTGCTCTACCGCGAGGAGCACGCCCGTTCCCGGACGACCGTCACGCCGCCGACGCCGCCCGTACTGCAGGTCACTGACCTCGACGGCAACCTCCGCCCGCTGGACCGGGCACGCCTGGAGCACCTGGTCGCCGAGGCCGTCGCCGGAATCGCCGACGTCGACGCCGAGCCGCTGCTCACCGAGACCCGGCGCAACCTCTACGACGGCATCACCGCAGGCGAGCTCGCACTCGCGCCGATCATGGCGGCGCGCAGCCTCGTCGAGTCGGAGCCGAACTACTCCGCCGTGGCGGCCCGGCTGCTGCTCGACACCCTGCGCACCGAAGCGCTGTCGCACCTGTCCGGAGATCGCGAGCACGCGAGCCAGGACGAGATGGCCGCCCGCTACCCCGAGTACTTCCGGCGCTATCTCGAGCGAGCCGTCGTGCTGGAGCTCGCCGACCCGGCATTGCAGACCTTCGACCTCGGCCGGATCACCGGTGCGATCCGGCCCGAGCGCGACCTCGACTTCACCTTCCTCGGACTCCAGACCCTCTACGACCGCTACGTCCTCCACGAGCACGGGGTGCGCTTCGAGCTGCCGCAGGCGTTCTTCATGCGCGTGGCGATGGGGCTCGCCCTGAACGAACAGGACCGAGAAGCCCGGGCGATCGAGTTCTACGAGCTGCTGTCCTCGTTCGACTTCATGACGTCCACGCCGACGCTGTTCAACTCCGGTACGACCCGCCCGCAGCTGTCGTCGTGCTTTCTCACGACCGTCGACGACGACCTCGACTCGATCTTCCAGGCCTACCGGAACAACGCCCTGCTGGCGAAGTACTCCGGAGGCCTGGGCAACGACTGGACGCCGGTACGCGGGCTCGGCGCCCACATCAAGGGCACCAACGGGCAGTCCCAGGGCGTGGTGCCGTTCCTCAAGATCGCCGGCGACACCGCCATCGCGGTGAACCAGGGTGGCAAGCGAAAGGGTGCCGCCTGCGCCTACCTGGAGACCTGGCACATCGACATCGAGGAGTTCCTCGACCTGCGCAAGAACACCGGCGACGACCGGCGGCGCACCCACGACATGAACACCGCGAACTGGGTGCCCGACGAGTTCCTCCGCCGGGTCGAGGCCGACGGCGAGTGGACCCTGTTCTCCCCCGACGAGACCCCCGACCTGCACGACCTGTACGGCACCGCGTTCGCCGTCCGCTATCGGGAGTACGAGGCCGCAGCCGACCGCGGCGAGATCCGGGTGTTCCGCAGGCTTCGCGCGGTCGAGCTGTGGCGGCGGATGCTCACCATGCTGTTCGAGACCGGGCACCCCTGGATCACCTTCAAGGACCCGTGCAACCTGCGCTCCCCGCAGCAGCACGTCGGCGTGGTGCACTCGTCCAACCTGTGCACCGAGATCACCCTGAACACGCGCGCCGGCACCGACAACGGCGAGGTCGCCGTGTGCAACCTCGGCTCGGTCAACCTGGCCGCCCACGTCGGCCCCGACGGACTCGACACCGCGAAACTCCAACGGACCGTCCGCACCGCGGTGCGAATGCTCGACAACGTGATCGACATCAACTTCTACACGATCCCGCAGGCGCGCCGGTCCAACCTGCGGCACCGTCCGGTCGGGCTGGGGCTCATGGGCTTCCAGGACGCTCTGTTCGCCCAGGGCATCCCGGTCGCGAGCGAGGCCGCCGTCGTCTTCGCCGACCGCAGCATGGAGCACCTGAGCTACCACGCCATCGCCGCGTCGAGCGACCTGGCCGCTGAGCGGGGCCGCTACCCCACCTACGACGGCTCGCTGTGGAGCCAGGGCATTCTCCCGATCGACTCGGTCGCCCTGCTGGCCGACGCTCGTCAGGACGACAGCCTCGACGTCGACACCTCGACCACCCTGGAATGGGACGCCCTGCGGGAGCGGGTTCGCGTGAACGGGATGCGCAACTCCAACGTCATGGCCATCGCGCCCACCGCGACGATCTCCAACATCTGCGGGGTCGGACAGTCCATCGAGCCGCAGTTCCGCAACATGTTCGTGAAGTCGAACATGTCCGGCGAGTTCACCGTGCTCAACCCGTTCCTGGTGCGCGATCTCAAGGAACGCCGGTTGTGGGACCGGGTGATGGTGGCCGACCTGAAGTACTTCGACGGCAGCCTCGGCCAGATCGACCGTGTCCCCGCCGACCTCAGAGCGCTCTACGCCACTGCCTTCGAGATCGAGCCCCGCTGGCTGGTGGAGGCCGCCTCGCGCCGGCAGAAGTGGATCGACCAGGCCCAGTCGCTCAACCTCTACCTCGCCGCCCCCAGCGGCCGGGCACTCGACGAGCTCTACCGCCTGGCCTGGCACAAGGGCCTCAAGACCACCTACTACCTGCGCACACAGGGGGCCAGCCACGTGGAGAAGTCCACCCTGCGCGGCACCGACGGCAAGCTCAACGCCGTACCCGCCGCTCCCTCTCCCGCTGCCCCACTGCCGGTGGACCCCCCGCTCACCGACGGCGCCGCCTGCCGTATCGACGACCCCGAGTGCGAGGCCTGCCAGTGACCAGCACCCAGCTCCCCACGACCGGGCCCGTCACCACCGGACTCGGTGCGATCGACCGCGGCGCCGGCCGGGTCGCCGCCGACGCCAAACGGATGATCAACGCCCGCGCCGACGTCAACCAGCTCCTCCCCCTCAAGTACGGGTGGGCGTGGGAGAAGTACCTGGCGGCGTGCAGCAACCACTGGATGCCCACCGAGGTCTCCATGCAGGCCGACATCGCGCTCTGGCGTTCCCGCGACGGGCTCACCAGCGACGAACGGCTGCTGCTCACGCGCAACCTCGGGTTCTTCGCCACCGCCGAGTCGCTGGTGGCCAACAACGTCGTGCTCGCCGTCTACCGCCACCTCACCAACCCCGAGTGCCGCCAGTACCTGCTGCGCCAGGCGTTCGAGGAGGCCGTGCACACCCACACGTTCCAGTACGTGTGCGAGAGCCTCGGCCTCGACGAGGGCGAGCTCTTCAACATGTACCGCGAGGTGCCCTCGATCACCGACAAGGACGCCTGGGCCCTCGAACACACCCGCAATCTCGCCGACCCCGCCTTCACCACCGGCACCCCCGATGCGGACCGCGCGTTCCTGCGCGACCTCGTCGCGTTCTACGTCGTGTTCGAGGGGATGTGGTTCTACACGGGATTCGCCCAGATCCTGTCCCTCGGCCGCCGCAACAAGATGGTGGGCATCGCCGAGCAGTACCAGTACATCCTGCGCGACGAGTCGATCCACCTGAACTTCGGCATCGACTGCATCAACCAGATCAAGACCGAGAACCCCCACCTCTGGACACCCGGGTTCGCCGACGAGATCCGCGGCATGCTCGGCGAGGCCTGCGAGCTGGAGATCACCTACGCCCGCGACACCCTCCCGCGCGGGGTGCTGGGCCTCACCGCTGACGCCTGCGCGCGGTACATGCGGTTCATCACCGACCGCCGCGCCCACCAGATCGGGCTCGCTCCCCTCTTCGGGGAGACCGAGAACCCCTTCCCGTGGATGTCCGAGGTCATCGACCTGAAGAAGGAGAAGAACTTCTTCGAGACCCGCGTCATCGACTACCGGACCGGAGGCGCGCTCGACTGGGACTGAGCGAGGCGTAGGGGTCCGCCGGGCGGGTGGGCGCTGGTCTTCTGCCCACCCGCCCGGCGACCCCAGCTCAGCTCGGGGTGGCCGCAGCGCGCCGGCGGCCGATCGCCGCCCAGGCGGTGTCCCCGAGGAGGAACAGGACCAGGCTGCCGCCCAGCACCGGCATCAACCAGCCCGCCAGCACCGCGACCAGCACCACGGCGAACAGCACCGGCTGCGGCGTCGCGCGCAGCACGCCACGCCGCTCCAGCGGTCGCGGTGCGCCCCCGCGGGTGGGCCTGCGCTGCCACCACATCCGGTAGCCCCAGAACAGCATCGCGAGCACCCCCAGTGCCATCGCCGTCATGGCCAGCTGGTTGACCAGCCCGAACAGCGTTCCGGTATGGGCGAGGATGCCGATCGCCGTCAGCTTCGCGAGGAACGGGTAGTCGGCGAACGCCAGTGTCTCGACGACCTCGCCCGTGTAGGGGTCCAGCGCGATCTTGTCGCGGTGCAGGGGCACGGTGGACGACGCCTCCACCACGAGGAACGGCTCGCCCGGCTCGGCGGGCGGGGTGATGGTCAGCGGACCTTCGAACCCGGCGGCCCGCCCGATGGTCTCCGCCTCGCCCGCTCCGATGACCGACGCTCCTGACGCCGGCACGGGCAGGGAGTCCGTCGACATCGTCGGCGTGCGCGCGCCGAGTCCGGTCAGGACGGTCTGGAACCGCTCGCCCGCGAAGGTCGACCACGTCAAGCCGGTCAGCGAGATGAACACGAGCGCGGCGGTCACCCAGATCCCGACGCTGCCGTGCCAGTTCATGACCCGAACCCGGCCCGGCTTCGTCGAGGCGGGTACGACCAGGTCACGGCGTCGCGCGCGGCGCTTTCCGAACCACAGCACCAGCCCTCCGACGAACAGCACCGGGAGCCAGCTCGCGGCGAACTCCGAGTAGACGCCGCCGACGACGCCGAGGTGCAGGTCGCCGTGCAGCGTGCGCAGCCAGTGCTGGACGGGGGGTTCCCCGTCCTGCAACGGCAGCGCACCGGTGACCTGCGCCGTGTACGGGTCGACATAGACGGCCAGCGTCTCCCCCTCCGCGGCGCCGGGCGGGGTGAACCCGACCGCGGTGGTCCGGTCCGGCGCCGCGGCCGGCTGCACCGAGGTCAACGGAACACCCGGGTACGCGCCCCGAGCCGCCGCCACCTGCTCGTCGAGGGGAGCCACGGGACCGGTCTGCGGAGTGACCCGCAGCTCCTGGGCATGGATCAGATCGTTGATCTGGGGAGTGAAGACGTAGGCGATACCGGACAGGCAGAGGAACGCCAGGAAAGGCGCCACCAGGATGCCGGCGTAGAAGTGCACGCGCCGCACCAGGCGTCGCAGCGCGTCGGCACCCTGGGGTTGACGGGTCGCGGGGACGGGCGCGCGAGGTGGGGCGGGGGCCGTCGACGGGCGGCCGGGGTCGCCGGCCGCGGGCGGCGGCCGGTCGGAGGTGGTGGTCACAGGGCTCTCCAGAGAAGGCAGCGGGGCGGCAGCGGGGGGACGCTGGGCACGCCGGAACGGTCGGACCGCGATGCGGTCACGACAGGGGAGGGCACGCTGATCGAAGGATCGGCGCGGTGAAGGTCAGACCGTGCCGGTCGGAGGGCCGCGCAGGACCAGAGCATGGCGCAGGAACCGCTGCTGGGCGCCCATCCGCAGCGCCGGTGCGGGCACCACTGCGCGCACCGCGGTGCGTGGTCGCCCGGTGAGGACGACCCGGCGGCACCAGCCCACGACACGGGCCGCGACCCGGCGCGCAGCCGCCCAGATCCGCCGCTCACCGGCACGCAGCACCAGCGCGGTGAGCAGCCCGGCGGCGACGTGGACGTGCAGGACCAGGTCGTGCGGGAGGATCCCGTCGAGGGTCGGGACGCCACTGGTGGCGAGGACTATGTGGACCAACTGCTGGAGTCCGACCTGCAGCGCGGCGATCACCGACGTGCCGCGCTCCCGACCCGCGGCCGACCACGCCACGCCCGTGGCCACCACCACCGCCGCGATGACCATGCCGGTACGGACCGATCCCCCGGCCAACATGTGCCCGCCCGTACCCAGCACGGTGGCGGTGCCGCCGGCGACTGCGGAGCGCAGCAGCCGGCGGGGCGGACGGGGTGACGGCATCGGTCGGTCAGGCCATGCCCAGCAACATGACGACCATCGCGCCGCTCATCACCACATGCGCCACGACGGACGCGGTGATCGGGGCCGCGGGCGCCGCGGTCACCGTGGTCCCGGCGGGGGCGGGCGCGCCGGGGACGGGCACCGCGGTGCGGGCGAACACGGTGCGCGCGATGTCGGCGACGAACCAGGCCGCGAAGATCAGCGCGAGCACCGTGACCAGCAGGCCCGGGACTCCCCCGCTCCCGCCGGCGTGGTGGGCGTGCGCCGGGTCGACGGGTCCGGCTGCTGCCGTCGGCGCACCGTGGTGATGGCCGCCGAGCAGCATGAACAGCATCGCGGCCGCCCCCACCACGTGATGGCCCGCCTCGTCCAGGAGTGACCCTTCGCGAAGTGCCGCCGCGCCGAACCAGGCGCCGGGCAGGAGGAAGATCGCGACCCAGAACGGCTGCGGGAGCGGGTCGGCCGACGGGACGAACATCGCGGCCATCCCCAGTCCCATCGCGGCGTGGGCACCGGAGGCGACCGGGGCGCGCCGCCTCCCGAGCAGGACCAGATGGAGGGCCGCTACGGCAAGACAGGCCAGGCCGAGGACGGGATCCAGCCACGACGCGACACCCGGACCCATGCGCAACTCCTCGTCGTTCCTGTCGGGGGCCCCCGAACCGACGGAGAGGTTAACCACGTGCAACCGTCCGGATCTATACGGTCACGGGGTAGGCGCGTGTCTGGAGGCGCTCCTGGTGCGACGAGGGGCTGAGCCGACCCCGTCCGCGGCGAACCTGAGGACGGAACCCTGCGCGCGGCCGTTCGCATTACCCCTAACGGCCTAGTGCGAAACCGTTCATCGCCGCCGTAACGGCGTACACCGCCGAGAAGACTCAGATTGGCAACCTTGTCGCAACCCGGCCTCCAAGGTTGCCCCGTGGACGTATCCCCCACCGAGAAGGACCGGCCTGCGGTCTCCCGCGCCAGTGCCGGACGCGTCGTCGCCTTCCTTGCGGTGCTCGCCCTCACCGCAGCGGGCGGCTGGCAGGCCGGCCGCATCTTCGCTCCCGCCCCACCCCCGCAGGCCTCGCTTCCCGCGTCGACGTTCACGCACGGCCACCAGTGACGGCCGAGCCGGCACCGCTCGAGGAGTTCCCCATGAACGACACCACCACCTCTCCCCGCCCCGTCCGCCGATGACGGCGACCCTCCCGACCACCGCTCCCGATGCGGTGGAGACGGAACTGCTCGTCGAGGGCATGACCTGCGGAGCCTGTGCGGCGCGCATCGAGCGCAAGCTGCGCAAGCTCGACGGTGTGCAGGCGAACGTCAACTACGCGACCGGCCGAGCGGCCGTCGTGCACGGCGGCACGGTGACCGTCGACGACCTCGTGGCCGCGGTCGAGGGCGCCGGCTACCGGGCCTGGCAGCCGGACCCGGCCACCCGTGACGACGAGGCCGAGGCCGCTCACGAGCGTGACCTCGCCGCCCTGGGACAGCAGCTCATCGCGTGCGCGGCGCTCGCGACGCCGGTGATCCTGCTGTCGATGGTTCCCGCGCTCCAGTTCCCGCTCTGGCAGTGGACGGCGCTCGGCCTGACCACGCCGGTCGTGGTGTGGGGCGCGCTGCCGATCCATCGCGCGGCACTGGCGAACCTGCGCCACGCAGCCGCGTCCATGGACACCCTGGTGTCGCTCGGGACTCTCGCGGCGTTCCTCTGGTCGGTCTACGCCATGGTGTTCGGCACGGCGGGCCTGCCCGGACTCACCCACTCCTTCGAGCTCACGCTCGCCCCGGCCGACGCGGCAGGGCAGATCTATCTCGAGGTCGCCGCGGGGGTGACGACGTTCGTGCTCGCCGGGCGCTACCTGGAGGCGCGGGCCCGCCGACGCTCCGGCAGCGCCCTGCGCGGCCTGCTCGCGCTCGCCGCCACGGACGCCAGGGTGCTGCGCGACGGGCGGGAGCTTCTCGTGCCGGCCGACCGGCTCGCCGTCGGCGACACCTTCGTGGTGCGGCCGGGTGAGAAGGTCGCCACCGACGGAGTGGTGGTCGACGGCTCCTGCGCGCTGGACACGTCGGCGATCACCGGGGAACCGGCACCGGCCGATGTCGCACCGGGCGATGACGTGATCGGCGGGTGCGTCGCACTCGGAGGGCGCCTCGTCGTGCGGGCGACCCGCGTCGGGGCCGACACCCAGCTCGCGCAGACGGCCGCCCTCGTCGAGCGGGCACAGAACGGGAAGGCCGCCGTCCAACGCCTCGCCGACCGGGTGTGCGGCGAGTTCGTGCCCGTCGTGCTCATGCTCGCCGCCGCCACCTGGGGGTTCTGGACCGGCGCCGGCGCGGGTGCGGCCACGGCCTTGGCTGCCGCGACGGCCGTCCTGATCGTCGCCTGCCCGTGTGCGCTCGGGCTCGCCACGCCCACCGCGCTGCTGGTCGGCACCGGCCGTGCGGCGCAGTTGGGGGTGCTCGTCACCGGGCCGACGGTGCTCGAGTCCACCCGCCGGGTCGACACCGTCGTGCTCGACAAGACCGGCACGGTGACGACCGGCGAGATGACCGTGACCGACGTCGTGCCGGCCGACGGTACGAACGTCGACGAGGTGCTCGTCGTGGCCGGCGCGCTGGCCGATACGTCGACGCATCCCGTGGCGCAGGCGGTCGCCCGCCACGCGGCAGGCGGCGACGGGCGGACCGGCCCCGAGGTACGCGACGTCGTCTCCCTCGACGGGCTCGGTATGCAGGGCGTGATCGGCGACGACGAGGTCCTGCTCGGCAGGCTCTCCCTGCTCCAGCAGCGCGGCATCCCGATCCCCGACACCTTCGAGGAGCCGCTCGCCGAGGCCGCGGCGAAGGGGCGCACCACCGTGGCGCTGGCCTGGGCCGGCCGCGCCCGCGCGGTGCTCGTGCTGTCCGACACCATCAGACCGACCAGCACCGACGCGATCGCGGAGCTGCGCCGGCTCGGACTCGAACCGGTGCTCCTCACCGGCGACGGCATGGGCGCCGCTCGCGCGGTCGCCGACACGGTCGGGATCACCACCGTCGTGGCGGACGCACTACCCACGGACAAGGTCGACCACATCGCGCGGCTGCAGGCGGAGGGCCGGGTGGTCGCGATGGTCGGCGACGGCATCAACGACGCCGCCGCGCTGGCCCAGGCCGACCTCGGTATCGCCATGGGCACCGGCACCGACATCGCGATCTCCGCCGCCGACATCACGCTCGTCCGCGCCGACCTCACCGCGGCCGTCGACGCCGTCCGGATCTCGCGCCGAACCCTCACCGTCATCAAGGCCAACCTCGCCTGGGCCTTCGGCTACAACATCCTCGCCCTCCCGGTCGCGGCCGCGGGGATGCTGCACCCGATGCTCGCGGGAGCGGCCATGGCCGCCAGCTCCGTCCTCGTTGTCACCAACAGCCTCCGGCTCGGCGGCCGGACGGGAACGCGTGGGAGAGGGGCGGCGGACCGTCCGGCGCCCCTCCCCCACGCGGCAGGGGAGTCAGTTCCTGCGGGCAGCGGCGGCGGCTGACACGAGGTTGCGCAGCGCCGCCACCGTCTCCTCCTCACCGCGGGTCTTCAGTCCGCAGTCCGGGTTGACCCACAGTCGCTCGGGCCCGACCCAGTGCTGTGCCGCGTGCAGGAGCGCCTCGATCTCGGCGACGTCGGGCACCTGCGGGGAGTGCACGTCGTAGACGCCGGGGCCGAGGCCGCGCGGCACCCCGGGACCGATCTGGGCGAGCACTTCCATCTTCGACCGGGCCGCCTCGACCGTGGTGACGTCGGCGTCGAGTCCGTCGATCGCGCCGACGACCTCGGCGAACTCCGAGTAGCACAGGTGCGTGTGCACCTGGGTGGAGTCGGCCACTCCCCCGGTGACCAGCCGGAACGCATCGACCGCCCAGTCCACGTAGGCGGACCGCTCGGCCGCGCGCAGCGGCAGCAGCTCCCGCAGCGCCGGCTCGTCCACCTGGATGATCCGCAGCCCGGCGGCCTCCAGGTCGCGCACCTCGTCGCGCAGTGCCAGCCCGACCTGGCGGGCTGTCTCGCCGAGCGGCTGGTCGGTGCGCACGAACGACCAGGCCAGGATCGTGACCGGGCCGGTGAGCATCGCCTTGACCGGTTTCGCGGTGAGCGACTGCGCGTAGGTCGACCAGCCGACGGTGATCGGCTCGGGGCGGCTGACGTCGCCGTGCAGGATCGGAGGGCGCACGCAGCGGCTTCCGTAGGACTGCACCCAGCCCAGCTCAGTGGTGGCGAACCCGGCGAGGTGCTCGGCGAAGTACTGCACCATGTCGTTGCGCTCGGGCTCCCCGTGCACGAGCACGTCGAGCCCGATGTCCTCCTGCAGGCGCACCACCCTGGCGATCTCGGCCCGCATCCGTTCGACGTACTCGGCGTCGTCGAGCCGGCCGGCCCGGTGCGCTGCACGGTCGGCCCGGATCGCACCGGTCTGCGGGAACGAGCCGATCGTCGTCGTCGGCAGCGACGGCAGGCCGAGGTGCGCATGCTGTGCGGCCACACGTCGCTCCGCGGTGCCCCGCCGATAGTGGCCGGCGCCCAGGGCATCGAGCCGGGCCCGAACCCGCTCGTCGCGCTGGGACGCCACCGCTCCCCCGGCCGCGGCGAACTCGCCCGCCACGGTGTCGCGACCCTGGTGCAGGGCGCGGGAGAGCAGCACGACCTCGCGGACCTTCTGCCGGGCGAACGCCAGGCGCTCCCGCAGCTCCGGTGCCAGCGCCGGCTCCGCGTCGAGGTCGTAGGGCACGTGCAGCAACGAGCACGACGTGGCGATCTCGACTCGCCCCGCCGTGCCGAGCAGCGTGGCCGCGATGGCCAGCGCCGCGTCCAGGTCGGTGCGCCAGATGTTGCGGCCCTCGACGACCCCGGCGAGCACGGTCTTGCCGCGCAGCGCGGGCACGGCCACCGCGGTGTCGGCCCGGCCGGCGACGAGGTCGAGAGCCAGCGCTTCCACCGGTGTCCCGGCCAGCACCGGCAGCGCCGGGCCGAGATCGCCGAAGTAGCTCGCGACCAGGATCCGCGGCCGCTCCGTCAGCCCACCGAGCCGCCGGTACGCCCGTCCCAGCGCGTCGATCTCCGCCGGGCTGCGGTCGGCGACGAACGCCGGCTCGTCCAGCTGCACCCACTCCGCACCGGCCGCGGCCAGCTCGGCCAGCAACTGCTCGTACACGTCCAGGAGCGGATCGAGCAGGTCGAGCGGGACGAACCCGGCGGGTGCGCCCGGCGCCGGCTTGGCCAGCAGGAGGAACGTGGCCGGCCCGAGGATCGTCGGCCGCGTCACGACTCCCTGCGCGAGCGCCTCGGCGAACTCGTCGAGCGGCTTGCGGTCGGCGAGTGCGAAGCGGCTACCGGGGCCCAGTTCGGGCACCAGGTAGTGGTAGTTGGTGTCGAAGAACTTCGTCAGCTCCAGAGCGGGCACGCCGTCGTGCCCGCGGGCCATCGCGAACATCTCGTCGAGCGGGGTCAGGCCGAGTGCGGTGAACCGCTCGGGAACCGCGCCGACGACCCGCGCGGTGTCGAGCACCTGGTCGTAGAAGGAGAACGTGTTCGACGGCACCGAGTCGAGTCCCGAGCCGGCGAGCTCCGCCCAGGTGCCGCGGCGCAGGCCGGCCGCCACCGACTGCAGCTCCTCGGCCGAGGATGCTCCGGACCAGTAGCGCTCGACGGCACGCTTGAGCTCCCGGCGCGGACCGATCCGCGGATATCCGAGCACGGTGGATCCAGGGGTCTGAGTTTCTGACACTTGCTCTCTCCTCGCGAGCGCGGTCGACGCGCACCAGGCGGTGCGCGTGCCGGCGGCAGGTCTTCGGACTCGCGGGCACACACCGACCTGGTGCTCCTACTGGCCGTCGCTTCCCAGGCGCTCGCGCCCAGTGCTTCGTGACGGCGGTCGTTCCCACTCACCGCTGCGGGGGCAGTCCCGGACTCCCACCGGGTTCCCTCTTGCCTCGGACGGTGACCCGCCCGAACCGTCGGCATCGCAGACATTAGTGGTTCGATCACAAAACTTCACCATCAGATTTGTTGTCGGACACCGTGACACCCCGACGGATGCTGCAGGTCCACCACCACTGAGCGGCGGTCCGGCCGCACCGGCCAGGGCCCGCACCGGGGCCCTCACCGATGCGACCGGCCGCTGTGCAACGCGATGCTGTGTCAGGCGCACGACGGCGTGGTCGACCTGCTCCGCTCGGCAGCAGCCCTTCAGCAGTCCACCCGACCGAATGGTGCATCCATGACCCTCGACCGCAATGACGTCCCACGATTGAGCCGGATCGAGGAAGCCCTGTCGGCCCGTCCCCCAGCACCTGATCGAGCAGGAGTCGCCGGCCGGCGCACCGCGCTCGACGGCACCGACCTCGTCCAGGTCTCCGACCCGGCCACCCGCGACCAGGACACCACCGCGCTCGTCGTCACCGTGGCGGTCCAGTTGCTGTGGGACACCGTGCACCGCGCGTACTACGCCGAAAACCGCGACGCGGACCTCCCACCGGCTCGTAGCAGCGCCGGTTCACCCGCCGGTCGCTCGCGCCGCCGAGGGCGGGACGACGCTCACGCTCGGTCCGTACGCCATGGACGGACCGCGTAACCAGAGGGCAACAGCACGATCGCGCGCCTGACAGCCGGTGCCGCGCAGTACGGTCCGTCGGCCGCGGCGGGCGGCGTCACCGTTGTGAAAGGGTGTTCGGGGCGCCGGCAGTCGGCGCCGTAGCGGACCTGGCGTCGCGGCCGACCACGCCTGTATCAGGGCGAAGAACTCACCGGCCGGCCCTCAGCGGCGCCCGGTCGACGTCGCGTCGTGCTCGACGAGCAGAGCGACTTCACGATCGGGACGGCGGGGCGGCCGCACGACGTCGTGCCGGTCCCGGGAAACGTACTCGCCCATCTGGAGCAACATGACGAACTCGGCGTCGTCGGACCATCTCCAACACCTCAGGGACCGCGCAGGCCACGAGCTCGCCTCGGCACTGGACCGCATCCCGTTCCGGCGGGCGCACGTGCTCATCCTGGTGCTGGTCGCCGTCGGCACCCTGGTCAATGCGATCGAGGAGTACGACGTCGGCCTGGCCGCGCCGCTGATCGCCAGCCAGTGGTCGCTGTCCAACGCCCAGGTGGGGCTGCTGACCACGGTGACGTTTGCCGGCATGGCGATCGGGTCGCTGATCGCCGGTGTCACCGGCGACCGCTACGGGCGGCGCATCACCATGATGTACACCCTCGCGCTGTACACCGTGGGCGCGCTGGCCGCGGCGTTCTCCCCGAACTTCGTCTGGTTGCTCGTCGCCCGGTTCGTCGTGGGGATCGGGCTCGGCGGTGAGCTGAGCACCGGAATCACCCTGGTCGCGGAACTGATGCCCACCAAGTTCCGGGGCACGGCCGTGGCCACGGTGAACGTCGCGGGCGGCGGTCTCGGAATCTTCGCCTCCTCCGCACTGGGTGCCCTCATGCTCGGCCCGCTGCAGGAGACCCTCGGCGGACCCACCGTGGCCTGGCGCTGGCTGCTCGGCGTGCTGGCGGTCCCCGCGCTTCTGGTGCTCGCCTACCGCTGGTTCCTGCCGGAGTCGCCGCGCTACCTGCTGGTCGACGGCCAGGTCGACGAGGCCAACAAGGTGCTGACCCGGCTGGCCGCGAACCGGCTGCGCCCGCTACCCGGCATGCCGACCACCCGCTACATCGACGCGGTGGAGGGCGCGCGGCTGCCTCGGCAGCGGGTGCGGCTCAAGGAGGTGTTCCAGGGTCGGTTGGCCCGCAACACGGTGGTGATCTGGGTGGTGGCCGCGATGACCTTCGGCGCTCAGGTGACCGTCACGGTGTTCATGCCGACCGTGCTGGTCTCGCGGGGGCTGGACGTGTCCACCTCGCTCACCTACACCATGATCATCAACGTCGGCGGCTTGGTGGGCGCGGTGCTGGCCAGCATCTTCGGCTACTGGTTCAAGCGCCGGGTGGTGCTCGGATACGGCTCGGCCGTTGCGGTCGTCGTCGCGATCGTGTTCGCGACATCGCCCATGGTGCTCGTGTTCGGCGGCCTGCTGCAGCTGATGTTCATCCTGCTCAACACCACGACCTTCGTCTGGGCGACGGAGCTCTACCCGACCAGGATCAGGGCGTTCGGCACGGGCGCCATGGTGACCGTGCTGCTCCTGTCCGCCTCGATCGTGCCGCTGCTGGCGGGGGTGATCGTCGACGCCGCCGGCACGGTCGGCCTGTTCGTCCTGGTCGGCGCGATGTACGTGATCATGGCGGTCGCCGTGCGGTTCGGCCCGGAGACCCAGGGACTCTCACTGGAGGAGTGAGGAGTGCGGTCGGCCTGCTCGCAGCGCTCAGCGGAGCTGTCGGCGTGAGGTGATGTTGAGTTTGCCGAAGATCTTGTGGAGGTGGTACTCGACGGTGCGGGGACTGATGA
>NZ_JCADBN010000020.1:0-115568 GCF_059359135.1 Pseudonocardia sp. OZ21
GCCCGCAACTACCTCGGTGCCCTACAACTCGCCGCCCTGCTCAGCTGGCTTCCATGATCGACCAGACACTCCCTAGCGGGTCCGGCCGCCAGGAACCAGCCAGGCCGACACCACGAGGCCGACGGCCACCGCGGTGAGCGCGGCAAGCGCGGTGCGCGCAGCGCTCTCGGGGGAGCCCGTGTGCAGCGTGAGGGTCACCAGCGCCACGCCGAGTGCCGTGCCCAGGCTGCGGGCCATGTTGACCAGTCCGCCGCCCGTCCCCGCGGTACGAGCCGGGACGAGTCCCATGACGAGGCTGTTGTTCGCCGGTGTGAAGATCCCGAGCGCGAGCCCGAGGAGGCCGAGCATCGGCGCGAGCCACGCCGGGGTGAGCGGGACGACGACCAGCAGGCCCGTCACGCAGACGACGGCCAGCGCGCCGACGAGGCAGCGGAGCCGGTCGCTCCAGGACCTGGGCAGCAGCCGCTCACCGGTGGTGGCGGCCAGCGCGAATCCGGCGGGGAGCGCGGTCAGCACGAGCCCGGCGTGCAGCTCCGACGCCCCGGCCGCGACGAGCACCACCGGCACGAGCACGAGCGGGCCGAAGAGGATCAGGTAGCCGCCGAGTGCGCCCGCGAGCCCTGCGGCGACCGCCCGCGACCGCAGGAGCGCGGGATCGAGCAGCGGGGCGGCGAACCGTCGGCTGTGGGTGACGATGCCGAGCACGGCCGCTGCCGCGAGGACGAACAGCGCGGGCGCCACCCAGCCCGCCGCCGCGAGCCCGGACAGGGCCGTCAGGCCGAGCAGCGCTGCCGTGGTGGCGGTGACCAGCAGCAGGAGACCGGTGACGTCAAAGGTGGTCGTGGTGGTGCGCTCGCGGGTGCGGGGGAGGAGGTACACCCCCGCGATGACGGCGACCACTCCGATCGGGACGTTGATGCCGAAGACCCAGCGCCAGCCCAGGGTGGAGACGAGCAGCCCACCGACCGTGGGGCCGAGCGCGAGGCCGACGGCCTGGGCCGCCGCCTGGATGCCGAGAGCGGCGCGCCGCCTGCCAGGGGGAGCACTCGTGGTGATCAGGGCGACGCTGTTGGCCTGCAGCATGGCGGCGCCGACGCCCTGGACCACCCGGAACGCGATCAGCCAGCCGAGGCTGGGCGCCAGGCCGCAGGCCGCGGAGGCCACCGTGAACACGACGAACCCGTAGAGGTAGAGCAGCTTGCGGCCGTGGGCGTCGGCCAGCCGGCCGATGGGGACCAGCAGCGCGGTGAGCGTCAGGAGGTAGGAGAGGGAGACCCACTGCACCCCCGCCAGTGATGCCCCGAACTCGGCACCGAGGGGACCGTAGGTGAGGGTGACGATGCTGGCGTCGAGCTGACCCATGAACGCGCCGAAGCAGACCGTCCCCACCGCCAGCAACCACGCGTGCGGCCAGTTGCGCACCTGGGCCGGACGGGCGGGTTCCCTGGCGAGGACGGACATCCACACGGTGACTCCCTTGGGCGCCTTGCCTGACGATCACCGCTAATGACCGTACATTGCCCATGGACGTCTCACCTTGTGGAGAGCGCCACGTCACGCCCGGAGGCTCAGAAGGTGCGGACCTCCGCGCTCCCGTCGGGATGGCCGACCACCATCTCGTCCGCGATCCCCACGAAGAGGCCGTGCTCGACCACCCCCGGGATGTCGTTGAGGACGGCGGCGAGTGCGGGGACGTCCGGGATCGCGCCCAGGTGGGCGTCCAGGATGTAGTGGCCGCTGTCGGTCACCAGCAGTTCGTCCCCGCGCATCCGGTTGGTGATCCGCGCTTCTCCGAGGCCGGCATCGCCGAACAGCCTGCTCAGGTGCCGCCGGGTGGAGACCCATCCGAACGGCACCACCTCCACCGGCAACGGGAACGCGCCGAGGGTGGGGACGATCTTGGTGTCGTCGAGGACGGTGACCATCCGGCGGGACGCCCTCGCCACGATCTTCTCCCACAGCAGGCAGGCGCCCCCACCCTTGATCATGCTCCCGGCACCGTCGATCTCGTCCGGGCCGTCGATCGTCAGGTCGAGCTCGGGAACGTCGTTCAGGTCGGCGAGGCGGACCCCGAGCTCCAGCGCGAGGTCCCGCGTGGCGGTCGAGGTGGGGACCCCCACCACGTCCAGGCCGTCCCGCACCCGCTCGGCGAGCGAGCGCACGAACCAGTGCGACGTGGTGCCGGAGCCGAGTCCGAGGAGCATGCCGTCACGGACGAACGTGTCGAGGGCGTGCCTCCCCGCCGCGACCTTCGCCCGGTCCTGTGGCGTGTCGGGTCGCACACCGTCCTCCACCCGTCCGGTCACCGCTGCGCCCCGGCGAGCTCGGCGAAGGTGGGCTGCAAGGTCTGGTACAGGCGGCGGTGGATGGCGAACAGCCGGTCGTAGAGCTCGGCGTTGTCGGGCTCGGGCTTGAACCGCGCGGTCTCCTGCACGAGCGCGGCGGCGTCGGCGAGGGACGCGAAGTCACCGGTACCGACCCCGGCGAGCAACGCGGCTCCGTAGGCACCGCCCTCGGCGGCGCCGGTCACCGTCACGACCTCCCGCTGGAGCACGTCGGCCAGCATCTGCAGCCACAGCGGCTCCACGGTGGCGCCACCCGACACGCGCACCTGCGTGCAGTCCAGGCCGGTGGACTCGCACACCTCCACGATCTCGCGCAGGTTGAGCAGGACGCCCTCCATCACGCTGCGGGAGAGGTGGGCGGTCGAGTGCATCGGGGTGAGGCCCACCCAGCTGCCGCGGGCCTCCGGGGCGACGTGCGGGCAGCGCTCGCCCAGCAGGTAGGGGAGGAAGAGCAGGCCCTCCGACCCGGGCGGCGCCTGCCGGGCCAGGTCCACCAGGCTGCGGTAGTCCAGCTCGGGATCGACCGGGCGCAGGGCGTCGCGCAGCCACTGGAAGGCGCCGCCCGCCACCAGCGAGACCCCCATGACGTGCCAGCGGTCCGGCGCGTTGCCGCAGGAGATCTGCAGGGTGCCGTCGATCTCGTCGGGGCAGGCCCCGCTGGCCCCCGCGACGATGCCCGCCGTGCCCAGCGTGATGCCGATCGCGCCGTCCTCGATGATGCCCATCGAGGTGGTCTGGATGACCGCGTCGCCACCGCCGCCGAACACCGGCGTCGACGCGCGCAGGCCCCAGCGCTCGGCAACGTCCGGTCGCAGCGTTCCGGTCGACTCGTGCGACTCGACCACCCGGGGCAGGAGGTCCTCCGGGATGTCCAGCAGGTCGAGGAGCTCGCTGGACCAGCGCCGCCCGCGCACGTCGAACAGGCCGGTGCCCGACGCGTCGGACACCTCCGTCACCAGGTCACCCGTCATCCGCAGGCGCAGGTAGTCCTTCGGGTTGACCAGGTGTCGCATGCGCTCGTACGCGGCGGGCTCGTGCTCGCGCAGCCAGAGGATCTTCCCGGCGGTGAAGCCCGGCAGCATCCTGTTCTGCACCAGGTCGATCAGCCCCGGCAGGCCGCCGGCCCGCTCGGTGATCTCGGTGCACTGCGGTGCGGCGCGCTGGTCGTTCCACAGGATCGCCGGGCGGATCACCTCGCGGTCCTCGTCCAGCGCGGTGAGGCCGTGCATCTGACCGCAGAGCCCGAAACCGCGGACCTCGGAACCGGCCGGTAGCCGGCCGAGCAGCTCCCGGACCGCGTCGTCGGTGGCCTCCCACCAGCGCGCCGGCTCCTGCTCGGCCCAGCCGGGTCGTGAGGTGAGCACCGGGTACTCGCGCACGCTGCTGTCGAGCACCTCGCCGCTCGCGTCGAGGGCGAGCACCTTGCACGCGGACGTCCCGAGATCGATGCCGATGAAACACGTCGCCATGCGTCGCTCCTTGAGTCGGCGGCTCGCCGTCGAGCCGCTCCCGGCACGGCCGGTGGGCGTCAGGCGTGGTGCCGCACCCGCACGTGCTTCATCTGGAGGTATCCCTCCATCCCTTCCCTGCCGTGCTCGTAGCCGAAGCCGCTGCCCTTGCGACCGCCGTAGGGGGCGTTGATCGTGCCGGCGTCGACGTTGTTCACCGCGACGCTGCCGAAGTCGAGGCGGCGGCTGAGTGCGAACACCTCGCCCAGGTCCTCGGAGTAGACGTAGGCCGCGAGGCCGGCCGGGGTGCTGTTGGCCAGTTCGACGGCCGCATCGAGTTCGGTGTAGGCGCTCACGCCGATGACCGGGCCGAAGGTCTCCTCGTGCATGACGAGCATGTCCTGGGTGCAGTCCGCGAGGACCGTCGGCTGGTAGAAGTTGCCCACCGGGCGGTCCGGAGAGCGGGTGCCGCCGACGAGGACACGCGCGCCCTTCGTGCGGGCGTCCTCCACGTGACGCTCGGACCGTTCGAGGATCTCCGCGTTGGTGACGGGGCCGACGTCGACGTTCTCCTCGCGCAGGCCGTCGCCCACCACCAGGTTCGCGGCACCCTTCGCCAGCCGTCCGACGAACTCCTCGTAGAGGTCGCTGTGGACGTAGGCACGGTTGATCGCGATGCAGATCTGGCCGGCGTTGCGGAAGGAGCGCCGCAGCGCGCCGGTGACCGCCCGGTCCAGGTCGGCGTGCCGGGTGACGATCAGCGGGCAGTTGCCGCCCAGCTCCATGGAGACGGGCTTGACCCCGGAGACCGTCCTGAAGATGGCGGCGCCGGTGGCTCCGGAACCGGTGAACGCCACCTTGTCGATCGCGGGGTGGGCCACGAGCGCGCGTCCCGCCGGCCCGGCGCCGGTGACGAGGTTGGCCACGCCGGGGGGCAGTTGGGCGACCTCCAGGCTGCGGAAGACCTCGATCGCCGCGGACGGGGTGTACTCCGACGGTTTCACGACGATGGTGCAGCCCGCGGCGAGCGCCGCGGCCAGCTTCCAGCCGATGAGCTCCACCGGGTAGTTCCACGGCGTGATCGCGGCGACGACCCCGATCGGCTCCTTCTCGACGATGCTGGTGAAGCCGTCCTCCTCGTTGGCGAGGGTGGCGCCGGTGATCCGGGTGGCCTCCTCGGCGTAGAAGTGGAACGTCTTCGCGAGCTTCTCCACCTCCCCGCGGGCCTCGGGCAGCGGCTTGCCCATCTCGCGGGTGATGGCGGCCGCGATCCGGTCCTTCGCGGCGGCGAGGGCGTCGGCGGTGGCGTGCAGGTAGCCGGCTCGCACCGAGGGGTTGACCCAGCGCCAGCTGTCCCACGCCCGGCGCGCGGCGGTCACGGCGCGATCGACGTCCCGCTCCGTGGACTCCGGCACCCGGGCGACGGCGTCTCCCGTGGCCGGGTCGCGCACCTCCAGAACCGCGCCGTCGCCGTCCTCCCAGCGACCGTCGACGTAGTTCTGGCCATGAGCAACGCTGTCCACGCCGATGTCAGCTCCTCAGTGGATGTGCCTGAGCGGGATGTGTCCGAGTGGGATGTTCCTGCCCGGGCGGCCGCGGCGGCCACGTCACGAGCGCAGGAACGGTCTCCCGTACCACCGGCCGAAGATGCCGGATCGGAGACCTGTATCTCATCGAGCTATCGCATCATCATACCTTTGAGCCCGTCAACAGGAGGAGCGAAATGCTCGGACCCGCCGTGGCTCCCGGACCCACCGGGCGCCCGCCGCGCCTGCCGGAGGTGGTTGCCAACCGCATCCAGGCGCAGCTGTTCGCCGACCGGCTCGTTCCGGGGGACCAGCTGCCCACCGAGGCGCAGCTGGCGCAGACATACGACGTGTCCCGCACCGTCGTCCGGGAGGCCGCGCGGATTCTCGAACAGCGGGGCCTGGTCAGCATCCGGCCGGGCCGCGGCATGGTGGTGGCGCTGCTGGACGGGAGGCCCATCGCGGAGCACTTCAGCCTGCTGCTGCGCAGCGGGCCCGCGGTGTTCGGCCAGCTGATGGAGGCGCGTTTCGTGCTGGAGGTGGAGCTCGCCGCACTCGCCGCGGTCCGGCGCAGCGAGCGGGACCTCGAGGAGATGCGCACGGCACTGTCCATCGCCCGCGAACACCGCGACGACTTCGACGTCTGCCTCGAGCAGGACCTGGCCTTCCACCGCCTCACCGCCCGCGCGAGCGGCAACACCCTGCTGGCGCTGTTCATGGACCCGGTCAACGCCTGCCTCCGCGAGTCCTACCGGGAGCCGATGGCCTACCTGGCCCAGCAGGGCCACACGCTCGACGAGCACCAGGCGATCTATGACGCCATCGCCGCGCAGGACGCCGACGCCGCCCGTCGGGCCTGCCGGGAACACCTGCAGCGGATCACGCGCGAGAGCGGCACGCTGCTCGCCGAGACCGCGGACCCCGCACCGCCGGCCCTGCCGGTGGACGGTCAGTAGGAGGCGGGGTAGCGCGCGTGCTCTGGCGCGTCGCTGTCGACGATCACCCTCCCGAGCGGGACGAGTGAGACCGGGATCAGCTTCAGGTTGGCCCACGCCAGCGGGATCCCGATGATCGTCACCGCGAGGGCGACGGCGGTGGTGAGGTGGGCCAGCGCCAGCCACCAGCCGGCGAAGACGATCCAGATGATGTTGCCGAGCGTGGACGGGGCACCGGCGTCGGCGCGTCGTACGAGCTGACGGCCGAAGGGCCACAGCGCGAAGTCGGCCATGCGGAACGACGCCAGGCCGAACGGGATGGTCACGATCAGCAGGCAGCAGATGATCCCGGCGATGGCGTAGCCGATCGCCAGCCAGACGCCACACAGTACGAGCCAGATCACGTTGAGCAGGGTCCGCATCACGGTCCTCCATCGACGCCTCCCTCCAGAGTGCACCCGCGCGGGGCGTTCTGTCGCCTTTCGGTGGCCGCGGGACCCGGACAGCGCAGTGAAAGGGGTTGCGAAACGCGCACTGGTGCGATGTAGGTCACCGGTCGCGGCATCGGCGCAGGTCACAGCAGAGCGGACGGGGACCGCAGAGACAGATCGCCGTGTCGTGAACCGTCGCACCGCGCCCAGCGTGTGCCATGTCGTGAGCGACACCTCAACCATCGGTCAGGGCGGTCCCGTGTTCGACGAACTTCATGCCGCCGGTGCCGGACCCGTCCATCTGCCCGGCAGCACCGGCTACGACACCGCGCGGCTGGCGTGGAACGTCGCGGTGGAGCAGCGGCCCGCGGCGGTCGTCCACCCCCGGACGGCGGACGAGGTGGCGGCGGTGGTCCGTGCGGCCGCCCGTGCCGGGCTGCGGGTGGCGCCCCAGGCGACGGGCCACAACGCCGGCCCGCTCGACGACCTCGACGACGTGGTGCTGCTGCGCACGGCGGGACTGACCGGGATCACGGTCGACCCGGACCGGCGCACGGCCCGCGTCGGGAGCGGGGTGCCGTGGGAGGACGTCGTCGCGGCGGTGGCGCCGCACGGGCTGGTGGCGCTGCACGGGTCGTCTCCCGGCGTCGCGGTCGGCGGGTACTCCCTCGGTGGGGGTGTCGGGTGGCTCGCCCGCCGCTTCGGCATGCAGTGCAACAGCGTGGTCGCCATCGAGGTCGTGCTCCCCGACGGCGGGCTCGTGCGCGTCGACGCCGGTTCCGACCCCGAGCTGTTCTGGGCGCTGCGGGGAGGCGGCGGGAACTTCGGCGTGGTGACCGCTCTGGAGTTCGCCCTCTACCCGGTCACGTCGGTCTACGGCGGTGCGCTGGTGTGGGACTGGTCGGAGGCGACCCGCGTGCTCACCCGCTGGTCGCAGTGGGCGACCCAGGCGCCCGATGAGGTCACCACGTCGTTCCGGATCCTGCAGCTGCCGCCGATCGAGGAGGTGCCGCCCCCGCTGCGCGGGCGGCAGGTCGTCATGATCGACGGGGCTGTTCTGGCCGAGGACGAGGTCGCCGTGGACATCCTCGCCCCGCTGCGCGAGCTGGAGCCCGAGATCGACACCTTCGCCCGGATGCCGGCGCCGGACCTGGTCCGCCTGCACGGTGACCCGGAGGAGCCCATGCCGGTGGCGTCCGCCGCCGCGTTGCTCGGGTCGGTGCCTGCGGAGGCGGTGGAGGCGTTCGTCCGGGCCGCCGGCTCGGAGTCGGACTCGATACTGGCGGTGGCGGAGCTGCGCCAGCTCGGCGGAGCGCTGGGGCGCCCGGATCCCGCGGCCGGGGTCCTGCCGATGCTCGACGGGCAGTTCGGCCTGTACTGCTGTGCGCTGGTGGCGGGGCCGCAGGCCGTAGTGGGCGGCCGGCATGCTGACCGGCTCGCCGAGGCGATGGCGCCGTGGACCACCGGGCACTACCTGAACTTCACCGAGAAGGCCCTGGACACCGAGCTCGCCTACGGTGCCGAGTCCTACAAGCGGCTGCAGGCGGTCCGGCGGCGCGTCGACCCGCGCGGGCTGATGGTCGCCAACCACCCGGTGCCGGCCGACGCCTGAGCACACCCCTGGACGACCACGGGTCTCGCGCTCGTCGCGCCGGTGGTGCACAGAGCGGGCGGAGGACGCTCCGTTCGCGAGTCCGGCGTACGCCGGTGTGGGTGCCTTCCGTGGCGGTCGAGGGGTCGCCACGGAAGGCGCTCATCCGTCCGGCCCGCTCACCCCGGCGGCCCGGGCGCCGAGGACCACACCGACGCATGCCGCGAGCAGGACGACGGGCAGCAGCGGCACCGCCCAGGCCAGGAAGTGCAGCAGCACCGCCGCCGCGGTGGCTCCGCACACGAGCGCGACCAGCTGACGCAGCGCCGCCCGGCGGCGGCCGGGCCGCCCCGTCACGAGGTCCTGCAGCCCGCCGACCAGCGTTCCGGTCATGTACGTGGTGGAGGCCTGCAGCCGCAGGGCCGCCACGCTCTGCCCGCCCATCGCGATCGCGGCCACGGCGAGCAGGAGCAGTGCCTCGAGCGGTCCGGGCCGCGCCCCGGTGAGGATCCAGCCGGTGGCCACGACGACCAGGAGTGCCAGCTCGGCGATGAGCATGCCGGCCACCGCCCGCGGTCGCTCGTGCCACAGCCGGGCCCAGGCGAGCACGCCCACGGCGAACGCGGCCACCGCGGTGCCCGCCGGCATGATCAGCCTGTAGTCGCCCGTGCCGACCCCGTAGGCCGCGGTGACGAGGTTTCCCGTCACGATGCCGGCGAACGCGCCGCCCAGCCCGGCCACCGCGAGGAGATCCACCGCGCCCGCACACACGGCCAGCGTCGCCGGGACGACTCCGGCCCACTGCCTGGCCAGCGGGTGTGGGGCAGCGGTCATGTCCGCGACTCCTACCACAGGACCCGACCGCAGGCGGGATGACCACTCGGCGGGGTCGGGACGCGCGGAGCCCGGTCCGGGCTCGGTGGTGCGGCCGGGCCCGGCGAGATCCCTCCGGTTCGACCCTTGTTCAACATATCGAACCTCGATAGAGTCCCATCGCAATTCGATGGAAGGATGCCATGGGAACGCTGATAGTGCGTGCGCTGCGCGCCGTGCTCGTGGTGATGCTCGCCGGCGCCGTGCTCGTACAGGTGGGGATGGTGTGGGCGTTGGCCACCGACCCGGAGGACGGGTCGCTTCCGCTGACCCCGCTGCGCCTCGTCACGATCCTGGGCATGGTGTCGGCTCAGGTCGCCCTGGTCTGCGTATGGCGGCTGGTGACGATGGTGCGGCGCGGAACCGTCTTCTCCCACGCCGCCTTCCGGTACGTGGACGTCGTGATCGGAGCGGTCGTGGCGGCTGCACTCGTGTGGTTCGCGGTCACGGCCCTCAATGCGCCGGGCCAGCGGGACGACCCGGGCGTCACCGTCATCATGGGCGGGGTCGGCGTGGCCATCCTGGGGGTCGCGCTCATCGTGCTCGTGCTGCGGGCGCTGCTCGCCCAGGCCGTCGCGCGCGACGTCGAAGCGGCACAGATGCGGGCCGAGCTGGACGCGGTGATCTGATGCCGCCGGTCGGGCGGCACCGACCGCGGTGGCGACCAACCGGCGGTTCACACGTTCTGCACAGCGCGCGCACAGAAAGGTCGTCCAGCGTGGACTCTCGTGGCCATCCGCTTGCGCGGTCTGTTGCGCTCCCGCACTGCCAGCAATCCGCACGGGCTGTTCCTCGAGGACGCCCGCAGTGACCGTGTCATCGACAACGCAGGCATGGCCGCGGCCGCCCGTGCCTGGTCCCGCGAGCTGGACGCGCTGCACGTGCCGCCCGGTGCGCGGGTACTGGTCGACGTCGACGACCCACTCGCGTTCGCCGTGGTGCACCTATCGGTGATCGCCGCCGGGCGGTGCTCGGCTCCGGTGAACCCGGAGTCCACCCCGGCAGAGGAGCTGCGGGCGCGGCACGTCCTGCGACCCGTCCTCGTGGTCACCGACCGTGCCGCGCGGCCCGGGCTGCGGATTCACGCCCGCACCGGCCTCCCGATCGACCCGATCGCCCAGCCGGACGCTCCGGTGCCCGACGACGGCCCGCCGGGTTCCGCCGCGCTGCTGACGTCGGGCTCGACGGGGGCTCCGAAGACGGTGGTGCTGGGCGAGGCGCAGCTGCTGCACGTGGCCGCCGCGGTGGCGCGCCACAACCAGCTCACCCCCGCCGACCGGGGGTTCAACCCGCTGCCGCTGTTCCACATCAACGCGCAGGTCGTGGGCCTGCTGGCCACGCTGGTGTCGGGGGCGAGCCTCGTGCTCGACCGCCGGTTCCGCCGCACGGGCTTCTGGCCGGTGCTCGCCGCGCACGACGTCACATGGCTCAACGCGGTCCCGGCGGTCCTGACGATCCTGTCCCGCGCGGAGATCCCGGTGCTGCCCCCACGGTTGCGCTTCGTGCGCTCGGCGTCGGCCCCGCTGGCGGACCGGGTCCGTGGGTTGATCGCGGAACGCACCGGGGTGCCGGTCGTGGAGAGCTACGGCATGACCGAGGCCGCGAGCCAGATCACCGCGACGCCGCTGCACGCCCCGGTCCGGCCGGGCTCGGTCGGGCGCCCCGTCGACGTCGAGCTCGAGGTGGTCGACCGCGACGGAGTGCCGTGCGCACCGGACGTGGTGGGCCGGGTGCGGATCCGCGGGGCCGGCGTGATCCGTGGCTACGCCGGCGGTGCGGGCGACGAGCGGATCGACGACGCGCACTGGCTCGACACCGCCGACCTCGGCCGGCTCGACGACGACGGCTACCTCTACCTGGTCGGGCGTGCCGACGACGTGGTCAACCGCGGTGGCGAGCTGGTCTACCCCCGGGAGATCGAGGAGACCCTGCTCGACGAGCCGGGCGTGGTCGACGCCGTGGTCATCGGCCGCCCCGACGAGGTACTCGGAGCCGTGCCGGTGGCACTGGTCCGCACCGCCGACGAGCTGGACGCCGCGGCCGGCGGGGAGTTCGTCGGCCGGCTCGTCGCCCGCTGCGCCACGCATCTGGCGCGGTACAAACGTCCCGCGGAGATCCGGCTGGTCGGGGCGTTCCCGCTCGCGCCGACCGGCAAGGTACGGCGCACCGAGCTGCGCAGGCAGCTCGCGGACGAGCTCGCGGCGACCGGCCGATGACGGCAGGCGCCCACCTCGAGACCCAGCGCCGCCCGGCCCGCACCGTCCACGTCTACCCCGCCGACATGGTGCGGGTGCTGACGTTCGCCTGCGTGATCGCGGTGCACACGATCTCGACGGTCAACCCGCTCGACAGCGTGCCCGCCGGTGCCGTGGTGATGTTGCTGCACTTCACCCGCGAGGCCTTCTTCGTCCTCACCGCGTTCGTGCTCACCCACCGCTACCGCGACGACGCCGTGCACGCCGTGGCGTTCTGGCGCCGCCGGTTCCTGCTGGTCGGGGTGCCCTACCTGGTGTGGTCGGTGATCTACACCGGACTCGGGCTGGTCACCGCCCCGCTCCCGGCGGGCCAGGCGGCCACGATGCTGGTGCACAACGTGCTCACCGGCATGGCGTGGTTCCACCTGTACTTCCTGCTCGTGTCGCTGCAGTTCTACCTGGTGTTCCCGCTGTTCCGGCGCCTGCTGCAGGCCACCACGGGGTGGCACGCGGTGCTCCTCGCGGTGAGCGCCGTCCTGCAGGTGCTGATCGACCTGTTCCTGCACGACCCGGCGCCCATCGGCATGAAGGCCCAGCTGCTGCCCTACGCCGGCTCGTTCCTGCTGAGCTACCAGTTCTTCCTGGTGCTCGGTGGGGTCGTCGCGTTGCACGCCACCCGGGTGGACAGCTGGATCCGTCGGCACGTCGCGGTCGTCGTGGCCGCGGTGCTGCTGACCGGCGCTCTCGCCGAGGGGTGGTACCAGTGGGGGGTGGCGCACGGGGTGGGTGCCCAGTTCGCCACCGACGTGTTCCAGCCGGTGATGGTGCTGTGGTCGGTCGCCGTCGTCGCGAGCTTCTACGCGGTGGGCGCGGCCTGGGCCGACCGGCGCGCGGGCGGAGCGGCGTCGCGCGCCGTCGAGGGGGCCTCGGACCGGTCCTTCGGGGTGTTCCTCCTGCACCCCACGATCCTCTGGGCGCTCACCGTGGCAGGCACCACGTCGCCCGCCGGGCGGCTGCCCGCGCCGTGGTCCAGCTTCGCCGTCTACGCGGTGGCGGTCGTCGTCTCCCTCGTGATCGTCGACGTCGTGCAGCGCACGCCGCTCAGCCTGGCCCTGACGGGGAAGCCGCAGACCAGGAAGGCTCGCTCAGTGGGTCATCGGGCTCCGGCGGCCCCCGGCCGCCTGCGTCACACACCGCCCGCGGCCGCGGACGGCATCGGCACCAGAGGAGGAAC
Organism: Pseudonocardia sp. OZ21; assembly: GCF_059359135.1. NCBI lineage: Bacteria > Bacillati > Actinomycetota > Actinomycetes > Pseudonocardiales > Pseudonocardiaceae > Pseudonocardia > Pseudonocardia sp. OZ21. The sequence goes on from NZ_JCADBN010000020.1 coordinate 12,579, forward strand.
CGACATGGCCGACACCGGGCACCGGGCGTTCCGCACCCAGGACGTCTGATGCGCACCTCGGAGGACGTCTTCCACCTGGCCATCCCGGCCGCGGACCTCGACGCCACGCAGGAGTTCTACGTGGGAGCGCTCGGCTGCAAGCTCGCCCGCCGCTACGCCGACCGCATCACCCTGGACTTCTTCGGCGACCAGGTGGTCTGCCACCTGTCGGACGTCGTCGACCACGCCCCGGAGCTCTACCCCCGGCATTTCGGTGTGACGTTCCGCCGCCGCGAGGACTGGGAACGGCTGCTGCGCCTGGCCCGCACCCGGGGTCTGCCGTTCTTCGCCGAGCCGTTCCACCGCTTCGCGGGCCGGGCCGAGGAGCACGAGACGTTCGTGCTCGCCGACCCGTCGAACAACCTGCTGGAGTTCAAGTACTACGACGACCCGCGGATGATGTACTGACCGCCCCCGGGCGTGAGCAGAGTCAGCGGTTCCCGCGCCGCCTGCGCCACCAGCGTTCGGGTTCCGGCTCCGGTTCCGGCTCGGGCTCCGGGGCGGCCGCCAGCTGGTCCGCCTGCCTGCTGAGCACCTCCAGGTGCGCCCGGACGTCGCTGTGGGCCGGGTCGAGAGCCACCTTCTCGGCCACCTCCGCTGCCTGTGACACCGCGTCGGCGAAGGCGCTCCGGGCGGCGTCGAGACGCTTGCCGATGCGCTTGGCGGGTTCCTCCCCGACCCGGAACCACGCCGGTTCGATGGAGTCCCCGACCGTGGCGAGGCGGCGGACGGCCTCGAGTTCGGCGTCGAGGCGTTGGGCGATCTCGGTGAGCCAGGTGCGGGCGGGGCCGGTCGGGAGCGCGTTGGTGATGCGCCGGAAGCGCGTGACCGCGGCCGTGCAGTCGCTGACGTAGCCGTTCCAGTACCGGGAGAGGGCCTGCGGCGGCTCGGGATGCTGTCGCGGCACCGCACCAGGGTGCCCCATCAGCTCCGCGAGGGCAGCACGGCTCCCCTCCCGGGAGGCGGTGCGACCTCAGCCGGCCGGATCGAGCCCGCGGAGCAGGACCTCGAGGCCCTGGCGGAACTCCACGTCGGCGGGGACGTTCCGGGCCATCCCGGCCGTCTCGCGCAGGAGCGGTTGCTCGTCGTCGGGGAGCGCGGCCATCGCCACCGTCCCGGGCCCGGAGAGCGGCCCGAGGTGTTCCAGCTGGATCGACCCGATCAGGTACGCCAGCAGGCTGCGCAGCGCGATCACCCGCCGCTCACCCGAGTAGCCGGCGTCGGTCAGCACCCGGAGCACGCTCTCGGTCCAGCGCAGCAGGCTCGGCGAGGCGTGCCGGTGGGTCAGCGTGAGTGGCACGGCCTGCGGATGCGCAGCGACGGCGTCGCGGGCCCGTTCGACGAGCACGGCCACCTTCCGGGTCCACGGGGCACGGGCCGGGGGTGTGGTGTCGATCCGGGCGAGCAGCAGGTCGACGACCAGCCCTTCCAGCTCGGCCCGGTCGGCGACGTAGCGGTAGAGCGACATCGGGGCCATGCCGAGCTCGGTGGCGACGGTGCGCATCGAGAGTGCGGCGAGTCCGTCGCGGTCGATCACGGCGAGTGCCGCGGTGGCGAGGGCGGTGGGGGTGAGGGAGCGCGGGCGGGGCATGGAGTTGACAGCGTACAGCGAACGCTCATACCTTTCGGTAGGCGTACGCCGAACGCTTACAGAGGGGGACGTCATGGATCACAGACAGCGCATCGCGGACGGCGCCGTTGTCGAGGCGCGCGAGCTCCCGACCGTCTCGGGGGAGCACGTGCGCGTGCCGGAGCCGGGTCGTCTGGTCCACCTGCAGTTCCGGCGGTTCGCCGGCTGCCCGGTGTGCAACCTGCACCTGCGGTCGGTGGTGGCCCGGCACGACGAGATCGTCGCGGCGGGGGTGCGCGAGGTCGTCGTCTTCCATTCACCAGCCGACGAGCTGCGCGTCCACACTGCTGACCTGCCGTTCGCGGTGGTGGCCGACCCGGACAAGCGGCTGTACCGGGAGTTCGGTGTGGAGGCCGGCGCGCGTGCCCTGCTCGACCCGCGGGCCTGGGGCGCGATCGTCCGGTCGATCGCCGCCGGGCTGCGCAACCGGGACCTGCTCCCGTCCCGCACCCAGCCCGGCGGGCGGTTGGGCCTGCCCGCCGACTTCCTCCTCGACGACGGCGGCCGCGTCCTCGCGCACAAGTACGGCGACCACGCCTACGACCAGTGGTCGGTGGACGAGATCCTGGCCGTGGCCGTACGGACCCCGGACAGCGCCCGGTAGTGACCCGCTCCCGGATTGCAGCAAAGCCACTTTGACGCAAGCTGGTTGCCGCAAAGTGGCTTTGCTGCAACGTGGTGCGCTGCGATCCTGGTAGGACGGTCCGCGTGCAACGGGTGCGCCGGCCGCGTGGGGGAAGCATGGGCGACGAGATCCGCCGGGCACCGACCCTGGAGGACGTCGCGCGCGCCGCCGGGGTGTCGCGAGCCACCGCGTCCCGGGCGCTCACCGCCTCCGACACCACGACCACGCCCGCTCGCGAGCGGGTGCGCGCCGTCGCCGAGCGGATGGGCTACACGCCCAACACGGTGGCGAGGGCGCTGGCCGAAGGGGTCGGTGCGCGGGTCGTCGTCGCCGCCTCGGGGCCTGCGCCGGACGTGCTCGACGACCCGTACATGTGGCGGGTTCTGGGTGCCACGGCCGCCGCGTGCGACGGCGAGGGTGTCGGCGTCTCGCTGCAGTGGCTCCCGCTCGACGCGCCGGCGTCGCTGCACCGGCTCGCCGCCGACCGGAGCGTCCGCGGGGTGGTGCTGGTCAACACCACCGAGGCCCTGCTCGCCGCGTTTCCCGACGCTCTGCGCGGGCGGGTCGCGTCGATCGGGATCGGGTCGGCCGACGTGCCGTCCTTCGACGTCGACAACCGTGCAGGTGCCGGCGCCGTGGTCCGCCACCTGCACGCCACGGGGCGGCGCCGGATCGCGATGCTCACCGGGCCGCAGTGGCTGCCGTGCTCGTGGCGATCGGCGCAGGTGTACAGCGAGACGGTGGAGGCCGCCGGTCTTCCGGTGCGGATCCAGCCGGGCGACTTCGGCTTCGAGAACGGCCGGTCCGGTGCACTGGAGGTGCTCCGGCGCTGGCCGGACACCGACGCGATCTTCGCCATCTGCGATGCCGCGGCACTGGGGGCGATGGCCGCGTTGCGCGGGCTCGGCGTGCAGGTACCGGGGGACGTGGCCGTCGCCGGCTTCGACGACCTCCCCGTGGCCGCGTGGAGCGGTCCGGCACTCACCACCGCCACCCATCCGGTCACCCGCATCGCCACGGGGGCCGCCACCGCCGTGCTCGCCGGAGCGCCCGCGGAGGGCACCACCTGGTACCCGTCCGAGCTCGTCCTGCGCGAGAGCGCGTGACGTAGCTCCCGGCGATGATCCGGCGCCGACGTCGTCCTGGACGTACTGTGATCCCCCGGTGCAGGTCCGGCGATCGAGCGCGGAGGGCACGTGACGCAGAGCAGGCTCGAGATCATCGCCGTCGACGACGACGCGGCGTTCTGGGAGGACCAGGACGCCGTGCTGTCCGGGCTGCGCGAGTCGCCGCCCCGCATCCCGCCGTGGTTCGGCTACGACGAGCTCGGCTCGGAGCTGTTCGAGGAGATCACGGAGCTCCCCAGCTACTACCTGACCCGGGTGGAGCACGAGATCCTGCGCAGGCACGCCGGGGCGATCGCCGACCGGCTCGGCGCCGCGGCGGTAGCGGAGCTCGGCAGCGGAAGCGCGAAGAAGACCAGGGTGCTGCTCGCCGCGTGCACCGAACGCCGCGCCACCACCTACCTCCCGATCGACGTGAGCCGGGAGATGCTGGTCGCCAGCGGCGACGCGCTCACCGCGGAGTTCCCGCAGCTGCGGGTGCGCGGGCTGTGGGGCCGGTACGAGGCGGGGCTGGCGAGCCTGCGGGAGAGCGACGACGGCCCGGTGGCGGTGGCCTTCTTCGGGAGCAACATCGGCAACTTCACCCCGGCGGAGCGGGCCGCGTTGCTCCAGGAGGTGGCGGCGACGCTCCGGCCGGGCGACCTGTTCCTGGTGTCCGCTGACCTCGACAAACCCGGTGAGGTCCTGGAGGGCTGCTACAACGACCCGGCCGGGATGTCGGCGTTCGTGCGGTTCCGGCAGAACCACCTGGCCCACCTGAACCGCCGGTTCGACGGTGACTTCGTGCTTCACCACTACTATCCGCGGGCCCACTACGACACGGCGACCGCAACCGTCGAGGGGCACCTGTACGCCACGGAGGACCACACGGTCTCGCTGAAGAACCTCGGCGTGCGCCTCGAGCTGCGGCGGGGCGACTCGATCAACGTCGGGTTCTCGGCGAAGTTCCGGCGTTCGGAGTTCGTCGCCGACGTGTCCGCGCTCGGGTTCGCCCTCGACGAGCAGTGGATCGACCCCGTGTGGCAGTACGGCGTCTTCCTGTTCGTCCGCACCTGACCAGACGAGCGGCAACGATCTGAGCGGCTCCGCCGCGTAGCCGAGCTCGCCTCACCCTGGGCTGTCGGCGACTGAGACCTGCACTGACCTGCGCGGATGCACCCCTTCTGGCTGGTGTCGGCCGCCGGCGTACTCGCGCGCCGTCCGGCGGCGGGGATGGGTGAATTTGTCTCTTGTGAGATTGTTCAACGATCCGTATGGTTCTCGCATCTCACCTCTCATCGAAGGCCGAGGAGATCCGATGTCAGCAGCTTCCGGAGAACGAGCCGCTCGGCAACCGTCCTCAGTCCGCCGGGTCGTCGTCGCGAGCCTCGTGGGCACATCACTGGAGTGGTACGACTTCTTCATCTACGGCACCGCCGCGGCGCTGGTGTTCAACCATCTGTTCTTCCCGAGCTTCGACCCGCTCGTCGGCACCCTGCTCGCCTTCACGACCTATGCCGTCGGTTTCGTCGCCCGCCCGCTGGGCGGCATCGTCTTCGGTCACTACGGCGACAAGGTGGGACGGAAGAACGTCCTCGTGGCGACGCTGCTACTGATGGGCGTCGCGACGTTCGCGATCGGACTGATGCCCACCTACGAGACGATCGGGGTGTGGGCACCGATCCTGCTCGTACTGCTGCGTTTCCTGCAGGGGCTCGGGCTGGGTGGGGAATGGGGCGGTGCCGTCCTCATGACCCTGGAGTCCGGTGATCCCACCAAGCGCGGGCTCAATGCGAGTTGGCCGCAGGTGGGCGTGCCGATCGGCCTGCTCCTCGCCAACGGCGTGCTGTCGCTCATGGGTGGGGTCACCGGCGACGACGCCTTCATGTCCTGGGGCTGGCGTGTCCCGTTCCTGCTCAGTGGGCTGCTGGTGCTGGTCGGTCTCTGGATCCGGCTGACCGTCGCCGAGAGCCCGCTGTTCCGCGAGGTCGAGACCAAGCAGGTCAAGGCCCGCGCACCGATCGTCGACGTGCTGCAGCGCTACCCGCGGCAGGTGCTGCTCGCGGTGGGTGCCCGCGTCGGGGTGGATGTGGCGTTCTACATCTTCGTCCTGTTCATCACCACCTACGTCGTGACGTACCTGAAGCTGCCGCAGAGCTACGCCCTCAACGCCGTGCTGATCGCGGCGGCGTGTCAGGTGGTCTTCATCCCGTTCTTCGGCTCGCTGTCCGATCGGATCGGGAGGCGGCCGGTGTACCTGGCGGGGGCGGTCGGCGCCGCCATCTGGACGTTCGCGTTCTTCGCGCTGCTCGACACGGGCAACTTCCTGCTGATCGTGCTGGCCGCGGTGGTGGCGTTGGTGTTCCACGCCGCGATGTACGGGCCGCAGGCCTCGTTCATCGCGGAGATGTTCCCGACGCAGGTGCGCTACAGCGGGGCGTCCATGGGCTACCAGTTGGCCGGTGTGGTGGGAGGCGCGCTGGCGCCGATCATCGCCACGGCGCTGCTGAGCCAGTTCGACAGCGCGCTCGCGGTGTCGGTCTACACCACCGTCGCCCTCGCCATCACCGTGGTGTGCGTGCTGGTGGCGAAGGAGACCTCGCGGACCGACCTCGATGCCGAGGACGCGGCATTCGAGGCCGGCGCTCCGCGGAGTGTGCGGCTCGCCGGCGGCCGGTGAACCGGGGCCGATGAGGCCGGATGCCCAGCGACTCCTCCGGGTGTCGCTGGGCATCGCCGTTTCTGCGGTGCCCACGCATTCCGGTGGGGCGACCCGGCGGTTTCCGCCGCCACGGACCGTCGAACCGGGTGACGTGGTCCGCCATTTCCCGGACGGCGCGGACGACGGTCTCCTTCGGGATCTTCCGGTCGAGAACGGAAACTCCGGGCGCTCCCGGCTCGGCGGTGTGCCGGCATCCGCATCGTGGCTCGGGCTGCGCGGAGACCCGGGCCGCGGGAACAGGGCATCCAGCGCCGGCCGGGCCTCCGTGCCACCCAGCGGCACGGGATGCGTGCTGCGATTTTGCCGGGCGGTATGTTCGCTGCCGCCACGGCCTGCGCCTTTCCGAATTGGCTGAGGACGCGCCTCGCAGAATGTCGTGAGTCCCCTAACCCGAGATCATTCCGATCTGCTTAGTGAGGCTAACATGTGACGGTGCCCGATTCCTGCCCAGGCCTCGTGTGCGGCCCGTCGCGGCAATCGGCCCGAATCTCAAGCGAACGTCAAGATTGAGTAAGGATTCCGCCATGTCTGTCGACAGTTCTGTCGAGTTCGCCGATTTCGGTTCGCTGGTCGATCTGGCCGTCCAGCGCATTCTGGTGAGCGACGAGGTCGCTGCGACGAAGTTCTGGACGGGGACGCCCGTGGAGGACCCGTTACGGGAGCGGCAGGTGCTGGCGGAGGCCGGACGCCGAGCGGTGCAGATGGGGCTGGACCGGGAGTTGACCATCCGGTTCTTCAGGAGCCAGATCGACGCCAGCAAGGTCGTGCAGCGCGGAATGCTGGCCCGATGGCAGGCTCACCCGGATCTCGCCCCCACCACGCCGCCGGACCTGCAGGCGATCCGCACGCGGCTCGACGCGCTCACCGGCCAGATGCTGGAGCAGTTGCGCGCCACGCAGGCGCTGCGGCGGCACTCGTCGTTGTGCCGGACCCTGCTGTCCGATGCGCGGGTTCCCGTGGTCGCCACCCATGATCTCGACGGGCTGCACCGGCGCGCGCTCGACCTCGCCGTCGAGTTCGTCTGCTTGCCCGCCTGAGCCGACGCACGGCTCGGTCGGCACGGGTGCGGTGGCGGCTGCCGCGGGCCCGATCCCCCGGTACGAGTTAAGTCGCCACCGTTCTCTTGTTATGGATACGCCGTAGTGTTAACTTCGCCCGCGTCGGGTCCCGGCACGGACGGAGGATCACGTGGTCGAGGTACGGATTCGGGTCAACGGGGCCGTGCGGTCGCTCGAGGTGGAGCCGCGGGTCAGCCTGCTCGACGCGCTGCGCGACCACCTCGGCCTCACCGGCACGAAGAAGGGCTGCAACCAGGGAGCCTGCGGCGCGTGCACGGTGCTCGTCGACGGAGAGCGGATCAACTCCTGTCTCGCCCTCGCCGTGCAGTACGCGGGTCGCGAGATCGTCACCATCGAAGGGGTGGCGGCCGACGGGCAGGCCCACCCGCTGCAGGAGGCCTTCATCCGCAACGACGGCTTCCAGTGCGGCTACTGCACGTCGGGCCAGATCTGCTCGGCCATCGGGATGCTGGCCGAGCACCGGGCCGGAGTGCCCAGTGCGGTCACCGAGCACCTCGCAGCCGACGGCGTCGAGCTGTCGGCGGCCGAGATCCGGGAGCGGATGAGCGGGAACCTGTGCCGCTGCGGCGCCTACAACGGGATCGTCGAGTCGATCCAGGACGCCGCCTCGGGTGACCTCGACGTGCTGGAGACCGCCCGATGAGGTCGTTCGCCTACGTCAGCGCGCCCGACGTCGCCACCGCGGTCCGCGCCATCGCGTCCGAGCCCCGCGCGAAGCTCATCGGGGGCGGCACGAACCTCGTCGATCTCATGCGCGAGGACATCGAGCAGCCCGACACGGTCGTCGACATCACCGGTATCGCCCTGACCGGCGTGGACGAACTGCCCGACGGCGGGCTCCGGATCGGCGCTCTGGTCCGCAACAGCCACCTCGCCGCGCACCCGCTCGTCCGCAGCCGCTACCCGGTGCTGGCCCAGGCGATCCTGACCGGCGCGTCGGGGCAGCTGCGCAACATGGCGACGGTCGGCGGCAACCTGCTGCAGCGCACCCGCTGCCCGTACTTCTACGACCTCGCGGCCGCCTGCAACAAGCGCGAGCCGGGCAGCGGCTGCGACGCGCTCGGCGGGTTCACCCGCAACCACGCCGTGCTCGGCGCGAGCGAGAGCTGTATTGCCACCCACCCCTCCGACATGTGCGTCGCCCTCGCAGCGCTCGACGCGATCGTCGAGGTGGAGAGCGTGCGGGGCGTCCGGCGGATCCCGCTCGTCGAGTTCCACCGGCTGCCGGGCGACACCCCGCACGTCGAGACCGAGCTCGCGGCCGACGAGATGGTCACCGCCGTCGAGCTGCCGGCCCTGCCGGTGGCCGCCACGTCGCGCTACCGCAAGGTGCGTGACCGGGCGTCCTACGCCTTCGCGCTCGTGTCGGTCGCCGCGGCGCTGGAGGTGCGCGACGGCACGGTGGCCTCGGTCCGGCTGGCCCTCGGTGGTGTGGCGGCGAAGCCGTGGCGGGCCTACGGGGCGGAGCGCCTGTTGCTCGGGGCCGTGCCGACGGAGGAGTCGTTCCGGCGGGCCGCCGCGGCCGAGCTCGAGGCCGCCGTCGCCCAGCCGCACAACGCGTTCAAGATCGAGCTGGCGCAGCGGACGATCGCCGCGGTGTTCCGCCAGCTGCTCACCGAGGGGAGTGCGGCATGACCCAGGTGGAGAACCGCCCGCGGACCGCGACGCCAGGGCCCCTCGTCGGACGGCCGGTCGACCGCGTGGACGGCACGGCCAAGACCACCGGCGCCGCCCGCTTCTCCGCGGAGTACCCCTACGCCGACCTCGCGCACGCCGCGCTGGTGTACGCCACGGTCAGCCGGGCCCGGATCACCGACATCGACACCGCCGCCGCGTCGGCGGTGGACGGCGTGCTCTCGGTGATCACGCACCTCAACGCGCCGCCGATGAAACCGCCCCGCCCCGTCAACTACATGAATCTGAGCACGCTCGCCTCGGCGACGTCGGTGAACTACCTCAACACCGACGAGGTGCACTGGAACGGGCAGCCGGTGGCCGTCGTCGTCGCCGAGACGCTCGACGCCGCGCAGGAGGCCGCCGGGCTGGTCGCCGTCACCTACGAGGAGCTGCCCGCGACGGTGGACTTCGCCGCCGAGGAGGGCAACGCGACGCCGCAGAAGAACACCGCCATGGACTCGGGCGGGGCGAAGAAGGGCGACGCCGTGGCTGCGCTCGCCACCGCGCCCGTCTCGGTGGACCTGCGGTTCACCACGCCGGGGCACAACCACAACGCCCTCGAACCCCACGCGACCACGGCCGTGTGGGACGGCGACTCCCTCGCGGTCCACGAAGGGGCCCAGAACGTCGCGTGGGTGCGGGACCAGCTGGCGTGGCGGTTCGACGTCCCCCCGGCCTCGGTGCGCGTGATCGCCCCGTTCGTCGGAGGCGCGTTCGGCGGCAAGACCACGGTCTGGGCGGGCACCATCCTCACGGTGCTGGCGGCGCGGGTGACCGGCCGTCCGGTCCGCATGATGCTCACCCGCGAGGGCATCTACCGCACCGTCGGCGGCCGCACCCCGTCCACGCAGCGGGTGGCGATCGGCGCGGAGGCCGACGGCCGCATGACCGCCCTGATCCACACCAGTGTCACGCAGGTGGGCCGGGCGGGCGGCGGTCCGGAGCAGGTGACGTCCCAGACGCGGCACCTCTACGACGCAAAGAACATCCTGGTGCAGCAGAACCAGGTCACGCTCGACGTGCTGCCCAACACCTTCATGCGCGCTCCCGGCGAGTCCATCGGCACCTTCGCGCTGGAGGCCGCCGTCGACGAGCTTGCCTACGAGGTGGGGATCGACCCCATCGAGCTGCGGATGCGGAACGAGCCGGAGCGGAACCCGATCGACGGCAAGCGGTTCGCACATCGCGCGTTGCGCGAGGCCTACGCTCGCGGGGCCGAGCTGTTCGGCTGGTCGGCCCGGACGCCGCAGCCCGGCTCGATGCGGGACGGGAGGTGGCTGGTCGGCATGGGCGTGGCGTCGGCGTACCACCCGGCATGGCAGTTCCTGGCCAACGTCACCGTCCGGCTGGCGGCCGACGGCACCGTCCTCGTGCGGTGCGGGTTCCACGAGATGGGCATGGGTGGGGCCACCGCACAGGCGCAGATCGCCGCCGACGCGCTGGGCGTGCCGTTCGAGGCGGTCACAGTGGAGTACGGGGACAGCGCGCTCCCCACCGGACCGGGCGCAGGCGGCTCGGGCCAGACCGCCAGCGTGGCCGCGAGCCTCGTGGAGGCGTGCGACAAGCTGAAGCGGTCGGTGCTGGCCCTGGCGGCGCGCTCGGCGGAGTCGCCGCTGCGGGGGCAGCGCCTGTCCGACGTCCGGGCCAGGGACGGTGGGCTCTACCGCACCGACGACGCCCGCGGGGAGTCCTACGCGGGGATCCTCGGGCGGGCGGCCCAGGTGTCGGTCGACGCCGCCGTCGGCTCCGACACCCGCCTGGGCAGCATCGTCGGGCAGGCACGGTTCCTGACCAAGTTCGTGCTCGACAACCGGCGCTGGGTCAAGGCCGCGGCCGGCGCGCAGTTCTGCGAGGTCCGGGTCGACCCCGACACCGGTGAGGTGCGGGTGTCGCGCTGGCTCGGGGTGTTCGACGTCGGCACGGTGATCAACGCCAAGACCGCGAGCAGCCAGCTTCGCGGAGGAATCGTGATGGGCATCGGCATGGCGTTGCAGGAGGAGAGCCTCGTCGACCCGCGCAGCGGGCGCATCATGAACGCCAACCTCGCCGACTACCACGTCCCCGTGCACGCCGACATCCCGCCGATCGACGTGTTCTACCTGAACGAGCCCGACCCCACGATGCCGCTGGGCCTGGTCGGGATCGGCGAGGTGAGCATCACCGGCGTCGCGGCGGCGATCGCGAACGCGGTGCACCACGCCACCGGCAAGCGCGTCCGCGACCTGCCCATCACCCTGGACAAGCTGCTGTGAGGGCTCATGGGGACTGACCGGGCGCCGTTCCGGCGGGCCCGCCGCCCCGAGCACAAGCAGCAGCGGTACGAGGCCATCCTCGCCGCCGCCCGCTCCCAGGGGGAACGTAAGGGCGTCAACAACGTCAGCCTCGCCGACATCGCGGCCGAGGTCGGCGTGCACAAGTCGGCACTGCTGCGGTACTTCGAGACGCGCGAGGAGATCTACCTCCACCTCACGGCCGAAGGCTGGCAGGACTGGGTGGACGGCATGCGCGACGAGCTGACGCAGCTGCCGGTCGGGTCGGTCACCGGCGTGGCCGAGGTGGTCGCCCGCACCCTCGCCGACCGGCCGCTGCTCTGCGACCTGATGACCCACACGTCCCTCACCCTGGAGCGGAACGTGTCGCTGGAGGCGGTGCGGAGCTTCAAGCTCGCCGCGCTGGCCGCGCTCGCCGACGCCGAGGCGCTGATCCGGCGGGTGCTGCCCGACCTGACCGACGACGACGTCCGGGACCTGGTGGGGGCGGTCAGCGCCGTCGCCGCCGGCCTGTGGCAGGCCACCCATCCGCCTGCCACGCTCGTGGCCCTGTACGCGGAGGACCCCCGGCTCGGGCACACGCGGCTGGAGTTCACCCCGGCGTTGCAGCACCTCATCGAGGTGGTCCTGACCGGGCTGCTGCACCCGCGTGACCGTGGCGGCACGTCCCGGCCGGACTAGTGCGGCCCGGCGGCGACGGGCGTCATCCGGAACATCCAGACGTCGTCGACCCGGCGGCCGGGGGATCCCGTCACGCGCTGGGTCCATTCCAGGAGCGGTGCGCCGACCCCCGGCCGGTCGACGACGAGGACGACCGTCACTCCCGCGGCGCGCAGCTGACGCGCCGCCGAACCGGCGCCCGCCATGGACGTCGTGCGGCCGGCGGCGATCTCGGTGGCGACGCGCTGGTGGAGGGTGGCGGGCGTCTCGAGGAGCAGGTCGTGCTGGGCGTCCGACCCGATGAAGTAGCCACCGATCGTGCGATAGGGCATGCCGCCCGCCGCCTGCCACAGCAGCGGTTCGGCCCCGCCCATCCAGGTTCCGGTGATCGTCGGGACCGTCTCGACGACGTCGTCGGCCGCCAGGTGCTGCTGGGCCGAGCGTGTGAAGAACGTGGGGACCGCCGCGGGCACGGCCGCATGGGAGCCGGAGGGGAGCCAGGTGAGGGCGGCCAGCAGGCTGGCCGCGACAGCAGCGGTGCGGTGCAGGCCGGGCGGCCCGTCGGCCAGATGGTCCAGCCACACCGCCACCAGCAGGGCCACGCACAGCGTGACGAAGACCTGGAACCGGATGGGCTCGATCTCCGCCAGGAGGGGAACGCGCTCGGCGAGGTGCCAGGGCAGCGGGATCCCGGTGTCGTGGTCCAGCACCACGAGACCGACCCCGAAGGACAGCACGAGCAGCGCCACCCCGATGGCCCCGACCATCCGCGTCAGTGGCCGTCGGACGCTCACCACCGCGGTGAGCACGACGATCAGCAGCACCACGCCCAGGTAGCCGCCCTGCTCACCCGGGTGCGAGCGGAGCTGGTCGGCGAGCGGGCCGTTGCCGTCCTGGAACGCCGACAGGTGGGTCGGCACGACGATGTTGGCCGCGTCCGCCCCGGTCACGGCCGGGTCCCGGATCTGGGCGCGTGGCCGGTTCGGCCCGGCGAGGAGCTGGTAGAGGGGATACGCGCACAGCGTCAGGTACGTCGCCAGGCAGGCCGCCACGGCCCTGGCCACACCCGGCAGCCGCTCGACGGCGAGTTGCGGCCTGCGGACCGCCAGGCAGACGGCGACGACGACCAGCGCCACAGCGCCGAGGGCGGCCGTCTGGGAGTAGATCCCGGTCTGCGCCGCGAACGCGACACCGAGTAGCGCTCCCGCGCGTGCCGGGTGGGCGGTCGGAGCCACGACAACCGTGTGCACCGCCCACAGGAGCACGGGCGGTAACACGGCCCAGACGAGGTTGAGGTGGCCGACCGAACCGTGCGCGACGACAAATGGCGAGAACGCATACAGTAGCCCGGCTATTGAGCGCGGCAGCCATCGCGCGACATACGGGCGCAGTGCGAGCACGAGAGCCAGCCCGGAAACCACCGGCCCGAGAATCATTCCGATGTTGTAGGAGACGACCGGTCCGGCGGTGAGGGTGACCGGCGCCAGCAGGAACGCGAGCAGTGGAACCGAGGTGTTCCACATAGCGTTCACACCGCCCGGAAAGTTCTGGTAGGCGGTAAACAGAAGCTCCTGGCCGTGGCCGGCCGCCCACGGGAACCAGTTCAGCCACCAGGCGAACAGGTGGGCGTCGGCCGAGGTCGCCCCGGTGGTGGAGCCGCCGAGGTCGCCCAGCACCCGGCGGTGCACGGCGAGAGAGGCGATGACGTACGCCGTGGCCGTCAGCGCAGGTGCAATGCCCGCGCGCTGCCACAGGGAAAGGGCGCCACCGGTGGGTGTTGCCGCGCGAACACCGGTGGCGGTCGGCATGTGTACCGACTCCTGCTCAGGCCAGGGAGCCGCGCAGTGCCGCGTGCTTGGCCTTCAGGGTGGTGTCCTTGTTGATGGGGTCGTGAGCCTCGTCGGGGTCGAGCTTGCCGAGGACGGCGACGGCGTCGAGCACGGAGAACAGGCGGACGAGGTGGGCGATCCGGGCCTCGTCCTGATCGACGGGCTCCTGCTCGCCTGCGGCGAGGGCCAGCGTGCGGTCGATCCAGATGACCTCGACGTGCAGATCAGCGTGCTGCAGGAGGTCGCACAGCCGGTCGCGCAGCTCACCGGGGGACAGGTCGATCCAGCCGGACAAGGTGGCCGGGTCGACCGGTAACAGTCGGCCCCGCTTCCGGAAGTAGATCAGCTCGGCCGCGTATGCGTGGCCGTAGGCGTTGTACTGGCAGCGGTTGTAGAGGGAGATGGTGGTGCAGACCAGTTGCGTTCGCAACGGCCCCAAGGCGCGCAGAGTGCGGTCGTAACGGTGGACGCTGCTCAGGCTCCAGGACATCGCCCTGGCCGGTCCCAGCTGCTCCACAGTGGCGGCCGCGAGATGAGGCGCGAACCCCCAGAACTCCTTGCCCAGCCCTTCGAGGAGGCCTGTTGCGAGCCGATCGAGCTCGCCAGCAGCCATTCCCCTACCCCCTACCTTGTGAGTGATACGAATGGTACTCGCACGTGCAGTCGCATGTGCGTGCGAAGTGCCGGCGGACTTGTCGCGACAGCGAGTCCTGTCAATGGCGAGTGACGTATCCGGCGCATTAAGACTAGTTGTGGTCGGGCTATTCGGCTGTTGGAGCGGCTGCGACACCCCGCAGTTCGTCCAAACGTGCAGATGGGCCCCACTTCGACTACACCCGGTGACCGGCGGCGTCCACGGTAGGGGAACACCCGGCGTCCGATGGGGCGGTCTCATCCGGACCAACCGGCAGACTCCTCGTGTGCTCCCACCTCGTGACCCGGCCCTGCCCGACCTCTCCGGCGCCGTCGCGCTCGTCACCGGGGGGAGCGGCGGCATCGGTTCCGGGGTCGCGATGCGGCTGGCCGCGGCCGGGGCCGCGGTGGTGGTGCACCACAGCACCGGCGCCCACCGGGCCGAGGCGGTGGCGGAGGCGATCACGAACCGCGGCGGCCGGGCGGTCACCGCGCGGGCGGACGTCACCAGCGCCGACGAGTGCGCGGCGTTGATGGGCACGGCGGTGGAGCGGTTCGGGCGACTCGACGCCGTGGTCGCCGCGGCCGGGGTGCAGCCCGTCGCCGATCTCCCGGGCATGGGCGTCGACACCTGGCGGCACGTGCTCGACGCCAACGCCACCGGTGCCTTCGCCACGGTGCAGGCGGCCGCCGCCGTGCTGGACGGCAGCGGCGGGTCGATCACGCTGGTGGCCTCGATCGAAGGGACACGGCCTGCTCGCGCGCATGCGCACTACGCGGCGTCGAAGGCCGCGACGATCATGCTCGCCCGCAGTGCCGCGCTCGAGTACGGCCGGGTGGGGATCCGGGTCAACACCGTGTCCCCCGGCCTGATCCACCGGGCCGGGCTGGAAGACGACTGGCCCGAGGGGGTGCGGAGTTGGGAGCGCGCCGCACCGCTGGGGCGCCTCGGTGAGAGCAGCGACGTGGGTGACGCGTGCGTCTTCCTGGCCTCGCCCATGGCCAGGTGGATCACCGGCCACGATCTCGTGGTCGACGGCGGGATGTCGGCGGTGCCGTCGTGGTGAGCCGCGCCGACGGCGAGCGCGTGGCCGCGCTGCTGGGGCTCGAGCCGTTGCCCGACGAAGGAGGCCTGTTCCGGCGCACCCATCTCGACGCCCACTCCGCCGCGATCTACTACCTGCTGCTCGCGCCCGATTTCTCCGCGCTGCACCGGCTCGACGCCACCGAGACCTACCACTGGTACGCCGGATCACCGCTGCGGCTGCTCCTGCTGCATCCCGGCGGGGCGGTCGAGGAGCCGGTGCTCGGGCCCGGTCTCGAGGCCGGGCAGCGGCCGCAGGTGGTGGTGCCGGCGGGAACATGGCAGGGCTCCGGCCCGGAAGGGGAGTGGTCGCTCGTCGGCACCACCACTGCGCCGCCGTTCGACTGGGACGGTTTCCGGCTGGGCGACCGCGTCGCCCTCCTCGACCGGTACCCCGGCGCCCGGGCGCGGATCATGGAGCTGACCCGCCCGGCTCGACCCGATCGCCGGTGACCGCCGACGGGTGAAGCCGACCGGCGTGGCGTCCCGGCCCCCCGGCCGCGGGCCGGGTGTGGCCGGTTAGGGTCCCACCAGCAGTGACGAGGAGGGGTCGTGTCCGAGGAAGCGCCTGTCGGCCGCGTCGTCGGCACCGAGGACTCCACACCGCTGCTGTTCAGCGTGGCCCTGGCCCAGGAGCAGTACCTGCAGCTCGACGACGTCGTGGTCACCGTCCGTCCGGTACCCGGGATCGGCCCGGTGCTGACGTCCGGGGTGGTCACCGAGGTCCGGGCCCGGCACGAGGGCGCCTCCTTCGGCTCCGACGTCTTCCTCATCGCCGACGGGGTGCTGCCCGCGCAGGTGCAGGAGGTCGCCGAGATCACCACCACGCGGGTGGAGCCGGAGTGCTACGTCCCGCCGACGCCGGGCTCGCTCGTCCAGCGCGCCACCGGTGAGGATCGCGCACGAGCGCTGTACTTCGACCAGATGGCCCTGAAGGTGCCCGTCGGCCTCGGCCGTGACGGCGAGCCGATCTACGTCAACCTGGAGTTCCTCGACGGCACGCGCGGCGGCCACGTCTCGATCAGCGGCATCTCCGGCGTCGCCACGAAGACGAGCTTCGCGCTCTTCCTGCTGTACTCGATCTTCCGCAGCGGCGTGCTCGGGCGGCGGTCGGTCAACGCCAAGGCGCTGGTGTTCAGCGTCAAGGGTGAGGACCTGCTGTTCCTCGACCAGCCCAACAACCGTCTCGACGACGACCTGCGCGCCGCGTACGCCAAGCTCGGTCTGCTCGCGGCGCCGTTCGCCTCGGCGGGCTTCTTCGCTCCGCCCACGCCGGACGACCTCTCCGGCCGTCCGCACGTCACCGGCCGGACCAGCGGGGTCACCGCGTTCTGGTGGACGCTCGCGGAGTTCTGCACCGAGGAGCTCCTCCCGTACGTCTTCGCCGACGCCGAGGACGAGCGCAACCAGTACACGATGGTGATCCACCAGGTCGCGGCCCGGCTGCGGCGGGAGGCCACGCCCGTCGGGGACGGTGCGATCGCGGTGGGCGGCAAGGTGCTGCGCACCTACGACGACCTCGTGGAGTTCGTCTCCGACCGGCTCACCGACGAGGACGAACGCCGCGACTGGGCGGGCCCGGTCACCGGGACGGGCACGATCAACGCGTTCCTGCGGAGGCTGCGCTCCAGCCTCAAGCCGTTGCGCGCGATCGTCCGCGGCGACCTCACCGACGCGCCGGGCCGGCGGGTGAGCACCGACGCGCACCAGGTCACCGTCGTCGACCTGCACAACCTGCCCGAGCGCGCCCAGCGGTTCGTCGTCGGCGTGGTGCTCGCGTCCGAGACCGCGCGCAAGGAGGCCGCCGGGCCGGGCGGGCTGCTGTTCACGATGATCGACGAGCTGAACAAGTACGCGCCGCGCGAGGGATCGAGCCCGATCAAGGAGGTGCTGCTCGACATCGCCGAGCGCGGCCGCTCGCTGGGGATCATCCTGATCGGCGCGCAGCAGACGGCGAGCGAGGTGGAACGGCGGATCGTCTCCAACTCGTCGATCAAGGTGGTCGGCAGGCTCGACCCGGCGGAGGCCGGCCGTCCGGAGTACGGCTTCCTCCCCGCGTCCCAGCGGCAGCGCGCCACGCTCGCGAAGCCCGGCACGATGTTCGTCTCGCAGCCGGAGATCCCGGTGCCGCTGGCCGTCGAGTTCCCGTTTCCGGCCTGGGCGACCCGGCTGTCGGAGTCGGCGGGCGATCCGGAACGGTCGGCGAGCACCAACGGCGCGGCGCGGCTCGACCCGTTCGCCCGGCTCCCCGCGGTGCCCGACGACGAGGACGACGCCCCCTTCTGAGCCGAACCCCCGCGAGTCGCCCGTTTCGGGGGGCCGAGTCGCCCGCTGTTGCTCGGGCTCAGGCCTGGCCCCCGGTGCCCGATTTGTGAGCACCCGGTAGCGTGGCCCAAGACAGTCAGGAGTGACTGTTCCTGTCGTCGGCAGGACCCGCAGTTCTCGATCCCCCGAGGAGGCAGGTGTTCCCCGGCACCTTCGCCACGCTCACTCCCGACAAACCCGCCGTGATCATGTCGGACAGCGGTGCGGTTCTGACCTACTCCGAGTTGGACGAACGCTCCGCGCGGCTGGCGAACGTGTGGCGCGCAGGCGGCCTGCGGCCCGGTGACGGTGTCGCCCTGCTCGCGGAGAACCGGCTCGAGTACCACGTCGTGTACTGGGCCGCGATGCGCAGCGGCCTCTACTTCACACCGCTCAACCACCACCTGACGGCCGCGGAGGTCGTCCACATCGTGGCTGACTGCGGCGCGAAGGCGTTGGTCGTCTCGTCCGGCGTCGCCGCCACCGCGGCCGAGCTGCTCGGACGGACGCCGCAGGTGGTGCTCCGCCTGGCGGTCGGTGGCCCGGTGGAGGGCTACGACGACATGGTCGCCTCCCTCGCTGCCGCATCGCCCGAGCCGGCGGCCGACGAGCGCCGCGGTGCCGAGCTGCTCTACTCCTCGGGCACCACGGGGCAGCCGAAGGGCATCACCGTGCCGCTGCCGGCGGAGCGCGTCGACACGTACGTCAACCCGCTGAAGCGGCTGTTCGGCGCCGGGTACGGCATCGCAGCCGACACCGTCTACCTCTCGCCCGCACCGCTCTACCACACCGCACCCCTGCGCTTCACCGGCTTGGTGCACGAGGCGGGCGGCACCGTGGTCGTGATGCCGCGCTTCGACGCGGTCGCCGCGCTCCGCACGATCGAGCGGTACCGCGTGACGCACAGCCAGTGGGTGCCGACCATGTTCGTGCGGATGCTCAAGCTGCCCGACGACCAGCGCCTCGCCCACGACCTGTCCTCGCACCGCGTGGCCGTGCACGCCGCGGCGCCCTGCGCGGTCGAGGTGAAGCGGAAGATGATCGAGTGGTGGGGTCCGCTGGTGGAGGAGTACTACACCGGCAGCGAGGGGCTGGGTCTCACGATGATCGACTCCGTCACCTGGCTGCGCAGGCCGGGGTCGGTGGGGCGGTCGGTGCTCGGCGTGCTGCACGTGTGCGACGACGCAGGCGACGAGCTGCCGCCCGGCCAGGTCGGCACCGTCTACTTCGAGCGGCGCGCATTCCCGTTCACCTACCACAACGACCCCGAGAAGACCCGCCAGGCGCGGCACCCGGAACACGAGAACTGGGGCACCGCGGGCGACCTCGGGTACGTCGACGCCGACGGTTTCCTGTTCCTCACCGACCGCGCCGACTTCACGATCATCTCCGGCGGGGTGAACATCTACCCGCAGGAGGTGGAGGACGCACTGGCGCTGCACTCCGCGGTGCTCGACCTCGCGGTCTTCGGCATACCCGACCCCGAGATGGGCGAGCAGGTGATGGCGGTCGTGCAGCCGGCTCCGCAGGCGGCGGCAGGCCCCGACCTGGAACGGGAGCTGCTGGCCTACCTGAGGGAGCGGATCGCGCACTACAAGGTGCCGCGCAGGATCGACTTCGTGGACACGCTCCCGCGCGCTGCCACCGGCAAGCTGCGCAAGCACAGGCTGCGCGAGACCTACCTCGCCGGAGCGCACGTGTAATCGGCGAGCCGGTCGTCCCGCGTGGTGATTCGATCACGGCATGACCGCTGATGCTCCCACCATCCTGGCGACCTCGATGGGTTTCGCCCCCCGGAACCGCAACGAGATCGACTGCGAGCCCGGTCCGATCTTTCCCTACGCCTTCGAGCTGGCGAGGACGTCCGCGCGTCCGCGGCTCTGCTTCGTCGGTACCGCCACCGGCGACGCGATCACCTACCTGACCACGTTCTACGGCGCGTTCGCCGCGCACGACGTGCAGGCGTCGCACCTCGCCCTCTTCGCGATGCCGAACGTCGAGGACGTCCGGGCGCACCTGCTCGCCCAGGACGTCATCTGGGTCGGCGGCGGCAGCACCGCCAACCTGCTCGCGGTCTGGCGGGTGCACGGGCTGGACCGGATCCTGCGCGAGTGCTGGGAGGCCGGAGTGGTGCTCGGCGGCGTCTCGGCGGGGTCGATCTGCTGGCACGACGGCGGCACCACCGACTCGTTCGGGCCGCAGTTGGCAGCGATCACCGACGGGCTGGGCTTCCTGCCGTACTCGAACGGGGTGCACTACGACGCCGAGGAGAGGCGACGGCCCCTCTTCCACGAGCTGATCGGAAACGGGACGCTCGGCCCTGGATACGCCACCGACAACGGCGTCGGCATCCATTACGGGGGCACCGAGTTCGTGGAGGCTGTCGCGGATCGACCGGACGTGTTCGCCTACCGGGTCGAGCGCGGCGCCGACGGCACGGTGAACGAGACGAGGATCGTTCCGCGGCGGCTGTGAGCGCGGCGCGGGGCGTCTACAGGCTCAGCAGTAGGTCGCGGACCGCGCCGGGCTGAGACAGGAACGGGTGATGGCCCGCGTCGATCTCGACGACACGGCCGGCCCTGCGGGCGAACTCGCGCTGCGACCGGGCAGGGGTGCCGGCGTCCCGGGCGCACACGAGGTAGGTCGAGGGGACGTGGTGCCAGGCCGCCGCCCCCACCGGCTGTCCGGTCACCTGCACGTTCTGAACGGCGAGATGGTCCGCCGCCTCGGCCTGGACGTCGGCGTCGCAGTCCTGCAGGAACGTGTCCACCAGCAGCTCGGGGCGAACCCCGAACGTCCCGGCGTCGAGATCGACGTCGAGGAACGGGGCGGGCCTACCGTCGCCGAAATCCGACAGGCTCTGCCCGACCTCAGGCAGGTAACTGGAGATCAGCAGCAGGTGGCGCACCGATGCCACGCCCGCGGCCGCCTCCGCCGTCACGATGCCGCCGTAGCTGTGGGCGACCACGATGGTCGGCTCGTCGCTGTCCTGCAGCACCTGCCGCACTGCGCCGACGTCCTCGGCCAACCCCGGGCCGCCGGCACCTCCCGGCACGCCGGCCTCTCCACAGCTCGGGAGCGCCGCGGCCACGCTCGCCACCCCTCGCTCCTGCAGGAGCCCGGTCATGCGGTGCCACCACCACGACCCGTCCTGCACACATGCCCCGTGCACGAACACGACCCTCATCGCACCTCCACGTTGACCTCGACCGCCGTTCGGTCAACGGTAGACGTACTCGGAGTTACGTGAAAATGTGCACCGGTGGGACGGCGACCGCAACCCGAGATCAAGGACCGGCTGCTCGACGCGTGCACCGACCACGCGCTCGAGCACGGCCTGCCCGACAGGCTCGAGCCGCTGGCCCGCGCCGCCGGCACCTCGACCCGCATGCTGATCTACCACTTCGGCACCCGCGACGGCCTGCTGCGCGCCGTCCTCGGGCACGCGCGGCAACGCCAGCTCGCCACCTTCGGCGACCTGCTGCGCGTGCGACCCGACCAGCCCTACACCCTCACGCTGATGTGCGCCTGGACTTTCATCACCGGTCCCGAAGGGCAGCCCTATCTGCGGATGTTCGGGCAGTTGCGGGAAAGCGCGGCGCAGCAACTGTTGCCCGACTTTCGCCGGATGGCGACAACCGACTGGCTCGGGCCGCTCGAAGAAGGCCTGCGCAGTATCGATCGGCCGGAGCTCGCCACCCTCGTCCTCGCAGTCATTCGCGGTCTCCTCATGGACCTCGATGCCACTGCCGACAGCACCCGTACGGATAACGCGTTCTCCTACTTCCTCAGCACACTCGACCACCAGATCGTCCGCGAAGGTCCCACCGCTGAACGTGGTCCTGGATGAGCCGGCGTCCGTATCCGGCGAGAACTCACGTGTCCCGGTCGCGCCGGTAGGGCTCCCGCAGATCGCGCTTCATGACCTTTCCGGCTCCGTTGCGTGGCAGTGCGGAGACGAGGTCGACGGACTTGGGGCATTTGTAGGCGGCGAGATGGTCCCGGCAGAACCGCAGCACGTCGGCAGTCTCGGGAGTGCGCCCCGCGACGGGGACGATCACCGCCTTGGGGACCTCGCCCCACTTCTCGTCGGGCACGGCGATCACGGCGACCTCGGCCACGGCGGGGTGTTCGGCGAGCACGCGTTCCAGCTCCGCCGGGTAGATGTTCTCGCCGCCGCTGATGATGAGGTCCTTCACGCGGTCGACGACGAACAGGTAGCCCCGGTCGTCGAGGTAGCCGGCGTCGCCCGTGCGGAACCAGCCGCCGGGCGCCACGGCGGCCGCTGTGGCCTCCGGCGCTCGCCAGTAGCCCGCCATGACCTGGTCCCCGCGGACGTGGACCTCCCCGACCTCGCCGGGAGGGTTCCGATGTCCGGTCTCGGGGTCCACGATCGCCACCTCCAGGCCGTCCAGCGGTCGTCCCGCCGATCTCAGGTGCCGCTCGTCGAGCGGGTCGCGGTGGTCCGCTGCGTCCAGAACCGTGACGACTCCGGAGAGCTCGGTGGCTCCGTAGACCTGGCAGATACCGGCATCGGTCGCCTGCAGCAGGCGCCGTAGCAGCGGGAGCGGGATCGGTGCGCCGCCGTAGGCGAGACCCTCCAGGGAGGACAGGTCCCACGCCGCGAGGTCGGGGAGCTCGACCAGACCGGCGAGCACGGTCGGCACCACGAAGGCGTGCGTGACGCGGAACTTCGCCGCGATGGCGACGAGTTCGGCGGGCACCACGTCGCTGATGATGATCAACGGTGCCCCGCAGCCTCGCTGTGGGTGGCGAGGTTGCGGTGCGTGAGCATCGCGCCCTTCGGGAAGCCGGTGGTCCCCGACGTGTAGAGCTGGACGAGGCACTCGTCGGGGCCGGCGTCCCGCGGCCCGTCCGCCGGAGCCGTGGAGCACACGATCTCCTCGTACTCGCGGCCGACCACGATCACGTGATCGCCGTAGCCCGGCCCGGTGAGCACAGGCGCGAACTCCGGACGGGTGATCACGAGCTTCGCCCCGGAGTCCTGCAGGACATAGGTGATCTCGGGCGGGGCGAGCCGGTAGTTCACCGTGACGGTCACCGCTCCGACCCACGCGCCGGCCAGGATCAGCTCGAGGCAGGCGGGGTGGTTCCTGCCGAGGAAAGCGATCCGGTCGCCCGCGACCACGCCGGCGTCGGTGAGCGCACGCGCCAGGCGCCGGACCCGGTCGAGCAGCTCGGCCCAGGTCGAGACATCGTCGTCGAACCGCAGCGCGACGGCCGCCGGCTGCTCGGCCGCCCAGTGGCGCAGCGAATAACGCGGAAGGAATGGGCATTCCTGGCCATCAGGACCATTGCCGGGATATGCCCGAACTCGATTGACTGCGCCGAATGTCGGGCGTTCCGTCAGTGCCGCCGGAACCGCTGGGACAGCTCCGGGTCGTCCTCCCACCACAGCCGCGGGCGGTCCGCGTCCTCCTGGTCGTCGGGCGCGGGCACCGAGGCGGCCAGGGCGGCGTCGCGCTCGTCCAGTTCGGCGTCGATCACCGCGGCGCGCTGCCGGTCCTCACGGGTCATCCGCGCGACCACCACCCCGATGAAGGGCAGCCCCACCACGTCGCCGCCGATCCAGAGCGCGCCCGCGCCGAGCCACTGGTCGACGTGCAGGCTCGGTCCCCAGTCGCGCGCGACGGCCGTGTAGTAGCCGGCCGCCACCAGCGGTCCCAGCCAGAGCACCACGCCGAGCACGGCGTCGCCGATCATCTCCACGATGGTGATCGCGAGCGTCACGCCGTAGGGATCCGCCCGAGGGGCCGGGTCGATGCGGAACCTGGTCCAGAAGTAGACGAACCCGGTGACCACCAGCACGAGCCCGGCAACCGCGCTGGCCAGGGCGCTGCGCAGCGTCTTCTCGTACAGCGGGCTGAGGTAGAGCACGAGCAGGGGCAGTGTCAGCACCACCGTCACGACCAGGGGGAACGTGGCCACCCGGGCACCGCGGCTGTGCATGACCCGGGAGAGCCGCGCGCGTGCCGGCGCGGGAAGCACGTCTCGCAGCAACGTGAGCGGGGCCCCGATCGCCAGCAACATCGGGACCACCATCAGCAGCACGATGTTCTGCACCGCCCGCACCCAGAACAGCGTGTCGTCGTACACGCCGAGGAACGACATCCCGACCAGCGCGATGATCACGACCCCGGCGCCGAAGCACGCGGTCCGGTTCCGTGGCCACGCCTCCGCCGTGGCCGGGCGCCTGCGCAACCCCACCCCGTACCCGCCGCCGAGTGCGGCCACGGTCGCCGCAACCCCCGGCGTGAACCGCCAGGACGTGAACGTTCGTGCCAGCGTCAACGGCGGCGGACCAGCATACGCCAGCGCCGCGACCACTCCGGATGCCACGCCTCGACGCTACGCGCGCTCCGGACCCGGTCCCGGCGGCGGACCGGGGCGACCCCGGCGCGCGGGCCGCCCGGCGACCGCACGCGGCCGCCGGTCATGACCATCGTCGCCGGTGGGTGTGGCGCTCCGGGATCTGACGGACCCGGTGCCTACGATGACGGCCTGATGCGACTGCTTCATACGTCCGACTGGCACGTCGGCAAGACGCTCAAGGGCCATTCGCGCCTCGACGAGCAGGAGCAGGTGCTCCGCGAGATCGTCGGCATCGCGCGTGAGCAGGAGGTCGACGCCGTGCTCGTCGCGGGCGACCTCTACGACACGGCGGCTCCGTCGGCGCAGGCGCAGCAGTTGGTGATCCGCACGCTCATGGGGCTGGCCCGCACCGGGGCCGAGGTGATCGCGATCGCGGGCAACCACGACCACGCGCCCACCCTCGACGCGTACCGGCCGCTGGCGGGCGTCGCCGGGATCACGCTGGTCGGGTCGGTGCGCACCGCGGATCGGGGCGGAGTGGTGGAGTTCACCGCCCGGTCCACGGGAGAGCAGGCCACGGTGGCGGTGCTGCCGTTCCTCTCGCAGCGCTACGCGGTACGCGCCGCCGAACTCGTCACCAACACGCCCGCCGAGAACACCGGCGCCTACGACCAGCAGCTGCGCGACATCCTGGCCAGCCTCACCGGTGGGTTCCGCGACGACGCGGTCAACCTCGTGATGGCCCACCTCACCGTGCTCAACGGCACGTTCGGTGGAGGGGAGCGGGCCGCGCAGTCGATCTTCGAGTATGCGGTGCCCGCCGCGATCTTCCCCATCGAGGCGCACTACGTCGCACTCGGCCATCTGCACCGCCGCCAGCGCATCGACGCGCCCTGCCCCGTGCACTACTGCGGCGCGCCGCTCGCCGTCGACTTCGGTGAGCAGGACAACACGCCGGTCGTCTGTCTCGTGGAGGCCGCTCCGGGCACACCGGCGAAGGTCACCGACATCCCGATCACGGCGGGGCGCAGGCTGCGCACGCTGCGCGGCACGATCGCGGAACTGTCGGTGCTCGCCGACACCGTGGGCGACGACTTCCTGCGTGTGTGGGTGCGTGAGCCCGCCCGCGCGGGCCTGCGGGAAGAGGTGATCGCGATGCTGCCCGGTGCCCTCGAGGTGCGGATCGACCCGGAGTTCGCCGCGCCCGTCGCGGCGTCCCGCCCCACCACCGGTGGGCCGGAGCAGGGCCCGTCGGAGCTGTTCCGCGAGTACCTGGGCACCCGCAACATCGCCGACACCCGCGTCGAGCAGCTGTTCGCGCGCCTGCACGACCGGGTCACCGACAGTTCGAGCCCCAGCGGGGGAGTGGGCTGATGCGCCCGGTACTCCTGGAGATGGCGGGCTTCGCCTCGTTCCGCGAGCCCACGTCGGTCGACTTCACGGGTGCGGAGTACTTCGCGCTGGTCGGGCCCACGGGGTCGGGCAAGTCCACGGTGATCGACGCGATGACCTTCGCGCTGTACGGGTCGGTGCCGCGGTGGGACAACAGCCGCACCGTCGGGCTGGCGCTGGCGCCGTCGGTCGGCCGTGGCACGGTCCGGCTGGTCTTCGACGTCGCCGGCGGCCGGTACGTCGCCGCGCGGGAGCTGCGGCGCTCGGCCACCGGGAGCGTGTCGGTGCGCAGCGCCCGGCTCGAACGGCTGCGTGACGCGTCGGGTCTGGGCGCTCCGGGCGAGGACACCGAGCCACTCGCCGACGGCGCCGGGCCCGTCACCAAGGCGGTGGAGGAGCTGCTCGGGCTGCCCTTCGGCGACTTCTGCACCTGTGTGGTGCTGCCGCAGGGCGATTTCGCCGAGTTCCTGCACACCGAGCCGCGCAAGCGCCAGGAGAAGCTGGTGCGGATCCTCGGGCTCGGGGTCTACGACGTGATCGCCCGTGAGGCCAACAGCGAGGCGGCGGCGCAGCGGCAGCGCTCCGAGGTACTGGCCGAGCAGCTCACGGCCTACGCCGACGCCACCCCGGAGGCCGAGGAGGCCGCCGCCGCGCTGGTGAGCGAGCTGGAGGCACTGTCGGAGCGCGTCGGCGCCGCCGTTCCCGAGCTGGCAGGCGCGGAGGCCGCCCTCGCCACCGCCGAGGAGCTGGTCACCCGGCTGGACGCGGAGCGGGAGCAGCTCGGCGCCCTCACCCTGCCTCACGGGCTCGCCGAGCTCGACACCCGCCGTCGCGCCGCGGCCGCCGAGCAGGCGGCCGCTGTGGCGCGGGGCGCCGCTGCCGAGTCCGCCGACACCGCCGCGCGCGAGCGGCTCGCCGCCGCCCCGGCGCGGGGCCCGCTGGAGCAGGCCCGCCGTCAGTACGCCGAGCTCCGGAGCCTGTCGGCCGAGCTGCCGGGCGCGCGGGAGCGGCACGAGAAGGCGAGTGCCGCCTACGCCACCGCCGCGAGCGACGCCGCCGACGCCAGAGCGGGGTTGGAGCACGCGCGGTCCCGCCGCGACAGCGCGGTCGCCGCGCTCACCTCGGCGCAGGACGCCGTGCGCAGGCTCACGGCCGAACGCGACGCGCTGCGGTCGGTGGCGGTCCCTACCGGGCTCGACGCGCTCGAACGGCGCCGCGCCGGTGCCACCGCCGCCCTGGACCGCTCCGACGCGCTGCTCGCCGAAGCGGAGACCGCCGACGCACAGGCCCGTTCGGTGCTCGCCGCCGCACCTGAGCGGGCGCCACTGGAGCAGGCCCGCCGCGACCGCCGTGAGCTCAACGACGCAGAGGAGGAGCGCCGCTCGGCCGGCGAGCGTGCTACGGCCGCCGAGCGGGAGATCGCGGCAGCCGTGGCGCTGGCGACCGACACCCGCCACCGCCTCGTCCACGCTCAGGAGCAGCACGCGCTCGCGCAGCGGGCCGATCTCGCCGCCGCGCTGCGCCCCGCGCTCGTCGCGGGCGAGGCGTGCCCGGTCTGCACCCAGGTGGTCGCCACCCTGCCCGCGGCGCTGCCGGCCGACACCGACCCCGACGGTCCGCGGCGCGCCGTCACCGCCGCCGAGCGGGCCCACGACGAGGCCCGGCGCCGGGAGGTGGCAGCGGAGGCGGCGCACGAGCGGATGGCCGCCGAGACCGATCGGCTGGACGCCGTGATCGCGCGTCTGCGCTCTGCGTTGCAGGGGGTGCTGCCCGCTCCCGGCGCGGCCCAGGTCCCGACGGCCGCGGAGATCGACGCCGCGCTCACCGAGCTCGACCGGCTCGCCGCGGCGGCTGAGGAGTCCGACGTCGCGGTGCGGAGTGCCCGGCGGCGCCGCGCCGAGGCGGCCGCAGCCGTGGAGGACCTGCGGGCCGAGGTCAGCGCCGCCGCGGCGGCACTACGCGCCGCCCGCGACCCACTGGTGCCGTTCGGAGCCCCGGCGGTCGACGGCGGCGACGTCCTCGGCGGCTGGACCGCGCTGGTCGAGTGGGCCGGCGCGGCGACCGCGGCCCGGCAGGCCGAGCTGCGGACCGTCCAGGAGGAGGCCGCGTCGGCCGAACACCTCCGGGCCGCCGCCGAGGAGTCGTGGACCGCGGCCGAGCGCGCCGCGGCCGAGCGCCGTCGCGACGAGACCGCCGCCGCCCGCGCCGAACAGGACGCGCGCGGTGCCGTCGAGGCCATCGAGCGGAGCGTCACACAGCTGGAGGCCGCGCTGGCCGGCGCGCCGTCCGACTCCGACGCCGCTGCCGAGCTGGAGCGTCTCGACGCCCTCGACCTCGCGGTCCGGGAGACCGACGCGGAGCTGCGCGCCGCCCGCACCGCGTGGCGGTCGGCCGAACGTGCCGCGGCCGACGTCGGCCGGGAGGTCACGGCGGCCTGGGACGCGCTGCGCCACGCCCGCGACCCGCTCGTCCCGCTCGGCGCGCCCGCCGTCGGCGGCGACGAGCTGCTGGCGGGATGGCAGACACTCGTCGGCTGGGCCCGTCGGGAGGCGGCCGCCCGCACCGAGCGGCTGACCGAGGCGGAGCGCGCCGCACAGACGGCCAGGGCCGCCCGCGACGCGGTGGAACGCCGGATCGCCGACGACCTGCTCACCCATCACGTCTCCGCCGCTCCGCCGCTCGGCACCACCGCGCTGGCCGCCGTCGCCGGCGTGATCGCCCGGTCCCGGTCGGCCCAGGAGCGCGTCGCGGAGCGGCGGGCGGCGGCGGAGAAGATCCGCGCCGACCGCGAGGAGGCCGAGTCGGCACAGCAGGTCGCGAAGCTGCTCGGCAACCTGCTGCGGTCCGACGGGTTCCCGCGCTGGCTGGTCGCCTCAGCGCTCGACGCGCTCGTGGCCGACGCGTCCCGCAGCCTCGCCGAGCTCTCCGGCGGCCAGTTCGAGCTCACCCACGAAGGCGGCGAGTTCCTGGTGATCGACCACGCCGACGCCGACGCGCGGCGCCCGGTCAAGACGCTGTCGGGCGGCGAGACGTTCCAGGCGAGCCTCGCGCTCGCACTGGCGCTCTCGGCGCAGATGTCCGGGCTCGCCGCGCAGGGTGCCGCCCGCCTGGAGTCGATCTTCCTCGACGAGGGCTTCGGCACTCTCGACGAGGCCAACCTCGAGGTCGTCGCGAGCACGCTCGAGAACCTCGCCACCCGGGGCGACCGGATGGTCGGCGTCGTCACGCACGTGGCGGCGCTCGCCGAGCGGGTGCCGGTGCGGTTCGCCGTGAGCCGCGACCAGCGCACGTCGTCCGTCACGCGGGAGGGCCTGTGAAGTTCGCCGTCGAAGCCTGGGATCCCTCCTACGGCGCCAGCGTCGAGTCCGAGCTCAACGAGTCGGCCGCCGAGGTCGTGCTCGACGTCGAGCAGCCCGTGCAGCAGTGGTGCCCGGTCGACCCCGACCCCGCTGTCGCGCCTCCCGACGCCGTGCTCTTCGTCGACGGCGTGCGGCGGGTCGACGCGCAGGTGTGGGTGGAGGAGGAGCCCGGGCAGGCCTCACCGGCGCTGTGCGCGTCGTATGCGGCCGGGGCGGTCTGCTGTTGCCGGGAGGGCGCACACCTGCTGCCGCCCGAGGTCCGCCGTGGCGTGTTCAGCACGGCGGAAGCCACCACCGACATCGTCACCGGGGCCGGCGCCTACCAGGCCCACCACACGACCGAGCGGCCCGGCGTGGCGCCCGGCCAGGTGCTCAGCTCGGCGCTGCAGCGGGCGCTCGCCGACACGGAGTTCGTCGCCGCCACCGTGGCGCGCGCCGCCCACCTGGCCCCGCTCGACGGGGCCACCCTCGACCACGCCGCCGTCGACGACCTGCTCGTCCTCGACGGTTCCCTGCGCGGCCGCCAGCACCTGCCGCGCACCATCGGGTACGTCAAGACCCACCACAGCAGCTACCTCCCCGCCCAGCTCGGCGCCATGATCGCCACGCTCGCCGCCGGGCAGCGCACGCCCGTCTTCCGGATCGAGGCCCCCTGGCGGCGCCACACCTGGTACCTCCGGCTGCCGTGCCGTCCGGGAGCGCCGTGGGCGGGGATCGTGCGGGTGGAGTGCAGCGCCGAGCTGGCCACGGCCGACGCCGTCACGCTCGCGTCACGGAGCCAGGTGACGTTGGGCCGCTTCGCGTCGGTCGAGTACAAGGACTCCCGGGCGCCGCAGAACCTCTACCCGATCGCCGGCCTGGAACGGGAGCTGCGCCGGCGGCTGGGAGATCCCAACCTGGTGTACCGGGCGCTGCGCCGCGCGGCGGCCGAGCGGGAGCCTGCGGTGGTCTGACCCCGCTGGGGTCAGTGCTGGGGGAGCCGCGGCTCCACAGGCAGGTCGAGGATGCGCGCGGCGAGGCGGGACCGGTCCGTCCCCGGCTGGAAGTCGGTGGCCCGGATCCGGTTCCGGAGGTACTCGCGCTCCTCCTGGCTCCACCGCACCCACAGCTGCTCGGTCAGCTCAAGGGCCTGGTACTGCTCGTTCGCGGTCGCCGGGGTGGTGATCGCCGACGCCAGGAGGGTGGTGTCCGCGGTCGACGGATCGCCCTTCATGAACCCGATGCTGAGGGTCCGGAGCACCGGCGAGCCCCCGACGAACAACGCCCGCACCTCGGAGGCAGGGATCTTGGAGCCGAACGCCATCGACCGGGCCCGCTCGACCAGGACGTCCTGGAGGTGCACCCGCGCGCTCTCGTACTCGGGCTCGCCCCGGAGTTCGGAATGAACGATCTCGTAGGCGATCGCGAAGCGCGCCAGACCGGAGTTCTCCATCACCCCCGCGGCGGTGGGCGCCCCGGTGGCCGCGGCCTCCATCGTGAGCTTGAGGCTGACGCCGTCCGTGCCCACGTTCAGCTCCGAGAGCCTGGGCAGGACCAGCACGACGATGAGCAGCGCCGTGCCGGCGACGAGGACAGCCACCGCGGCGGTGTCGCTCCTCAGCAC
Source organism: Pseudonocardia sp. OZ21 (assembly GCF_059359135.1). Taxonomy (NCBI): domain Bacteria; kingdom Bacillati; phylum Actinomycetota; class Actinomycetes; order Pseudonocardiales; family Pseudonocardiaceae; genus Pseudonocardia; species Pseudonocardia sp. OZ21. The sequence continues at coordinate 42,921 of NZ_JCADBN010000020.1, forward strand.
GAAGGCGCTCACACAGCCGGCGACCAGAGCGGCGATCCCCAGCACGGCTGCGCCGGCACGCAGGAGCAGCGGGAAGGACAGGCCCGGTCTCCGGAGCGCACCCGCTCCGGCCGGGGCCGCCGACTCGTCCGCCATCAGCACATGATCGTGGCAACGGTTCGCGACTGATCATGCGGGGTGGCGGGCGCAGCCGGGGCTCCTAGATCATGGCGCTGACCTGCTCCTGGACCCCGGCCAGCGCGCGGCCGTACATCTCCCGGATCAGCCCCTCGTTCAGGCTGGGGTGGCGTGCCGCTGTCTCCAGATCCCGCCAGTTGCGCTCGATGACCTTCGTTCGGGAGAAGGAACTGGCGCCACTCACCGTCAGCAGGAGCTCCACCGCCTCGCGCAGGCACCGGGACGCGTGCCCGGCGTCCATCCGCACCCGGGCCCGCATGGTGATGTCGGGACGTCGTCCGGCCTCCGCCGCTTCGCGGAGGGCCTCGGCCGACCGGGCCATGTGCAACCACGCCGAGTCGATGAGATCGGCGGCGTCCGCCAGGCTCGCCTGGACACCCGGGGAGTCGGCGAGCCGGCGGTAGATCGACATCGCCAGGGGCTTGCCGCTGCCGACCACGTCCATCGTCTGTTCGAAGGCCGATCGACCGATCCCGTGCAGGACCCCCGCGAGGGGCAGCGTCAAAGAGCCGCCGGGAACGCGATAGAACGGCTCGGCGCTTTCGCCGCCACCTTCCACGATGTCGGCGAAACGGCGAATGTGGTGATCCGCGACGAATACCTCGTCGGCTACGACCGTATTGCTGCCGGTTCCCCGCATTCCGGCCATGTCCCAGGTGTCCTCGATGGAAAGGGCCTCGAGAGACACGAGTCCGAGACCCTGGTCGATCACCTCGTCGTCGTCGTTCACGATCGGCATACCGAGTGTGGCCCAGCCCGCCTGGTAGCAGCCGGACGCCCACGACCACCGGCCGGACACGAACTGTCCACCGTCGGTGCGCGTGACCACGAGGCCGATCCCGGTGAACGAGCCACACAGGGCGACATCCGGGTCCTTCCCCCACAGTTGGGTGCGGACCTGCTCACCGAACGACCCGGCGATCCGCTGTGCGCCGTAGGAGAGGGCCACGACCCACGCGCTCGACGCGCACGTTCGCGCCACCTCGGACGTGACCTCCAGACACGTCGACAGGTCCGCCTCGGCGCCACCGAGGCTCCGGGGGACACCGAGCCGGAAGAAGCCGGCCTCGCGCAGAGCCTCCGTGGCCTCGACCGTGAGGCGACTGTCCCGTTCGGCCTGCTCGGCGTTGTCCCGCAGCACGGGCGCGATGGCCCGGGCCGCCTCGACGAGAGCCGCGCGGTCACGGTGTGTGGTCTCCATCCTCGACACTCCCATGGGATACGACAAACGCGGCATTACGTCTCGGCGATCACTGCGAGTGTATTCGCGAATGGCGATGAGTGAATATGGAGAACGTCACCCGAGAGGCGTGCTGTGGAGCGCATTTCTCGCGCAGTTCACAACATGCCGGAAAACGACGACCCTCAGCTTTCCAGCCCCAACCGCAGGCGCAGCCCACTCGCCCGCCCCACCGGACGCTGCACGGCAGCACGCACGGCCTCCTCCGTGCCGACGACCCGCACGAACTCCCGCGCCCTCGTGACGGCGGTGTAGAGCAGTTCGCGGGTGAGCAGCGGCGACTCGGCGGGCGGCAGTACCACCGTGACCCGCCGGAACTGGCTGCCCTGACCGCGGTGGACGGTCATGGCATGCACGGTGGCCACCTCCGACAGCCGCGAGGGCGGGTGCAGTGTGGGCGGACCGCCGCGCGCGAAGGCCACCCGCAGGCCCTCGGGACGGGCCACGACGACGCCGGTGTCGCCGTTGAACAGGCCGGTCTCGTAGTCGTTGGCGGTGACCAGGACCGGCCGCCCGGGGTACCAGGGCCCGGCGGGTGCGGCCCCGCGGGCCCCGCCGGCGCGCGAACCGAGCGCGGTGGGCGGCGCGCCGAGCCACCGCTCGATCTCGCCGGTCCACCGGGCCACGCCGTACGGCCCCTGGCGGTGGGCACACAGCACCCGGTGCTGTTCGAGCGCGGCGAGCGCGGCGTCGATCTCACCCGCGGCGGCCGCCCGGGCCAGCTCGCGCCCGGCGTGCACGACGTCGGCGCGGACCGACTCGGCCGCCGAGGCGAAGGCGAGGTCCGGCTGCCCGCTGCGCAGCAGGTCGACCGCGGTGTCGGCGTCGCCTGCCTGCACCGCCCTCGCAAACGCGGCGATGGCGCCGCCGAATCGCCAGACGTGCTCCAGCGTGACCACCCCGTTGACCACGCCCTCGCCCAGGCCGAGCTCACGGAGCGCCGCGTCCAGGGCGGGCTCGGCGCGGCCGGGAGCGCGGGCGAGATCGCCCAGCACCGCACCGGCCTCGACGGACGCGAGCTGGTCGGGGTCGCCCACCAGCACCAGGCGCGCCTGCGGCCGGACGGCCTCCAGGAGCCGCGCCATCATCGTGAGCGACACCATCGACGTCTCGTCGACGACCACCACGTCGAACGGCAGGCGTTGCGTGCGGTCGTAGCGGAAGCGGCGGGTGCCCGGCCGCCACCCGAGCAGCCGGTGGAGGGTGGCCGCCTCCGGCACGCGCGCCCGCAGCTGTTCCGGCAGCTCAGCGGCCACCGCCTCCTGCAGCCGGGCCGCCGCCTTGCCGGTGGGCGCGGCCAGCGCGACGCGGGGTGGCGGGCCCGGCTGGTCGTGCAGCAGCGCCAGCAGCCGGGCGACGGTGGTGGTCTTGCCGGTGCCGGGACCGCCGGCCAGCACGGTGACCCGGCGCAGCGCACTGACCGCCGCCGCGAGCCGCTGCCGCTCCGAGCCCGCCGCCGGGAAGAGCCGGTCGAGGCCCGCGCCCAGCCGGGGCAGATCCACCTGCGGTGGAGCAGTGGCTGCCCGCTCGGCCAGCGAGCACCGCACCTGCTCCTCCTCCCGCCAGTAGCGGTCGAGGTAGAGCAGCCCGTCCACCACCCGCAACGGGCTGCCGGCCGGTGCGTGCGCCCCGTCGGCGACGAGCGGGCCCGCCGTACACGCCGCGAGCCAGCCCTGCGGCTCGGGCCAGGGCAGCGCGGAGACGTCGACGAGCTCGTCGCCCTCGCCGAGCACCGTGCGGCTGACGTCGGCCAGGTCGACGCACACCGACCCCAGCCGGACCGCGCGCACGGCCAGCGCCACCGCGAGCAGCACCTCCTCGCGCGCTTCGCCGCCGAGCCGGCCGACCCGGGTGGCGACGTGGACGTCGGCCGGGTCGAGCACCCCGGCGGCGTTGAACGTGGCGAGCAGGCCCGTGGCCGTGCGGGCCAGCCGGACGTCGCCCGGATCGACCGCCGGGCCGGGGGCGGTGGCTCCCGCGGTGCCGGTCACGGTGTCACCGCGCCGTCGAGCAGGGCGGAGAGCTCCACGACCAGCGCGGCAGGCGGCTGCCAGCTGAACACTCCGCACGGGACGCCGTCGACCACGGGGGTGTCGGGGCCGCACATGCCGCGCACGAACAGGTACAGCACGCCGCCGAGGTGGCGCTCCGGGCGGTAGTCCGGCAGGCGCCAGCGCAGGTACCGGTGCAGGGCGACCGAGTACAGCAGCGCCTGCAACGGGTACTGCGCGGCGATCATCGCGTCGGCGAGGCGGGCCGGTGTGTAGTGGGCCGAGGTGAGCGGCGCCGGTCCGTCGGGCCCCACCGGGCCCAGCCAGTTGGTCTTGTAGTCGACCACCGCGAACCGCTCGCCGGGGAGCCGGAGCACGGCGTCGATGCTGCCGGTGAGGTAGCCGCGCAGCTGCTGTTCGGGAAGCTCGGCGAGCACGTCGGGGTAGCGCACCAGCGGATCGTCGGCGGCCAGGTGGCGGCGCAGCAGCGGTGCCACGGCGGCGAGCGGTACGGCCGCGCCCGGACTGTCGCCACCGGCGAGCGGCAGCTCGAAGTCGAGCTCCGCGAGCTGGTGGCGCGGGGCGATGTCGGCCAGCCGCAGCCCGCCGGCGAGCGGGCCGAGCGGGGTGCGCGCCGCGGGCAGGAGCGCGGCGGCGAGCGCGTCGGCGTCGACACCGGGGGCCGGGTGCCGGGCGAGCTGTTGGTGGGCGTTGACGGCGAGCTCGGCAGGCAGGTCGGCCGCGGTGAGGTCGGCCGCCTCGAAGATCGCGTGCACGAGGGTGCCGAAACCGGCGCCGACGGGGAGATCGGCCATCGGTGACGCGAGGACACCGGCCGGGGCGGCGTCCTCGGCCGCGTCGACCGGGAGACCGGCGCCGTCCTCGACGTCTCCCTCGTCGTCGGTGCCCGGCTCCTCCGGCTCGCTGCCCACGCCGGGGCCGTGGCCCGCCGTGGCGGTGAGCGCGCTGTAGGAGGTGCGTCGCCACGCGGTGTCGAGCAGCCGCCGGAACTCGGCGGCCTTCAGCTCGCCCGGCGCGGACGCGGGCGCGGTGAAGCCGGGAGCGGGCCGCTGCCCGACCTCCTCGACGGCGATCTCGGCGCACGCCAGTTCGCGCAGCGCCGCCAGCGCGGCCGCGTCCGCCGGGACCCGGTACGCCTCCGCGGGCTCGCTGCCGGGGCCGGGACGTCCGATCAGCAGCCGGTGCAGCGGTGACGTGGCCGTGGTGGTGGCCGGCACCCACCACGTGACCACCTGGCAGCGCGCCCGGGTGAGCGCGACGTACAGCAGCCGCAGGTCCTCGCCCGCCTCCTCGGCACGGTGCTTGGCGCAGCGCTCCTTCCAGCCGTCGCCGGTCTCCCCGCCGACGTCGAGCACGCGGGTGCCGGAGTCGTCGTGCAGCAGGGGCACGTCGGGGTCGCGGACGTTGCGGTCCCACCCGAAGGGCACGTAGACGATCGGGAACTCCAGGCCCTTGCTGCGGTGGATCGTGATGATCTGCACCGCCGCCGCGTCGGACTCCAGCCGCCTGCTGCGCTCGGCGCCGACGTCCTCCGCGGCGTCGGCGATCCGGTGGCGCAGCCAGTCGGTGAGGGCCGCCGGGCCGAGGTGCTCGGCCACGGCCGCCGCGTGCAGAGCCTGCGCGATGTGGCGCAGGTCGGTGAGCCGCCGTTCCCCGTCGGACGTGGCCAGCAGCCGCCGGGGCAGCGCGGTGGCCGTGGTGACGGCCTCCAGCAGAGCCGCGACGCCGCGGTCGTGCAGCACCGTGGCCCAGGCGCGGAGGGTGCCGCCGAGCGCGTCGAGCAGGTCGTCGGCGGCGGGGCCGCACAGCTCCTCGACCGTGTGCCCCAGGAAACAGGTGAGCGCCGCCGCGCGGGCCCGGAACGCCCGTGGCTGCTCCAGCGCCTCGAGGAGCGTGAGCCACTCGGCGGCGATCGGGGTGCCGAACACGCTGGCGGTGCCCGAGAGCACCGCGGGCACGCCGGCGTCGGCGAGGGTGTCGCGGATCCGCGCGCCCTGGTCGTTGGTGCGCACCAGCACGGCGACGTCCCCCGGCAACACCGGACGGCCCTCGACGTGTGCGGGGCTGGCGAGCAGCGCGGCGATGTCGGCCGCCGCGTCGCTCGCCACGAGGTCGCGTGCCGGGCCGACGACGGCGAGGTCGCGCTTGGGTGCCTTGGGCAGCCCGGCACGCGCCACCACCCGGAGCCGGAAGGGCGTGTCGACCGGTGCGCCTGCCAACCGCTGCCCCGGGTGGGCGGCCTCGACCGGATGCACCGTGATCCGCCGGTCGCCGAGCGCGGCACCGGCGAACACGGTGTCGAGCGCGGTGAGCAGCGGCGCGTCGCTGCGCCAGTTGCGCGCCAGCGTGGCGTGCCGGCGCGCACTCTCGGTGGCGTCGAGGTAGCTGACGACGTCGGCGCCGCGGAAGGCGTAGATCGCCTGCTTCGGGTCGCCGATCAGCACCAGCGTGGTGTGGCCGTGGAAGGCCCGCTGCAGGATGTGCCACTGGACGGGGTCGGTGTCCTGGAACTCGTCGACCAGCACGACCCGGTAGCGGTCGCGCAACCGCTGCGGGGCTCCGCGGGCCTGGTCGGCCAGCGCGTCGGCGAGCCGGGTGAGCATGTCGTCGTAGGTGTAGATGCGCCGTGCGCGCTTGCGGCGCGCCACCTCGGTGCGTACCGCCACCGCGAACCGGTGGCGCACCTGCGCCGTGCTCCCCGGGGCGGCGTCGACCGGTTCGAGCCGGGCCTGCCCGTCGTGCACGGCCCGGCGGGCCAGTGCGAGCGCCTCCGACCGGCTGAAGGCGGGGGTGCCCGCACTGTGGGCGCCGTACTTGCGCACGTAGAAGTCGTCGACCACCTCGGTGACCAGATCGTCGATCGACTCGGCGAAGACGGCGTCCGGGTCGCCGTCGCCCGCGACGCCGAGCCCGGCGAGCATCTGCTGGCAGAACTGGTGGGTGGTGGCGATCGTGGCGGCGTCGAACTGGGTGAGTGCACTGGCGAGCCGCCCACGGCGCACGGCCACCTCGGCGTCGGGCGCGTCGGCGAGCAGCCGGAGCACCTCGTCGCCGCCGCTGCGCGCCGCGGCGGGCTCGGCCAGCGCGCGCTCGGCCGACACGAGCCGCTCCCGCACCCGCTCCCGCAGCTCCTGGCTGGCCTCCCGGCCGAACGTCACGAGCATCAGCTCGGGCAGCGTGGCGTGGCCCTCCGCGACGTAGCGGGCGGCGAGCGCGGCGATGGTGAAGGTCTTGCCGGTGCCGGCGCTCGCCTCCAGGACCGTGGTGCCGGTGGGCAGCGCGCCACAGATCTCGAACGAGGCCGGAGCGAGCACCGGGGTGCGGCCGATGGTCGTTGTCATGGTCGTCTCACAGCCGAACCACGTCCTCCGCCGTCAGCAAGGGGGCCCACAACCGCATGGCGAGCGCACCGAACCGGGTGGGCTCGCTGCCCGGCCCGCCGGGCGCGGTGAGCACGTCCGGGCCCGGGGCGCGCCCCCAGACCCGCACGTGTGCGTCGTCGGCCTGTTCGGCACCCGCGCCGCTGGTCCACTTGCGCAGCGCCTCGTCGAGCGCCGCCGCGGCGTCGGCCCCGCCGCGCCGCACCGTGGCGTAGGTGTGGCCCGCCACGGTGGGCAGGGGCAGCGGCTCCCGCAGCCCGGCCCGGTGCAGCTCGACCAGTTCGGCGAGCACGGCGGTGGCCTGCGCGGGATCGAGCGGGCCCGCGCTCGCCCTGGACAACCCGAAGCGGGTGCCCCGGCCGATCGTGACGGCCGTCCACGGCTCCGACGTGGACGCGGTGAGCGCCAGCAGCCGGACCCACGCCCTGATCCGCTGCTTCGGCGCCAACCGGGAGAACTCGACGCGCAGCAGCACCGTGCCGTACAGGCCGCCGAGGGTGCCCACCACGCGGATGCCGCCCGGCAGCGAGACGTCCACGTCACGGTCCTGCGCCTCGCCCACCCGGAGCGGGGCTGCCGCCGCGACCAGCGGTTCGACGTCGTCGAGCACCCGCCTGAGCACGGCGTCGCCCAGTGCGCCCGGCGGCAGCTCGCCGCGTCGCCACTCGGCCTGCCTGCAGTGGTCGAGGTCGTGGCCCGCGAGCCGGTCGTGGAGCAGCCGGTCGCCGATCGCCCAGGTGGCCAGTCCGTCGAGATCCACCGGCAGCGCGTCGGACGGGTCGTCATCGCCTGCGAAGAGCGACAGGCCGACCCGCTGGCGGAGGAACTCCTTGACCGGATGCTCGAGGAACGTGACCAGCTCGTCCAGCGTGATCACCTGCCGTTCGACGGGCGGGAGCGGCCCCGTGACGAACGGCCTGGCCGGCGACTTCGGCCCGGCGGCGGCCCGCGCCCCGGCCAGCTCGGCGCGGTCGAAGCTGAAGGGCCCGGGCGCGGCCAGTACGGCCGCGGTGAAGTTGCGGGCGTCGAACGGCTGCAGCGGATGGCGCACCACGACGTGCTTCCTGGCGCCGGCCCCGGCCGTGGCCTCGACCGCGTCGAGCAGCTCACCGAGCGGCACCGCCGGTGGGCGGCGCGCGCCGGTGCGCTCGTCGGCCCCGGAGTGCACGACGACGAGGTGCTCGGTGGCCGCGCAGATCGCGTCGAGCAGCAGCTGACGATCCTCGCTGCGGGGGTCGCGCTCGCCGACGAGCGGGTCGCGGGCGAGGACGTCGTCGCCGTCGGGGACCCCGGCCCGCGGGAACACGCCGTCGTCGAGCCCGAGCAGGCAGACCACCCGGTGCGGCACCGACCGCATCGGCACCAACGTGGCGACGGTGAGCGTGCCGGTGCGGAAGTTGGCGCGGGTGGGACGCCCGCGCAACCGCTCGCCGAGCAGCCCTCGGACGTCGGCCAGCCCGAGCCGGACGACCGCGGCGTGCGGGCCGGCCGCGCGGGCCGCGTCGGCCAGCTCGCCGCGGGCCTGCGCGGCCTGCCACGCGTCGATGGCGGTGGTGTCGGTGAGCGCGTCGAGGCCGGTGACCAGCGCGGCCACCCACTCGTCGAGGGTGTGCTCGCCCGCCAGCCGGGAGAGGACGGTGGCGAGCCGGTCGACGAACTCCGCGAGCCGCCCGATCCGCTCGACGTCGCCCGAGTCGACCTCCTCCATGGGCAGCGCGGTGCCGAGCCACTCCTGCTCCCCGGAGCCGCCCGCCATGGTGACCCCCAGGAGCAGCCGGTCCAGGCCTGCCGACCAGGTGTTCTGCGGGAACCCGTCGAGGTGGAACGGGGCGCGGTGGGCCGCGTCGAGCCCCCACCGCACCCCGGACCGGACGACGAGCTCGCGCAGCCTGTCGAGGTCGCTGTCGTCGAGCCGGAACCGGCGGCGCACCGGGGCGGAGCCCAGCAGGTCGAGCAGCTGCGACGCGCTGAGCCGGGCGTCGGCCAGCTCGAGCAGCTGCGCGACCGTGTCGAGCAGCGGGTTGACCTGCCGCAGCGCCCGGTCGGCCAGCCGGACCTGCAGCTGCTGGCCGGGGTGGGTCTCGGCGCCCGGCGCGTCGCGGTCGCCCAGCCCGAAGCTCGCGGAGATCAGCGGCGCGAACGTCTCGATGTCGGGGCACATGACCAGCACGTCGCGGGGTTCGAGCGTGGCGTCGGCCTCCAGCAGCCCCAGCACGATCTCGCGCAGGACCTCGACCTGGCGGTCGGGGCCGTGGCAGGAGTGGACCTGCACGCTGCGGTCGTCGGAGCGCGGCGGGCTCTCGCCCGTGGGCGGCCGGTCCTCGCGCAGGTCGTGTTGCAGCCTGCCCAGCAGCGTTGCAGGTGGGTCCGGCAGCGGGTGGTGGTGATCGACGAGGGACGGGGCCGCGGCGGCCAGCCGTACCTGCAGCTCCCGGACGTCACGTCCGAGCGAGGACAGCAGCGGATGGCGCGGCAGGCTCGCGGTGGGGTCGGCGCGCCGCTGCGGGACGCGGGTGGGCGGCTCGACGCCTGCCCAGAGCGTGGGGGAGGGGTGCGGCAGCCACAGGTGCACCTCGCGGTGCTCCGCCAGCGCCCCGAGCACGGCGAGGTGCTCGGCCGGTAGCCGGGTGGGGCCGAACACGGAGAGCCGCGGCGGCAGGTCGGCAGCTGTGGGATCGGCACGCAGAGCCGCACAGGCGGCGCCGAGCCGCTCGGCAGGCCCCGGCACACCGATCCGCTCGCGCAGCCGCCGCCACAGCTCGGGCTGCCAGGCGAGGTCGGCGGCACGGTCGCCCGGAACGCCGCCGCCCGCCCGCCAGCCCTCGACCATGTCGGGACGGGCCGCGGCGTACGACGCGAACAGCTCCGCGAGATGGCGGGCGGTGGCATGCCGCCGGCTGCGTCGCACGTCGCCGTCGCGACCACCGATGTGGACGCCCAGCGGGGCGCACCACGGCTCGCCCGCGCTCTCGTCGATGACCTCGAGCAGCGGCCACACCGCCCGCTCGGGGCGCCACGGGTCGTCCTCGGGGTCGACCCCGGTGGCAGCGCCGACGGCCGCGGCGATCATGGCGGCCGGTGAGGGGAACGCGACACCCGCACAGATGCCGTCGCCGCGTCCGGCGGCTGCGCCCAGCCGGTGCGACAGCTGCTGAGCCAGCCAGCGCTCGATGCCCTTGGCGGGCACCGCGACGACCTCCGTCGTGAACGGATCATCCGGCGGGTGGGCGAGGAGCTCACCGAGCGCCTCGGCCAGCGCGTCGGCCCGCTCGGCCCGGTGCACGTGCAGCACCACTGATCCCACCCCCCTCCCTCGTGCGGGACAAAGGTAGGACGCCGGTCGGACACTCCCGACGGGGGGCGGTGGGCGTGACCCACAGTGAACTCTTCCGAGAAAAGGACACGATGGTGGTATCCCGCTACCGCCCCGTACACGGGAAGCTGTGCCTCGCGATCTTCCGACCGGCGACGTGCAGGAGGGCCCCTGACATGAGCGACGCGACCACCGGACCGGAGGTCCCGGAGCAGCGCTGCGTCCGTGATCAGGCCCGCGGCGAGGTCCTGCATCGTCACGCCAGGCTGACCAAGGGCGGGCGCCCCATCTTCTGCACACCCAGCCGCGCCGAGATCGAAGGCCACGCGCTGCCCCGGCAGAGCCGCGGTACCGACGGGAAGGTCATCTACCCCACCCGCGAGGCCGCGGAGGCGGCGGCACGTGAGCTCGAGTCACTCGGTGCCCGGCTGTTGAGGTCCTACCGCTGCGGGCGGTCGCGAGGCGGTCACTACCACCTCACCACCGACACCACGGTGCGCGCCGGTGCCCCCCTGCACCTGCGCATCCCCCAGCAGCGCTCGCCGCTCTCGGCCTGACACCACTGCCGATCTTCCGCCCAGCTGCCCGTGCCCCGAGCGGGGCACGGGCTTCAGCGGTCGCACTCCGCCGAGGTGAGCGCCTTGCCCAGCGACGGCCCGGGGAGCCGTCGCCGTCCGTGCGGCCCGATCAGTCGGACCGGCGAGCCGAACGCCGCAGGGCAAGCGCACCGGCGCCCGCACCCAGGGTCGTCAGACCGCTGAGGACGAGGAGGCCGGGAAGCATGTCGCCCGTGGAACCGTCGCCGGTGTCCACACCGCCTGCGGGAGCAGCGGCCACCTGCGGGGCAGGAGCCGGCGCCGCGGTGGTGGTGTTGTCCGCGGCGTTGTCGTCGTCGTTGTTCGCGGCGAAGTCGAAGTCGTCGCAGGCGTTGCCGTCGTCGTCCTCGTCGAGGTTCGTGAGGTCGTCGACGTTGTCGTCGTCCGCTGCGTCGTCGAACGCGGTCTGGGCCTCCTCCTGCGAGGAGTAGCTGCCACAGTCGCTGTCGCTGGGCTGAGCGTGCGCGAGGCCCGCGAAGGTCAACGAGGAAGCCGCGGCGAGAACAACTGCGGCGGCGGTCGTGCGAACGCGCATGATGCCTTCCCTCAAGATTCGAGCGGAACGCCGTCCACACTGACTGTGACGGTCGTTGTACCCGCTGTCACGCCCAACGCGTCGCCGACACGGCCGGATACGGGCGCTCCGGACAAGAGGCCCGGATCGGGTAACTGCTCGCTCACTGTGACCATGGCGCACGCGTCCTGCAGCGAACCCCTCCGCAATGGCAAGGTGTCCCCGACCCCGCCGCCCCGTACCGCAGGAGCACCCATGTCGTCCGATCCCCGCGCCGGAACCCCCGCCCAGGCGGGCGATCTCGTCGATGTCGACGCGCTGCTGGCCGCCTACCGCGACCGCCACCCCGACCCCGGCGTGCCGGGCGAGCGCGTGGCCTTCGGGACGTCGGGACACCGCGGTTCGTCGCTGCGCACCACCTTCAACGACGACCACATCGCCGCCACCAGCCAGGCGATCTGCGAGTACCGCGCCGCCCACGGCACGGAAGGGCCGCTGTTCATCGGCCGCGACACGCACGCGCTGTCGGAGCCGGCGTGGATCACCGCCATTGAGGTGTTCCAGGCCAACGGGGTGCACGTTCTCGCAGATGGGGACGACGCCTTCACCCCGACGCCCGCCGTCTCGCACGCGATCCTCACCCACAACCGGGCCCGCGTGAGCGGACTGGCCGACGGCGTCGTCGTCACCCCGTCGCACAACCCGCCTGCCGACGGCGGCTTCAAGTACAACCCCCCCAACGGTGGCCCGGCCGACACCGACGCCACGAGCTGGATCGCCGAACGCGCCAACGAACTGCTCGAGGCGAAGCTGGCCGGGGTGGCGCGTCGGCCGATCGACCGCCAGGGGCTCGGGCGCTACGACTTCCTCGGCGAGTACGTCGCCGACCTCCCGTCGGTGCTGAACCTCGACGCCATCCGGGACGCCGGCATCCGGATCGGCGCCGACCCCCTCGGCGGCGCCAGCGTCGCCTACTGGGGCGCGATTGCGGAGCGTTACGGGCTGGACCTCACCGTCGTCAACCCCGCTGTCGACCCGCAGTTCGGCTTCATGACGCTGGACTGGGACGGCAAGATCCGGATGGACTGCTCGTCGCCGTACGCGATGGCGTCACTCGTGGAGCGGCGCGGCGACTTCCGGATCGCCACCGGCAACGACGCCGACTCCGACCGGCACGGCATCGTCACCGCCGACGGGCTGATGAACCCCAACCACTTCCTCGCCGTCGCCATCGGCTACCTCTACGCGAACCGCCCCGGCTGGTCACCCGACGCCGGCATCGGCAAGACGGCCGTCAGCTCGTCGATGATCGATCGGGTGGCCGCCGACCTCGGCCGGAAGCTGGTGGAGACGCCCGTCGGGTTCAAGTGGTTCGTGCCCGGCCTGCTCGACGGCTCCATCGGCTTCGGGGGCGAGGAGAGCGCGGGCGCGTCGTTCCTGCGCACCGACGGCTCCGTGTGGACCACCGACAAGGACGGGATCATCCTCGCTCTGCTCGCCTCGGAGATCGCCGCAGTCACCGGCGAGACGCCGAGCGAGCGCTACCGCACGCTGACCGAGAAGTTCGGCGAGCCCGCCTACGCCCGCATCGACGTCGCCACCGACCCGGAGTCGAAGGCGAAGCTGGGCAAGCTGTCGGCCGACGACGTCACGGCCACCGAACTGGCGGGCGACCCCATCACCGAGCGCCTCACCACCGCCCCCGGCAACGGCGCCCCCCTCGGCGGCCTCAAGGTCGTCACCGAGGGCGGCTGGTTCGCCGCCCGCCCGTCGGGCACGGAGGACGTCTACAAGGTCTACGCCGAGAGCTTCCGCGGCCCGGAGCGCCTCGCCCGCATCCAGGACGAGGCCCGCGAGGTGGTGGACGCGGCCCTGCGCGGCTGACCCGCTGCAGGTTCGGGCAGGTTCAGGAAAGCCACCTTCCGGAACTCCCGAGCCCTGAAGGTGGCCTTGCTGAACCGTGCGGGCGGCCGCGTCCCGGGTGGCGACTCACGCGCCCGAACCGGGCGACTCGCGGGTGGTGGGGTGTCTTCGCAGAGCGGGTGGGTTCGTCGCAGGTGCTGTGGGCTCTGCGAGAAGCACGGTGGCTCTGCGAGGACGCGTCGGGGCGGGTTTGTGCGTTCCCGCTGCGGCGGACGTGCCCCTGATTCGGGCGACTCGCGCGCGGGAATCGGGCGACTCGCGGGGGGCGCCGGGGGGCGGGTCAGGGGGCCAGGGCCGGTACGGGGCGGGCCGGGGAGGGGCTGTCCAGGTCGGCCACCGAGGTGTTCGGGCCGCTGAAGGTGAGCAGGACAGCGGCGACGGCGAAGCTCGCGAGGCTGCCACCCCGGACGCGGCGCGGCGCGGCGGGCGGGAAGACCGGGCCGAGCTTCGGCGACGACCGGCGCTGCGCCGGGACGACGATCCACTGCTTGGGTGCTCCGGACCAGCTCACGTAGGGGTCGGTCATCCCACTGCCCTTTCGTCCGTGCGGACGGGCGGCGAGAACCACCCGACCCGTACTCGCACCGAGCGACCCTGACGTAACGGACAGGTACCGCGCATCACTCGAATGGAGCAACGATCAGGGTCGGCGTGCCCGCGCATCGCACTCGACACGGGGTTGGGCGCCGGTGGCGGGGGCGCGGAGCGCCACGGCGGGGCGGCCGCGCCAGCGGGCCGCCTCCCGTCCGGGGGCACCCGCCCGGGACAGGGCGAACAGGGCCAGGTCCCGGTGCACGGGATCCTCGACCCGCTGCAGGTAGCGCATGATCTCCTGGGCCGCGGCCCGCCCGCTGCGGGCCCGCACCCAGGCGGTCAGCTCGGCCTCGACGATCTCGGGGCGCAGGTCGCTGCAGCGCACGCAGACGTACTCGATGTCCTCGTCGGCGAGCTCTCCGACCAGCGGCGCGTGCACGCCCTGGTCGGTGAGCATCTCCTGCACGGCCCAGACCCCGAGCGGCGTGAGCGAGACCAGGGTGGGGTCGGGGTCGTCGCGGCCGGCGAGGGCGATCAGCTCTTCCTGGTTGTCGCCGTCGAGGCTCTCGGACAGGTGGACGGCGCCGAGCAGTTCCAGCGCGTCCAGCAGCGCCGTGACGTCGCGGCGCCACAGCCGGTGCTCGACGTCGCCTGCGAGGTCGTCGACGACGCAGCCCATCCGCTCGTTCACGGTGTCGCGCACGGCGCGGTGGAACAGCTCCACCGGGATCGGGTCGCCGCCCGCGGAGTAGAGCTGGAACAGCAGGATCGGGAAGGCCTCGCCGAGGCTCATCCCGAACAGCGACGGCGCACCGAAGACGTTGCTGCCCCCGAAGTGCTCGCCGATGCCACCGACCGCCTCGAACGCGCGCTTCCACAGCTCGATCGGCCGGCTCAGCAGCGGTGCCGCGCTCTTGACCTGCACCAGCCGACCATGGACGACGCGGACGAGCCGGGCCTGCCGGGCCCAGTGCAGCAGCAGGGTGATCTCGGGAAGGTCGTCGCTGGTGCGGGCGCGGTCCCGGCTGAAGTGGTCGAGGTCGAGAGCGTCCGCCACCGCGCGGGCGTCGGCGAGCAGGAGCCTGCCCTCACGGGTGACCGCGCGCCCCGCCCGCACCCAGCGGGTGAAGGCGCGCAGCCGGGCGAGCGCGACGCTGGAGTCGGCGGCCGCGAGCATCTGGGCGGCACCGGGCAGGAGCACCGGAGGCAGCTCGGGGCGGGGTGGTTCGGTGGTCTCGTTCTCCTGGCGGCGCCGGATCTCGTCCAGCGCGGCCCGGTCGATCGCCAGCTCGCCTGCGTGCACCTGCGACAGGAAGCGGGCGACGGCGGCCGGGTCGGCGGTCGCGACGCCGTGGCGCAGCATCTGCACGGCCCAGAAGGTGCCGAGGTCGTGGTTGCGCTCGTCGTCGAGGGCGTCGTACAGGGCGGGCGTGGAGTCGGTGACCTGTGCGTGCAGCTCGTCGGCCGGGGCGGAGCGGGAGTCGAGCCAGTCGTGGTCGGCGAGGAAGCCGATCAGGGCGTGCAGGGCGGTGGGGACGGCGTCCCGGTCGTCCTCCAGGAGCGCGACCGTGCGGGGGAACCACACGGCCAGCGCGTCGGCCACGTGCTCGCGGGTCCAGTGGCCGAGGCGGCCGTCGACACTGTGCTTGTGGTCGAGTGCCGCGGCGACGAGCGAGGGTTCCGCCTCGATGCCGCGCCTGCGCGCCCAGGCGACGATGTGCAGTCGCAGGCGGTCGCGGACAGCGGAGTACTCCTCATGATCGTCGGAGCGGAAGACGAGACGCACTCGGGTCACATTGGCAGCCCCACCTGAACGGCCTACAGGCGGGGCGGCACAAACACCGTCCGCAGTGGTCACAGCGTTGGCCTTGCCGCTGCGTCAACGTCCGGCCTATTGTCGGAAAGCGCTTACTTCCAGTGTCGACCACGCCGGACGGTTCGCAGCCGAACCCGGAGAGAGCAGGTAGACCCATGTCAGGACCCACCGTTCGCATCGTGATGAACGGCGTGACCGGGCGGATGGGATACCGCCAGCACCTCCTACGCTCCGTGCTCGCCATCCGCGACGACGGCGGGGTCCTGCGTCCCGACGGCACCCGCATGCAGATCGAGCCGGTGCTGGTGGGACGCAGCCGCGACAAGCTGGCCGACATCGCCCGCCGCCACGACATCGAGCTGTTCCACACCGACCTCGACGCCGCGCTCGCCGAGGAGGGGGCGTCGGTCTACTTCGACTCCCAGGTCACCAGCGAGCGCAAGAAGGCGATCCTGCGGGCGATCGCCGCCGGGAAGCACGTGTACACGGAGAAGCCCCTCGCCGAGTCGGTCGAGGAGGGGATGGAGCTCGTGGAGGCGGCCCGGGCCGCCGGGATCGTCGACGGGGTGGTGCACGACAAGATCTACCTGCCCGGCCTGATCAAGCTGAAGCGGCTGATCGACTCGGGGTTCTTCGGCCGCATCCTGTCGGTGCGCGGGGAGTTCGGCTACTGGGTCTTCGAGGGTGACCTGCTGCCCGCGCAGCGGCCGAGCTGGAACTACCGCGCCGAGGACGGCGGTGGGATCACGCTCGACATGTACTGCCACTGGAACTACGTGCTGGAGCACCTCTTCGGGGGCGTCGAGGCGGTGATGACCAGGTCGGTCACCCACATCCCGCAGCGCTGGGACGAGCAGGGCAACGCCTACGAGGCCACCGCCGACGACGCCGCGTACGGGATCTTCGAGCTGGCGGGCGGCGTCATCGCCCAGATCAACTCGTCATGGGCGGTGCGGGTGGACCGCAAGGAGCTCGTCGAGTTCCAGGTGGACGGCACGCACGGCTCGGCCGTCGCCGGCCTCTTCGGCTGCCGCATCCAGCCGCGGGTGCGCACCCCGAAGCCGGTGTGGAACCCCGACGTGCCCACCGACCAGGACTTCCGCGGGCAGTGGGAGGAGGTGCCCGACAACCAGGAGTTCACCAACGGCTTCCGCGCGCAGTGGGAGCGGTACCTGCTCGACGTCGACGCGGGACGGACGCACCCCTACGACTTCATGAGCGGCGTGCGCGGCCTGCGTCTGGTGGACGCGGCGCTGCGGTCGTCGGCCGACGGGGTGCGGGTGCAGCTCGCAGGCGGGTCGTCGTGACGAGCCTGACCGAGCGGGAGGTGCCGCTCACCGGGGCGCGGATCGACCTGCCCGTCGCGGGCGGCGGGTGGCGCACCGTGGAGCTGGCCGAGCCCCGGGAGTGGGCCGAGCACCCCGGGCCGTACCGCAGCCGGGTGGCGTTCGCCGCCGCACACGTCGCTGCCGACCCGTGGGGCGAGAACGTGCCCGGCGCACCGGCTGCGGTCGACTGGGACGCCACGCTCGCGTTCCGCCGCCACCTGTTCTCCTACGGCCTGGGCGTCGCCGAGGCGATGGACACGGCGCAGCGGAACATGGGACTCGACTGGGTGGCCGTCCAGGAACTGGTGACGCGCAGTAGCGAGCAGGCGAGGGCGCACGACGCCCGGATCGCGGCCGGGGCAGGCACCGACCACCGCACCGATCTGGTGTCGGTCGACGACGTGATCGCCGCCTACGGCGAGCAGGTCGAGTTCGTGGAGAGCACGGGCGCGCAGGTGATCCTCATGGCGTCGCGCCAGCTGGCGGTCGTCGCGGCCGGGCCGGACGACTACCTGCGCGTCTACGACGAGCTGCTGCGCCAGGTGCGGGAACCGGTGATCCTGCACTGGCTCGGCGAGGCGTTCGACCCGCAGCTGCGCGGGTACTGGGGCTCCACCGACATCGCGGCGGCCACCGAGACGTTCCTGCAGCTGGTCTCGGCGCACGCGGCGAAGGTCGACGGGGTGAAGGTGTCGCTGCTGTCGGCGGAGCACGAGATCGGGTTGCGCGCCGCGCTCCCGCCCGGTGTGCGGCTCTACACGGGCGACGACTTCAACTACCCGGAGCTGATCCGCGGCGACGGCGACCACCACTCGGACGCGCTGCTGGGGGCGTTCGCCGCCATCGCGCCGGCCGCGTCGGCGGCGCTGGCCGCGCTCGACGACGGCGACCTGGCCCGTTACGACGCGGAGTTCGCGCCCACCCTGGCGCTGTCGCGTCACGTCTTCGCCGCGCCGACGTTCTACTACAAGACCGGCATCGCGTTCCTGTCCTGGCTCAGCGGCCACCAGCCCGGGTTCACGATGGTGGGTGGTCTGCAGTCGGCGCGCTCGGTCGTGCACCTGAGCGAGGCCTTCGCGCTGGCCAACGCGGCCCGGCTGCTGCCCGACCCGGAGCGGGCGGCGGAGCGGTTCCGGGGGCTGCTCGCGGTGGCGGGGGCGGCCCGGTGACGGCGGTACTCGACATCCCCAGCGGCGCCCCCGCCCGCGTCGGCACGCCGGGGCCGGGCGACCCCCGGTTGGCCCGCCTGTCGCTCAACCAGCGCACCACGGCGAACTGGAGCCTTCGGGAGGCCGTCGACGGGGCCGTCGGCGCCGGCCTTCCCGCGATCGGGCTCTGGCGCGAACCCGTGGCCGAGGTCGGCGTCGACGTCGCGCGTCGCTGGGTCGACGACGCCGGCCTGCGGGTCTCGTCGCTGTGCCGTGGCGGGTTCTTCACCGCGTCCGACCCGGCGGCCCGCTCCGCCGCGCACGACGACAACCGGCGCGCCATCGACGAGGCAGCGGCGCTCGGCACCCGCGCGCTGGTCCTCGTCCCCGGCGGGCTGCCGGCGGGCGACAAGGACCTCGCCGGGGCCAGGGCGCGGGCGGCCGAGGCGATCGCGGCGCTGGTGCCGCACGCCGTCGACCGCGGGGTCACCCTCGGTATCGAACCGATGAACCCGATCTACGCCGCCGACCGTGGGGTCGTCTCCACGCTGGCCCAGGCGCTCGACATCGCCGAGGCGTTCGCCCCGCACGAGGTGGGCGTCGTCGTCGACACCTTCCACCTGTGGTGGGAGCCGGGCGTGCACGCCCAGATCGCCAGGGCGGGTGAGCGGATCATCAGCTACCAGGTCTGCGACTGGATCACCCCGCTGCCCGCCGACACGCTGCTGGCCCGCGGGATGATGGGCGACGGCCACGTCGACTTCCCCGCCTTCACCCGCGCGGTCGCCGCCGCCGAGTACGCGGGCGACGTCGAGGTGGAGATCTTCCACGCCGACGTGTGGGCGGCGCCGGGGGAGCAGGTGGTCGCCACCCTCGCCCGTCGCTACGTCGAGCTGGTGCAGCCGCACCTCTGACCGGCTGCCGCGGCACCCACCCGCTGTCGGGTCAGCGGGTGGGCTGCCGCGGTCCGCGGGCCTCGTAGACCACGGCGGGCGGCAGGTTGCGCCAGACCGTCGGGCTGATCACGACGTCGGCGAAATGCGCGCGGAGGTCGGCGAGCTGGCGCCGGGCGGGCGGAGCCCAGCGCGTCCACGTGTAGCCGAACTGGGTGAAGACACCGTCGGGGCCGAGTGCGTCGACGATCACCGAGTGCAGCCCGTGGCCGTCGGCGCCGGGGGCGTAGGCCACCCAGGGCAGCCCGCTGACCACCGCGTCGACGGCGGTGATGCCGCGGTCGGCGAGCAGTGCGGGCAGCTCACGGGCATCGGCGAGCACGACGTCGACGTCCGGGTGGCGGTGTTCGAGCAGCTGCGCCCAGCCCGGGTTGAGCTCCACGGCGATGTGCCTACCCCGCCCACCGGTGTGCTCCTGGATCGCGCGCGTGAACGCCCCGGTGCCCGGCCCGAGCTCCACCACTACGGGGTCGCCTGCCCGGGGGAGCGGCGCCGTCATCGCCCCGGCGAGCGCGGGTGAGCTGGGTGTCACCGACGCGGTGTTCAGCGGATGACGAGCGAACTCGCGGACGAAAAGAGCGGTATCGGCCCATCTCGACCGCGACATGATCGCACCGTAGCGGCCGGGGCTACCGTCGCCGAGCCCTCCGCCGTACCGTCGAGGTGATGACCGTCACCTGAGGGGGAGTTCGTGCACCCGCACCGTCTACAACAGCTCGTCGCGTCCGTTCCCGAGAGCATCACCTCGGAGCAGCGTGCCCGCCTGCTCGCCCACGTCCAGACCTCGGACGGCTGCCGGGCGCGAGCCGACCGCGTGCGCCACGAGCTCGAGCGCGCCCTCGACGGCCCCGAGGGCTCCGAGCGTGCACTCGAACTGGCGTGCGAGCTCGATAACCTCGAACGCGTCCAGGAACGGGTGGACGGCTGGCTCTGCGACCTCGTCGACAAGCTGAGCCACGTGCCCCGCGTCGTGCACTACGACGACGGCGTGCCGGCCTGACGGTCCTCCCTGCGCGAACGCGCGGGCCTGCGCGGCCTGCGCTCCCTACGGTCGCGGAATGGACCTCCTGGAGCTCACGCCCCGCCTGCACCTCCTGCGGTTCCCGGTGGGCCAGGCCTACCTGTGGCGCGACGGCGACGACCTGACGTTGGTGGACACCGGACCGGCCGGTTCCGCACCGGCCATCGCCGCGGCCGTGCAGCGGCTCGGGACGGTGCGGCGGGTGGTGCTCACCCACTTCCACGACGACCACACCGGTTCCGCCGCAGAGATCGGCTCGTGGCCCGGCGTCACCGTCCTGGCCCACCGCGACGACGCGCCGATCATCCGGGGCGACCGGCCGGGGCCGCCACCCGACTTCACCGACGCCGAGCGCGCGCTGCACGCCCGCGTCGCGCACGGGCTGCCTCCCGCCCCGCCGGCCCGCGTCGACGTCGAGCTGGAGGGCGGCGAGGAGCTCGACATCGGTGCGGGCGCCCGCGTGGTGCACGTGCCCGGTCACACCGACGGCAGCATCGGCCTGCACCTCGCCGCCGACGGGGTGCTCTTCGCCGGGGACGTGATCGCGGAGCACGGCGGCGAGCTGATGCTCGGCCCGTTCAACCTCGACCGCGAGCGCGCAGCCGCGTCGATGCGGCTGCTGGCCGCACTGGAGGTGCAGATTGCCTGCTTCGGGCACGGCGACGCGATCGTCGGCGGGGCAGGGGATCGGCTGCGCCGCGTGCATGCGTGAGGATGGGGGCCGGTGACACTCGAGGGAGAGGGATCGGCGTGCGCGCTGTGCAGGTGGTGCAGTTGGACGGCCCGGCGGCGGTCGAGGTGCGGGACGTGCCGGAGCCGGAGCGGCAGCCCGACCAGGTGCTGGTGGAGGTCCGCGCCGCCGGCGTGAACTTCCCCGACGTGCTGCAGACCAAGGGCCTCTACCAGTACAAACCCGACCTGCCGTTCACCCTCGGCTCCGAGGCCGCAGGCGTCGTGCGGGAGGCGCCTGCCGGATCCCCGTTCCGGCCGGGGGACCGGGTCGCCGCGTTCGCCGGCACCGGAGCGTTCGCCGAGCTGGTGGCGGCACCGGCCGACCAGGTCCTGCCGTTGCCCGACGAGGTGTCCTTCGCCGCCGGCGCGTGCCTGCCGATGAACTACCTCACCGCGCACTTCGCGCTGCTGGTCCGGGGCCACCTGCGAGCGGGGCAGACGGTGCTGGTGCACGGAGCGGCCGGCGGTGTCGGCACGGCGTGCGTCCAGCTCGCGGCGGCGCTGGGCGCCACGGTGCTGGCGGTGGTCTCCACCGAGGAGAAGGCCGACGTGGCCCGCTCGGTGGGAGCGCACGAGACGGTGCTCGCCGACGGGTTCCGGGACGCCGTGAAGGAGCTCACCGGCGGGGCGGGCGTCGACATCGTTGTCGACCCCGTGGGCGGTGACCGGTTCACCGACTCCCTGCGCAGCCTCGCGCCGGAGGGCCGGCTGCTGGTCGTCGGGTTCACCGCGGGCGAGATCCCGACCGTGCGGGTCAACCGGCTGCTGCTCAACAACATCGACGTGGTCGGCGTCGGCTGGGGCGCCTTCGCGCTGTCGCGGCCCGGCTACCTCGGAGTGCAGTGGGCCGAGCTCGAGCCGCACCTGCGCTCCGGCGCGCTGGACCCACTGATCTCCGCCACCTTCCCGCTGGAACGGGCGCCCGAGGCGCTGGCCCGGATCGACGAGCGGCAGGTCACCGGCAAGGTGGTGCTGGAGACGTCCTGAGTTGCAGCAAAGCCACTTTCCGGCAAGGAGATTGCGGGAAAGTGGCTTTGCTGCAATGCGGGTGGCGCGGTGCCACGCCGTGGTGCGTCAGGTGCGTCCGGGGGGTGATCCCGTGCCCGCCGCTCCGTTGGTGCCGGCTGCCGGTTCGGTGGCATCGCCGGGGTCACGGGGGTGCGGCTTCACCGCCACCACGAACCGATCGCCGTAGGCCTGCGTCCCGTAGACGACGGCCTGCTCGACCGCGGCGACGGAGCGCTGGTCACGCAGCATGAGCGGGTCGTGGCGCAGGTCCTTGGCCAGCGCCACGCACAGCACCACCATCACCACGGCGAACGGCGCCGCCATGATGATCGTGATGTTCTGGATGCCGGTGAGCGCCTCGCCCTCGTCGCCCACGAGCAGCATGATGATCGCGATCGCGCCCATCACGACACCCCAGAACACCACCACCCAGCGGGACGGGGCGATCGAGCCACGCTGTGAGAGCGTGCCCATCACCACCGCAGCGGCGTCAGCACCGGACACGAAGAAGATCGCGATCAGGACCATCGCGATGATGCCCAGCACGCCGCCGAGCGGCAGCGTGTGCAGCAGCCCGAACAGCTGGGCCTCGGTGTCCTGCGAGGCGAGGTCGGTGCCACTGCGCTGCAGGTTGATCGCCGCACCGCCGAAGACGGCGAACCAGATCAGGCTCACGAGGCTCGGGATGAGGATGACGCCCGTGACGAACTGCTTGACCGTGCGGCCCCGGCTGATCCGGGCGATGAACATGCCGACGAACGGGGTCCAGGAGATCCACCAGGCCCAGTAGAAGACCGTCCAGCTCGCCAGCCACTCGGCCGTGGCGTCGCCGCCGGTGGCCGCGGTGCGGGCCGCCATCGCCGACAGGTTGCCGAAGTAGTCGCCGATGGCCGTGGGGATCAGGTTGAGGATCAGTATCGTCGGACCACCGACGAACACGGCGAGCGCCAGCACCCCCGCGAGCACCATGTTGATGTTGGAGAGCCACTGGATGCCCTTGGCGATCCCGGTGACGGCCGAGCAGACGAACGCGATGGTCAGCACCGCGATGATCGCCACCAGCAGCAGGTCGCCGAGCGGCGGGAGCCCGTTGGCCTGCAGGCCGCCGCCGATCTGCAGCGTGCCCAGGCCGAGCGACGCCGCCGAGCCGAAGAGCGTGGCGAAGATCGCGAGGATGTCGATGGCCCTGCCGAACGCGCCCTCGCTGCGCCGCTCACCCAGGAGCGGTGCGAACGCCGAGCTGATGAGCTGCCTGCGGCCCTTCCGGAACGTGCTGTAGGCGATCGCGAGCCCGACCACCGCGTAGATCGCCCACGGGTGCAGCGTCCAGTGGAACAGCGTGGTGGCCATCGCCACGTCGAGCGCCTGCGGGGTGCCGGCCGCGACGGTGCCCGGTGGCGGGCTGGTGAAGTGGGCCAGCGGTTCGCTGACCCCGTAGAACATCAGCCCGATGCCCATCCCGGCGCTGAACATCATCGCGACCCACGACACGGTGCGGAACTCCGGCTGCTCGCCGTCGCGCCCGAGCGGGATCTTGCCGTACCGGCTGAACGCCAGCCACAGTGCGAACACGACGAAACCGCTCGCTGCCAGTACGAACGCCCAGCCGCCCGCCTTCATGATCCCGGCCAGCACCGCGGAGGCGACGGCGCTCAACGTGTCGGTGGACAGTGCACCCCACACGATGAACGCGACGACGAGCGCCGCGGCGATGCCGAAGACCCACCGGTCCACGGGGTAGCGCTGGTCGGCCGACCCCCTGGCGGCCGGAGCCTCCACCGGGGCGGGCGGCGTGCCGCTGCTGGGTGTCTCGGAAGGTGTCTCTGAAACGGTCATCCTGTGCGGCCCCGGTGGCCGGAGCCTCCCCCTTGTACGTCGTCATGGCCGGCGGTCGGCCGGCCCTGATGTCACGGCTGCCCGTGCACCCTCTGCCGATCGGGGTGGTGGCGTCAATCGGACGGCCAGGACAGGAATGCGCTCGTTACCTGCTCCGAGCAGCAGCGATCGGCACGCTCGTGATCCGCGGCACCGACCGCCCCGGCGACGGTGGCCCCTGCGGGCGTCAGGCGAACCGGCCCCAGCCGTGCCACGTCTCGATGTCGAGCACCCCGGTGACCCGCGGCCGGTCGCGCTGCGGATACGGCTGCCCGGTGTAGTGCCGGGCGATCTCGTCGATGTCCCGCAGGTCGTGATCGTCGAGCAGGGTCAGCCGGCCCTGCACGCTGACGTGCGTGCCCCAGTCGTCCCGGTCGAGCACCGTGAGGGACACCCGGGGGTCATGCCGGATGTGGTCGAGGCGCCGCCGTCCGGCGTCCATGTTCACGACGATCCGTCCGTGGCGGTACAGGTACCACGTGGCCACGGTGACCGGTGCCCCGTTCCGGCGGACCGTGCCCATCACGGCGGGGTTGGGATGACCCAGCATCTCGACGATGTCGGATGGCAGGTCAGGCGTCGACTCATCGCTCATTCTCGGATCGTCACCCAGGACCGCCGCGCGCGCAGCGCCGGAGCACGGTCACCGGGGTTCGGCGAGGCGTTGCAGCAGGGGGGAGAGGCGGTGCTCCACCAGCCGGCGCATCACCAGTGAGGTGTTGGTGCGCTCGACCCCACCGGTGGCGAGCAACTGGCCCGCGATCCGGTACAGGTCGTCGGCGTCGCGGGCCACGACCTGTACCAGCAGGTCGGCGGGGCCGGACAGGCCCAGCACGTCCACCACCTCCGGCACCTCGGCGAGCGCGGCGGCCACCTCGTCGAGTCGGCGCTGCACGACCTGCACCGTGACGAAGGCGGTGAGTGGGTAGCCGAGGGCCGCCGGGTCGATCCTGCGCTGGAAGGACGTGACCACGCCGCGTGCCTCCAACCCGGCCAGCCGCGCCTGGACGGTGTTGCGCGAGAGCTTGAGTTGTTCGGCCAGCGCGAGCACCGATGCCCGTGGGCTCTCGGTGAGCGCGAGAAGGAGGCGCGCGTCGGTGGAGTCGACGCTGGCGGGGTTGGGCATTCTGCGCCCTCCGTTCGGGTCGTGATCGCTTCCGATTCAGCAGTCTGCTCAATTACATCGCCTGCAGTTGTTCATTCATCGTCGTGGTGGTGCAGTTGAGAGACAACATGGGGCCAGGAGGGCGTGATGACGAGCATCGAGGAGCGGCCGGACGCTGCCGGTGGCGCGGCCGGGGCCGATCCGTCGGCGGTGCTGCGTGAGATCGAGCAGCGGGTGCTCTGGGTGGCCACGGCGATCGTCCACCACGCCAACCGCGTGCGCCCGAACCCGAGCGGCCTGAAGGTGGGCGGCCACCAGGCGTCGAGCGCGTCGATCGCGACGATCATGACCGCGCTCTGGTTCGAGCACCTGCGCAGCGGGGACCGGGTGTCGGTGAAGCCGCACGCCTCGCCGGTGCTGCATGCGATCAACTACCTGCTCGGCGAGCTCGACGAGCGCTACCTGACGACGCTGCGCGAGTTCGGCGGGCTGCAGAGCTATCCCAGCCGGGCCAAGGACCCCGATCCGGTGGACTACTCCACCGGATCGGTGGGCATCGGCGCCACCGCCCCGATCTGGGGCGCGCTCGCCCGCCGGTACGTCAGCTCCCTCGGCGCCGACCCGGGGACGGGCCGCCAGTACTCCCTCGTGGGCGACGCCGAACTCGACGAGGGCGCGTGCTGGGAGGCGATCCTCGACCCGATGGTGGGTGAGCTCGGCGAGGTGGTGTGGATCGTCGACCTCAACCGGCAGTCGCTCGACCGGGTGGTGCCGAACATCGGGGCCACCCGGTTGCAGGGGATGTTCGAGGCGGCGGGCTGGCAGGTGCTCACCGTGAAGTACGGACGCCTGCTGGAGAAGCTGTTCACCCGCGCGGGCGGGGCGGCCCTGCGCCGCCGGATCGACGAGATGCCCAACCCGGAGTACCAGCGGCTGCTGCGCTGTACTCCCGCCCAGTTGCGGGAGCGGCTCCCCGGCGACGACCAGGAGCTCGCCGGGCTCGTGGCCGAACTCGGCGACGAGACGCTGCACGCCGCGATCCGCAACCTCGGGGGCCACGACCTCGCCGCGCTCGGCGACGCCTTCGCCGCGATCGACGACTCCCGGCCCACCGTGCTCTTCGCCTACACCGTGAAGGGGTACGGGCTCGCCAGCGAGGGACACCCGCAGAACCACTCTTCGCTGCTCACCCACGACCAGCTGGCCGAGCTGGCCTCGGCGGTCGGCGCGTCCGTGGACGAGCCGTGGGCGCGGTTCCCCGCCGGCTCGCCCGCCGCCGAGCTCTGCGCGGCGGTGGGGGCCCGGCTGCACCGCGAACCCGTGGTGGCGCAACCGGTGGCGCCGATCCCGGCAGACATCGGCCGCACCCCCGCCGGCACCGCCACCACCCAGGCCGCACTGGGCCGGGCGCTGCTCGACCTCACCCGCTCCGCGCCCGACGCCGCCCGCCGGGTGGTGACGCTGTGCCCGGACGTCAGCTCGTCGACGAACCTCGGCGGCTGGGTGAACAAGGTGGGCGTGTGGTCGGCCCGCGAGCGGGTGGACTGGTTCGCCGACGACCCCGAGACGATCCTGCACTGGCGCGAGCGGCCCACCGGCCAGCACCTGGAGCTGGGCATCGCCGAGACGAACCTGGTGGGCCTGCTCGGGGAGCTGGGCGCCACCTGGAGCCGCTGGGGGGAGCCGCTGCTGCCCATCGGGGTGCTCTACGACCCGTTCGTGGAGCGGGCGCTCGAGCCGTGGTCGTTCGGGATCTACGCGGGCGGGCAGTCGATCCTCGTCGGCACGCCGTCCGGGGTGTCGCTGGCCCCGGAGGGCGGGGCCCACCAGTCGATCAGCACGCCGTCGGTGGGGCTGGAGCAACCCGGCTGCATCAGCTACGACCCGGCCTTCGCGATCGACGTGGAGTGGACGTTGCTGGCGTCGTTGGCCCGGCTCGGCCGCCCGGACGGGACCTCGGCCTACCTGCGGCTGTCGACGAGGCCGGTGGACCAGACCCTCGCCGCGGTGCCGACCGATCCGGCCGCCAGGGAGCGCCGGCGCCGGCAGGTGGTGGCCGGGGCCTACCCGCTGCGCCGGGCCGCGGCACGGCCGGGGGAGCCGGGCAGCGCCGGGGAGCCTGCGCTGACCATCGCCGCGATGGGTGCCGTGGTGCCCGAGGCGCTCGCCGCCGCCGAGCGGCTCGAGGCGCTCGGCACGCCGACCGACGTGGTGTGCGTGACGAGCGCGGGGCTGCTGTTCGACGCGTTGCAGGCACGCAACGGCCGTGGTGAGGCGGAGACCTGGATCCTCGACGCCGCGTTCCCGGCCTTCCGCGCGACGCCACTGGTGACGGTGCTGGACGGCCACCCGCACACGTTGGCGTTCCTGGCCGGGATCAACCAGGTGCGGGCCGCCCACCTCGGGGTGTCGCGGTTCGGGCAGTCGGGCGACCTCGACGACGTGTACCGCCACCACGGCCTGGACGCCGACAGCATCGTGAGGGCGGGGCTGGACCTGGCTCCCTGACCTGATCGTGCGGGCCGCCGGCCCCGGGGTCGTCATGTCGCCCGGGGGCCCAGCACCGGCTGGCCACCGCGGCGGCCCCGGAAGGCGGGATCCCACGGCCAGTGGTCGCGGTCGTCGGCCCACACCACCTGCAGTGCGCGCACGGACGGCCCGAAGAGGGCGTGGGCGACGTGGAGGTGGACGTCGGGGTGCTCGACCGCGACGAACTCGACCAGCACCCCGCTGACGAGCCGCACCTGCTCACCGGGCGGCGGCGCCGTGGCGTGCACCAGATGCGCCGCGACGCCGTCGAGCAGCGTCGTGGCGCGGGCCACCGCCATGCCGGTGACCACGAGCTCCGGCCGGTGGTGGGCCGTGAGACCCACCGTGTAGGCCCACCCCGGGCGATCGCGCTCGCCCGCCACTCCCTGCACCACCCAGCAGCGCACCGCGAGCTGCCGGGCCACGTGCTCCAGGTACTGCTCGGGGCCGACGTTGGGGTCGTCGCACATCCGGCACACCGGTTCCTCCTCGGTCGGTCGACATCGACCGGGCCACGGTCACCGTGACCACCGACAGCCACGACGGTGCGTGGTGCGCTGCCGAGGAGTTGTCCACAGAGTGGGTCAGCTGGGCTGCGCTCCTCCGCGCCACTCGTCCCCGCTGTCGTCCCCGCTGTCGTCGCTGCTCCGGGGAGTGTCGGTACCGCTCTCGTCGTCCTGGTCGGCCAGGAACCGTTCGACCTCGGCGGCGAGCTCGTCGGCGCTGGGTAGCTCACCGGACAGGCCGAGGCTCGAGCGCTCGCCACGTCCGGTGGCGACCATGTCGTACTGCCGCTCCAGCGCCTGGACGACCTGGCTCACCTCGTCGGAGGCAGCCACCTGCTCGGCGATCTCCGCCTCGGCCCGCTCGGCGGCCTTCGACAGGGCCTCGGTGGGCAGGTAGAGGCCGGCGGCCAGCCCCACATGGTCCAGCAGGACCCGCGCGGCCTGCGGGTACTCGGCGCGGGCCAGGTAGTGCGGAACGTGCACGGCGAAGCCCATCGCGTCGAGCCCGGCCTCCCCGAGCCGGAACTCCATGAGTCCGACCGCGCTGCCCGGGACCTGCGCGGTGGCGAACCACGCCTCGTGCCCCTCGGTGAGGTCGGGACGCGTGCCGTGGACGGTGACCCCGATGGGACGGGTGTGCGGCACGGCCATCGGGATCGCGGTGAGATTGATCACCAGACGGACACCGAGGCGCCGCACGATCTGCTCGACCGCGGCGCAGAAGCGCTCCCACTGCGTGTCGGGTTCGGGGCCCGCGAGCAGCAGGTAGTCGGTGTCGCCCGTGTCGGAGAGGGCCACGACATCGAGCTGGGGCGGGTCGTAGGCGGCCCAGTGGTCGGACTCGAACCGCAGCGGTGGCCGCCGCGAGCGGTAGTCGACGAGCTGGTCGACATCGAACCGGACCACACTCCGTGCCTCGCGGTCCGCCAGCAGCGCGTCCACTGCCAGCCGCGCAGCGTTCCCGGCGTCGACGAAGCCGTCGAGCGCCACCAGCAGCACGGGCTCGTCCAGCTGCGGCGCATCCGCCGCCACCTCGTACAGCTCAGCCGGCTCCAGCACCGCACACCTCCGGTTCCTCGACGGGGCAGGCGCCCCGCCCGTCGCAGCGTCACACGGTCGGGGGTTTCCCCGGGCGACGTCAGTCTCCCCGATGCAACGTGAACTTCCCCGCACAGCATCCCGTTCGGGCGCCACTGCCCGCACCATGGATCCGATATGAACGTGCATCATCGCGCCTGGGTGGTCTGGGCGGTCGGTCTGGCTGCCTATCTCGTCGGAGTGCTGCACCGCACCTCCTTCGGGGTGGCGGGCCTCGACGCGGCCGCCCGGTTCCACGCGGGCCCGGCGGTGCTGTCCGGGTTCGTGGTGCTGCAACTGCTGGTCTACGCGTCGCTGCAGATACCCGTCGGCGTGCTGCTCGACCGCTTCGGTGCCCGCAGGCTGATCGTGGTCGGTGCGCTCACGATGGCCGCGGGCCAGCTGATGCTCGCGCTGGCCACCGGCCTCCCGCTCGCGATCCTGGCCAGGGTGCTGGTGGGTGCGGGCGACGCGCTGACGTTCATCAGCGTGCTGTCCGTGGTCACCGCGTGGTTCCCGCCGCGGCGCGTGCCGTTGATGACGCAGCTCACCGGGCTGATCGGGCAGCTCGGGCAGGTGCTCAGCGCCGTCCCGCTGGCCGTTCTGCTCCACGGACCCGGCTGGACCACCGCGTTCGTGTCCGCCGCCGCGCTCGGGGTGGCGGTCGCGCTCGCGGCGCTGGCGGTGGTGCGCGACCGGCCGCCGGGCGCCCCCGTTCCGCCGCGCGCACCGTCGCCGCGCGAGGTGGTGGACGGGCTCGTGTCGTCGTGGCGGGAACCGGGCACCCGGCTCGGTCTCTGGACCCACATGGGCACCCAGTTCTCCGGCACGGTGTTCGCGCTGCTCTGGGGGGTGCCGTACCTGGTGGCGGGTCAGGGTCTCTCGCCCGGCGCGGCGAGCGCGATGCTCACGCTGCTCGTCGGCGTGGGGATCGTCGCCGGGCCGCTGTTCGGCGAGTTCACCGCGCGGCACCCGCTGCGGCGCTCGTGGCTGGTGCTGGCGGTGATCGGCACGACCTCCCTCATGTGGACGCTCGTACTGGCGGTGCCGCCCCCCGCCCCGCGGTGGCTGCTGGTGCTGCTCGTGGTCGTGCTCGCGCTCGGCGGGCCGGCGTCCATGGTGGGCTTCGACTACGCCCGCACCTTCAACCCCGGGCACCGCCAGGGCACGGCGATCGGGATCGTCAACGTCGGTGGGTTCTTCGCGTCGTTGCTCGTGGCACTCACGGTGGGTGTGGTGCTCGGGCTCATCGGGCCTGCCGACGGCTACAGCCCGGAGGCGTTCCGGGGGGCATGGACCGTGCAGTACGTGATCTGGGGGTTCGCGCTCGTCGGCGTGCTGGTCGCCCGGCGCCGGGCGCGCCGCAAGATGGCGATCGAGGGCGTGGTGGTGCCCCCGTTGCGGGACCTCCTCGCCGAGCGTCGTCGGCCGCGCTGATCTCGGTCGGCACTCCGTTCGTTCCACGCCGGGCCGGTGGCGTCACCCGTTAGTGGAAATGCTTATCATTATCGGGTCTCGCAGGATCGATCATCGGAGGACCCGGGTGCGGATCGCGTTCGTCGGCAAGGGCGGCAGTGGGAAGACGACGTCCGCGGCGACGTTCAGCCGCTATCTCGCCGAGCTCGGTCGTCCGGTCCTCGGGATCGACGCCGACATCAACCAGCATCTCGGCGCGGCGCTGGGCCACGACGGCCCGCCGCCCCGCGCGCTCGGCACCGACCTCACCTGGCTGAAGGACCACCTGCGCGCCGCCAACCCGCGCATCCCCTCGGCCGAGCAGATGATCAAGACCACCCCGCCGGGCGCCGGGTCCCGGCTGCTCGACCTCGCTCCGGACAGTGAGCTGCTGATGCGGTACTCGGCCGTCGCGGGTGGCGTGCGCTACCTCGTCACGGGCGAGTTCGACGAGGCGGACGTCGGCGTCTCCTGCTACCACTCCAAGACCGGCGCGGTGGAGCTCTACCTCAACCACCTCGTCGACGGCCCCGGCGAGTACGTGGTGGTGGACATGACGGCGGGCGCCGACGCCTTCGCCTCCGGCCTGTTCACCCGCTTCGACCTGACCGTTCTCGTCAGTGAGCCCACCCGGCGCGGTGTCGGTGTCTACCGGCAGTACGCCGAGCACGCCGCGGGCCACGGCGTGGCGCTGCGGGTGCTGGGCAACAAGGTGAGCGAGCCGGACGACGTCACCTACCTGCGGGAGCAGGTGGGCGACGCCCTGCTCGGCTGGTTCGGTCAGTCCGCCTGGGTGCGGGCCGCCGAGCGCGGTGGCGTCGCCCCGATCAGCGCGCTGGAGCCCGCCAACCTCGCGGTACTCGACGCCGTGCTGGGCGCGTTGGACGACCGGCAGCGCGACTGGGCCGCCTACCACCGCGGCACCGTCGAGTTCCACCTCCGCAACGCCGCGGCCTGGGCCAACCGGGCCGTGGGTGCTGACCTCGCCGACCAGGTCGACCCGGCGTTCGTGCCGGGGCCCCGCGCCGTGCGTGCGTGACCGGCCTGAGCCCGTAACCCCCGATCCCGTCCGTTTCCGGCCAACCCAGGAGGTTCCGTGTCCCTCGACGTCCCCACCCACGTGCTCACCGCCGCCGAGCGCGGCGAGCTCGACGACGCGCAGTTCCTCGCCGTCGTCCGGGACTCGCTGCCCTATGCGTGGCAGGTGGTCACAGCGGCCGCCGACGACAGGGTCGAGCGCGCCGACGCCCCGTTCGGCGAGCACGAGGTGCCCCCGCCGTCGGAGCAGGAGCGCGGCCAGCTGCTCCGCGCGCTGGCCAGCAACGCCATCCGCGGCGTGCTGGAGCGGCACTTCGGCGTGGTGCTCGCCTTCCAGAACTGCCACCGCGTGGCGGCCTTCGCTCCTGCTGACGTCGACGGGCCGACCTATCGCGAGTTCATCAGTCCCCGCGGTCAGGTCCTGAACCAGAGCCCGGAGCTGCGCGACTGCTGAGGCGCCCGGCCCCGCATTGCAGCAAAGCCACTTTCCTGCCATCAGATGGCGTGAAAGTGGCTTTGCTGCAATCAGGTGCCGGTTACTCCGCGAGCAGCCGGTAGAGCGTGCGGCGGGCCTCGGTCAGAGCCGCGGTGGCCGCGGTGATCTGCTCGGGGTTGCCTGCGGCCATCACCTGCTGGGCGGCGGCGTGCAGCTGGCCGAGCTGCTCCCACAGCTCGCCCGCCCCGTCGTCGTCGGCGTCCCGGCCCACCGATGCCCAGACGGCGTCCAGCTCCTCGCGGTGCTCCTCGACGTACCGGGTGCCCTCCTCGGTGAGGTGGACGACCCGGCGGCCGTCGGCCTGCTCCACGCGGACCAGCTGCTCGTCCTCGAGCTGGGAGAGCGTGGGGTAGACCGAGCCGGGGCTGGGCCGCCACGCTCCACCGGAGCGTTCAGCGATCTCCTGGATGATCTCGTAGCCGTGCCGCGGCTGCTCCGCGACGAGGGCCAGCACCGCGGCACGGATGTCGCCGCGTGCGGTGCGCCGGCCGCGCCTGCCCCGGTGCCCGGGGAAGCCGCCGTGGCCACCCGGACCGAAGCCCGGACGGAACGCGGGACCGCCCCGCCGGCCACGCCGGCCGGGGCCGCCGTGCCGGCCGTGACGCTCGTGCTCCCCGTCGTCCGCGTCGTCGAACGGCGGCATGGGAGGCACGGGGCCACCCATCGCCGCGGTCATCGGTCCGGCGGCCGGGTGCGAGTGGCCGTGGCCGCGCCTGCGGCCGAAGGGGCTGGATCGGAAGCCTGGCCAACCAGGGGTCCAGGCGGGATTCATGGCGTTCATCGATGTCTCCTCGGACGTTGCGAGCCTCCTGCTCTCATGGCATCGAGTAGCTCGTGTGCCATCACGATATATCGCGATAGTGCAGCGAGCTAGCGCCGATGCGGGTTTCACTCGGTTGGAGCAGCACCGGCTCCTGGACGGCACGCCGGGCGAGGGCGAGGCCGGAACGGGAGCGCCACCCGGTCGGACGGGTCGATTTCGGATCAGGGCTGGTAGGAACAGGGGACGTCGTCGTCGACGCCGTAGGCCCCGAGGAGGTCCGATCAGATGCTGCTCAAGATCCTGGGCATCGCGGTGGTCATCTGGCTCGCGCTGGCGGTGCTGGGGGCGGTGTTCGAGTTCCTCACCACGGCGCTGGTGATCGGCGCCGTGGTGGCCCTGGGAGTGGTGGCCTACTCCGCGGTGAAGGGTCGCCGGTCGATCGGGCGCTGAGAGCGCGCGGGCGTCACCGAGTGGCGGGCGCCGGACCGCAGTTGTCGTCCACGTAGGCCTGCACGCGCTCGCGTGCGCCGGTGAACTCCGCCGACCCGAGCCGCGCGTTGAGCGCTGGATCGCGGGCCAGCGCCGCGCCGTCGCCCCCGTTGGCCAGCAGGGCGTCCAGCTGCAGGTTGGCCGCCTGCACCGTCAGGTCGACGTCGGAGCGGATCATGTCCGGTGCCGCATCGCGCATCGCGGCGCCGGCGCGCCGCACCCCTTCGATCGAGGTGGAGAGCTCCTGGGGGGACGCTCCGCCGCGGGTGATCAGGGCGGACAACGGCCGGACCGCCGCGACGTTGGCCTGTGCGGCCGTACAGAACGGACTCGGCGGGGGCGCCTGCTGACGGGTCGGCTCGCGGTTGTCGGAGTCGGCGACGGAGCCGCCGCAGCCCGCGGTGATGGCGCCGGCGAGCAGCGCAGCGGCAAGTTTTGCGCCACGCGAAACGAGACCCATCGACACTTCCCCCGCGAGCGATCAGTGGAGCTGCCGACGATAGCGCCTGTCCGGCTCGGTCCTTGTGTGGTGCCTGCTCGCCGATCGGGCGGGCCGTCCGGAACGTTCCGACTGTCGAGATCGTTGTGGAGGTGTGCCCAAGATCGGACCCCGCCGGATCGCCGCGTTCCGCGCCCTGTGGCGCGTCATGT
The DNA here is from genome assembly GCF_059359135.1 of Pseudonocardia sp. OZ21. Classification (NCBI taxonomy): domain Bacteria; kingdom Bacillati; phylum Actinomycetota; class Actinomycetes; order Pseudonocardiales; family Pseudonocardiaceae; genus Pseudonocardia; species Pseudonocardia sp. OZ21. The sequence continues at coordinate 76,600 of NZ_JCADBN010000020.1, forward strand.
CCGACGGACGCAGGCCGGGTGCGCCGGGGTTCGGCGACCGGCTCCGGTCGTTGCCCCGGATGCTCACCGGTGCGCTCTCGGGCCGCTACCCGGAGCTGAGCAAGGGGCGGCTCGGGCTCCTGGTGCTCGCCCTGGCCTACCTCGTGTCGCCGGTCGACCTCGTCCCGGAGGCGTTCCTGGCGCTGCTGGGGCTGGGCGACGACGTGATCGTCGGGCTGTGGCTCGGGGGCGCCGTCCTCGTCGAGACCGACCGGTACCTCGAGTGGGAGCGCACCCAACCGAGGGTGGTCGAGCAGCCGCAGGACTGAGCCCGTCCGCACGCCGAGGCCGATCGCGGGCGATGCGGCAGCGCTCCTTACGGTATGCGCCATGCCGATCCTCGAAGTCCATCTCGTCGAGGGGATGCACACCCCCGCCCAGCACTCCGAGTTGCTCTCGGCGATGAGCACCCGCTACGCCGAGCTGCTGGGATGGCCCCTCGACGCGGTGCGGGCGTGGGTCACGCTGCACCGGCCGGAGCTCTGGGCCACCGCGGGCTCCCCGGCTGCGAACCGATCGGCTCCGTACTTCACGGCGATGGTGCTCGAGGGCAGACCGGTGGAGCAGCGCCGCCGGTTGCTGGGCGACTTCACCGACATCGTCGTCGACGTGCTCGGCGTGGACCGGCGGCTCGTCCACGGCCGGATCATCCCCGTGCACCCGGAGGACTGGGCCACCGGTGGGGTGCGGGGAGGCGCCGCTCGTCGCGGCGACCCGCGGGCCGGCCTCGCCACGTCGGGCTGAGGATCTCGCCGCGCGCCCCGGGAGCCGCTCAGTGCTCCGTCCAGGGGCCGACCCCGCGCACCCGGTCGACGGCGATACGCACCACGTACCCGGCCGGCGCGTCCGCAGGCAACGGGAACTCCGCGTCCGGCCCGCCATAGACCTTCACGAGCCGTTGCAGCAGTTCGGGCGCCCCGCCATCGGTGACGGTGGCTGTGCCGTACACCACCAGGTTGTGCTGCATCCCGACCGCGTTGCGCTCCTCCGCGTCCAGGGACAGCACGACGCGGGGATCGCGACGGAGGTTGCGGACCTTCCGGTGCTCCGGCAGATGCGCCATGACGATCTCGTCGCCGTCGAGCCCGATCCACACGGCACTGAGCTGAGGGCTCCCGTCCGGGTTGATCGTCGCGCAGTGGGCGAGCCTCCCGGATTCGATGAGGGCGCGCGCACTCTCGGGAAGGGGCATCACGGTCGCACCGTAACGGGTGCACTTGCCCGATGCCGGAGTGTCGTCCGCCGACCCGGACCGGTATTTCTGCTCTCGTGATGGTAGGTATCGGACGTGGGAACGATGCGCGTCATCACGCAACTCTCGACCGGCGGTCCCGAGGTACTCGAGATCGGTGAGGCGGAGGTGCCCGAGCCGTTGCCCACCGAGATACGTGTGCGCGTGGCGGCCGCCGGGGTGAATCCCGTCGACTGGAAGACCCGTGCAGGCTCGGGGATGGCGGCGGTGATCGGGCCGCCCCCGTTCACCGTCGGATGGGACGTCGCGGGCACCGTCGATGCGGTCGGCCTCGGCGTCACCCGGTTCTCGGTGGGCGACTCGGTGTTCGGGATGCCGTGGTTCCCGCGCCAGGCAGGCGCCTATGCCGAGTTCGTCACCGCCCCGTCGCGGCACTTCGCGCACCGGCCCGCCGGCCTGTCGGAGGTGGAGGCGGCCGCGCTGCCGCTGGCCGGGCTCACCGCCTGGCAGAGCCTGGTGGACATCGCCGGCGTGCAGGCCGGGCAGCGGGTGCTCGTGCACGCCGCCGCAGGCGGGGTGGGGCACCTGGCCGTCCAGATCGCGAAGGCCAGGGGCGCCTACGTGATCGGCACGGCGTCGATCGGCAAGCACCCCCTGCTCAACGACCTCGGCATCGACGAGGCGGTGGACTACCGGGCCGAGGCGTTCGAGAAGGTGATCGACCCCGTCGACCTCGTGATCGACATGTTCGGCGGGGAGATCGCCGTGCGCTCGCTCGACGTGCTGCACCCGGACGGTCGTCTGATCTGCCTGCCGTCGGGCGCCGCCGCCGAAGCCGTGGCCGCCGCGGCGGACCGGGGGCTGCGTGCCACCGGCATGCTCGTGGAGCCCGACGGCGAGGGCCTCGACGAGCTCGCGCGGCTGGTCGACGACCGGCGGCTGCGGGTGCTGGTGGCCGAGACCTTCCCCCTGGAACGCGCGTCGCACGCCCATCGCGCGGGCGAGCTCGGGCGCACCACGGGAAAGATGGTGCTGACCACCTAGGCCTGACGCACTGCGTCAGCGGCGCGGCGTGCTCCTGGCCCTGGCGACCACGTCCTTCACCCGCTCGCGGACGCCGCGCAGCTCCGTCAGGTAGAGCCAGTAGTCGGGGTGCACCCCGGTGAGCCGCTCCTCGGCGTTCGCGAGCCGCACCGACTGGGCGTCGAGGATCGCGCCGAACTCGGCGACCAGCCCGCGGTCCACCACGAGGCGCTGCGCGTCGCGCAGTACGAACCTGGCGTCGGCGGCCTGGCGGGTGGGGTCGGTCCGGGCCTCGCGCAGCTGGGACAACCGGTCGGTGACCACGTCGTACCGTTCCTCGGCGCGACCGAGAGCCGAGCGGGCTGACGTGATCCGGTCCGATGCCTCGTCCCAGTCGCCTTCCCCGGCCAGCTGCCGGGCCTGGGCGATCGCCCGGTCGGCGTCGGCGATGGCCTCGCGGGCGAGGGTTTCGGCCCCGGTCAGATCCCGGGAGCAGGGCTCGGAGAACTCGCGGCGCAACGCCGACATCGACGGCTCGATCCGGTCGGCCTTGGTCTCGGCGGCCGAGCGGCGGGTGCCGATGCTGGTCAGAGCGGTGCGCACCACGTCGGCCGTGCGTGGTGCCTCGACGGCGAGTTCGGCGGCCGATCGGGCCAGGTCGAGCGTCTGCTGAGCCGACTGGCGCTGGTCGCGCAGGCGCGCGCCGGGGGAGTCCAGCCGGGCGGCGGCCCGCTCGGCCTCGGCGAGGCGCTCCGCCGCCCGGCGCGACCGGACGCCTGCCGCGTCGGCCTGCTCCACGGCGGTGCGTGCCTCGCGGAGCGCCGTGTGCGCCTGCTGGATCGTGCGGGGGAGGCTGCTCAGCGCGAAGGCCGCCTCGTCGAGCGCCGGGGAGTGGGACGCTCGGAAGCGGCGGATCATCTCCCGCGCCCGCTCGATCTCCCGGAGTGCCCGCTCGTCGGCCGCGCGGGTGTCCGCTGCCCGCGCACCTCCCGGCTGGTCGCCGGTGGCGGCCAGGTAGGCCTCGGTGGCCGCATCCCCGACGGCCGCGACCTCCGTCCACGCCCGGGTCAGCCCGCGGCCGCCGCCGAGCTCGTCGGCAGCCCGCACGGCGTCGGCGACGGCGCGCTGCTCGTCGTCCAGCGCGAGGAAGCCTTGTGTGGCGGCGTGACGTGCGGCGAGCGCACGCTCGTCTGCGGGCTCGTCCCTCCGGTCCGACCTGCGGAACAATTCGCTCCCCTCGCGCGCTGGGATGGTCGAAACCGTACCCGGAGGGGTGCTCTGTGCGTGTATGTGGAGATCACGGCGCAGCGAGGACATCGGGTCGGCGAGGGCTTGACGGCTACCCCGTCCGGCGTTCCTGATCATCGCCACGCCTCCGTTCGGCGCGGATCCTGCGGCCACCGGCAACGCGAACTACTCCGTTCGCTGGTACCGCCGGCGCCGCAATTGCCTCACGGATACGGCGCAACGGCTGTCGACGGGGGACCGGGGGCAACTCTGCGCTGAACGGGAGGGGTCTCATCGGCGTGTTGCGCCCGACATGCCGGTCGGGCCGCTCGCCGCGCCGTTCCGTCCGGCGATCTCAGTTCTGCCGGTGCGGGGGTCAACGTCGAGTCAACCGCTATTAACGTTTCCCCCGGATCGATAACGCCCCGGTCACAGACCGGACACGGACCGCACCCCCGGCGGTCCGCCCGCACCCCCCGAGCGGGATGTCCGGCCGGAGCGTCCGATTCGGAAGGAAAGGTCGTGGCACGGCACCGCTCCCCCCAGGGCCGGCGCGCGCACCTCGGGCCCCCGCTGCCGGCCGTCATGGCGGCAGCGGGGGTCGGTGGCGGCGCCCACCGGTCGATCTCGCTTCCTCAGCTCACCCCCTCGCTTCCCATCCGCTTCGTCGCAACGGTTGTCGCCGGCGGCGCCGTAGCCGCCGCAGGTCAGCACGCGCTCGCCGAGGCCCTGCCTGCGGCAGCCGACGGCGCCAACGTGCTGCGCATCGGAGTCAACGAGCTCCTCAGCTCCACTCCGGATGTGCAGGCCGCCGCGCTCTCCGCGCCACTCGTCGCCGATCCTCCCGTGGTCGCCGCGGTTGCCGCGGCGGTCGGACCGGTCGCGCCCGAGCCCGTTGTCGCCGACGCCGCCTCGCTCGTCAAGGCCGCCGACCTCCAGCAGGCCGCTGCCGATGCCGCTGCTCGCGCCGCCGAGCAGGCCAGGGCCGAAGCCGCCCGCGTGGCCGAAGCCGCCCGCGTGGCCGAGGCCGCCAAGAAGGCCGCGGCATCCGTCGAGATGATCATCGGACGGGTCACGTCCGGGTTCGGGGCCCGTTGGGGCTCGTCGCACCAGGGCCTCGACATCGCCGCCCCGATCGGCACCCCGATCCGCGTCCCGCTCGCCGGCACCGTGATCGACTCGGGTCCCGCGAGCGGGTTCGGTCTCTGGGTGCGCGTCAAGCACGCTGACGGCACGATCACCGTCTACGGGCACATCAACCGGTCACTGGTGCGCGTGGGCCAGAAGGTGTCGGCAGGTCAGGAGATCGCCGAGGTCGGCAACCGCGGCCAGTCCACCGGCCCCCACCTGCACATCGAGGTGATCACCCCGGGCGGCACGAAGATCAACCCGCGCCCGTGGCTCGACCAGCACGGCATCCGCTACTAGTCGCCGTTCGCGAAGCTGTCCAACGCGCGCATCTTGTTGGTGACGTCCAGCGCCGCCACCTTGTACGCCTCCGACAACGTGGGGTAGTTGAGCACCGTGTCGACGAGGTAGTCGACCGTGCCACCGCACCCCATGATCGCCTGTCCGATGTGCACGAGGTCGGTGGCGTTCGTGCCGAACACGTGCACGCCGAGCAGCTTGTGGTCGTCGGTGGACACCAGCAGCTTCAGCATCCCGTAGGAGTCGCCGACGATCGCGCCGCGCGCAAGCTCGCGGTAGCGCGACATCCCCACCTCGTACGGCACCGAGGACTGCGTGAGCTCCGCCTCCGTCTTCCCGCAGTAGGAGATCTCGGGAACGGTGTAGATGCCGATCGGCTGCAGCTCCTGCAGCTCACGCACCGGCTCGCCGAAGGCGTGGTAGGCCGCGAGCCGGCCCTGGTCCATGCTCGTGGCGGCCAGCGCGGGGAAACCGATCACGTCGCCCACCGCGAAGATGTGGGGGACCTCCGTGCGGTACTGCTTGTCCACCGAGATCCGGCCCCGCTTGTCGGCCGAGAGGCCCGCCTTCTCCAGGTCGAGCTCGTCGGTGACACCCTGGCGACCCGCCGAGTACATCACCATGTCCGCGGCGATCCGCTTGCCGCTGGCGAGGCTCGTGACGGTGCCCTTCGGGGTGATCTCGACCTTCTCGACCTCCTCGCCGAACCGGAACGTCACGGCCTGGTCGCGCAGGTGGAACTTGAGCGACTCGACCACCTCGGGATCGCAGAACTCGAGCATCTGCGGGCGCTTCTCCACCACCGTGACCCGGGTGCCGAGAGCGGCGAACATCGACGCGTACTCGATGCCGATCACGCCGGCGCCGACGACGACCAACGAGCCGGGCACCCGCTGCAGCGTCAGCACGGCGTCGGAGTCGATCACATGGTTCTCGTCGAACTCGACCGCGTTCGGTCGCGCCGGCTTCGTGCCGGTGGCGATGACGATGTTCTCGGCGGTGACGGTGTTGTGGTCGCCACGTGCGTCGCCCTCGACGACGACCGTGTGCGCGTCCTCGAACCGGGCGGTACCGGCGATGATGTCGATGTGGTTGCGCAGCAGCTGGTTGCGGATCACCTCCACCTCGCGGCCCACGACGTGTGCCGTGCGCGCCAGCAGGTCGGCGATCGTGATCTCCGACTTGACCCGGTAGCTGGCGCCGTACATGTCCCGCTGGGCGAAGCCCGTCAGGTAGAGCACGGCCTCACGCAGCGTCTTCGACGGGATCGTGCCCGTGTTGACGCAGACGCCTCCCATCATGTTGCGGCGCTCCGCCACACACACGCGTTTGCCCAGCTTGGCGGCCGCGATCGCGGCCTTCTGGCCACCGGGACCGGAGCCGATCACCAGCAGGTCGTAGTCGTACACGGGATGTCCTCCCCCTCGCTCGCTCGGCGGGCGCCACCGGATCAGCGCCGGCGGCCGCCGTGCCCGGAGAAAGGGTCGCGGGCGGAGGCATCCTCCGGCAAGCGGGGGAGGTTAACAGTCGACGACGACACTTCGGCCCCTCCGTACCGCAGCCATCCCCAACGCCCTTCCGGACGGCGATCTCCAGCGGGTGACCACGGGTGGTCCACAGCCGAACGGCGCAACGATGGCGCACCGCACCGGCGCCGCCCGACGCTCAGCACATGGCAACTCCCGACATCCCCCGGTCCTCCTCCGTACCGCCGCCCCTGCCGGGCGAACCGTCGACCCTCCGGGTTCGCGAGCCGGGGGAGCTGGTGGCGGCCGTCCCCGTCCTGCTCGGCTTCCATCCCCGCGCGTCGCTGGTGCTCGTGGCCACCGGCGGCGATTCCGGCCGCAGGCTGGGCCTCACGCTCCGCGTCGACCTCCCCCTGCCTGAGCACGTCGCCGCCGTCGCGGTCGACGTCGTGCAGAGCCTGCTCCTCGACACCCCCACCGGCGCCGCGGTGATCGTGGTCGCCGAGAACGCCGAGGCCGCGAGGCCGCACGAGCGGCTGGTCGGGCTCGTGGTCCACGATCTGGAGGCCCACGGCATCGACGTCCACACCGTGCTCAGCACACCGAGCACGGCGGCGGGTGCCCGCTGGGCCTGTTACGACCCCTGCGGATGCACCGACCTCGTGCCGGAGGGCTCCGCCACCCCGTTCGCGGCAGCTGCGGTGGCTGCCGGCCGGGTCGTGCGGTCCGACCGCAGCGACCTGGAGCAGCTCCTCGCCCCGGCCCACCCCGAGCACATCCGCAGGCGGGAGGCGCTGCTGATCGGGGCAGCGGACGAGGCGCTGCACCACCGGCCCGATCCGGGAGCGTCGCGCCGCGCCGCGCCCGACCGGGAGGGCCCTGGCGCCGAACTCGCGTTCGTCGATGCCGCGATCGCCGACGCGGCGGCGGACCGGCTGGTCCTCGACGACACCAGGGTCGTCACGCTCGCCGCGCTGCTCGCGGTCCCGGACGTCCGCGACGCCGCCCTGCTGCGGTGCGTCGGTCCGGCCGCGGCGGCGGCAGAACAGCTGTGGACGGCACTGGTGCGGGAGACGCCGGACCCCGAGGCCGCGGAGCCCGCCGCGCTGCTGGCGGTGTCGGCCATGGTGCGGGGCGACGGAGCGCTCGCCAACATCGCTCTCGACCGGGCGGAGCAGGCATGGCCGGGGCACCGGCTCACCGCGATCCTGCGCTCGGTGCTGCTCGGGATGCGGCCCGAGGAGATCAGGGACTGGGTGCGTCGAGGTGGGGAGCGGGCCGGCGTGTCATCCGTGCCGTTGCCCACCCCGCGCCGCACCATCCGTAGAAACCGGCCCGGCGCATGATCACGTGCAGCGGGTCAGACGGGCTGCCTGCTCTGGGTGAAGCGCCAGGCGTCGCCCACGATCCTGGTGATGTCGGTGTACTGCGGGCGCCAGCCCAGGTCGGCCACGGCGGCCTCGCTGGAGGCGATCAGCACGGCGGGGTCGCCGCTGCGGCGGGGCGCCACGGTGGTGGGGATCGCGTGCCCCGTGACGGTGCGGCAGGCCTCGATCACCTCGCGCACGGAGAAGCCGGTGCCGCTGCCCAGGTTGTAGATCGCGTGCTCGCCCGGCTTCGCGTGCTCGAGCGCCAGCAGGTGCGCTGCGGCGAGGTCGTCCACGTGGATGTAGTCGCGCACGCAGGTGCCGTCGGGGGTGGGCCAGTCGTCGCCGAACACCTGCACCACGTCGCGGGTGCCGGAGGCCACCTGCAGCACGAGCGGGATGAGGTGCGTCTCCACCGTGTGCCGCTCGCCGAAACGACCGTGCGCGCCGGCCACGTTGAAGTAGCGCAGGCTCACCGCAGCCAGGCCGTGGGCGATCGAGTACGACCTGATCGCGTGGTCGATCGCGAGCTTGCTGGCGCCGTAGGGGTTGGTGGGCCGGGTGGGGGAGTCCTCCCGGATCGGCACCTGCTCGGGCTCGCCGTAGGTGGCCGCGGTGGAGGAGAACACCAGCCGGGGCGTCCCGTGCAGGCGGATGGCTTCGAGCAGCCGCAAGGTGGTCACCACGTTGCCCGACCAGTACAGCTCCGGCCGCTGCACCGACTCGCCCACCAGGGAGCGCGCCGCGAAGTGGAGCACCCCGTCGAAGCCCTCGGCCAGGATGTCGGCCGCCGCCTCGGCCAGGTCGGCCTGCACGAAGCGGGCGCCCTCGGGCACCGCGTCCTGGTGGCCGGTGGACAGGTCGTCGAGCACCGTCACGTCATGACCCGCGTCCACCAGGTGGGCGGCGCAGACACTGCCGACGTAGCCGGCTCCACCGGTGACGAGCAGCTTCACGAAGATCCTCCTGGTGCGGGGTGGCTCATGGGGCGACGAGCCGACGGGGCGCCCGCAGGCGCCACTCGCTGCGGAGCGGAGCGCGTCGGCGGCGCCCACCGTCTCATGCTGCCCCGGGCCACCGGACGAGGGGGACCAACGCGGCTAACGCGCCCGCACCAGCACGGCGTGGGCGATCAGCGGGGCCACGCTGGAGTCGGCGCCGTCGGCCGCCACGGGCACGGGATCACCGAATCGGGTGATCGGTCGCACCTGCACGTCGCGTCCCGGCACGATGCCCGCGCCCTTGAGCTCCGCCATCAGGTCGGCGTCCACCTGCACGTGCTCGGCGATCCGGCGCACCTCCACGCGGCCACCACCACGCCGGGCGAACTCGTCGAGCCGCTGCAGCCCCACCTCGAGCGTGGGCGGAGCCGACACACCCTGCACCGCGTCGTGGAGCTGCGAGAGCTCGTCGAGGCCGGGGATCGGGTTGCCGTAGGGGGAGATTGTCGGGTTGTCGAGCAGTTGCACGAGCTTGCGCTCCACGGCGTCGCTCATCACGTGCTCCCAGCGGCACGCCTCGGCGTGCACGAACTCCCACTCGAGCCCGATCACGTCGGAGAGCAGGCGCTCGGCGAGGCGGTGCTTGCGCATCACCGACACGGCTCGGGACCGGCCGGAGTCGGTGAGCTCGAGGTGCCGGTCACCGGCCACCACCACGAGGCCGTCGCGCTCCATCCGGGCCACGGTCTGGCTCACCGTCGGCCCGCTCTGACCGAGGCGTTCCGCGATCCGAGCGCGCAGCGGTACGACGCCCTCCTCCTCGAGTTCGTAGATCGTGCGGAGGTACATCTCGGTCGTGTCGATGAGCTCGTTCACGCGCTCAGCCCTTTCGTCAAGGCCCCATCCTATCTGTGTCAGGCCTCATGCAGGTCCGCCATCCCCGGCAGAATTGGCCGGGTGACCGCCCCACTGCCTCCGTTGATCACCCCGTCCGACCTTGCAACACTGCTGGACACGTCGGGCGGCGCCGAGCGACCCGTGGTTCTGGACGTGCGCTGGAGGCTCGGTGGACCACCCGGGCGGCCCGATCACGACCGCGGCCACCTCCCCGGTGCGGTGTACCTCGACCTCGACACGGAGCTGGCCGATCCGCCCGGTCCGGCGGGCCGCCACCCGTTGCCCACACCCCAGCGGCTGCAGGACGCGCTGCGGCGGGCCGGCGTGCACGACGGCTCGCGCGTGGTCGCCCACGACGACGGCGACGGGGTGGTGGCGGCGCGCGCCTGGTGGTTGCTGCGCTGGGCGGGCCGGCCCGCCGGCCGGGTGGCCGTGCTCGACGGCGGTTTCGCCGCATGGGTGGCCGAGGGCCTGCCCACCACCGCGGAGCCGTCGCGACCCGAACCGGGCGACGTCACCGTCCGCCCGGGCGGCATGCCGGTGCTGGACGCCGACGGTGCCGCTGCGCTGGCGCGCGACGGTGTGCTGCTCGACGCCCGCGCGGCGCCCCGCTACCGGGGGGAGACCGAGCCGGTCGACCCGCGAGCCGGGCACATCCCCGGTGCGCTCAACGCACCCGCCGCCGACCTCGTCGGCACCGACGGGCGGTGGCTCGCCCCTGAGGTGGTGGCGCAGCGGTTGGCGGCGCTGGGGGTCGCCGCGGAGGCAGGCACGGATGTCGCCGCCTACTGCGGCTCCGGGGTCACCGCCGCGGCGTTGGTGCTCGCGGTCGAGCACGCCCGGCTGCGGCCGCCGGAGCAGCCGATCGCGCTCTACTCCGGCTCCTGGTCCAACTGGTCCGCCGACCCGGAGCGGCCGGTGGCCACCGGTGCCGCGCCCTGACACGCGGCGGCCACCGCGATCCTTTACGGTCGCGGCCATGAGTCCCCGAGCTGCGGTGGTGTGGACGCCCGAGTTCCTCCACTACGACCTGGGCGATGGCCATCCGCTCGATCCGGTTCGCCTCGACCTGACGATGCGCCTCGCCACGGGGCTGGGCGTGCTCGAGGGCGTCGAGCCGCTGGTTCCCACGCAGGCGCCGGACGAGGAGGTGCAGCGGGTGCACGTGCCGTCGTACCTCACGGCGGTGAAGTCGGCGCCCGAGGCCCCGTTCGGAGTGGGGCACGGGCTCGGCACGGAGGACAACCCGGTCTTCTTCGGGATGCACGACGCCAGCGCACTGGTCTGCGGCGGCTCGCTGCTCGGAGCGAAGGAGATCGCCGAGGGCCGGGCCGACCGCGCCGTCAACATCGCAGGCGGCCTGCACCACGCGATGCCCGACCGGGCGTCCGGGTTCTGCGTCTACAACGACTGCGCGGTCGCGATCTCCTGGCTGCTCGACCACGGGTTCGACCGGATCGCCTACATCGACGTCGACGTCCACCACGGTGACGGGGTGCAGGCCGCGTTCTACCGCGACCCGCGGGTCCTCACCGTCTCGATGCACCAGCACCCGATGACGTTGTGGCCGGGCACCGGGTGGCCCGGTGAGTACGGCGACGGCGCCGGCGCCGGCTACGCGGTCAACCTGCCGCTGCCGCCGGGCACGTCCGACAGCGGCTGGCTGCGCGCGTTCCACGCGGTGGTGCCGTCGCTGGTCAGCGAGTTCCGTCCCCAGATCCTCGTCACGCAGTGCGGGGTCGACACCCATGCCGAGGACCCGCTCGCCAACCTCGGGCTGTCCGTCGACGGCCACCGCACGATCTACCGGGCCCTGCGCGAGCTGGCCGAGCACACCGCAGGCGGCAAGTGGCTGGCCGTCGGCGGCGGAGGGTACGGGCTGTTCCGCGTGGTGCCGCGGTCGTGGACGCACCTGGTCGCCACGGTGCTCGACCGCGACGTCGAGCCGCACCGGCCGCTCCCGGCCGGATGGGTCGCCCACGCGGCCGGGCTCACCGGGCAGCAACTGCCCACCTCGATGACCGACGGTCACGACGGCGGCCACGAACCCTGGGGCGAGGGCTCCGACCGCGTGGACGCCGCCGTGCTGGAGACCAGGCGTGCGGTGTTCCCGCTGCACGGCCTCGACCCCGACGATCCCCGTGACTGACGTGGATCCCGCGCCCGCGCCGGCGAGCGGTGGACCGTCCCCCGCGGCGGCCGACCCCGCCGATGCGGGGCCGGGGTACCCCCGCCACTGGGAAGCCGACGTCGTCGCCTCCGACGGCGGCATCGTGCACCTGCGTCCGATCCTGCCCAGCGACGCCGACGCGCTGCTGCGGTTCCACGCGAGCCTCTCCGAACGCACCCGTTACCTGCGGTTCTTCGGCCCGTACCCGCGGATCTCGGAACGAGACCTCGCCCGGTTCACCACTGTCGACCACCACTCGCGCGTGGCGTTCATCGGCGTGCTGGGCGACGAGATCATCGCCGTCGGCCGCTACGAGGGCCTGCCGGGTGACGGCGGCCCGGGTGGCACCACCGGCACGGCGGGCCCCGACTCGGCGGAGGTCGCGTTCGTCGTCCGCGACTCCCACCAGGGGCGTGGACTCGGCTCGATCCTGCTGGAGCACCTGGCGGCGGCCGCCCGTGAGAACGGGCTGCGGCAGTTCGAGGCTGAGGTGCTCATGGAGAACCACCAGATGGTGCGCGTGTTCCGGGAGGCCGGCTACCAGGTCAGCCGGGAGTTCGCCGAGGGTGTGCTCCACCTCGAGTTCGACATCGACCCCACCGAGCGGTCGCTGGCGGTCCGCGATGCCCGGGAGCAGCGGGCCGAGGCCCGCAGCGTGCACAACGTCCTGCACCCGACGTCGGTCGCGGTGATCGGTGCGTCCACCGACCCGGCGAAGATCGGGCACGCCGTCCTGGCCAACCTGCTGCGCGGCAACTTCACCGGGCCGGTGTACCCGGTCAACCCGGAGGCCCGTTCAGTTCGCGGGGTGCGGGCCTACGGCTCGGTCACCGACATCCCCGACGAAGTCGACCTCGCGGTCGTCGCCGTCCCGGCCGCGGGGATCGACGAGGTCATGGACTCCTGTCTGGCGAAGGGGGTCAAGGCGCTGGTGCTGATCAGCGCGGGCTTCGCCGACGCCGGGGCGGGCGGCCTCGTCGCCGAGCGGCGGCTCGTCACGGAGGCGCGCGTCCACGGGATGCGGGTGATCGGCCCCAACGCGCTCGGGGTGGCCAACACCGACGCCGACGTGCGGCTCAACGCCACTCTCGCCCCCGACCTGCCGGGCCGGGGCCAGGTGGGCTTCTTCTCCCAGTCCGGCGCGCTGGGCATCGCGATCCTCGCGGCGGCCAAGGAGCGCGGACTGGGGCTGTCCACGTTCGTGTCGGCCGGCAACCGCGCCGACCTCTCGGGCAACGACATGCTGCAGTACTGGCAGACCGACCCGGCCACCGACGTGGTGCTGCTGTACCTGGAGACCTTCGGCAACCCCCGCAAGTTCGCCCGGCTCGCGCGCCGGCTGGCCCGCACCAAGCCGATCGTCGCGGTGAAGAGCGGCCGGCATTCGGCGCCGGCGGCGGAACTGGCCGCCAGCGCGGTGCCGATCGACGACGCGAGCGTGAAGGCCCTGTTCGAGCAGGCCGGCGTCATCCGGGTCGAGACGTTGTCACAGCTGTTCGACACGGCGCTCCTGCTGGCCTACCAGCCGCTGCCCGCCGGGCCGCGGGTGGCGGTCGTGGGCAACTCCACCGCGCTGGGGCTGCTGGTCAGCGACGCCCTGCTGGACGAGGGGATGGAGCTCGCAGGCCCGCCCGTCGACGTCGGCACGGCCGCCCCACCCGCGGAGTTCGCCGCGGCGGTGGCTGCTGCCCTCGGCCGAGACGGCGCCACCCGGACCGACGCTGACGCAAGCTGCGCCGACCTGGGCGCGGCCCCCGCGAGCGATGCTGACACGAGCGGCACCGACCCGGCCGGGCCCGACCCGGGCGCGGCCGATGCGCTCGTGGTCGTGTTCGTGCCCCCGATCGCCGTTCCGGGCGCTGCGTACGCGCGGGCGCTGCGGGAGGCGGTCGCGGGTGCCGACAAGCCTGTGGTCGCCGTCTTCCTCGCGGCGGAGGGGGTGCCGGCCGAGCTGGCCGTGCCGTGTGCGGACGGCTCGCCGGGCAAGGGGTCGGTGCCCAGCTACCCGAGTCCGGAGCGGGCGACGGCGGCCCTGGCCCGGGTCAGCCGCTATGCCCGCTGGCGCTCGCGGCCGGTCGGTGAGTTCGTCACCCCGCCCGGCACCGACACGGAGCGGGCCCGGAAGCTGGTCGCGCGGTTCGGGGCCACCCGGCGGCACGATCTCAGCGACGCGGACGCACTCGAGCTCCTCGGCTGTTACGGGATCACGGTCAACGACTTCCAGCGGGTCTCCGGGGCCGATGCCGCCGTCGCCGCGGCGGAGGAGATCGGCTTCCCGGTCGCGCTGAAGGCCACCGGCGACCGCTGGCGCCACCGCACCGACCAGGTGGGGGTGCGGCTGGACGTCACCACGAGCGCCGGGGTCCGGCAGGCCCACGCCGACCTGGCGCGGCTCACCGGTCAGGACGAGGTCTACGTGCAGCGGATGGCGCCCAAGGGGGTGTCGTGCGTGCTGGAGGTGGTGGACGACCCGTCGTTCGGTTCCCTGCTGTCGTTCGGGCTGTCCGGAATGGCCACCGAGCTGCTGGGGGACCGGGCCTTCCGGGTGGTGCCCGTGTCCGACCAGGATGCGGCGGCGCTCGTCCGCGCCCCCCGGGCCGCGCCCCTGCTGGCCGGGTACCGCGGCACCGAGCCGGTGCGGTTGGACGCGCTGGAGGACCTGGTGCTGCGGGTCGGCAAGATCGCCGAGGACCTGCCCGAGGTGCGCTCGCTGAGCCTCGACCCGGTGCTCGCCTCGCCCGACGGCGTGTTCGTCACCGGGGCGAGGGTGCGGCTCGGGCCGCCGCCCACCCGGCACGACGGCGGCCCGCGGCGCCTGCGCTGAGGCTCGACGGGCCGCCGGGGGCGGCCCGTCAGGTCAGCGCCGGAACGTCACCTGCAGGGTGGGCGTGCTGACGTCGGCGAAGAAGTCGTTGCCCTTGTCGTCCACCACGACGAACGCCGGGAAGTCCTCCACCTCGATCTTCCACACGGCTTCCATGCCGAGCTCGGGGTACTCGAGCACGTCGACCTTGCGGATGCAGTCCTGCGCCAACCGGGCCGCCGGGCCGCCGATGGAGCCGAGGTAGAACCCGCCGTAGGTGGCACAGGACGTGGTCACCTGCTTGGACCGGTTGCCCTTCGCGAGCATCACCAGCGACCCGCCCGCCGCCTGGAACTGCTCCACGTAGGAGTCCATGCGTCCCGCGGTGGTGGGCCCGAACGAGCCGGAGGCGTAGCCCTCGGGCGTCTTCGCGGGCCCGGCGTAGTAGACGGGGTGGTCGCGCAGGTACTGCGGGATGGGCTCGCCGGCGTCGAGCCGTTCGGCGATCTTGGCGTGGGCGATGTCGCGGGCGACGACGAGCGGCCCGGTGAGCGACACGCGCGTCTTCACCGGCAGCGAGGAGAGCTGCGCCCGGATCTCGCTCATCGGGCGGTTCAGGTCGACGCGCACGACCTCCTCGGAGAGGTCCTCGGACGAGGCTTCGGGCAGGAACCGTGCCGGGTCGCGCTCGAGCTGCTCGAGGAACACGCCCTCGGGGGTGATCTTCGCCCTGGCCTGCCGGTCGGCCGAGCACGACACCGCGATGCCGACGGGAAGGGAGGCACCGTGGCGGGGCAGCCGCACCACCCGCACGTCGTGGCAGAAGTACTTGCCGCCGAACTGGGCGCCGATGCCGAACTCGCGGGTGAGCTCCAGTACCTGCTGTTCCAGGTCGCGGTCGCGGAACGCATGCCCCGCTGCCGAGCCCGCGTCGGGGAGGGCGTCGAGGTAGCGGGCAGAGGCGAGCTTCGCGACCTTGAGGGTGTACTCGGCCGACATCCCGCCGACGACGACCGCCAGGTGGTACGGCGGGCAGGCCGAGGTACCGAGCGAGCGCAGCTTCTCGTCCAGGAACGCGGCGAGCTTCTTCGGGTTCAGAAGCGCCTTGGTCTCCTGGTAGAGGAAGGTCTTGTTGGCCGAGCCGCCGCCCTTGGCCATCACCAGGAACTCGTACTTGGGCGCCTGCCCCGGCGTGCTGTAGAGCTCGACCTGGGCGGGCAGGTTGGTGCCGGTGTTCTTCTCGTCCCAGAACGACGTGGGCGCCATCTGCGAGTAGCGCAGGTTGAGCTCGTCGTAGGCCTCGAAGACGCCGCGCGACACGGCCTCCTCGTCGTTCCCGCCGGTCAGGACCGTCTCGGTGCGCTTGCCGACGATGATGGCGGTGCCGGTGTCCTGGCACATCGGGAGCACACCGCCCGCTGAGACGCAGGCGTTGCGCAGCAGGTCGGTGGCCACGAACCGGTCGTTCGGCGACGCCTCGGGGTCGTCGACGATCGAGCGCAGCTGGGCGAGGTGCGACGGGCGCAGCATGTGCTGGATGTCGTGCACGGCCTCGCGCATCAGCGCGGTGATCGTGGCCGGGTCGATCTCGAGGAAGGTCCGGCCCGGTAGTGACGGAACCTCGACCACCCGTCCCGGTGGCAGGTCGAGCCGGCGGTATTCGGTGTCGTCAGGACCGAGAGGGAGCACGTCGACGTGGCGGAACTCGGGCACCCGAGGAACCTAACAGCGCCGGAGGCACACATGGATCGGGAGGCCGGACCGGCCCCCGACCAGTCCGACCTCCCGGAGGACGCGCGAGCGGACGAGCCGACCGCGCAAGGTCTCGACATGACCTTCTCCCGCCCGCCGCGACACGTCAACTGCTGAGCGTTGCGAAGCAACGTTCCGTAGTGTCAGCACCATGGCTGGATCGATTCTCGGCACCTCCGTCCGCCGAGTGGAAGACTTCGAACTGATCACCGGGGCCAGTACGTATGTCGGGAATCTCGCCCTCGACGGCGTGCTGCACCTCGCCTTCGTCCGTTCCCCACTGGCTCATGCCCGCATCGTCGGCATCGACAAGTCCGAGGCGGAGGCCGCTCCCGGCGTCGTCGCGGTCTTCACCGCGGCCGACCTCGACCTCCCGGCACACCACGGCCTGATGGTCGTCAACCCCCAGGTCCCGCGACCGCCGCTGGCCACCGACCGCGTCCGCTTCGTCGGTGAGCCCGTCGCGGTGGTGGTCGGCGAGACGAAGGCCGCCGCCGTCGACGCGGTCGAGCTCGTGGAGATCGACTACGACCCGCTGCCCGCCGTGGTCGATGCGGAGGCCGCACTGGAGCCCGGCTCCGAGCTTCAGTTCCCCGAGCTCGGCACCAACCTCGCGGCCGGCATCCGCTCCGACACCGATCCGCTCGCGGACGCCGAGGTGGTCGTCCGGGCCCGCATGGTCAACCAGCGGCTCGCGGTGATGCCCATGGAGGGCAACGCCATCGCCGTGCTCCCCGGCCCGTACGGCGAGGACCGCGCCGGGGACGAGCTGACGATCTGGGTGTCCACCCAGATGCCGCACGCCTTCCGCAACGTGATCGCCGGCCTTCTCGGTATCGACGCGGACCACGTCCGCGTGATCACGCCGCACGTGGGTGGCGGGTTCGGCGGCAAGGCAGGTCCGCTGGCCGAGCACACGACGTCCATCTGGACCGCGCGGGCACTGAACCGACCGGTCACCTGGGTGGAGACCCGTTCGGAGAACCTCGTCTCGATGCCGCACGGCCGGGCGCAGGTGGGCTACTACGAGCTGGGCCTCACCCGCGACGGGGTCATCACCGGCATGCGGGCGCGGGTGGTGGCCGACAGTGGCGCCTACGCGGGGTTCGGCGGTGCACTGGCACTGGGCCCGACCTACATGCTGAGCCAGGGCGTCTACCGCATCCCGGAGATCGGCTTCGACGCCGCGGTGGCCCTCACCAACACCACCCCGGTCGGCGCCTTCCGGGGGGCGGGCCGTCCGGAGGCCGCCGCCTACCTCGAGCGGATGATGGACATGGCAGCGGTCGAGCTGGACCTCGACCCGGTGGAGATCCGCCGCCGCAACTTCATCCAGCCTGCGGACTTCCCGTACACGACGGTCACCGGCATGCACTACGACATCGGTGACTACGACCTCCCGCTGCGGGAGGCGCTGCGTCTCGTCGACTACGAGAAGGTCCGCGAGGAGCAGGCCACCCGCCGGGAGTCGGGCGACCCGGTGCAGGTCGGCATCGGGGTGTGCGTCTACGTCGAGATCACCGCGGGCGGTGGCGGCACCGAGTTCGGCTCGGTCACCGTGCACGCCGACGGGTCCGCCACGATCTCCGCGGGCACGTCCGGTCACGGTCAGGGCCACCCCACCGCGTTCGCCATGCTCGCCAGCGACCGCCTCGGCATCCCGATGGACAAGATCACGTTCGTGCAGTCCGACACCGCGGTGGTGCCGCGTGGCGGCGGCACGGGCGGCTCGCGGTCGCTGCAGATGGGCGGCAACGCCGTCCGCGCGGCGGCGGAGGACGTCCTCGAGCAGGCCAGGAAGCGGGCGGCGGCCATGCTCGAGGCGAGCGTCGACGACGTGGAGCTCACCGAGAACGGCGAGTTCGGCGTGGCCGGTGTGCCCTCGGTGACGCTGACCTGGGCCCAGGTGGCCGGGGCCGCGGTGGCCGATGGTGGCGAACTGGCGGCTGCGCTCGACTTCAAGCAGGAGGGCGCGACGTTCCCCTTCGGCGCCCACGTGTCGGTCGTCGAGGTCGACACCGAGACCGGCCGGGTGACACCGCGCCGTCACGTCGCGGTGGACGACTGCGGCCGGATCCTCAACCCGCTGATCGTGAACGGTCAGCAGCACGGCGGCCTGGCCCAGGGCATCGCCCAGGCGCTCTACGAGGAGGTCGTGTACGACTCGGAGGGCCAGCCGCTCACCGGCACGCTGGCCGACTACCGGATGCCGAGTGCGGCCGACCTGTTCACGTTCGAGACCGCCAACACCGAGACGCCCACGCCGATGAACCCGCTGGGTGCCAAGGGGATCGGTGAGTCCGCGACGGTGGGCGCGACGCCCGCGGTGCAGAACGCGGTGGTCGACGCGCTGCGTTCGATCGGGGTCCGGCACGTCGACATCCCGTGCACGCCCGAGCGGGTGTGGCGGGCCGTCCAGGACGCTCGTTCCGGAAGTCCCACCGACCCGTGGCGCGAGCCGCCTGCCGTCTTCGCGACGCTGCCGGTCCGCTCGGCCTCGACGGCTGCGGTGGAGGGCGGCGAGATCTGACGGAACCCGGCAACTCCTCCCCGTCGGGTCAGGTTGGACACCGTCGCTACGTGACCGTCGCCCAGGTTCGCGCGAGAGTGATGGTGGACACATCTTCGACGGGGAGGAGTCGCCGGTGAGCCCGACGATCGACGCGGTGCTGCGCAAGGCGGTCGACAGCGGGGCGGTGCCCCACGTGGTGGCGGTCGCGGCCGACCGCAACGGCGTGGTCTACGAGGGCGCGGCCGGGTCCACGGTGGCCGGGGGCGACGCTCCCGTGTCGCCCGACACCCACTTCCGGATCATGTCGATGACGAAGATCGTCACCACCGTGGCCGCGCTGCAGCAGGTGGAGAAGGGCACGCTCGACCTCGACGCTCCCGTCGACAGCTACCGGCCCGAGTTCGCCGACGTCCAGGTCCTGGAGGGATTCGACGGCGACACCCCCCGGCTGCGCCCGCCGGCGAGCCGCGCCACCGTGAAGCAGCTCATCACCCACACGGCGGGGCTCAGCTACTGGTTCTGGAACGCGGACATCGCGCGCTGGCAGTCCGTGACCGGCACTCCCACCGTGCTCTCCGGCTCCACCGTGATCTTCACGGCGCCTGCGGTGGCCGACCCGGGCACGAAGTTCGAGTACGGGATCAACACCGACTGGCTCGGCAAGGTCGTCGAGGCGACCGCAGGCGTGCCGCTCGACGTCGCGGTCACGGACGGCATCACCGGCCCGCTCGGGATGGCCGAGACGTCCTTCGCGCCCACGGACGAGCAGCGGGCGAACCTCGTGGCGTTGCACGTCAAGGACGATGACGGCAGGTGGACCGACATCGGCGAGGTCCTGCCCGGCTCACCGGAGTACTACGCGGGTGGGCACGGCCTGCACTCCACACCGCGGGACTACCTGACGTTCCAGCAGGCGCTCCTGCGCGGCGGCACGTTCGAGGGCACCACGATCCTGCAGCCGTCCACGCTCGACGCGGCCTTCACGAACCAGATCGGCGATCTCGACTTCCCGGCGGCGATCGAGACGGCCGACCCCGCCTCCTCCTTCGGTTTCAACGCCGGTCCCGGCTACAAGTGGGGCTACGGGCTGCTGCTCAACACCGCGGACGTCCCCGGTATGCGCCGGGCCGGGAGCGGCGCGTGGGCCGGGTTGATGAACACCCACTTCTGGGTCGACCCCGCGGCCGGTGTCACGGGTGCGATCTACAGCCAGTTCCTGCCGTTCGTGCCCGAGGAGGCGCTGGGCGTGTATGCCGACTTCGAGCGCGCCCTCTACGCAAGCCTCTGAGCTGTGATATTCCGGTTCGTGGAGTCTTGCGCCCGTGAAGGCCGCCCCCGATCGCGTGGGCGGCCCGACGCTCGGCGAGACTCGCACCCGTGACGACTGGTGAGGAGACGCGATGAGGCTGGCGACGATCCGGACGGCCACCGGGAACCGTGCGGTCCGGGTGGATGCGAATGCAGCTGTCGAGACGGGTGACGCCGACGTGCGTGCGCTGCTGGAGCGGCCGGACTGGGCCGACCACGCGGCGGCCGCTGCCGGACCGACGCACCCCCTCGACGGGCTGGACTACGCGCCGTTGGTGCCGTCCCCCGAGAAGATCATCTGCGTCGGGCTGAACTACCGCGACCACGTGCGGGAGATGGGCCACGACATGCCCGAGTACCCCACGCTGTTCGCGAAGTACGCCCCGTCGCTGGTGGGTGCGTACGACGACATCGTGCTGCCGCGGATGTCGGAGAAGATCGACTACGAGGTCGAGCTCACCATCGTGATCGGCCGGTCGGTGCGGCACGCCACCGCGGAGCAGGCGGAGGCGGCGATCGCCGGCTACACCGTGCTCAACGACGTGAGCGTGCGCGACTACCAGAACCGCACGTCGCAGTTCCTGCAGGGCAAGATGTTCGACCGGACCACCCCGCTGGGCCCGTGGCTCGTCACCTCCGACGAGGTGCCCGACGGTGGCCTCGAGGTCAGCACGGTGCTCGACGGCGAGACGTTGCAGAGCTCCACCACGAACGAGCTCGTGTTCTCCCCGGTCGACCTCGTCGTCTACCTGTCGGAGATCATCACGCTCAACCCAGGCGACGTGATCGCCACCGGCACCCCGGGTGGCGTGGGTCATGCCCGGAAGCCGCCGCGCTACCTCACGGACGGCGCGGAGCTCGTCACCACCGTGGCCGGGGTCGGAGAGCTCCGGAACACGTGCCGGCTCGAAAAGTCATGAGTCGCGTGATGAGCGCGGACACGGGCAACCGGGCGCTGACCAACAACTTGGCATGGGCCGGTGACGGGGCAGCGCACCTGCGCGGGCTGATGACCAGGATGGGCGACGACGCCTTCGCGGCGCCGTCGACCCTGCCGGGCTGGAGCCGGGCGCACGTGCTCACGCACATCGCGCGCAACGCCGACGGGCTGATCAACCTGCTGACGTGGGCGCGCACCGGCGCCCCCACACCGGCCTACGCGAGCGCGGAACAGCGCGACGCCGACATCGCCACAGGCGCGCGTCGCCTGCCGTCGGAGATCCGTGAGGACGTCCTCGCCTCGTCGGACCGGTTGGCCCAGGTCGTGCGGAAGATGCCGCGCGAGGCCTGGTCGGCTCGCGTGAAGGACGTGCAGGGCCGGCAGCTCCTGGCGTCGGACATCCCGTGGCTGCGGGCGCGGGAGATGTGGATCCACGCCGTCGACCTCGACGTCGGGGCATCGTTCGCCGACCTCCCGGCGCCGATGCTCGCCGAGCTGATCACCGAGGTGGTGGCGGCGATGGGGGATAAGGAGGAGTGCCCCGGCCTGCACCTGGTGGCTCCCGGATGCACCTGGACCACCCGCGACCGGCCCGACGCGCTCACCGTCTCCGGCTCGGCCACGGAGTTGATCGCGTGGCTGCTCGGCCGTAGCAGGGGCCGTCTGCTGCACTGCTCGAGCGGTGGAAAGCCGCCCACCCTGCCGCGCTGGCTCTGACGGACGGCGGCCGGGCAGGTCCCGTGGCACGCTCCTGGGCGTGCCCGTGTCCTCCACCCGACCGCTGCGCGCCGCGCCCCTCTTCGCCGCCGTCCGTGCGGAGTTCGCGCTGCCGGTCGGGTTTCCGGCCGCGGTGCTCGCGGAGGCGGCTGCGGCCGCGGACCGTCCACCCGTCGACGGGCCGGGCCGGGTGGACGCCACCGACCTGGAACTGGTGACGATCGACCCGCCCGGCTCGAAGGATCTCGACCAGGCCCTCGGCGTCGCGCGGCGGGACCACGGCTTCCGCGTGCACTACGCGATCGCCGACCTCGGCCGGGTGGTGGTCCCGGGCGGCGCCCTCGACGAGGAGGCGCGCCGGAGGGGGCAGACGATCTACCTGCCCGACGGGTCGGTGCCGCTGCATCCCCCGGTGCTGTCCGAGGCGGCGGCAAGCCTGCTCCCGGACGGCCCGCGTGCCGCAGTGCTGTGGACGATCGACCTCGACGACACGGCCGAGCCGGTGAATGTCGATGTCCGCCGCGCCGTGGTCCGGTCGCGGGCCCGGTTGGACTACGCCGGTGTGCAGGCCGACGTCGACGCGGGGCGGGTGCACCCGGCGGTGGCCGCACTGCCCGAGCTCGGCCGGCTGCGACGGGCCCACGCTGTGCGGCGCGGAGCCGTCGAGCTGGAGCTGCCCGAGCAGGAGGTCGTGCCGGACGGCGCAGGAGGCTGGACGCTGCGGGCCCGGCGGCGGCTGGACGTCGAGGCGTGGAACGCGGAGATCTCGCTGCTCACGGGAATGGCGGCCGGGAGGATCATGCTGGACGCCGGGGTCGGGTTGCTGCGCACCCTGCCCGCGCCGGAGCCGCAGGCTCTCGAGACGTTCCAGCGCGCGACCCGGGAGCTGGGGTTCGCGTGGGCGCCGGGCGCGAGCGCCGCCGAGGTGCTGGCCGGCCTGCCCGCCGACGACCCGGCCGCACTGGCGGTGCGCCGGGCCGCGACGACGCTGCTGCGCGGTGCGGGGTACGCGGCGTTCGACCGGGAGGCCGGTGTGCCCCCGCCCGAGGACGCCGGTCACGCTGGGATCGGAGCCCCCTACGCGCACGTGACGGCGCCGCTGCGGCGGCTGGCCGACCGCTTCTGCACGGAGCTCTGCCTCGCGGTGACCGCGGGTGTGGAGCCGCAGGCGTGGGTGCGGGAGGCGCTGCCCCTGCTGCCGGAGGTGATGGCGGAGTCCGACGCGTTCGCGGCGAAGGTCGACCGGGCCTGTCTCGACCGCGCCGAGGCCGCGCTGCTCGCCGGGTGCCTGGGGGAGGAGTTCGACGCCGTGGCACTGCGACCCGGTGGCGCGGAGGGGGAGCCGGGCGAGATCTACCTGCCCGACCCGCCCGTGCTGGCCCGCTGCACAGGGGCGCTGACGGCGGGTGCCGTGGTGCGGGTGCGGCTGGTGGCCGCCGAACCCTCCACCGGCCGGATCGAGTTCGTCGCCGTGAGCTGAGGCGCTCTACCTACGGCGTCTCACCCGAGCCACGTGATGGGTGGGTCGGCGAGCGGGCGAGGAGCCGGGTCGGGCCCCACCGGGGTGCCCAGGTACACCCAGCCCGTGACCTCCTCGCCGTCGACGAGCCCGAGGTGGGCGCGCACCTTCGGCGCCTCTCCGTACCAGCCGGTGCGCCACATCGCGCCGTGCCCGCGGACGTGCGCGGCGAGCACCACGCCGTACGCGGCACACGCCGCAGCGGCGCGCTGCTCCCAGACCGGGACCTTCGGGTGCGGGCGCGGCGTCCCGACCACCACGACGATCAACGGCGCTCGCAGCGCCTTCGTCCGGGTGCGGCGCAGATCGGCAGGAGTGGCGTCCGGTTCGCGCTCGGCCTGGGCCGCGGCGAACGCGTCGCCGAGCGCCTCGCGCGCCGTCTCCTCGATGACGATGAACCGCCAGGGGCGCAGGCGAGCGTGGTCCGGGGCCGCGCACGCGGCGGTGAGGATCTCCTGTAGCTCGCTGCGCGGCGGGGCAGGCGCGGCCAGAGCGGCTCGCGAACGTCGATCACGCAGCACCGCCAGCGGGTCCGCACCGCTCACCGCCACCTCCGTCGTCGTCGTTCAGATAAGGCTAGCCTCATCTTCGCGAGAAGTGGATCCACACGATCCGGGGGAGGACGATCGGTGCAGCCCACCACAGGCCCGACGACCAGGGCTTTCCGCTACGGCATCGAGCACGAGTGTGCGTTGCTTCACATCGACGGCAGCTTCGCCGACTACACCGACACCGCGTTCGAGGAGCTGCAGGTCGTCATCGACGCGCTCCGCGAGGACCCGGAGGACTACCCGGATCTGCGCATCGGCGACCAGGGGATCAAGCGCAAGCGCTGGTACGTCGAGGGCTACGAGCGGTTCGACACCGACGGCCGGCTGGTGCGCTGCGACCCCAAGGGCATCGAGATCCGCACGCGCATCCACGACTCGGTGGACGCCGCCGTCGACGCCATCAGGGCGGACGTCGCCACGCTCGACGACGCCCTCGCCGCGTCGGCGCTGCGCACCGCCGTGATCGGCTTCAACCCGCTGCGCTCCGAGTACGCCATCGAGCCCCCGCTCAACGAGTGGGAGCGGCGGCATCGCCTCGACTCTCCGGAGGAACGCACCGCCCACCTGCACATGTCGACCTACGGGCCCGACCTGAACCTTTCCTGCGCCGATCTCGACCCCGCCGCCATCGTCGACATCGGGCGCAAGCTCACCCACTACAGCCCCTGGCTGGTGCCGCTGTCGTTCTCCTCGCCGTTCCGCGACGGGGCGCCGTGGGGCGGTCTGTCGGCCCGCACCGCCATCCGTACCGGCCTGCGTCCGGCGGTGCTGGTGTTCCTGGGGAACGGCGACGAGCAGGTGGACGCCGCCCCGTCGCTCACGCAGGTGGCCCGGATCCCGGCCGAGGTCGGGCGGATCGAGTTCAAGGCGTTCGACGCCTGCCCCGACCCGGCCCTCTACGGGGAGCTGCTCAGCCTGCTCACCGGCCTCGTCCTGGACGAGACCCTGCCCGGACGGCGCACCACCCCGGACGCCGCGCTGCACCAGCACGTCGCGGTCGCCGGGCTCGGCGACGACGAGGTGCACGCCGGCACCGGCGCCCTCCTCGACGCCGCCGCAGCCGCCCTCACCGGCCGCGCCGACGACCTCGCTCGCCTCGAGCGCCTGCGGGAGCGCTGGGTGCGCCGGGAGAGCCCCGCCACGGCCATGCTCGCCCGGTACGAGGCCGGGGAACCGGTGGCGGGCCTGCACCGCCGCGCCTCCCACCCCGCCTGACCCGCCCCCCACCCCAGCCCCCCGCCCCGCGAGTCGCCCGGTTCGTGTGCGCGAGTCGCCCGATCTGCGTCCGCGAGTCGCCCGATCCATCCCCGCGAGTCGCCCGGTTTGCGTGCGCGAGTCGCCCGGTCCGCGATTCGCGCATGAATCGAGGCGACCTACGGCCGCGCCTCGAGGATGAGGTTGAACGGTGTCTCGGCAGCGCGCCGGATCCGTGTGAATCCGGCATCACGAAGGATCTCGGTAAGCCTCGCCTCGCCCGCCTGCGCACCGAGTGCCGTGCGCGGTTCCTCCGTCATCGAGTGGGCGACGCAGATGACGGCGGACGCCCCGTAGTACAGGCGGCCGACCGGGTTGAGGTTGTCCTCGACCCTGTCGTTGGCGAACGGCTCGACGAGCAGGAAGGTCCCGTCAGGCTTGAGAGACTCGCGGATGTGCGTCGCCGCGCCGAGCGGATCAGGCATGTCGTGCAGCGCGTCGAAGATGGCGACGAGGTCGTAGTCGGTGCCGGGAAAGTCGGCGGCAGTGGCCACGTCGAACGTCGCCCGGCCTGCCAGGCCGGCGTCGGCCATGTGGTTGCGCGCCTGCTCGATCGACGGGCTGTGGTAGTCGAAGCCGGTGATCGTCGATCTGGGGTACGACTCGGCGAGCAGCAACGTCGACGCACCCCGCCCACACCCGACGTCGGCGACCGTCGCTCCGGCCCGAAGCTTCTCGCCGACCCCGTCGAGCGCGGGAATCCACGAGGACACCAGGTTCGCGACGTAGCCGGGCCGGAAGAATCTCTCGGTCCCCTCGAACAGCGCCGGGTCGTGCTCGTGCCACGCGAAGCCGCCGTTCGTACGCACCACATCGGTGATCCGTTCGATGTTCTTGGCGACCGCGACCGGGATGAGGAACGCCGCTGCGATCTGCATCCCGTCCGGCGATGCCAGCGCGAACGCCTGCTCCTCGGTGAGCGAGAAGCGTTCGGTGGCGGGGTCGTAGGTGACGTAGCCGCCTGCGGCCTGTCCCTGGAGCCACTCGCGCATGTAGCGCTCACCGACGCCGGCCTCGGACGCGACCTCGGCAGGAGTCGCCGGCATCACGGCGAGAAGCGACCGGTACAGGCCCAGCCGGTCGCCGATCACGGCGCTGAGGGCCTGGTAGCTCCCGCCGACATCGGTGACGAAGGTCCCCAGCAGCTCGTTCAGCTTGTCCTCGTCGACAGCCATAGCCGTCCCCTTCCTGTCAGTGAACAGTGCCTGACCGGGTCCGTGCACGCGCCATTGCCGGAACTGCGCCTGTTCCTGTCAAGTCTCCGGCGAAACCCCTGGGGAAATTCGGCCATCCGGACGAGCGCGGAGCGGCATTGGCCGAGATCACCGACCCGGAGACGCGGGAACAAGCCGGGCGACTCGCGCACCGGATTCGGGCGACTCGCGCACTTGATCGGGGCGACTCGCGGGACGGGAACGGGCGACTCGCGGGGTGGGAACGGGCGACTCGCGGGGGTGGGGGGTGGCTCACCGCACGGGCGCGGCCGCGGGGCCCCGCGCCCGTGCGGGAGGTCTCAGCTGTACGAGTGGGCGGCGTCGGGGTACTCCCCGCCGCGCACGTCGTCACCGAACCGCCTGGCGGCGTCCAACAGGACTCCGCCCAGGTCGGCGTACTGCTTGACGAACCGGGGCTTGCGTCCCCGGTTCATCCCGGCCATGTCCGACCACACGAGGACCTGGGCGTCGGTGTCCGGGCCGGCGCCGATGCCGATCGTCGGGATCACCAGTTCGGCCGTGACGCGCTTCGCGACGTCCGCTGGCACCATCTCCAGCACCACGGAGAACGCGCCGGCCGCCTGCAGTGCCAGAGCGTCCTCGACCAGCCGCTCACCGGCGTCCCCGCGCCCCTGGATCCGGAACCCGCCCAGCGCATGCTCGCTCTGCGGCGTGAACCCGAGGTGGGCCATCACCGGGATCCCGGCCCCGACGAGCGCCTCGACCTGCGGGGCGAACCGCGCCCCGCCCTCGAGCTTGACGGCGTGCGCGCCGCCTTCCTTCATGAAGCGGAAGGAGGTGGTCAGGGCCTGCTCCGGGCTGATCTGGTAGCTGCCGAACGGCAGGTCGGCCACGACGAGTGCGGACGTCGTGCCCCGCACCACGGCCCGGACCAGCGGCAGCAGTTCGTCGACCGTCACGGGCAGCGTGTTGTCGTAGCCGTAGACGTTGTTGGCGGCCGAGTCGCCGACGAGCAGTACCGGGATGCCGGCCTCGTCGAAGATCTCGGCGGAGTACATGTCGTAGGCGGTGAGCATCGGCCAGCGCTCGCCGCGCTCCTTGAGCTCGCGCAGGTGGTGGATCCGGGTGCGCTTGGGCCTGCCCGGTCCGGCTGCGGTCGGTCCCGAGCGGTACGGAGGCTGAACCTCGGCCGACGGGGTGGTGGGTTGCTCAGAGGCGAAATGCTGAGACATCGTTGTCCGTCCTCCCTCGAGGCCCGTTGTGGGTCCCCGGGTCGTCAGGTGCTGACGGGAGAAGCCTGACACCGCTCGGCGTCGCAGCAGCCCGTCTGGGATGGAGTTCACACAGGTGTGGTGCATGGTCGGGTGAGGTCGCGGGCGGTAGGAGATGCGGGACGGCGTCACGCTGGCATGCTGTCGCGGTGCCAGCCCGCATGAGATCGACCACATTGGTCGCCGCCCTGTGCTCCGCCGGTCTGCTTCTGGTGGCGTGCACCCAGTCGACGACCGGTGCAGCCGGTCCCAACGGCCCCGACCCGACACAGCAGCTGTCCCGCTTCTACGAGCAGCAGCTCTCGTGGGGGCCGTGCGCCGACTTCGCGACGTCGGCCTCCGACCGGCCGACCTTCTCGGACCCGAAGTTCGACTGCGCCCGTCTCGAGGTGCCGCTCGACTACGCCGCTCCGGACGGTCCGACCGCGCAGCTCGCGATTCTGCGCCAGCGGGCGACCGGGGAGCGGATCGGATCGTTGCTGGTCAACCCCGGTGGCCCCGGTTCGTCGGGGGCGAGCGCCGCCGCGTCGCTGTCGGAGCGGATCGGGCAGGGCCAGCTGAGCCAGCGCTTCGATCTGGTCGGTTTCGACCCGCGGGGCGTCGGGGCGAGCACGCCGACGATCGACTGCCTGGACGACGCCGAGTGGGAGGCCGAACGCGCCGACCTGGACGTCGACCCGTCGCCTGCGGGGGTGGAGCAGACCGAGTCGGAGAACCGGCAGTACGCGCAGCGGTGCGCCCAGCGTTCCGGTGGCGACCCGGTGCTGGCGAACGTGGGGACCCGGGACGTCGTCCGGGACGTCGACATCCTGCGTGCGGCGCTCGGTGACCAGAAGCTGTCCTACCTCGGGTACTCCTACGGCACGCGCATCGGCTCGGCGTACGCCGAGGCGTTCCCGCAGAACGTCCGGGCGCTGGTGCTCGACGGTGCCCTGGACCCGACCCAGACCACCGCTGACCGCACCGTGAAGCAGAACGCGGGCTTCCAGCAGGCCTTCGACGCCTACGCGGCCGACTGCGCGAAGCGACCGGACTGCCCGCTCGGCACCGACCCCGCCAAGGCCACGGCGGCTTTCCAGGCGCTCACCCGGCCGCTGATAGACGCCCCCGTGCGGGCCGAGAACGGCACCCGCACCTTGTCCTACCCGGACGCGGTGACGGGCACGATCCAGGCGCTCTACCTGTCGCAGCTGTGGCCGGCGCTGTCCCGCGGCCTGTCCCTGCTCGCGTCCGGTGACGGCACGATCCTGTTGCGGCTGGCCGATCTCTACAACGGTCGCGGCGCCGACGGCCACTACGGCAACGACATCGAGGCGTTCGTCGTCATCAGCTGCGTCGACGAGGAGCGGATCACCGACCGTGATAAGCAGGCGGACCTGATCCGGCGTGCCAACGAGGCCGCCCCGTTCCGTGACGACGGCCGTGGCGTGGTCGCGGCGCTCGACCCGTGCGCGTTCTGGCCCGTCCCGCCGACGAGCGAGCCGCACGTCCCGCAGGTGCAGGGCCTGCCGCCGACGCTCGTCATCTCCACGACCGGCGACCCGGCCACTCCCTACCAGGCGGGCGTGGACCTGGCGAAGGCGTTGAACGGGAGCCTGCTTACCTACGAGGGCACGCAGCACACGGTGGCCCTGCAGGGTGTGCCCTGCGTCGACGACGCCGTCACGAAGTACCTGATCGACGGCACGCTGCCCCCGCCCGACACGGTGTGCCGCGCGAGCTGACCGGAGCGGGTCCACCCGCGGGCGGAACGGTGATTGACAACCCCCCACGACTGGCAATCACCGATCCGCCGCACCGATACCCCATTCGTGCGAACGGCGCAGACAGAACGTCACAGCCTTCGTCCTCTCGTCGTCCCTACGCTGTCCTTCTGCAGGAGTCCGCCGCGATCAGTGTTCAGGTGGCTACTGGCGGTAGCATCTCGCGCAGGACGTGCCGGGGGAGAACGATGGCGTTGGAGTTCCGCGTGCTCGGAACGCTCGAAGTCACGAGCGACGGGGGCAGGGTGAGTCTGCCGAGCACTCGGCATCAACGAGTGGTCGCGACGTTGCTGCTGGCGCCCAACTCGGTGGTGCCGGTCGCGAAGCTGGTCGAGGCGGTCTGGGACGACGAGCCGCCGGCGACCGCCGTCAAGCAGGTGCAGAACTGCGTGTCGGTGCTCCGGGAGCGCCTGGGCGGCGGGAGCCGGGCCATCGTCACCGACGGGCCCGGCTACCGGATCGCGGTCGCCGAGGACCAGCTGGACCTGTTGCGGTTCCACCGCGGTCTGTCCGACGCGCGCCGCCTCGCCGCTGAGGGCAGGCTCGCGGACGCGGTGCGGGAGGCACGGGCGGGGTTGGGGCTGTGGCGCGGCTCCGTGCTCGACGGCCTCCACATCTCCGTGCTCACCAACCGGGTCACCCTGCTGAACGAGCAGCGGCTCGGTGCCGTCGAGCAGTGCGTCGACTGGCAGCTCGAGCTCGGGGAGCACCGCGAGGTCGCCGCCGAGCTGATGGAGCTGGTCGCCGAGCACCCGCTGCGGGAGAAGCTGCACGCGCAGCTGATGCTCGCGCTGAACCGGTGCGGACGGCAGGCCGACGCACTCCAGGTCTTCCACGAGCTGCGCATCCGGCTCGTCGAGGAGCTCGGTATCGATCCCGGGCGCGACGTGCTCCGGCTCCACGAACGCATCCTCGCCGGTGAGCCACCACCACCCCGGCCGGCGGCGCCAGCCTCACCGGACGACGAGGCCGAGGACGGTCCAGCGAGCGACACGGCGGCCGACGCCCCGGCGCCCGTCGCCACCGTGCGCGACGACCGGCTCGACAAGGCGGTCCGCGAGCTGGCATCGGCGATCTCCCGGCAGTGGACGGTCGAGGTCGAGATGCGGTCGCTGAACCGGCCCGAGCCGGTTCCGCTGCGATGGTCGAGCACCGGTCGGCAGGTGGCCGCGGTGGCCTCCGCCGTGCTGGGTACCGCACCGGACGGCGACCGGCCGGACTGCCTGGGTCTGAGCGGCGGTCTCGGTGACGTGGTCGAGCAGTTCCGCAAGCTCCCCACCCGCCAGCTGGTGGTGCTGGGAGAGCCCGGTGCCGGCAAGTCCGTGCTGGCGATCCTGCTCACCCTGGGGCTGCTCGCCGAGCTCCGGCCCGGTGACCCGATACCGGTACTGCTGCCCTTGGCCTCGTGGAACCCCCACGAGGAGCACCTGCACGCGTGGCTGGCCCGCAGGCTCGTCGAGGAGTACCCGGCGCTGGCCAACAGGTCCGCCTACGGTCCGGACGCCGCGACGCGGCTGGTTCTCGACGGCCGGGTCGTCCCGGTGCTCGACGGCCTCGACGAGACGCCACCGGCGTTGCACGCCGCGGCGATCGACGCACTCGACCGGGCGGTCGCGGGCGGTCGTCCGCTCGTGGTGACCTGTCGCAGCACCGACTACGAGCTCGCGGTGAACCAGGCGGGATCGATGCTGGCCAGAGCGGCCGTCGTCGAGATCGAACCGGTCGGGGTCGACGACGCCGTCGCCTTCCTCACCGCACGGAGACGGCTCGGTGAGACGCGCTGGCAGCCCGTGGTGGACCACCTGCGCCGCAACCCGGCCGGGGTGCTGGCGCAGGCGCTCCGTACGCCGTTGATGGTCGACCTGGCCAGAACCGCGTACGCCCATCCCGCCTCGGATCCTGCCGACCTCTGCGACACCGCCCGCTTCCCCGACCGGGGCGCGGTCGAACGGCACCTCCTGGACGCCTACCTGCCCGCCGTCTACCGGCAGGCGCCGGCACCGCCCGGACAGGACGACCGGTCGGCGTCCATGCGGAGCTACGACCCGGGCCGGGCCGAGCGGTGGCTCACCTTCCTCGCCCGGCACGCGCATCGCCTGCCGGCCGGGGACCTGGCGTGGTGGCGGCTCGACAAGGCGGTCCCACGGCCGGTCAGCGGCCTCTACCTGGGCCTTCCCGCCGCTGTGCTGTTCGCCCTGGCCGGGTGGCTCGCCGGTGGCCCGATGATCGGGCTGATCTACGGTCTCGCGTTCGCCGGGGCAGGGTGTCTGGCACACGCCGTCGGGCGCCGACCGGGGCCGCAGCGCGTCGAGTTCCGGATCCGGGGCACCGCGGTGAAGTTCCTGGGCAGGTTCGCGGTGGGCGTGGTGATCGCGGTGAGCCTCGGACTCGGCTGGTCGCTGTCGGTCGGATTCGTCCTGCTGCTCGCCGTGGTCTTCGGGCTCGCCGTGGGCGTCCACGTCTGGCTCGACACCCCGATCGACGCGAGGCGGGTGTCCAGCCCGGCCAGTGTGCTGAGGAACGACCGGGTCGCGGCCCTGTGGTTCTCGCTGTCGTTGACCGTGTCGCTCGGCCTGTTCTACGGGATGGCCTACGCCTTCACGCGCGAGGTCCGGTTCATCGACGTACTGGGCGGTCGCTTCGACCTCGCACTGGTGCTCGCCGGGGGGCTGGCGGCGGCACTGCTCGGCCATATCCTGATGCGGACCACGGGAAGCGTCGCCTACGGGCTCGCCGGTGCGGTGATCGGCGGTCTGGTCTTCCCCCGCGCGACGCACCCGGCCACCGCCATCGCGGTCGGCGCCCTCTTCGGGCTCGCCGTGGGGCTCACGGTGTGCTTGGCCAAGGCGTGGGGGGCCTCCGTGCTCAACCGCCTCTGGCTCGCCTTCCGCGGCCACACCCCGCTCCGGCTCATGCGGTTCCTCGACGACGCCCACCGCCGCGGGGTGCTGCGCCAGGTGGGGGCCGTCTACCAGTTCCGTCACCTCCGGCTGGAGGAACGTCTCGCCGACAGGGTGGCGGAGGAAGAGCCCCCGGCGGCGGCCCGGCGTGCGGGAACGCGCCCGTCGTACCGTGCCGAAGGGTGATGACGGCCCCGATGTCGCAGGTACTGACCAGCGAGGAAACATGCCTGTAACGCGGCCTTCCTAGGCTCGGCGCCCATGGACCGCCAGCAGGAGTTCGTGCTCCGCACACTCGAGGAACGCGACATCCGCTTCGTCCGCCTCTGGTTCACCGACGTGCTCGGTTATCTCAAGTCGGTGGCCGTCGCCCCGGCGGAGCTGGAGGGCGCCTTCGCGGAAGGCATCGGCTTCGACGGGTCCGCGATCGAGGGCTTCGCGCGGGTCTACGAGTCGGACATGGTCGCCCGGCCGGACCCGTCCACCTTCCAGGTGCTGCCGTGGGAGAGCCAGACCGGCGAGCACTACTCGGCCCGGATGTTCTGCGACATCGCCATGCCCGACGGTTCCCCGTCGTGGGCCGACCCGCGGCACGTGCTCCGGCGCGCACTCAGCAAGGCGGGCGAGGCCGGCTTCACGTGCTACGTCCACCCCGAGATCGAGTTCTACCTGCTGCGCGACCTGCCCGACGACGGCTCGGCGCCCACGCCTGCCGACAACGGTGGCTACTTCGACCAGGCCAGCCACGACGTCGCCCCGCACTTCCGGCGCAACGCGATCGAGACGCTCGAGTCGATGGGCATCTCCGTGGAGTTCAGCCACCACGAGGGTGGCCCCGGCCAGCAGGAGATCGATCTCCGCTACGCCGACGCGCTGACGATGGCCGACAACATCATGACGTTCCGCTACGTCGTGAAGGAGGTCGCGATCATGCAGGGCGTGAAGGCCTCGTTCATGCCGAAGCCCTTCTCCGCGCACGCCGGTTCGGCCATGCACACGCACTTCTCGCTGTTCGAGGGCGACCGCAACGCCTTCCACGACCCCAACAACCCCTTCGAGCTCTCCGAGACGGGCAAGGCGTTCGTGGCGGGTGTGCTGCGCCACGCCCGGGAGATGAGCGCGGTCACCAACCAGTGGGTCAACTCCTACAAGCGCCTGATCACCGGTGGTGAGGCGCCCACCGCGGTGTCGTGGGGACACGCGAACCGCTCGGCACTCGTGCGCGTGCCGATGTACTCGCCGGGCAAGTCGTCCACGCGGCGGGTGGAGATCCGCACCCTCGACAGCGCCTGCAACCCCTACCTCGCCTTCGCCGTGATCCTCGGCGCCGGGCTCACGGGCGTGCAGAAGGGCTACGAGCTGCCCTCGCCCACCGAGGACGACGTCTGGTCGCTCACCGAGACCGAGCGCCGGGCGATGGGCTACGAGTCCCTGCCCCAGAACCTCACGGAGGCGCTCGGGGCCATGGAGCACTCCGAACTCGTGGCGGAGATCCTCGGCGAGCACGTGTTCGACTTCTTCCTGCGCAACAAGCGGGCGGAGTGGGACGGCTACCGGCGCCAGGTCACCCCGTACGAGCTCGCCACGTACCTGCCCGTCCTCTGACCGCACCCGCGAGCGCGGCAAACCGGTCGCGACGGGGGGCGGCGGCGCGGCAGGGTCTGCGCGCATGGAGATCGTTCTGCACGACGACGTCGAGACGTTCGCGCGGCTGGCGCGGCCGTTGCTCGCGGCCGACCCGGTCCGTCACACGGTCGAGCTCACCGTGCTCGACGGGCTGTGCCGCGGCGGCGGGCGCGCGGCCGCCATGCTGACCGTGCACGAGTCAGGGGAGGTCGCGGGAGCCGCGTTGCAGACCCCTGGCCACTCCGTTCTCGTCTCCGCGGTCCCGCCGGTGCACGCGGCGGCCGTCGAGGAGGCGCTCGCGGCGGCCGGCCCGGACCTCCTCGGGGCGGCCGGCCCCATCATCGAGGCCGAGGCGTTCG
The DNA here is from genome assembly GCF_059359135.1 of Pseudonocardia sp. OZ21. Classification (NCBI taxonomy): domain Bacteria; kingdom Bacillati; phylum Actinomycetota; class Actinomycetes; order Pseudonocardiales; family Pseudonocardiaceae; genus Pseudonocardia; species Pseudonocardia sp. OZ21. Next base: position 110,800 of record NZ_JCADBN010000020.1, read on the forward strand.
CGGCCGCGTATGTCACCCGTACCGGGGCCAGCGCGCACGCCGAGCAGCGCACCCGGCTGTTCGTCCTGGACGAGCTCGTGGCGCCGATCGGGGTCCCGGGCGGCCCGCGACGGGCGGACGAGCGCGACCTCGATCTGCTCGCCCGGTGGCGTCGGGGGTTCGCCGAGGACGACCGGGGCGGCTGGACGTCGCCGGAGACGCCCCGGGAGACGGTGCTCCGCTCGCTCCGGCTGGGCACGGGTGAGCTGCTGTGGGAGGTGGACGGCGTACCCGTCGCGCAGGCCACGGCGCGTCCGGTGGTGGTCGGCATGTCGAGGATCGGGCCGGTCTACACCCCGCCGGAGCACCGCAGGCACGGTTACGCCGCGGCGGTCACGGCGGCCGCGTCCCGGTGGGCGCTGGACCAGGGCGCGCAGCAGGTGCTCCTGTTCACCGACCTCGCCAACCCGATCACCAACCGGCTCTACCCCCGCATCGGGTACCGCCCGCTCCACGACAACGTGGAGCTGCGCTTCGCCGCGTGACGCGCGGGTTTGCGTCGCCGCCCGCGATCGGACCGCACTCTGGTCCCCACAGGCGGTGCCCGCTGCGGCAGGATCGTTCTCCGTGACGCGTACCGGTACCTCCCTCGCCCGCCTCGGGCTCACCGAGCCGTGGGCCGAGGCGACGCTCGGGGAGCTCGGCTGGTGGGTCGGGGACAAGCCGGCCGACGGCGCGGCGGAGATCATGTGGGCGCTGGCCCGCAGCCCCGACCCCGACCTGGCGCTGCGCACCGTCGAGCGGCTCGTCCAGTCCGTGTCCGACCGGGACGCGTTCGAAGCGGCGATGCGCTCCGACGCCGGTCTGCGCGGGCGGTTGCTCGCGCTGCTCGGCAGCTCCACCGCGCTGGGCGACCACCTGGTCACCCATCCCGACCGGTGGCACCGGCTGACGAGCGACGCTCCCGATGGCGACGACCCGTGCGCCACGCTGCTCAGCGCCGTGGGGGCCGACCCGGCCGGGCCGCCTGCCGGATCACCGGGCGGCTCGGCCGCGACCCTCTCGGGCAGCGAGGCGATCAGCGCCCTGCGCACCGCCTACCGCGACGAGCTGGTCGTGCTGGCCGCCGCCGACCTCGCCGCCGTGGGGGAGCCCGAGCTGCCGGTCCTCCCCGTGGAGGACGTCGCCGCGCAGCTCGCCGACCTCGCCGCGGCGGCGCTGCAGGCGGCGCTGGCCGTCGCCGTCGGGGAGGCGCGGGACTCCGCGTCGGGCGAGCAGGGTGGCCGGCTGGCCATCATCGCGATGGGCAAGACCGGCGGTCACGAGCTGAACTACGTGAGCGACGTCGACGTGGTGTTCGTCGGCGAGCCCGCCGACCAGGCGACCACCCGCCTCGCGAGCCGCGTCATGCGGATCGCCGGGGAGGCGTGCTTCCAGGTCGACGCGAACCTCCGCCCCGAGGGGCGCCAGGGCGCTCTGGTGAGGACGCTCGACGGGCACGTGTCCTACTACAAGCGGTGGGCGAAGACCTGGGAGTTCCAGGCGTTGCTCAAGGCCCGGCCCGTGGCGGGCGACCCCGAGCTGGGCGCCGCCTACGCCGAGGCGGTGGCTCCGATGGTGTGGAACGCCGTCGCCCGCGACGACTTCGTCGCCGACGTGCAGGCCATGCGGCGCCGCGTCGAGGAGCACATCCGGCCCGACCACGCCGAACGCGAGATCAAGCTCGGCCCCGGCGGCCTGCGCGACGTCGAGTTCGCCGTGCAGCTGCTCCAGCTCGTGCACGGCCGCACCGACGAAGCGCTCCGCTCACCCTCCACACTGGACGCTCTGGCCGCGCTCGCCGACGGCGGGTACGTCGGCCGGGAGGACGGCGCCAACCTGGCGGCGTCCTACCGGTTCCTGCGCCTGCTGGAACACCGGCTGCAGCTGCAACGGATGCGGCGCACCCACCTCCTGCCTGCCGCTGACGACACCGATGCCCAGCGGTGGCTGGCCCGCGCCGCTCGGCTGCGTCCGGACGGGCGGCGCGACGTCGTCGGCGTCCTCGTGGCGGAGTGGATGCGCAACGTGCGGCGGGTCCGCAGGCTGCACGAGAAGCTGTTCTACCGGCCGCTGCTGTCCGCCGTGTCCCGGATGTCCGCCGACACCGCGCGGTTGTCGGAGTCGGCGGCGGCGGCCCGGCTCGGAGCGCTCGGCTGGGCGTCCCCGGAGGGAGCGCTGGGGCACCTGCGGGCACTGACCTCCGGCGTGTCCCGGGCCGCGTCCATCCAGCAGACGCTGCTCCCGGTGTTGCTCGACGAGCTCGCCCGCAGCCCCGACCCGGACCGCGGGCTGCTCGCCTACCGCCGCGTGTCCGAGGCGCTCGCCACCACGCCGTGGTACCTGCGGCTGCTGCGTGACGAGGGGCAGGTCGCCCAGCGGCTCATGCGGTTGCTCGGCACGTCGGCGCTGGTCCCGGACCTGCTGGTCCGCGCCCCGGAGGTGCTGCGGCTGCTCGCCGCGCCGACCGCCGGACAGGCCGACGAGCTGGCCCGTGACCCGTCCGAGGTGGCCGCGTCCCTGCGCGCCACCGTCGCCCGTCAGAAGGACCCGGACGGCGCCGCGGCCACCGCGCGCTCGATGCGCAGGCACGAACTGCTGCGCGTGGCGTGCGCCGACCTGCTCGGCGTGCTCCCGGCCGTGGAGGTGTGCGCGGCGCTCAGCTCGGTGTGGGCCGCCGTGCTGCAGGCCACCCTGGACTCGGTGGAGCGCGCGATCAGCGACGGTCCCGCGCCCGCACGCATCGCCGTGATCGGGATGGGCCGCCTCGGTGGCATGGAGCTCGGCTACAGCAGCGACGCCGACGTGATGTTCGTCTGCGAGGCCGTCGACGGCGCCTCGGACCACGACGCGGTGCGCTACGCCACCACCGTTGCGGAGACCGTCCGCAGGCGCCTGGCCTCGCCGAGCCCCGACCCGGCGCTCGTCGTCGACGCCGACCTGCGCCCGGAAGGCCGATCCGGGGCGCTCGTCCGGACGCTCGGGTCCTACCGCGAGTACTACTCCCGCTGGTCGCACGCCTGGGAGGCGCAGGCCCTGCTGCGCGCCAGCGCCGTCGCGGGCGACGAGGACCTCGGCAGGCGGTTCCTCGAGATGGTGGACCCGATCCGCTATCCCGCCGACGGCATCGACGCGGCCACCGTCACCGAGATCCGCCGGATCAAGGCGCGCGTGGACGCCGAACGGCTGCCGCGCGGCGCGGACCGCACCACCCACACCAAGCTCGGCCTCGGCGGTCTCGCCGACGTCGAGTGGACCGTGCAGCTTCTGCAACTGCAGCACGCGGGCGACATCCCGGAACTGCGCACCACCTCCACCCTGGAGGGCGTGCGGGAGGCGAGCGAGGCCGGACTGCTCAGCGCCGAGGACGCGTCGGAGCTCATCGCGGGCTGGACGATGGCGACGCGGGCGCGCAACGCCGTCATGCTGGTGAAGGGCAAACCCGGCGACCAGTTGCCGCGGTCGGGCCGGGAGCTCGCCGCCGTGGCCGTCGCCATGGGCTACCCGCCCGACGGCGACCCCGGCGTCTTCCTCGACGACTACCGGCGCACCGGCCGCCGCACCCGCGCCGTTGTCGAGCGCGTGTTCTACGGCTGGTAGGGGCGGCGAAAGTCCCGTGCTTCGCCGCTCACGGGCGGGCTAGCGTGCCGGCCATGCCCTCCGTCGAGACCCTCCTCGCCTTCGCACTGGCCGGGATCGTGCTGGTGATCATCCCCGGACCGAGCGTGCTGTTCATCGTCGGGCGGGCACTCGCTCACGGCCGTCGCGCCGCCGTCACCAGCGTCGCGGGCAACACGGTCGGGGCGGCAGTCGTCGTCGTCGCGGTGGCGCTCGGGTTCGGGGCGGTCGCCGCGGAGTCCGCCGAGGTGTTCACCGTGCTCAAGCTGATGGGGGCGGCCTACCTCGTCTACCTCGGCGTCCAGACGATCCGCTCCCGCGGGTCCCTCTCCGCCGCCCTCGCGGCTCCCGCAGGCGCCGTCGACCGGCGGCTGTTCTGGCAGGCCGTCGTGGTCGGCGTCACCAATCCCAAGGTGCTGATCTTCTTCGCCGCGGTCCTGCCCCAGTTCGTCGACACCGGAGCAGGCAGCCCGACCACCCAGATGCTCGTACTCGGCCTCATGTTCGCCGTCATCGCCGCCACGTTCGACACCGTGTGGGGGATGGCGGCCGGCACCGCCCGCACCTGGCTCGCCACCTCCCCCACCCGCCTGCGGTACGTGGGCGGCATCGGCGGCGCCATGATGATCGTGGTGGGAGCCGGCCTCGCCCTCACGGGCCGCAAGGACTGACCCTCCCCGCGGCCACCAACCTCCCGCGAGTCGCCCATTCCCGCCGCGCCCATTCCCGCCGCGCGAGTCGCCCGTTCTTGCGCGCGAGTCGCCCGTTCCGCGTGTGCGAGTCGCCCGTTCCCGTGCGCCGGCCGCGTCCGCACGCTCCACAGGCAGGCCGAACCCCTCCAGATCCGAAGGGCCTGCGACATGGACACATGTCGAGGTCGACGGGCCACTCCGCACCACCACATGTGTCCATGTCACGGTGCAGCCCCGATTCTGTGGGGTGATCGCCGACTGGATTGGCCTCCCACCGGGTGCAGCGACTCGCGGGCCTGGGGCCGCTCCCCATCGAGAACGGGGACTCGCGGACCGAACTCGGGCGACTCGCGCACGCGATACGGGCGACTCGCGGGGCCGGAACGGGCGACTCGCGGGGTGGGAGCGGGCGACTCGCGGGGTGGGGGGTGGGGGGTGGGG